>DASZHL010000086.1:0-116282 GCA_035937855.1 Vulcanimicrobiaceae bacterium
GAAACATCGCGGCCCCATTGAAGCGAGAAAACCTGGCGCTTCATCACGCTCGTCGCACCGATCATTCCGCGATGGAAACATCGCGGCCCCATTGAAGCGAGCGGGGAATCCGTTGTCAGGGCCGTCCTCGCGGACATTCCGCGATGGAAACATCGCGGCCCCATTGAAGCGCTTCTTTTCGCAGCTGGGCGATAGTCTCGGTGAGGGCATTCCGCAATGGAAACATCGCGGCCCCATTGAAGCCGCGAGGATATCGGCGCCTTCGCCGGCGGACTGCACATTCCGCGATGGAAACATCGCGGCCCCATTGAAGCGTTTCGGTTTGGGCATGGTTTGCTCCGTTCTGCTGGACATTCCGCGATGGAAACATCGCGGCCCCATTGAAGCAATGCAATGGTCGAGGGAGCGGAGCGTGCTAGCGTACATTCCGCGATGGAAACATCGCGGCCCCATTGAAGCATCCCGGCGATAGTGAGCCGATCCCAAAGCGCCTCCCATTCCGCGATGGAAACATCGCGGCCCCATTGAAGCCTTCTTTATATCATCAGTTATCGCATTTGTACGGTCCATTCCGCGATGGAAACATCGCGGCCCCATTGAAGCTACGCAGCTTCCCACTCTTCAGGCGTTTGCGGACCGCGTCATTCCGCGATGGAAACATCGCGGCCCCATTGAAGCATCGCTGCGAACCGTCTCGCGCGGACCCTCGCGAGTCCGCATTCCGCGATGGAAACATCGCGGCCCCATTGAAGCGTCGTCGGTTTGTGTCATCTCCGTCTCCTCGGTTTGCATTCCGCGATGGAAACATCGCGGCCCCATTGAAGCTACGCACCGTCTCGAACGATACCTTCGGCGCGGCATTCCATTCCGCGATGGAAACATCGCGGCCCCATTGAAGCTTTGGGTAGAAGAAAAGTCCGAACGGAGAGGACGACGACATTCCGCGATGGAAACATCGCGGCCCCATTGAAGCGCCGTATGGACCTGGCCCTCTCTGACATCATGAAAACCGCATTCTGTGATGGAAACATCGCAGCCCCATCGAAGCCCCATCCACGGTTCAATGCGCCAGGAGACGCACACCAACATTCAGCGACGGAAACATCACGGCCCTATTGAAGCTTGACGCAGGTCGGCGTCGCCACTGGCGCGTTCATCCATTCCGTGATGGAAACGTCGCGGCCCCATTAAAGCGACGATGTCGAGCGCGCCGAACGCGAAGTTGAAGAGCCATTCCGCGATGGAAACGTCACGGCCCCATTGAAGCCCAACCAGCAGCGGCGGTTGCTTGATCCGGGGTTCTTTATTCCGTGATCAACACGACGCCGATGATCAGACTGCCATGAACCCCTCCCGGAGGGCGGTCTCTTGGCCCCATTGAAGCGGAAATGCCGTCGATACACCGAAGGGAGAGGTATGCCTACGGATCTATCTTATCGCGTAATTCTTGAGCCAGAGGATGATGCTTGCGGTTTTCAAGTTATCGTGCCGGCGCTCCCACACGTGCACACGCACGGTGACACTATTGAAGAAGCCCTTCAGATGGCTCGCGAGGCCATTGCCTTAGAACTCTCCTATCTACACGATAAGGGATTGGAAGTTCCGCCATCCGACGGCATGGAGCTTCATATCAGTAGGGTAAACATCCCCCCGTCAGCTGCATAGGCGCCCTGTGCAAGCCTCAAAGCAATCGTCGGAGTTCGTCCGCCGTCATCCCGATGTCACGGAGGATTGCAGCCAAAAGCCCGCGCCCAATCGCCTTCGAACCATGGACCGGAATCTGCGTGTGCACCCCCTGCGGGCCAGATCGCTCAAGAATTACGTGCGAACCTTTCTTCCGATCAATTCGAAATCCCGCGCGGCAAAGGATATGCACAAGCTCCTTGCCCGTAATAACCGGAAGGTTCCCCATCGATCTTATGCCTCTCAACCGACCAACCGGAAGACCCGTTCTCGTCGGAAATTCTGAGCGAGCTTAACATCTAGCGAGCCCCAGCGTCAAGACCCATCCCCCCTCCATATCCACCCCAGCAATAAAGCCTTGACCTTCGTGAATATTGGTGCTATTCTCCCTTCAGACTACCCTTCTCTTCCGAAGGCTCCATTGAAGCATTGCCGGGGTAGTATCGCCTCGCAAAAGATCGCCACTAATTCCGCGACCGAAAGATCGCGGCCCCATTGAAGGGTAGACATACGATCGTTCGCCATTCGATTTTCCCCGTGGTGCGTAGAGCCATGAAGTTCATCACCTCATGACCTTAAAGTTGTCGATAGATGCGTTCTACGAACGTGGCTATGGCCGTCCCGTCGTGCCCTTTCTGTATCAACGTACCGTCGCCGAGCGCGACGATATCGACGTGCTGATAGCTCCGACCGGCCTTGGTAAAACGGCCGCAGTCACGCTAGGCTGGGCATGGCGCCTCCTTAACACGCCTGCCACGACACCACGCCGGCTCATCTGGTGTCTGCCGATGCGGACTCTCGTCGAACAAACCGTCGGTGAGGCGAGACGCTGGATGGGTAACCTTGAGGGAACATTCACAGATAGACACCAAATTCATCCAAGAGTTCACACGCTCATGGGTGGAGCGATTTCAAAAAACGAGGACGACTGGCGGCTCCACCCGGAACGACCCGCGATTTTAGTTGGAACACAAGACATGCTTGTCTCCCGCGCCCTTATGCGCGGCTATGGCATGGGGCGTTTCGGCTGGCCAATTGACTTCGGCTTGCTCCATACCGATGCGCTCTGGGTCTTCGACGAAGTGCAGCTTATGGGCGCAGCCCTCGCCACCTCCGCACAACTCGAAGCCTTCCGCCGCCGTTGCGAAGAACCGAGCCTAGCTCGTAGCATCTGGATATCAGCCACCCTCCAACCGGAATGGCTACGCACGATCGACTTTGCAAAAACCATTCCTAATCCACGAGTTGTCCGCTGGAACGACGATAATGGACCGGAACCCGAAACCCTCCAACGACGTCTCGACGCGATCAAGCACGTACGCCAAGCAAACACGCGCCTATCAAAAGAGCACGAGAAAGATCCCATGGTCTACGCTCGCTCCCTTACGAAGGAGGTATGCACCGCTCATCAGCCCGGCCGTACGACGCTCGTCATCGTCAATCAAGTCCAGCGCGCACAAGCAATCTACCAAGCACTCCTTGATGCAGGCGTGGAAAGGGCACGGCTGCTTCTTCTGCATTCCCGCTTTCGTCCTGCCGACCGAAAGGATATCGAGCGAGAACTCGCTACTCCGGCAAATTCCGACCGAATCGTCGTTGCCACGCAGGCAGTGGAGGCAGGCGTTGATCTAACGTCGGCCGTGCTTTTTACCGAACTAGCGCCTTGGTCGTCGTTGGTCCAACGCTTTGGTCGCTGCAATAGAAGCGGTGAACTCAACACCGAAGGCGGGGCGGAGATCCGCTGGATCGATATCGACCTCGATGGCAAACAGGTCGTCATGCCGTATGACAACATTGAGGCCCTCCAGCATGCCCGAACCCTCATCGACGGACTGAAGGATGCCGCTCCTCGCAATCTACCACCCATTACGGATACCCCTCTTTTTAGCAATATATTACGAGCAAAAGATTTCGAGGAACTCTTCGATACCGATCCCGATCTATCGGGTTATGATCTCGATATTTCTCCCTATGTCCGCGACGAGGAGGGCGTAGATGTACGTCTCTTTTGGCGACCAATCGATGGAGTTGATAAAGGCAAGGACCGCATCGAAGTCGATAATCCTCCGCTCCGCGAGGAACTCTGCGCCGCACCACTGAGTAAAGAACTTGAGACATGGTTGCAAGAAAAACGCGGTGATACACCCGCATCCGTCTACGTCGAGCTGCCGAACGCTCGTCGACGTAGAGGAAGCAAACCATGCACCTGGCAACTCCTCCGCCTAGATGTTGGCTCGAAGAGCGGGCGCCGCCTACGACCGGGAATGGTGATCCTCTTAGATTCCGAAACCATGAGTGGCTATGATCCCGCACTCGGTTTCCTCGGAAAATCCCATAAGGATAGAGTCGAACCCATTTCCACACCGCACAATATGGAAGAACCAACAGAAAATGAACTCGGCCAAAGCACGGAGGGAGATCCCCTATCTTTCAATTTCTGCGGTCCTGTCCCACTATCTCAACATCTGATAGATGTGCGGGATGAAGTCTCGATGATCGCACGTGAAATCGATTTAGGCGACGACGATACTCGGATCCTCGCACGGGCTGCCGTATGGCATGACGTGGGCAAGGCTTACGCCCCATTCCAAGCATTGCTCGGCAAGCTCGATGGAGGCGAACTTCTTGCAAAATCCACCTCGAACGAAAAATGCGATCGCCCTGCTGATCTCCGCCCCTACTTCCGCCACGAACTCGCTTCGTCTCTTGCCTTCCTCCAACAGCATGACAACGAGCCCAATGCAGATCTTATCGCCTTCCTGATTGCTGCCCATCATGGAAAAGTACGAATGGCCATACGCTCCTTACCCACAGAATATGCCACGCCTCCGCTGTTGATCGCGCGCGGCGTACAAGATAATGATTACATACCATCTGTTCAGTGCGGTGACGAACGCTCGGAGGAGGTTACCTTATCTCTCTCACTAATGGAAATGGGAACGGATAGCGAAGGCCGATTTAGCTGGGCAGCGCGAACACAACGCCTCCTCCGAACGCATGGACCCTTCCGCCTAGCGTATATGGAGGCTCTGGTGCGCATGGCCGATTGGCGAGCTTCGCGTCGCGAGCGAGGGGATAGCGTCTATGATTGACACGATCCCTCTCGACGGCTGCCGAACAACTCCGCTCGCCGGATACCTCAAGGCCCTGGGAATACTACGCATAGTCGCGGAGCAATCTGATGACATGGTAGCCGGCTTCTGGCAGAACGAGCGTTTCCATCTGCGCACTACGCTAAGCCGCGAAACATTGCGCCGTTTCTTTCTCGACGTATACACCCCCACTCCGATTATTGCCCCATGGAACGGTGGCAGTGGTTTTTACCCCAAAGACGCGAAAGAGGGAATCACCGCGATCGCGAAAAGTACAACAAAGCGTTTTGCCCCCTACAAAACCGCGATCGCCATGGGTGCCGGGTTAATTGCGAAACACGGACTCAATGAGCGACCAACAAAGGACGACAAACGAAGGCTGATTGATATTTTGAGAACTGAGGCCGACGACGCCGTTGTGTCTTGGATGGACTCCGCAGTTTCCTTACTTTCGGACGATCTTGATTTCCCGCCGTTGCTCGGTACGGGCGGCAACGATGGGCGTCTCGACTTCACCAATAATTTCATGCAGCGTTTGATCGAGTTGATTGATCCTGCTTCCGGGACACCTCGCATCAACGCGGCCTTGCTACTTGACGACTCCCTTTTCGCCGAACCCACGATCGGTATGGCGTCCGTTGCCATCGGCCAGTTTTCACCTGGGGCGGCTGGCGGTCCTAACGGCTCGACCGGATATGAAGCACAAAGCTCCGTCAACCCCTGGGATTTCATTCTGATGCTGGAAGGCGCTTTGCTGTTTGCGGGCGGCGTATCGCGCCGTTTGGAAAGTAGCGATCACAGCTTCCTCTCCTCTCCATTCACCTTTCGGGCAATCGGCGCTGGATTCGGCACGTCCTCTCTGGAGGAACAAACGGAGTCGCGGGGCGAGATTTGGATGCCGTTATGGTTGCGCCCCGCGCTTGCAAGCGAAGTACGCGTGCTCTTCCGCGAAGGCCGTTTATCCTTGGGAACACGCCGGGTAAGGGACGGGCTAGACGCAGCCCGTGCGGCGGCCGGACTCGGCGCGGATCGACGGATTGCGGCTTTCGAACGTTACGGTTTCGTGAAGCGGCAGGGACTCGCCTATCTAGCCGTTCCACTCGGCCGCCGAAACGTGAAGCAAAATAAGACTGCCGAACTCGCAAGCGATCTCTATGAGCAGGGCTGGCTGGATAAAGTGCGACGAGAAGCGACAGCAAGCACCGCACCAAGTGAGTTACGGGATGCCGTTCATAGCTTGGAAGATGCGCTGTTTGACTTGACAGCAACTCCCTCCAACCAATCGCGATCCAATATAGTGCAAGCTGTGCTAATTGCGCTCGGTAAGATTGTCCGAATTCTAGCGGTTCGTCCCAAATTGTGGGAACAGTTACCCCCTCCACCTCGCCTTCGCCGCAATGGGTGGATACAAGAAGCTGACGACGAAACACCGGAATTCCGCATTGCGGCAGCGCTGGCGGCCCTATACGCTCGAGCGCAAATCCAAGAAGCCTCGGGAACGGGACACTCGGCAGAATGTCTTAAACCCACCTTACCGATGCGCGCCCACCTAGCTCCTCTCGATCCAGACAAAGCAAACGCGTGGGATGTGAAGGAAGCACATATCGCCGTTTGGGGGAACGGTGATCTGTGCACAAACCTTTGCACGGTCGGTCAGCGCCGTCTCATTGAGGCGACCCGGCATACATTTGAAGATAAACCCTTCCATTCGATCGTCGGCGCCGGGCGTGCCGATATAGCGACATTTCTCGAGAGATCGACCGACGACGAGCGCATCGCCGAACTCCTAGCGGGTCTCGCCTGGGTTTTTCCCGAACCCCTTCCGTATATCAAAATCTATGCACGAAAGTTCCTCCCTCTTTCGTATGCAGCATTGAAGCCTTTATTCGTACCCGACACCGTCCTCGCCGAACTGCACAGGTATCGGCAAGAATCCCCGCTCCTGCCCAAAGATACCAAACTTCCCATTCCCGCTGAACTCCCTAGTCTTCTCATGGCTAGGCCTATCAAAGAGGCTGTCCGGCGCGGAATGGAACGAGCTCGGGCGTCCGGCTTACCAACGCCGTTCATTGACGCAAGGACGCACTACTCCGACGGTCACCGCCTCTTCGCCGCCCTCATGATTCCGGTCCAGGATACTGTCGTGCGAGATTGCCTCAACCAAGCTTACCTTGAACAAGCTCACCAAGAAAAGGAACCCGATGACGATCGATCTGACGCCTCTTGATACCGCTCATCGCTTACTAATGCAAGCGGAACTTGTTCCATTGCAAGGCGCGCGTTTCCAACCGACGGGTTTTCCCAACCTCGGGCCGGCGCGTTATCTAGGGCCGGACAATGAACAGCTTCTCCTCGTCGAATCGGCTCAGAGCATGGCCAATCGCCTTGAGGAGGTTTGCTGGGATGAGGTAGCCGATGACTGGGTAAAGCCTCTACGCGGCCTCCCGCTCGTAAAAGTAGAGAAGCCGGATGGAACGCAATTGACAAACTCCTTATTGGAAGCGCATCGCCTGAATTCACCTTATATTCTCGAGGGCAAGGACGAAACAGTTCTCGCAATCTTGAAGAAAAAGTTGGCACAGAAGGAGGATGAAGAAGGCCGCGTCAACCTGCGTGAACTCGCTCGTGTGGTCATGTCACTCGATCCCAACGCTCTTTTGCACGGTCTTTTCTTGGCGAAGAAAGATCTCGCCGGGGGAAGACTACGACTACCCCGCGCTCTTTCGGCCTTCATCGAAGCAAAGAATATTTCGCCTGCTATAAGCGGCGGAGTGAAGAACGACAGCGTTAATCCTAAAGGAGATACAAACAAGGGTTTCGGGAACGTCCCGTTCGCCCGCGAAGAATTCACAGCAAAGCACATCACTGCTTACTTTAACTTGGATCTCGCACAGATTCGCGGATACGGTTTACCAGCGACTTCGGAACGCTTCCTCATCGCATTTGCCCTCTACAAGATTCAGGCATTGCTTGCGAAAGGTTTGCGACTTCGCACTGCCTGTGATCTCACGCTCAATGGAAATGAGAAAAAACATGCAAAAGAAGGTGGAAATCCGCATGTCGATGCTCCCGCCGGGTACAGCCTTCCAACCCTTGCCGAGCTTGAAGCGGCGCTACCAATAATCATTCAAGCGACAGCAAAGGACAGTGATTTCTCTAAAGAGCGGATCACCACCGTTGTCTATAGTAAGAAGTAAATCGTGTTCGCACTGGTCTTTCGCTTTCCGGCTGGTCGCTATCATGCGACACCTTGGGGCAGGCACGTCAATGAAGGCGATATCGCTTGGCCTCCGGAGCCATATCGCATTCTCCGTGCCCTCATCGCGATATGGCATCGCAAGGCCGATCGCACGCGTTTTCCGGAGGCGGAACTCGATGCGCTAATCCATTCGCTCTCATACGAAGCTCCGCATTTCCGTCTCCCCGAGGCGGTGCATGCACACACGCGCCACTATATGCCGGGGAAGCTTAAACCCGTTCTGGTCCTCGACGGGTTTCTTCGGCTGCGCCCAGAGGATGAGCTAGTCGCAGTCTGGCCGGAGACTACGCTTAGTACCACCGCATTCACCATGGCCCAGCATCTGACGGAACGGATCACCTACTTCGGACGAGCGGAGTCGATCGCAGAGGTTGCTGTTCTTCAAGAATACGACATCAATTACATAAACTGCCGCCCCAATATCGACAATCCCGACCAAGTAGCCATCGATGTCCTTACCCCTCTGAGCACTGAAATCTATGCTGCAACGCGCGAGCGCCTCCTTCGTTCGAACGACGAAAAACCAGAATCAAAGAAGCGTCTCCGCTTCGAAGCTTGTTTACCGGAAACGCTGAGGAAAGCGTTGCAGGTGGAAACATCCGACTTGCAAGAGGTCGGCTGGAGCCGTCCGCCCGCTGCGCACAGCGTTCTCTATCATCGTCAAGAGATAGGGCCACGACCGTCGATGCAATCGAAACGAGTACTTTACCGTACAACGCGCAAGACGGAACTGCCCACGATTGCGCGGCTCGTTTTAGCGGGGAAACCAAGACCCCGCATCGAGGAAGCCGTGAAAATTGGCGAACTGTTCCGTTGCGCGCTACTCTGGAAAACCGGACACGCAAGTGATCAGAATGCCGCAAAGATTCCCGTTGAACTCCTAGGACGCAACCTAATGACGGGTGCACCGACTACATCAAACCATGACCATGCTTTTTTCCTACCGGAAGACGCCGACAAAGATGGCTTCATCGACCATCTTCTTCTCTACGCTCGCGCAGGGCTTTCACCGGAAACACGGATCGCATTGGAAAACCTGCATCGTCTTTGGATTAATGAACACCGTAAAACGGACGCACCAAATGAAGATGATGAGGATACAGCTAAAGGACGCCGGGAATGGCGTTTGGCGCTGGAGGGATTTGGTGACATCTCCGATTTCGCCGATGATTGTGCACTACTTCGTCCATCCAAATCCTGGATGAGCATCACTCCCTACTTACGCCCATGGCACGCGAAGACACGGTCCCTCGAAATCGAGACGTGCCGGATGATTGAAAAAGAGTGCCGCTTACGCAATCTCCCGATTGAACAGGCAACACTCGGCGACGATAATGGAACTGCCATCAATCTGCGTAATGTGCTCGCTTTTCATCGTTTCCGCAGCAGGCGCGGTCTCGTTCAGCCGGATCGCTCCGGCACGGCGCTTCGCTTGACGTTCTCTGAGACGATCAAAGGGCCAATAGCCTTGGGCTTCGGTTGCCATTACGGCCTCGGTCTTTTTCGAGCGGACGAAGAATAACTTCCCTTCAATCATTTCGACGGGAAGAGCGTCATTCAATCCTAAAGTCCGACACACGCCGAGCCTACATCATAGGTCGAGGCACGCTAGTGACGTAAACTTCGGTGGTCTCTTTCACGAGAGGATCCATGGTCTCGCGTTTGTGATCGCCGATGTGGAAAAGACGTATCGTTCTTGAACCGGATTCTTTTCGAGAAAACGGCCTTCGCATCCACAAACGAATTTTCCACCGTCCCCGCCAGCCAATCTCGAGTTGCCGGACTCCGAATCATATTCGACAACGGGATGAATGTTCCCGTCGCAGCGTCGATCGTAAGAAATCTTCCGAGAGCCTCTTGAGTACTCTGGAGCGCGAGATCAAGCGCCATGACCTTCGCGACTTGATGACCAGCGATACCCACCAATAAGAGATCTTTGGCGTTCACGAGAAGTTCCTTCGCCGTTGCGAGAAGTTCTTTGGCTGTTCGTATCATCTCGGCAACGGTCGTCACAGGCTTAACCGTTTCGCTTGCGTGTTCAATCGACTCGCTGAGACTTCTGACACCCGATCGATCGAGGGTCCCGGCCCACTCTTGCAATTCGTCTTCACTTCGTGCCACGGTCGCGACGCGAAAGTACGTTTTGAGCGTCTCGATCTCATCATTTGTTAAACTCGGACCGAAGACCGCCGTACGATCACCGTAGCGATGAACGTCTTTCATAAGCATCTTCAGTCTCTTGGGCTCAAACACCGACGCATGTTCAACGACGACCGTCCCCTTGTCGAAATCGATGCTTCCGTTCACGTCGTTCACGACAATCGCCTTACCGTCGAGAGCTACTTTGAGGATATCCCATGCCCGCTTGAGGATTGCTTCACGCGCGCCGTTCTGTTCGGTTTCTTGCTGATCGCTCATGAGCGCCCCTTCCCCGCCGTTTCGAGGATGAGGACTTTCCCATCGCGATTAACGCTCATCGAAGTTCGCTCCGGCAAAATCACCTCTGAGAGATCTCGCTGAATATCGAAGAGTTGATATTCGCCTCCGCCGACGTGGAGCATGGCGTGTCGCTCATCAAGACGGAGAATGATTCCTTGGTACGCCTTCCCGTCCCAATACCGCACGCGGCTGATGGGCGGAGCCGCAAGCTCAAGCACCTTTGAACGCATCGCCTCGTTCGGCTTGACGTAACGATTATGAAGACTGCTGATGGTCAATAGAAAATCATAGAGTTCCGTCGGCGTGTGCGCGGGGATAAACGGATCTTCACGAAGCTCCTTGACTTGTTGGTCACTCATACGCTCGCCAAAGATAACGACGTGGCTGGCGTCATGAGACTTGGAGAATCGCATCCACAATGCCCATTCCGGCCGACAAACGCCCTCTCCCGGAACGACGACCACCGCGGCGGGTCCTACGAGAACCGAACCGGCCACCGGATCGGCGATAACCTCATCGAAAACGATTTGTTCAATGATCTGCCTGGCTTGCTCGACCGCTTGGGCGCGTTCCTCGGGCGTCGCGAGAACAAAGTTGATCGGTGGAGGCTTCGGTTTTCTCCTCTCCTCACGTGAGGTGCTGCGCAGAGGCGCGGGCGGCTCATACGGGATGTTCATTTCGGCAAAGCCTTCCCGCACGATTTGGTCTTGCCGAAGTTGCTTGGCGCGAGCCAGCCTGTACGCCCACGACTCGTCGCGTTGCTTGCCTTCCCGCGCGAGTTGGATCATCTCATCGGAGGAATAGACGGCGCCCGATTGGTCATGAAAAATGAAGCACTTGTCAAAATGCTCGGTTAACTGCCCAACAAGCCGGACGATCATCCGCTCCAAATCCACACACTCCGATTCGGTGATGACGCCGCCGTGTTCATTAGTATCTCCGATGGCAAAGCTGATGCGGGTTTCAGGATGCCCGTTGCAGAGGGCCACGAGATCGGCAAGGTTATTGGGATTTGGCGATTGATGGGTTCCACAATCGTGCCAGAAGACCGTGATGTCACCCTTCCGCTGCGGCCCAAGAATATCGGCAACCTTGTTTGACCAAATGCCATGATCCTCGAAGTCGAGACTGCCGCCGGTCTCGGTGACAATCGGTTCGAGAAACACCCGAATTTCCTCGCGGCTGATACGCCGGTCGGTCAGTGCGGTAAGATTCCACCAAGAAGATTCCTCAAAAGCCATGCGTGCGACTTCCGCAGGAGGGTTCGACTCCCTTCCGCCCAGCAGGTTCGTGCGTATACCTTGCATACTGTGGTCCGACCCGGATGGCGGACCGGAATTTTATCGTACGAATGCCCGGAGCATGACGACCCTATCGTACTCCTCTAAACTTGAGTTTTTGAAAGGCACATCACGCCATGGTTCGTGCGACCGCGAACACGCGCATCGGGAAGATCAGTTGCTGGTCTACCGATAGCGAATTCCGGGATTCTCCTGCGTTATGGTTGTTTGGATTCCGCTTGTGCTCGCAATTTGATGTCGAGCGTAACATCCGCTATATTGCCGATGACGGGATCGAGGCGTGCGCCTTTCATTCCGAAAACGTGACGATCAATGTGTCCGGTTGCGTGATACGTTGGGTTGGAGGCGTCACCGAGGATGCTTACGTCAAGGTGCTCAGGCTGGGTGACGCCGTGAATGGTGAGCATACCATCCATACCGAATGACGTTGGGCTCGCCGGAACGATCTTCGTGCTCGTGAACGTCCATGTTGAGAATTTTTTTGCGTCGAAATAATCCGCGCTTTCAAGGGAGGCGTCGCGATCAGGATCGTCCGTATGTATTCGGGTTGCGTCAAGGGTCACCGCGGCACTGATCGGAATCAACGAATCTATCGGGAGATTCACGGTGCCGCTGAGAAGAGGAACCGATCCAACGACTCGATCTACAAAAATATGCTCGATACTGAACTGCACCGTTGATTTCACAGGATCAATCGCGAACTGATTCGTGGGACCCGCAAACGTTAGCGTGCCGTGCGTTAAACCGAGGATGCAGAACATACCCGCAAAAATATACCGACTCATCAGTATGCAACCGTATACTGGAGGTTCATCGTGTTTGTTGTTTGAGGAACGTGTTGGAGCACGTCTTCGATCGTCACGCGCGAGTTTTCGGTTGGACCATATCCGAAAAGTGCAACTCCGTCGCGGGTGAATCCGTTGGTCGGATCGTTCGTTCCCTCGTAACGCCCGAGCGCGTAGAGTTTTCGGTTGAATTGATAGCGCAATTGCGTAAAGCCGCCGCTTGACGAGCAGCTTAACACGGGGGAGATACCGCAAGTCGAGTCCCATCCGGTTTGAAGGACCGTTTCACTTGATAGACGTCCCCATTGGTTGTAGACAAAGCTATATCCTAAGCGTCGGAAGTTATCTAGACCGGCGATGGTCGGGCGAACACCCTGGTAACTATAGATGCTCAGCATCTCCGGCCCCAGCATATCTTGCACATAAGCCATTGTGTCCATTCCGGGTGTTGACAAACCGCTTTGCCGATCGTGACCGGGACCTGTGAAGAATTGTCCATTCAAACCACGCAACGGGTCGCCGACGCTGAGCCGTACACCGATCTTCGGATCGAAGAAATTGAAGGGATTCGCTCCCACGACTTGCGTGTACAGACTGTAGCCTTGATAGCTATCACGGAACGTTTCCGGATCTACCGGCAGCGGGAGCGTGAAAGAGCCCGCTTGTGCATACACGGGAATCCGCGCTTGCCATGGATTCACGCGGTCATTCACCCAAGCGTCGCGCGTCAAGCCGGGCATACCACCGTCCACCGCATATTGCTCGACGAGGTACGTCGCACGCGTGCCGATCGCGCCGGTCGTAAACATTTCGACCTCATCGACGATGTCTTTGGGTAAACCGGCGCCGTTCGGACCGCTACCCTGGTTTTGACTGGAAGCGACGAGATTTGCTTTTGCCGAGAAAGGAAACGCTGGTCCCGGTTGCACTCCGGGAATGCGGTATCCATAGGCGACGAAGGCCGCCCCGAACTCGTTGAGGTGCGGGATGACGGAGTGACATTTCGCGCACGTCACGTTGTACTGATGCGCGAACAACGGAATGGCCGACACGGGTGATTTATTGGTGTTGAGAAGAGCCATGCCGAAAAGCACCGCCAATACCAAGCAAAGGAATACGCGGTTCACGAGAGTTCCTTTCGTTTTTAGGAGCGCCTAATTAGGAAAGCCTAATTAAGCCGGTCTCACTATTACTTTTGTCGCATCCCCAATGGTCAACTTCTTTCCAAGAACGGCGTCGAAGGCTTCGATTCCATCTTGAAGTAAAAAGCACTGGCCTGAAATCTATCCCCGCGGACGCGGCAGCCGAGCACTTCGATTGAGGAGTACGAATTACAGTGAGCTACATGCTCGGATTTGATCCGCGTGGAGATTTCCTTGCGAGAATGGCTAAGCTTGAAGAAGAACGCGATGCATCGTCCAAGACCCCTGACGATCGTAATAAACCAGGGTCGCATCGCCCACGCCGAAATAATGGAGGATCGCAAGCTACGTCGCACTAAACGCGCGCTTCTTGAGCAGTTGAGGTCTCAACCATGAATGACTCCCACTCCGCTGATCCGGTGAATGCCGCCGAGCATCGTCTACCGACGCTGTATCTTCCCCATGGTGGCGGACCGTGTTTTTTCATGGATCCGATGCCGGGATTGCCTCCGGATCTGTGGGACGGGATGGCGACCTTTCTCCGTGGCGTGGACGCCGCGCTCGGCAGGCGCCCCAAGGCCGTCTTGGTGATTTCCGCCCACTGGGAAGCTGCGCGACCAACCGTGGGCAGCACCGCGCGACCGACCTTGATATACGATTATTCCGGATTTCCCGAGCATACCTACCGGCTGAAATATCCCGCAGCGGGCTCACCCGCGCTCGCCGCTCGAGTTCGTGTCTTGCTGGCCGAGGGCGGACTCGCGTCCGATGAGGATGCGCAGCGCGGACTCGATCACGGCGTCTTCGTCCCGTTCCTGCTGGTTTATCCCGAAGCCGACGTGCCGGTCGTGCAACTGTCGCTTCTCCATGACGTAAACGCGGGCGCGCACGTCGCGATCGGTAAGGCACTGGCTCCGCTGCGTGACGAGGGAATTCTCATCGTCGGTAGTGGGATGAGCTTTCACAACCTCCGCACCTTCCTTCGAAGGGATACCAACGCGGAAGCGGCAGCCGAGAACTTCGATCAATGGTTGAACGAAGCCGTCACCAAGTCGAATCCGGCGATACGCAACCGGAAGTTATCTGCCTGGCACGAGGCCCCGGGCGCGACCGCCTGCCATCCTCACCCGGAGCATCTTCTCCCACTCATGGTAGCAGCCGGAGCGGCGGGAGACGATCGTGGGCACCGGGTCTATCATGAGCGACTCCTGGGGAAAGCGATATCCGGATTCCGATTTGGATGAGCGGAACGCTCTTGAACACGCACAGTGTGATAGTGGCGCTACCATTATCAAGGAGCTTCCGGGTACACCGTGGAATTGAAATGACTCCTGAGGAGTACTTAAAATATGTCCGATGAAACTACGGAAAACAATGCCTCGTGGTCATCGTGGAAGAACGATCTTTTTCGGATAGTGTTTCCAAAATGTTCCGACGGGACGCATTCTGCTGAAAAAGATCAGCTAGAGCACGTGCTAAAAAAGATGCTCGCTGGAATTTTCGATATCGCTTATGCCGCCAATTCCCCTGGTTATTCGAAGGGAAATTTCATCGAAGCATGCAAATTTTCGGAAGCGGAGCTCGATCTTGGTACGCGCGTGATCGACGCATTTTGGGGTAGTGCGGAACTTCGTCATGGATATACACAAGAATTTATTACAAATTTAGAAAACAATCCGGAGATAAAAAAACGCGTCGGCGTCATCGAACCGGAATATCGCTCAGGATTAGCGGACTCGATAATAACGACGCTCGGAGGACATCCTTCTTGCAAGGGCGCAAATCCCTACGTCGTGCAGATATCGGCGACGTCTATCGATGCGTATGTGAAAGCAGCTGTCGCCTATGAAACGGCGTTCGAGGTCATTTGCTCTCTCTTTGAAAATCCAGAAGCAATCCTCAAAGGCCCTCGGGTTCAGGAACTTCCGAAAAGATTTGAGCTTTCAGGGGAGATGATTACACTCCGACACACATTCAAAGAAGAACTCCGGGTGAATTCAACATTGCGATCGGAGTTTGCGAAAACTTGCCTCCAAGCGTCGATCGATCTTTTCAAAGACTCACCCTATCAGGGCCTTTATAACAAGCTCACCAACGAACAAAAATCCCTCTTTTTCCAGAGAATCGATGAACGTCTCCTCGGGATGCCTCCTTGGAATGCGGACAAAATTCGGGTCGTCCTCGATGTCACTTCAAGACCGGATTGCCCTCCTAAGGATGACCCTCGATCAGAAAGCGACCGACGTGGACGCCGTGGAAAAAGGTCCGGCCCCTAGAGCGGCGCTGAAGGTCGGACTCGGCGTTCGCTGGTCCCACCGAACTCCACAGATCAACCTGGACCCCGCTGACGTTCTGGACCGAAATGATCCGGAACGTGGCACTCGGGCGTGTGCTCCTGATACGTACTTGAATTGTGGTCGTGGTCGTGTTCGTACGGCTCGTACCTGCAACAATTGTCCGCATCATTCCATCCAGATTTGCCACGATCAGGGCACGCAGAGGGCGATGGGGACGGTGATGGCGACGGTGACGGCGACGCTGACGGTGACGGTGACGGTGACTGAGTAGATAGTACCTTAGGAAACACTCCTACCTCGAAAAAAAGGCCAGTTGCCCCAACCGTGTCACATGAACCAGCTAAGCATGCAGTTCCTATACCATCGGCATCAAACTGAATATCAAACGCACCGGATATGTTTGGATTTACAAGTTGCGGCGTCAATGTTACCGTAATGGGATCATTTGCAAAACAGTTACCTGCTGCAGGGTCTGGAGAAACTGACGAAGATACGGTTACGTTAGCAACCTCAGATAGAGCAGACGGCAGCATTGGTATTGAGCAGGACCACCCCCCCTGATTGATGAGAGAGAGACCAACTGTCAATGAGAAGGGTATTGTAGTGACAAACGTATCACCGTCTTGGACGGAGCAAATCACTGTGACGCCCCCAACTTGGCAAAAATCGGCCGGATTCGGTGTCGGCACGGGCGAAGGCGTTGGCTGCGGCGTCGCCGTCGGCTTTGGCGTTGAAGTAGGTGTCGCTGTCCCTGTCGGCGTCGGTGTCGGCGTCGGGCGTCGATGATGCCGCTTATGCATCCCGAAAGGTTGATCAAGTTGATCAAAGGGTTGCACTACCTCCGTGCCCGGAGGTGATACGGACGGATTGTTGCCGTATCCACCACAATCAACGAGCAAGCCGACGCTCATTATGACAGCAAGTAGCCAAGGGCCAAATCGGTCGGCATGGTACTGCATTGAACGTCTCCCTCATCGAAAATTGGGATGTCGCTCCTTCTTTACAGTAATTTTAAGTATATCCTTTCTGCCTGCGTTCATCAGCAGCATCATCCGAAACCGATACTGCCGGCTTGAGGGGGTGCCCGTAGATCCCCACAACGAGCATGACATTCGGACGCTGCAGCAGAGCCGGAATCAGCAGGGGATGACCTGCATTCCAACGCGCGAAAGCGACTTCGCTTTCACGTTTCCGGCGGATGGGCTTTACGCGTTCAGGTCACGCAGCGGAATTTCGCATAAACGTACCGATAATCCGCGCGAAACCAATTCCGAAATGATCGCCGGATGAGCCGGACATCCGTAACAGGTGAAGCACCCTTCAAGACATAATGTTTCCCGTCGAAAAAATCCTGCGAATAGACCGGGTAGGAGGCCATCGCTCGAAAATCAGGCAACGGATGGAAGACCGTTGACGTCCATTCCCATGCGTTCCCCACGAGATCATTCACACCCCAAGCACTCGCACCACGCGGATACGAGCCCACCGGAACCGGATCGTAGCGCGCAAACCCAAAATTCCCTCGCGTCGCGTCAGGCAACGCATCTCCCCACGGATAGGTGCGCTCCTTACCTTCAGGAGTCCCGAACGCCGCACGATGATATTCCGCTTCCGTAGGCAGACGCATCCCCTTCCATCCGGCATACGCGGTAGCTTGTTCATGCGTGACGTACACCGGCCAAGATTTCGGCAATGGAAGAAGGTCAAATTGCGTAAGGAGTCGCCATTCCCCATCGCACTTGCGCCAAAACGGCGGCACGTCACCTCCGGCCTCGATAAATGCGAGAAAGTTTCCGTTCGTAACGCTATCGACGTCGACCTCAAATGCATCCACGGAAACCCGGGTTTCATCGAACTCGTTATCCCATCCGAACGGAATCGTTCCCCGAACCGCTCCCAGTGTCGCAATTCCCGCATCGACGTGAACGCGACGGGATGCGACCTGCGGTCGATCCTGGTGCCTTTGCAAGATGCGCTTCTTCCGAGCAAAATCGAGTTGGTGAAGGATGTACAACAAGGTTTCCTGATGCATCTGCTCATGCTCGATAATCGTATGGACCGCCTCCGCTCCGACCAGCCGAGGATTCTCGGGATCGTCAAGCCGAGCGTTTCGCATCGCCTCGTAGACCCGAGCATCGCAATGGTTTGCAAAGGCGACGACCCGCGAACGCTTCGGCCATGCGGTCGGCCCGGATGCGCGCGCTTCCTCAGGGCTATCTGGATCGATCCCTCGCTGAAAGAGCCGTTCAAGCGTCTCATCGATCGGAACACCGCCAAGTGCGAAACGCACGAGAGTGAGAAAACTGAATCCGGGAATGTGCCCTTCGTAAAACACGAACGGATGACGCAGCGCGATGGGTTGTTCCTCATACGCATCGGCATGAATCAAGTCGAAAAGCGAGGACGAACGCTTGCGATTTCGCTCGTATATCTCACAAAATGTCTGTCGTTCCGCTTCAGACAAAAGTGATTGTAACTGCATTCGCGTCGCTTTTTCTCCCCGACAACATGGTTCCTTGCCGCAAATCATTCTGGAGTGTTCAAGATTGCACACGTTTGTTAGCTCATCCGTGGAGCGTATGCGCGGAAGTTCGTCCTTACAGAACAATCATACGGCTACTAGGATGGTAAGAAGGTCTGCAAACAGGAACTCGTCCGTAATGCACCGTAGACGATTTTTCAGGCGTTTTCTGCACCGCGCGTTCCCGCTTTCGGTGACAAAGAACCTCGCAAGGCAAGACGATGAAGTCGGGAAAGTATGGTGAGTTTCGAATGCCTCTTCCAAGCCCGGTCTGCGATATGGCCACCCACGATCGTTTGACGCTCTCCCATGATCCCGCTCCGCACGTCCATTCGCTCGCTGAGGACGTTTTAACCGGCCTCCAGACATCGCCAAAACGCCTCTCCTCTTGTCATCTCTACGACGACCTCGGCTCGGCGCTCTTCGAAGCCATTACGCTTCTCCCTGAATACTCGATCACGAGGGCGGAAACCGAGATCCTTGAGCACGCCGGCGGGGAGATCATCAACCACCTCGCTCTTAACGGCGCGATCGACCTGATCGAACTTGGTAGCGGGAGCGGACGCAAGACCTCCATTCTTATTGAAACAGCCCTCCGGCGTCAGGCCCATCTCTTCTATCACCCGATTGACGTCTCGCGGAGTTCGCTCATCACCTCGGCGGCACAGTTGCTCTCCGCCCACGATAAACTCTTTGTGACGGCATTCGTTGGAGATTATCGTAATTTCTTCCGTCTCCGAGCCTTTTCTTCAAAACATCGCACCCTCGTGTTGTTTTTGGGATCGAGCATCGGAAATTATGCTCCTCCCGAGGCCATCGAACTGTTGCGAACGATCTCTTCAGCCGTCCAACCGGGAAGCGCCCTCCTACTCGGAGCCGATCTCAAAAAATCGAAACTCGAACTCGAACTCGCTTACAATGATCCGACCGGCGTCACCGCATGTTTTAACCGAAACATTTTGGGTCGCATCAATCGCGAACTCGGCGGACATTTTGATCTCGGCTCGTTCCGTTATGTCGTGAACTACAATGAAGAGCGCGGTTGCATCGACTCCTCACAAGAATCCACTCGTTCACAACGCATCAAAATCGACGCACTCGACGCGGAGATTCCCTTCGCCGAAGGCGAGCGAATTCACATCGAGTCCTCCTACAAATACGATCAGCATGATCTTGCGGATCTGGCCCGCGCAAGCAATTTCAAACTTGATCGCACCTGGACGGACACCCAAGGAAGCTACAGCCTCAACCTCCTGATAACCTAGAGCGGCTTGTTTCGTGCCGTATGCGTCGTCGCTACGCGGGTGCCCCCATGGATGGGGGCCTGCCGCATCCTCAGTCCATGCGATACGACCCGCTCGGATCAACGGATAGACGCCGCCCCGCGACCAACACCGAACGAACGCGGTGGTCCCAAAACGTCAGTATCCGAATCGCGACCGGCGTAATGCGCGCGAGCATCTCCCGTGCGCGACGTGAGATCGATATCGCGTCGCGCATCCATGCGGGATGATCGGAGGGGAGGCGATCCTGGGGCTCGCCGTCGAGATCAATGCCGCTCGGAACAATCGCGCCCATCGCAAGCGCAACCGGAAGCGACACCGCGCCTGAAACAGCGGCCGATGACGCGTCGGAAAGCACTCGTCCACTCATTGTGCGACCGACGTTCGCCGGAGCCGTTGTAAGGCGGCGATATGCAGTTGCGAGATCCGCTGTGACGATACATTCATGCGGCGACCGATCGCACTCAATGGAAGCTCTCCGTAATAGTGCATCATCACGACCCGCCGCTGACGTTCCGGAAGCAACGCGATCGCCTCCAGCAACTCACGCGCCCGCTGCGAGCGCAGCGTCATCACTAAAGGATCGGCGCCTTGATCACCGATTTCGAATTCGCCCTCGCGGCGCGGAGCGTCGAGCGACAGCGGAACATGGCGATGCGCGATCATCCGCGCTCGTCGAAACGAACGATCCGTCGCCTCAAGTTCAACATACGTTGGCATACTGCCGCGATGCTGAGCCAAGGCGTACCGGCCTTCTTCCATGCGACGCAACGAGCGTCGAATGCGTTCAGAGATTGGATCCATCCGCCGCACGCCATTGAGCATCGCGCCGACGATAACGTGCCGAGCGTATTTCTCCAGAGGAATACCGTGACCCGGATCATACGAACCCACCGCGCGAATCAAGCCGAGCGAACCATCGCCGATGAGATCATCGTGATCAGCGAGCGGAACGACGCGCTGCATTCTCCGCGCAGCCGAGCGCACCAGTGGAAGCAGGCGCCGCACTTCGCGTTCGTGTTCTTCATTCATGCGTCTCTCCTTGTGAATCAACGAGGCGTTGTAACTCGCATGAAATTGGTCCCGGCGACGAACGCGAGATCTCGCGCGCGCACGCGTCAACAGCCAGATCTCCGAAAAATCCCAAAGCTCGGGATATCGGTTGGAGAGCTTGTGAAAAGAGCAAAGCCTCGATCTCTGACGCGACGCCTGAAACGCGCGAACGCATTTCAACTCCGCTCAAGGTTATTGGCGATCCGCTGCATCTCATCGGCGGCCTGCACTCCTTTCGAGTTTGCTTCATATGCACGTTGCGCGGAAAGAATTTCCATCATCGCTTCGACGATATTGACGTTGGATCGCTCAAGCATCCCGAATCGCACCTTGGGTTCACGGTCGCCGCCCACCGACAAATCGCGCGCGGGACCCGAGTCTGCGGTCGCAGCGAATAACGCGGATCCGACACTGCGAACGCCTTCGGGCGCCGCGAAATCGACGAGACGAATCCGTCCCGCGTCACGATGGCTCCCATGCGGAAGATCGACGCTAACGCGACCGTCAGGCGTGACATGCATGCCGATCGCTTCGTTCGGAATCCGTACGCCCGCCAAATGCCAGCCGTCGGCATTCCCGACTTTTCCATCATTTCCACGAGCGAATGCTCCGGCGCGCGTATAAGCACGCTCACCGTCACGCTCGACGGTGAAAAAGCCCGATCCCTCAATGGCCACGTCGAATGGACCGCCACCCGGATCCAAACGTCCTTGCCCGAAAACCCGGCGCACGCCGGTCTCGGTCGTCCCGAGCATCGCATCTCCGCCGATGCTTGCAAACGACGCGATCGCATTCTTGAACCCGACGACATCAGCGTTAGCAAGATCATCGGAGACGACTTCCAGTCGTTGCTGTTGAGCTGCCATCCCCGCAGCGGAAACGAGCATTGCCTTATTCATTGCGGAATTTTTCCGAGATTGTCCGCATCTTTTTCGCGCACGGTGTCGATGGCTACCAAGGTCTTCTGCGCGGTTTCGAACGAGCGTTGCGCCTCCAAGACGCCGACCATCTCGTGCACCGAATCCACATTGGTCGCGGAGATAAAACCGCTCCGCAGTTCCGTTCCCGCTAACAAATGAAGATGCCCGACGATCTTTCCGCCGTCGCGCACGACGCCGCGATCGTCGATGATCGCCTCGCCGCTTGCGTGAAGTGCTTTGTTTCCGTCAAGAACAACTCGCCCGCGTTCGTCGATCAACTCGCCGGCGGCGTTGCGTTCAAGCGAAGCCGATCGCACGTACTGCGTTCCCAGCCCGGGATCGCGCACCAAAAAACCACCGCCGACGCTTGCAACGTCGAGAGCACGACCTGTTCGCCGCAGCGGCCCTTCGTGCGTATCGACAGCGGTCGAAACCGTCAAGCCGCCGTCGTTCAATCGCGCATGGGCGACGCGGCGCGCGAAGCCGTCGCTCGAAGCATTTGCAAGATTCGATGCTGCAACGTCGAGGCGAGTACGCGCCGCCTGCATTGCGCTTGCCATCAATTCGATACCGTCCATGCCGTGACAATACCGTGCGAACGTTACGTACGAACGGCCTGTATGTTGTCGTTCACGATTTCGGCTGATCTGGGAGACCGACGCGCCGTTGGACGAAATGCCGAAACGAGCGGACGAGTTCCGATTGGTAGCCGTCCTTGACCCACGCCATCACGATCATCCGCTGACAGCGCGGCTGTGAGACGCGAATCTGCACGATCTCTCCCAATGATGCCGACGGACCTTCGGGCAACAATCCAACCCCCAGTCCGGCGGAGATGAGGCCTCGTAATGTCGAGACCTCGTCACCCTCGAAAGCGATCTTCGGCGAGAATCCCGCCTCTTTACACAAATCCTCGGTCAGTTGGCGCAAGGTAAATCCACGGGCGCTCAGGCAGAACGGATCATCGGCCACCTCAGCCAATGCGACCTTCTTGCGAGCGGCGAGGCGATGGGCGGACGGCACGACGAGCATAAGTTCTTGATTCAAGAGCGGAATATACTCAAGCCGCTCATCAGAGAAAGGCAGAGAAACAAGGCCCAAGTCGACGTCCCCCTCGATGATCCGGCGAACGATCTGCGGTAGCATATTTTCCGACAAGATGAATCGGGCACGCGGGTGCTTGCGCATAAAGGCTCCGATCAGATTGGGCACAAGGCGCTCACCTAACGTATGAAAGAATGTGAGCGAAATCACACCCCGCTCGCGGTCGGTCAGATCGTCAAGTTCCCTTCGACCGGCTTCGATGTCAGCAAGAGCGCGATCAATGTGAACGAGAAATGCGCGACCGTAGCGATTGAGTGAGACCGAGCGTCCATGATGATCGAAGAGCGGGACGCCAAGTTCCCGTTCAAGCAGGGCGATCGCGCGACTGAGCGTTGGTTGCGAGACCTCGATTTGCTCGGAGGCACGCGTATAGCTCTCGCATCGGGCGATCGTCCGGAAATATTCGAGATGATGGAGCCGCACGCTTCCTCCTCAACTAGGGCAACAAGATAACCGCTGAACTCAATCATAGCCAATCCGTATAGATTTCGGCAAATATCGTCATTGGATGCTATGAAACGGTCGGTTATGCTTGGCATATGGCGATTCTCGCAGGGCGACAACGGCTTCCTTTGAATCCGTCTATCGCACCGTCGGCGATCTCTCAGGCCTGGCGACTAGCCGCCCTCTATCTCGCTACCGCCGCGATGTTCGCCGACCTCTACTTGACGCAACCGATGCTACCGCTCATCTCGCGCGAATTCGACGTTTCCGCCGCGCAAGCGGGAATGACGATCTCTGCCGTCTCCCTGGCGATGGCGCTCACATCGAGTTCTTACGGACCTTTGTCCGGCGCCATAGGCCGCAAGCGCGTGATGGTGGTCGGCATGATCGTCACCGCTATCGTCACACTGCTCTGTGCGTTTGCTCCATCACTTCAGACATTGATCATTCTGCGTGCCTTGCAAGGTGTCGCCGTTCCGAGCGTTACGGCGATCGCCGTCGCCTATCTCAGTGCCGAATACCCGCCCAGTCGACTTGGAACGCTTGTCGGCGGCTATATCGCATCGTCGGTCCTCGGAGGTCTCCTCGGTCGAGTTGTCACCTGCGCCATTCTTGAGGGCAATTCATGGCGATTGACCTTCGTTGTTTTCGCCGCATTGACGGCGTTGAGCGCGATCGCCGCCCAACAACTCTTGAAAGGACATCCGACGAGTTTCTCGCGTCGGCTCCCGGCGGAAATCGGAAACTCGTACCGCATGATGTTCGCATCATTACACGACACGCGATTAATCGGAACCTACATCGTGGGCGGTGCGATCTTCTTTGGATTCGTCGGAATCTTCACATACATTCCATATCTTTTATCGAACGCGCCGTTCAATTTATCCGCTGGAGCTCTGACCTGGATTTACGTCACCTATGCGGCGGGAATCATCATCGCGCCGTTCGCCGGTTACCTTTCCACGCGAATTCCCGAGCGCACATTGATCTCAACGGGTTTCGCTCTTTCGCTCGTGGGCATCACCTGTACTCTCGCCGGCAGCATGATCATGATTTTCATCGGCTGCACGATTCTCTGCAGCGGGATGTTCCTGACCCAATCCATCGCTCCAACCTTCGTCAGCCGCATCGCCGGATCAGGCCCGGGCCGCGATGGCGCGCTCTCCTTCTATCAGGCGATCTATTACACGGGAGCCGTCTTCGGTTCGGTCCTCCCCGGCCTCGCCTGGCAGCATTTCGGATGGCCGGGAGTCGTCGTCACCTGCGGCCTCGTCCTCAGCGGAGGTCTGGTTGTCGCGATTCGAACCTGCGGTCCAAAAACCGCTGTTCCGCTCGAAGTGCAGACGGTAGTCGCGACGTTTTAACAGGAATATCACCCGCATCTCAACAGGGGCCGCTTTGACGCCTCGAGCGCTGGGGATGGGGATGCCGATCTGCCGCGTCGGGAGAATTTTGAATGGTCTCCGGAAGGCACGATTGATTTGCGTTCATGAGCCGCAGGGCGGCGCTGCCGATCTCGCGCATTCCGGCGTCGTTCGCTTTGACGCCGTAGTCGAGTTCTAGGACCGCATGGTATATCGCTCGACTCCTTGCCGCATTCCATGTTCTTTCATCAATGAAGCCGTATGCTTCGCGAAAAGTGGCGTGCGAGCTTGGGGGTAAAACGAGGTGCGCAATTGCAATGTCGATTGCGGGGTCACCAAGATGAATATCACCCCAATCGATCACTCCCGTCGGACGGTCTTTTGCATCGAGCAATATGTGACGTGCATACAAATCCCCGTGAACGATCCTGCGCTGATAATCGTCGATCGGCTTCTGGAAGTCGGCCGTGAGCGAAGCGAGAATGCCATCAGGATCTTTGGTGATGCCGTCTTCGGCAAGCGCGATAAGGCGTTCAGACGTCCTCCTCGCGAGTAAATCGTGATCAAGGCGACCCCTTTCGTCAGACGGCAATCCACGCGCCGTAAACGGGGCTGGATCGACCCGATGGAGAGCTTGCAAAAAGAGCGCGAGCGGCTCCGCCAAGCCGACTCGCATTTCATCTGCGAGCGCACATTCAGATGCCGACGTTCCTTCGATGAGCTTATAGCCTGCAAATGCCCATGGATACTTGGGACTCGCGGCACCGATAAACGACGGGATTGGTATGGCGAGCGGCAACATCGGAGCAAGATGCGGAAGTATCGCGTTCTCTCGTTCAATCAACCCTGAAGCGACACGCCGACGCGGGAAACGGAACACCGTATGGCCCTCCACGAGAAATGCGGCATTGTCCCACCCCACGCAGAGGGGTTCCACTCGTGCATCCGAAAACTGAGGAAACTGCGCTGCGAGTAGCTCCGCAGCGAGTAACGCGTCAATCCCAATATCCGCAGTCCATATCGGTTTGTCCATGGAAGGGAACTTCGCGCGGATTATGGAAAATCCGTTATTCCATGTTCGCCAACTCATCAATCAAGCGATTCAAGATCTCGCTGATGTGCCTTGGGCACTGGCGGACGGGATGAGGGACAGACGCCCGAGCCGGAGATGATCGAATCCGGTACTTCCACGATATTCGAAGAGGAATCCAAGCATGAAAGCGCTCGAGAATCCAGACTTTGCAAGCCTGCTCCTCGCATCTCGCCGCCTTCCGCCAACAGGAAACGTTCGCATCTACGCGATCACGCTCGACCTAGATACCGATACTTTACAGCGAATTCACCCTAGCGGTTTGTGGCGTAATGCCTACTCAGAAGTGAAGCAAATTCTTATCGAGGAAGGCTTTATCTGGCAGCAAGGCTCCGTATATTTTGGCGATCCAGAAAAGATCGACGCGGTGAAATGTATACTCGCAGCACAACGGCTCGCCGAAGATTTGCCCTGGTTTGCGGAATCCGTGCGCGATATTCGCATGCTGCGGATCGAGGAAAACAACGATCTTGCTCGTAGCACTGCCTCAAAAAATTGAAATTTCCCTTGAAATTCTCACTATTAAGAAGGGCGTAGTCCCAGGGAAGATAATGGATCGCCTGTGGCATGAAGCGGCGCTTATTTCTAATTTTGTTCTGCAACGCATTCTTATGTGCTGCAACCTGTCCACTCGTAGTCTTTCGAACTTCGGTGGCCGATCGATCCGTATTGAAATACAGCCCGTCCGTATACAAAATAACGGCGTCAAGGCCAAATTCACTCACTTTGCTTTCGAAAAACTCAAGGATTTCATAACAAACTTCCGGAGATTGCCCATGCTCAATCCTCGTCATTGAAATGGGAAGCACCACATAGCCGTCTGCCGGAAGCTTATTGATGTCGTAAAACTGAATCTCAGGAAGCGCCTCATCTATCGGACGAATGAAATCCCCCTCGCCGTCAGGAATCATCGGACGCTTCCTCCTCATGGGCAGCAGGTTTTCATAATGGCGCATTTCGCTTTGAGCATCGAGAATCCGCCCGATGGAAGCGGTTCACTTCGGAGCGATATCGAGCAGTCGGACATTGACCGCGAAAATGAATTGATCGAAAGCCTCGTCGATCATGGTGGACGGGTTCCGACTATGATTTGGCCGCCGAAAATCTTCACGCTTGCGATATCCGCCGACAGCCCTGCCTCGTTGCCCAGTCCGGCGACGACGTTTCCGACCACGATGCTGCTCGTTAGGGGAGTCCGTCGTGATCGCTCCGCACAATCGTCACCCAAGAGCAGAGGGATACATACCCGTAGCCACGAACATACGTTCGACCCTCTAGTGGTCATCTTGACAATTATACCCATATAGGTATAATTAGGATTGTGTGTGAGACAAAACAGCATAGGTAAGCCAAAATCAGAGAAGCCGGCGGAGTTCATTGGAGGAGTTCTCGATGAACTCCGTGCTTTCCCGACAAAAGCTCGAAAGCACATCGGCGAGGCAGTGCGAGCGGCCCAACGTGGTGGTCAACATCAAAGCGTGAAGCGCCTCACAGGGAATCTCACAGGTATTTTCGAGATAGTGGCCGATAGCGACGACCGTACCTTTCGCACCGTGTACACAGTGAAGATCGGTGAAGTCATCTACGTCCTGCATGCCTTTTGCAAGAAATCGAAGTCCGGCATTTCGACACCGAAAAAAGAAATCGAGCTAATTCTCCGACGCCTCAAGGCCGCGGAGAAGCACTACAAGGAGCATTTCGGCAATGGCTAAAACGCGATCGCAGCACGTGACGTACGTCGACGGGGAAAAGGTCATTCGAGGGAGCGGCAACATATACGCCGATCTGGGCCTTCCTAATGCGGGCGACCTCCTCGCTCGCGCGCAGCTCCTTGACGCAATACAATCGGTTATTGTTGAGCGCCGACTCACACAGACGAAAGTCGCGCTCCTGAGCGGCGTGAAACAACCAAAGCTTTCTGTGCTCCTCACGGGCAATACACATGGTTTCACTGCGGAACGCCTCATGCGAATCCTTAACGCTCTTGGACAAGACGTTGAGATACGCATTGGCCCGGCGCAAACAGATGACGCTGGGCATACCTGGGTTCACACCTCAGGCTGACCAAAGGTCAACGCGTGCTTGCGGGAACCACCTCGAGTTCGCGCAGAACGACATCCGCGAAATCGACGGTTGACAGCGCAGGCTCGGTATTTCGTGCGATATCTCGGGTGCGCGCACCGCTTGTAATCGTGCGGGCGACGGCGTTTTCGATACGCAGCGCCGAAGCCTCGTCGTTTAAGCTATAGCGGCACAATAAAGCCGCCGAGAGAATCGCGGCAATCGGGTTGGCGATATTCTTCCCGGCGATATCCGGGGCACTGCCGCTGATCGGTTCGTACAGTCCGAAGCGACCTCCGAGTGGATTGGTTGCCGTGCCAAGCGTAGCGCTGGGGAGGTTGCCGAGCGATCCCGTCAACATCGCAGCTTCATCGCTGAGAATGTCGCCGAACGTGTTCTCCGTCAACAGCACGTCGAGGCGACGCGGATCGCGCACTAACTGCATCGCAGCATTGTCGACTAACTGATGATCGAGCTCGACGTCCGGAAACTCGGCATGAACTTCGATCACCGTTCGGCGCCACAAACGTCCGCATTCGAGCACGTTTTGCTTATCGACCGAGGTCACACGCTTCCTGCGCTTGCGCGCCAATTCGAAAGCCACGCGGGCGATCCGCTCGACTTCGGGCTTTCGGTAAATCATCGTATCAACGGCGGTCTCAACTCCGTCCTGCATCGACGTACCGCGCGGCGTTCCGAAGTAGAGTCCCGATGTCGTCTCGCGCACGACGACGAGATCAAGCCCCACGACCAACTCCGAACGCAGACTCGACGCCGATTCCAAACCCGCGATCACCGTGACCGGCCGCAAGTTCGCGAACAAATCGAAATCCTTGCGCAAACGCAAGATCGCCGACTCCGGACGCTTCCCCGCCGGAGCCGCATCATAGCGCGGATCACCGACCGCACCAAATAGAATCGCCGTACTCCGCTCACAGAGTTCCTGCGTTGCCGCGGGATATGCAGAACCCGCATCATCGAGCGCGGCTGCGCCGACAAGGCCCTGCTCGTAATGGCAATCGGGGCGCACGCTCCGCAAAACGCGCAGCGCCGCGGCCGTTACTTCGGCTCCGATTCCATCGCCCGGTAAAACGGCAATCGTCGTCATGCAGAGGTTCCTCTCAGAAAATTCGCGACGGAACGGAAGACGCCGCACGGGAAAGCCCGCGAAGCGTGCGCCGAATCACGACGCACGCTTCGCGGGGAATCCGTCTTCTGCCTTCGACTCGTTCTCCTATGCCTCGACGTGGGTTGGCGTTCCCATACCATTCGTCGACGATGCCACACCAGTCTGCGGTGATAGCCCATCGCGAACGACCGGAGTCGAGTAATCGGTGATGTCCTGCGGGCGCTCAAGCAAGGCCAGATGCGTCGCCAGCAAGCTGCGCAACTCGCTCTTGGCCTTCTCGGTTCGTTCGCGAACCCGCTGGAACTCGCGGCGCGCTTCTTCGGAACGCTCGCCGTACGTGGCGATCTCCCGTTCAATTCCGACTCGTGCCTCAGCCCGAATCAAATCAGCTTCCTTGTGTGCGGACGCCTTGACCTCGTCAGCAGTCCGTTGCGCTAACAGCAGAGTGCTCTGAAGCGAGTCCTCCATTGCTTTAAAATGGCTGATCCGCTCGCGCAGATCGGAGATCTCCGCTTCCAGAGCGGCACGTTCTTGCGACTCGTCCTCAAGCGTTTCGATGATTTCATCGAGGAATTGGTCGATTTCCGAGCGCTCGTAGCCCTGGATCGATCGCTTGAATGTCTTGTGCTGAATATCGACGATGGTGATTTTTTTCATCGAACGCTCACTCCCCCGCATCATTTCGACAAGAAGTCGAACGTAGGATCGGTTACCAACTGCTCGCGCAACCCGGCGGCATTCACCGCAACGCCGGTCGGCACGATCAGATAAATTCCATCGGCGAGTTTCTGCATCCGTCCGTCGAGCACGTAGGTCGTTCCGGAGACGAAGTCAACGATTCGCTGCAAGAGTGAGCGATCAACCGTTTGCAGGTTAATGATCACGACTTGCCGGCGGCGCAGCGAGTCGGCGATCTCGGTAACTTCGCTGAAGGCGCGCGGCGCGAACAGACAGACTTCCGCGCCGCTTCGACGGGCCGACTCCCGAGAGGACTCGAACGCGACGACGTTGCGCCGCGGAGGATCGACGGGGATCTCTTCGTCTTCATCATCATCGCGCAGTGCGAAGAACGCCCCGATGCGATGCAGGACGTTGGGACGCTGCTCCTCCGAAAGCCCGTCTTCGGTATGGGACGGGGCCGGTTGGTTTGACTTATTCATATTCTTGCTCCAAAGATGGCCGTGCCCAGGCGGATCATGGTCGCTCCTGCGGCGATCGCCTCTCGCCAGTCGCCGGACATCCCCATCGAGAGTGTACTTCCCCGTACAATTGCAAATGTCCGGGCGGCGAGAGCAAATGCTTTGCAAATTTCTTCTCGGTCGTCCGTCACCGGCCCTATGGTCATCAAACCGTCGACGAGCAAGCCTCGGGCCCGCAGTCGTTCAGCGAACAACGGAGCGTCTTCCGGTGCGATTCCGTAACGCTCACGCGCCGAAACGTTGACTTGGATGAGCACGCGCAACGAACGCCCGGCCGATGCCGCAACTCGGGCGATCGCCTCACCGGCCGCAGGGCGGTCAATCGACTGCACGACATCGAAACCGGCGACGATTGCCTTCGCTTTGTTGGTCTGCACGTGTCCGATATAATGCCGCGTGACCGGAGGTAGTTCGGCGTACTTGGTTTCGGCTTCCTGGACGTAGTTCTCGCCGATATCCGTAAGCCCGGCGGCGATTGCCTCCAGTACGCGTTCGCGCGGCTGTCCCTTCGTTGCCCCCAAAATACGCACGGAACCCGCCGGACGATCGTACTCGGCGCAGATTGCGTCGACTTCCCGTTGGAGCGCACGCACACGCCCACTGACCGTCGTGTCCTCAGCGGCTCCGTCGGCAACGAGGTTCACGCGGCTGTGTCGGCAAACGCGGCGCGCTCGGTTCGCACCCCCGACCGCGCGGCTCGCACCAGAAAGAACAGACCAATCGCGATCATGGGAAGCGCCAGCAATTGACCGCCGGTCAAGGGTCCGACGGCGAGATCGGTCTGGCGCCACAGTTCGGCAATTGAGCGCGTCACGCCGTAGAGGGTGAACCACGTCCACCCGACGACGCCGTCGGGTGGACGACGGCGCGCAAGCAACAGCAACACCGGCAATACCGCCAAATCAAGGAGGCCCTCGAAGATCTGCGAGGGATAGCGGTATCCGTCATAATTGGGGAACGCAATGCACCACGGATGATCGGGATTGCAGACGTCGCCTACGAGCTCATCGTTGATGAAGTTGACCATGCGCGTCAACGCGATGCCGACGGGCAACATCATGACGAGTTCATCAGTGAGGACCGCGAACGTCAAGTGCGGATGCTTGCGCAGATAGAGGGCGGTCGCGAGCAACACACCGACCAAGCCGCCAAAGAAGCCCATGCCTCCGTTCCAAACGGCGATCACGTGAATGGGATTCTCAAGGTAATAGGCCAATTGCCGGCGCGTCACGATGTCGGCGATAACGAAAAAGATTCGCCCTCCGACGAGCACGCCGACGAGCGCGTGGACTAAGAAATCCTGAACGTCGTCAACGCTGAGGCCTGAACGTAGGCGACCCGCCGGTCGCGCCATCCATAGCCCCACGACGAGAAAGCCGACGAGATAGGAGATTCCATACCAATGAAGCGCCAGCGGGCCGAGACGGAAGGCCACTGGGTCGATGTTCGGATAGGTGAACCAATGCTGCACAAGCGGGTGGATTGGCCGCCCATCCGCTCCTCCCTTGCTTTGCCCGGTCAGTTCGAAAGGCGCGAGCGCGGTGTCGTCGTAGTCTTAGCGTATGGCCTCGACCCTCAACCTAGCGACGGCGTTCTTGGCCGGTCTGGTTTCCTCTATATCACCCTGCGTGCTTCCGCTCGTTCCGTCGTACCTCTCTTTCCTCACGGGCACAAGCCTGGAGGAACTTCAAGGCGACGACGGCATAACCGGAAAGGCTCACGTGATCGGGCATGCGCTTTTTTTCATCGCGGGTTTCACCCTGATTTTCGTATTGCTTGGGCTCTCGGCCAGTGCCATCGGTCGTCTCTTCGCGGCCGACAGAGAACTTCTGACAAAGATCGGCGGAGCGCTCATCGTCGTCCTGGGCTTGAATATGCTGGGAATCTTTCGTATTCCGCTCTTAGCGATGGAGAAGCGATTTCATGTTCGACATTCCTCGCGCCAATCGTTCGCCATCTCTTTCCTCGTCGGCATCGCTTTCGCGGCCGGCTGGTCACCGTGCATCGGTCCGATCCTCTCAGCGATCTTCGTTCTCGCCGCAAATGAGCATGCAGCCAAAGCAGCTTTCCTACTCTTCGTGTATTCGATGGGCCTGGCGCTCCCGTTTCTGTTGACGGCTGTTGCGATCAACAAAGCCTTGCATGCATTCGGACGCATCAAACGTTTCCTGGGTGCGATCGAGGCAACCTCGGGGGCGATCATGGTCGCGACCGGCTTCGTCGTCTTCACCGACTCCTTCACGCGCATCGCCGGGTTTTTCTATCAATTCCTTCCCACGCTGAATCTGTAGATGCTCCCGCTCCACGTTGCGTCGCCGACATTTGCTGCCGATCACTGCGTCAAATCCCTCATCAAACGCACGGCGAATTTGGACTTTCGCACGTTCTCGCTTGGTACGCCCGGCTTTCGGGGAATCGCACGAGCCCTTCCCCGATACTTCGTCGCAAAAGAGATTCCCGCCCCACAATGAACTTTCGGCTTTACGTGGAAGTACGTTTCATGCGCATGGCATGCCGTGCGCAATGCCTGGCGATCCATACGAAATCTAAACATCCGCTTGAAGGTGGCCTCTTGGACGGCCCAACGCCCCGATCGCTCAGGAAAACGTAATTGAAATGAGGACTTTACTAAGCAAATGAAGGTCTCTAGCTCCCGCGCTTCCTATTCAAGGATGACATGAGCATCGAACAACCTCAGCAAAGCCTTCGTGCCAGCCATATTATCACCGGCACCGAAGCCGGACAACGCTGTGATCGCGTGATTGCGATCATCGCGAAAGTCTCACGCTCAGTCGTCGCTGAAGCCTTCGCACGGGAATCCATCCGGCGCAATGGCTTGCCGGTCAAGGCCAGCACGCCGGTTGAATCCGGCGATGTCGTCGAATTTGAGCTTTTTCTTCCCCAAGCACTTGACGTTCATCCGCAAGATATTCCGCTCCACGTCCTTTTTGAAGACGAGGAGATTCTCGTTGTCGACAAGCCCGCGGGTATGGTCACGCATCCGGCTCGCGGCACGCGTGACGGGACGCTCTCCAATGCCTTGGCGGCACACGTAGCCACGCTTCCTGGGGATCCTCTTCGTCCGGGCCTCGTCCATCGGCTCGATCGCGACACCTCCGGCTTGCTTTTGATCGCGAAAACCGAGCGAGCGCTCCGTTCATTAGGGAAGGCGATGGAACGTCGCGATATTTGCCGCGAATATCTTGGCCTCGTCGCGGGAATTCCGGAGCACGAACGCGGAACTCTCGACGGCCCGATCGGCCGTGATCCTCACCATCCACTCCGCTTCACGATCCGCTCCGACGGGAAGCCTGCAATCACGCATTATGAGGTTCGCGAACGACTTGAGCGCGCGTGCGAACTCCGTTTTCGTTTGGAAACCGGCCGCACGCATCAGATCCGCGTCCATCTCAACGCCTTCGGGCATCCAATCCTCGGAGATCCCGTCTACGGCCGGCGTGATTCGCGCGTCGATCTTCCCGGACAAGCCTTGCACGCCTGGCGCCTTGCCTTTCGCCATCCGCTTTCATCGCAAGCACTCGAGTTCGAGCGCGAGCCGCCTGAGGCATATCTTCGGACACGCGAGAATCTGCGCTCACAATGAGTGAGGTCCCGCACCCGCCGGGACGTTTCGAGCGACTCGCAACTGACGGTTCCGCCCGACGCGGACGTCTCCACCTCGCTCATGGAACCGTAGAAACGCCGGCCTTTATGCCCGTCGGAACGCAAGCCAACGTCAAGACCTTGACGCCGCGCGACTTGCGCGAAATCGGGGCGGAGATCATTCTCTCCAACACCTACCATCTTTGGTTGCGTCCCGGACGGGAGATCATCACTCACGCGGGCGGATTGCATCGCTTCATGGCGTGGGATCGACCGATTCTCACCGACAGCGGCGGCTTCCAGGTCTTTAGCCTCCAATCGCGACGTACGCTCGACGATGACGGCGTGCGCTTTCGTTCGCATCTCGACGGAAGCGCTCATCATTTTACCCCTGAAGCGGTCGTCGATTTTCAAGAAGCGCTCGGCGTCGACGTCGCAATGGTGCTTGACGTTTGCGTGAAACTCCCCGCCAAACATGATGAACTCGCACAATCCGTGCGGCGAACGAGTCTGTGGGCGGCACGCTCCGCCGTAGCGCGAACACGCGAAAAAACCCTGCTCTTCGGCATCGTGCAAGGCGGGATTGACCGTGAGTTGCGCGCACGAAGTGCCGAGGAGATCAGCGTCCTCGGCTTTTCCGGTCATGCGATCGGCGGTCTTTCGGTCGGGGAAAGCCGGGAAGAAATGGAAACAATTGCGCGCTATACCGCGAATCTTTTACCGCCTGACCGTCCGCGCTACTTGATGGGCGTGGGAACCGTGCGCGACCTCATCGTGGGTATTGACTGCGGAATCGACCTGTTCGACTGCGTCTACCCGACCCGCTGCGGACGCCACGGACGCGTGATCACGCGCACGGGCGAATACAACCTTCGCGCGGCTCGTCATCTCCGCGAAGACGGTCCGCTCGAAGACGATTGCGACTGTGAGGTCTGCACCACCTTTTCGCGAGCGTATCTTTGCCATCTCTTGCGCGCTGAAGAGATGCTGGCCGCGCGATTGCTTTCATATCACAACCTCGCCCGGATGCTTTCGCTTATGCGACAAGCACGTTCGGCAATTGAGCAAGGACGCTGGGCTGAGTTTCGCGACCTTCTCAAAGACGCATAGGCTGTGGCTCAGTAATAAAGGTTGAGATCCTTTTTGCAGACGTCCATGCCGTATTCCGTTACCTCGTGTTCATCTGTATAGACCACCTTGATATCATAGATGCATTCGTCACTGAGCGGCGAGGTCCAACTGTTATTGGGGTGGAGATAGCCAACGAGACGGTCGGTCCCCCATTGCTTGCGCTCCGGGACCGATTGATAGATCGATTGGACGGTATGTACGCCTTTGTTGAAAATGTGCAGTACCGTGTCGTCGGCGCCGGCCGGTGTGATCGAGAGTCCTGCGAAGCTCAAAACGGTTCCAAGGGCAATCGCGGCGAGTTTTCGTTGAATGAGCTGAGGCATCGGGTCACATTCTCCAAGATTCTCAAGCGGCGTTCTTTTTTGGAGCGGTCTTCGGAGGGTACTTCTCTTGCCTATCTATCGGTCGTGGAGACGGCCGTCACCATATAATCGTTCCGGTGTCGTCAGGATTTGATTCTTGTCACTGCAGAGTTGACGCTCTCCTTGAAGCTCGAAACAGCCAACCATCCTAAAGTTGCTGAAGGTAACAATTCACACGACAGGAACCGGGAAAGTGGGATACAATGGTCCAACACCCGATAAGTATTCCATCGATATACCGTACTCACTCTCCGGAGTATCCGCACATGCGTAGAACAACATGCCTGAACACCGTCGTGATTGGAGACGCTCCGTCAATCTCTCGCTTTGCCGCGTCAGCTCTCGCCATTCTTTTAACCATCGTCATATCGGCCTGCGCCGGCGGATCACCTTCAGCGCGGCTTCCTGCGTCGTCGGCAAACCAAGATGGAGCCCTCCTAACGATGCACGCCAAAACGAGTCCGTGTAATGCAGGTTGCAGTTCGCTGTCGCCGCTTCGCTCGATGTGGGTTTGGACGAAGCCTGATAATCAAACGTTAATCAATTTTGCCGTCGCGCGCGGAGTCTCCGAGATCTTCTACTTCGTGACGAGCAACGTCAACCGTCCGGGAACGGAGAATTCGCGCGTCGCGGATCTCAAAGGACGCGCGGCGACGGCGGGAATCAAGCTGGACGCCCTCAATGGGGATCCCTCATGGGCCGACAACGGCACGGGAACCGCCGAAGCGATCATTTGGGAATCCAACGCAATGGGAACAGGCTTTTTCTCCGGCGCGCATTTCGACATCGAGCCAAATCCCCCGGTTGGGACCCCGCGATGCAATTCTTCCGAAGCGAACAACTTTGCCTTGGCGCTCTCCGCAATTCACGCTAACAGTGTATCACGCGGTTGGCACATGGAAGAAGATGTGCAATTCGGTGACAGCGGATGTACGAGTGTCCTCAGTTACCCGACGTTGACCGACGCAATCATCGCCAACTCCGATGAGATCACGGTCATGAGCTATCGTAATGTCGCCGGTGGAGGGAACGGGATGTGGGACATTGGTCAAGATGCATTGGCGCGCGCGCATATCGCCGGGAAGAGTGCCAGACTCGGGGCTGAAACGAACAACGTCTCTCCGCCGAACATTACGTTCTACGGACATTCTCTAAGCTCCATGAGCAATGTTCTTTCCCAAGTCGATGCGCTTGCGTGGGGATCTCCGTCAGCGGCCTCATATCAGGGCATCGCAATCGAGGATTACGCCGGATATTCAAAATTATGAACTTATTCCGGATTCAGTGGAGGTGGACTCAGCTTCGAAACCCATCCTGCAACAGAATGTCGTCGAGCGCCCGGCGATGCTCATGCATGGCGAGAAACGCAGCATATTCGAGGTCATAATGGCGTCGCCCATGCGGATCTGGGCGCCGTGATTCTCCGATATGAGCCATTTTCGCCATGGCGGCAGGCAGATCAGCATAAAATCCGGCGGCTTTGGCTGCAGCCATGGCCGAGCCGAGCAGAACAGCGTCTTGGCCCCTGCCCTCCATCACGATGCAGCCGGTTGCGTCGGCGTAGAGTTCCATTAATAGTGGGTTCTTGGTGTGGCCACCAGTCACGTGAAGGGTGTCGATCGCGTAGCCGTTTTCATTCAGCGCCGCAAGGATGTGGCGCACGCCAAGAGCGATCCCGACTGCAGTGCGCCAGTAAAGCCCGCATAGGCTGTCGAATGAAGAATCCAGGGAAAGCCCGCTGATAACGCCGAGCGCATGCGCATCCGCTAAGGGTGATCGGTTGCCGTGGAAATCTGGAAGAACTTGAAGCCTATGGGCAAAATTGCGGCCTTCAATGTGCCGAAGCGCGATCACGCGCTCGATGATGGATTGATGCAATTTGGCGTCCGGTTCGCCGCCCGCACTGTGGCAGCGCACGAGATGATCAAGGAGCGCGCCGGTGGCTGATTGCCCGCCTTCATTGAGCCAGAGACCAGGAAGCACCGCGCCGAAATAGGGGCCCCAAACGCCCTTTACCGGGCGTGGCTCCCTCGACAGAGCCATAATGCATGTCGACGTTCCGGCGATCAGCGCGGCATGGCGGTCGATCTCCTGAGACGCATCGGCACCAAAAACCCCAAGCGCTCCGGCATGGGCATCAATCAATCCGGCGCCGACTCGGCAATGCGTGGTGAGGCCGAGCTCCCTAGCTGCGGCAATGGTAAGCGCCCCAAGGTCAGCGCCGATGTCCGTCGCGGACAGCGGCAGGGCTCCGGCCTCGATCAGGTCCGAAATGCCGAGTGAATCAAAGAAATCGCGTCGCCAGCCCTGGCTTTCGTGCGCCAAGTACGTCCATTTGCAGGTGAGCGTACATTGCGATCGCGCCGATGAACCAGAAGCTTTCCACGTTAAGAAATCTGCAAGGTCGAAGAATTTTCCCGCTCGGACCCACGTCTCTGGGAGATTGCGTTTCAACCACATGAGTTTGGGCGTCTCCATTTCAGGAGACATGGTACCCCCGATGAAGTCGAGCACGCGATGGCGCGTCGCGGTGCATTCCTCGGCTTCTATTACTGCGCGATGGTCGAGCCACACAATTGTGTCCCAACGTCCCTCGCCCGTAGTGGAGACGCACAGCTGCTCATCCTCAAGCCCGCGCACGACAAGTGAGCAGGCGGCATCAAAGCTAATGCCGGCTATCTCTGCGGGACCGATCTCCGCGCGTTCGCGGGCCGCGCGCACTGCCGCGCAAACGGCGTGCCAGATGTCTTCGGAATCGTGTTCGACGTGATCCGGCATCGGTCGGTGAAGGGCGATCGGAAACTCGGCGCGCGCTATCATATCACCTTTCCGGCTGAAAACGCCCGCTCGCGCGCTTTGCGTTCCGACATCGACGCCGATCAGATAGAGCTCAGGCGGCAAGACGGTGAACCTTAGAGATGCAAAGAACGCTGGGCACGACCTGCTCCTTAAATATGTCGCCATAGGCGACGGCGAGGTGATTTCTCATAAATCGTAATCGACGATGAGGGGGGCGTGATCGGAAAATCGGGGATCGCGCACGATTTCCGCACGGCGGACGCGGGCTTGCAGTGGCGGCGAAATTAGCTGATAATCGATACGCCAGCCGAGATTCTTATCAAATGCACCGGCCCGGTTTGACCACCAGGAATACTGTTTTTCGCGCGGATCGGCATGCCGAAAGGCATCGACCCATCCGATCTCATCGACGACGGCGTCAAGCCAACGGCGTTCCTCAGGCAGAAAGCCGCTCAAGGCACTGCAGCGCGTGGGATCATGGATGTCGATCTCACGATGAGCAATGTTCACGTCGCTACAGATGATATACCGGCGGTTCTCGCGTCGCATCTCCGCAAGTATCGGAAGAAAACGATCGAGGAACGAATACTTCACTGATTGTCGTGCTTCTCCGCTCGTGCCCGAAGGAGCATAGAGCGAAATCACGCTCAAATCCCCCAAATCGTGTCGAACAAAACGTCCTTCGGCGTCCATATCGGGCATGCCGATTTCTCGGATGATCCGATCAGGCGCCCGACGCGTCAGCAGCGCCACCCCGCTATATCCTGGTTTCCGCGCGGAAACATAGGTAGCCGAAAATCCTCGCATATTCAGAAATTCCGGCGGCACCTGCTCTTCAAACGCCTTAAGTTCCTGAACAGCGATCACGTCAGGCGCAAGCGCCTCAACCCAAGCGACGAGCCCCTTTCGAACCGCTGCACGAATCCCATTCGCATTCAACGTCACAACCCGAAACATGTGCGTCTCCGTTTCCCGATCTCACCCAGATACACTACCACCAGCTTGTTCGTTCGCCGTCGGGGCTAATACCCGCGTCGGAAAATCAGCTTGCGCGAGACATTCGATAATACGCGCGGCGTCTTCGGAAGCCCGTAGCTCTACGGTAATATCGAGATCAACATACTTGGATGCGACGTCGGAGAACAGCCGGTGGAACGTCACGTCGAGAATGTTCGCTCCGAAATCACCGATAATTCGCGAGACGAGCGCAAGCGCACCAGGTTTGTCGTACAACTCAACGCGCATTCGCACGACCCGGCCGGAACGCACATGCGAGCGCATGATGCAGTTTGCCAACAACCCGCTGTCGATGTTTCCGCCGCTGATCACCAAACCTACCCTGCGCCCGACAAAACGCGCGGGATGGGCGAGCACGGCAGCTAACCCGACTGCTCCCGCGCCCTCGGTCACGAGCTTCTGCTCGTCCAGCAATGCGAAGATCGCCCGTTCGACACCGGCTTCTCCAACGAGGAGCACATCGTCGACCAAACGATCGGAAATAAGTTGCGTCAGTTTTCCGACGTGCTCGACCGCTATGCCCTCGGCGATCGTCTGACCGCTGTCGCGCTGCTCACCACCATGGCGAATCTGATAATAGGAGGGATAACGCTCGGTTTGAACGCCGATGATTTCCAGATTCGGACGCAGCCGACGCGCAGCGACCGCGATTCCTGAAATCAGGCCGCCGCCGCCGATCGGCACGACAAGCGCATCAAGATCGGGAACATCCGCAAGCATTTCGAGAGCAACGGTTCCTTGCCCGGCGATGACCGCGGGATCATCAAAGGGATGCACCATCGTCAAGCCTTCGCGGGCGATGATCTGCCGCGCAAGTTCGAAGGAACTGGCGACGGTATCGCCGGCGAGGACGACCCGAGCTCCGAACGCTTCCGTTCGGCGAATCTTGGCGAGCGGCGTCGTCGCCGGCATCACGATCGTCGCCGCAATCCCCAAACGCGCGCACTGCGAAGCGACGCCCTGCGCGTGATTCCCAGCCGACACGGAGATGACGCCGGCGGCATGTTCGGCCGCGCTAAGCTGCAACAGCTTGTTGGTGGCGCCGCGCTCCTTGAACGATCCGGTGCGCTGAAAGGTCTCGAGCTTCAGAAAGAGCGCGACGCCGATGCGCTCGGATATGGCGCGAGCTTGAACCGTCGGCGTATGCTCGACCTGCCCTTTGATTCGCTCGGCCGCTCCGAGGATATCCTCAAAGCACACGGGCAGGTCAACCGCGTTTGGAAGATCATGCTGAAGCATGCGTTAGCCTCAAGACCGTCGCCACACACGGACGACAGAGCGTGGGATGATGTTCGTCGGAACCCAGCGGCAGATATTTCCAGCACCGCGAACATTTCTCGCCGTCAGCCGAACGAAGCTCAACCTGCGGAAGGTCGAGTTTGTCGTCCCGTTCAAGCGTCGCAGCCGAGACGACGAGGGCTTCGCGCAATCCGTCACCGAGCGCCTTTAAACGTTTGTAGTTTTCACCGCCTGCACGCACCTGCGCCTGAAGCTGGAAATCTCGCTCGCCTTCTGAGGCGGCAACGATCGCACGCAAGGACTTGAGCAAGAGCCAGGTTTCCAAAGCCGCCGCATCTCCGCCGCTTTGAGGGCGTTCCTTCGGGATGACGAGATCGAAAACCGAGATATCGTCTTCACGTAAGGCCGCAGGCACATGCTGCCACGCTTCTTCCGAGGTGAACGAGAGGATAGGCGCCAGCAATGCGAGCAGGCCGCGCAGAATGGTCCAGAGTACCGTCTGCGCACTGCGCCGCTCAGGGGAATCGGGAGCGTTCGCATACATCCGATCTTTGAGCACATCGATATAGAATCGCGAAAGATCGCTTGCATCATATTCGACAAGCGCGAGATAGACGTCGTGCAAATCGAAGCGCCGATATGCGGCCGTTGCACGGTCGCTGAAGTGGGCAAAAGCCGCCAACGCGAGACGGTCGAGCGGCTGGAGGTGCTCATGCGGCACGACGGCCTTCTGTGAAAAGTCCTCGATCAAGCCGAGCAACATCCTTAAGCGATAGCGGAGATTTCGATAGACGCTGCTGACCGCCTGGAGTATCTGATCGCCGAAACGTAATTCCGCGGTGAACTCCGCCGAAGCGACCCACAAGCGCAGAACGTCGGCCCCGTATTTCTCGATAGCATCATTTGCGAGGTAGGAATTTCCGGCGGATTTGTGCATCGCGTGACCGTTCGAGTCAACAACCATGCCGGTAGCGACGATGTTCCGATACGGCGCTTTCCCCTTGACGGCGACGGCCGTGATAATGTTGCTGCGGAACCATCCGCGAAACTGATCGCTTCCTTCGAGATAGAGGTCCGCCGGCCACGGGAGCTTCTCGCTGCCGAGCACTGCGAGATGCGTCACTCCCGACTCGAACCAGATGTCGACGATGTTCATTTCTTTAACGAAATTCGTTCCGCGGCAAGCCGGACAAGAGAAATTCGGCGGTAAGAACGCTTTGACGTCGTCGCTCCACCACACGTCCGCGCCGTCATGCCGGAAGCGCTCAGCGACAATGCGAGCAACTTCCAGATCGAGAATCGATTCGTCGCATGCGATGCAAACGACGGCCGGGATCGGCGTTCCCCACGTACGCTGTCGCGAGAGGCACCACTCCGGATGATTCTCGATCATCTGTTCTAAACGCGCCTGTCCCCACCCCGGGAAGAAATGAACCGCGGGAATTTGCTCTTCGATACGCTTGCGCAGACGGTTGACGTCCATCGCCATGAACCATTGCGAGGTTGCACGGAAAATGACCGGATTCTTGCAGCGCCAACAATGCGGGTACGAGTGGGAATACGAGAGCGCGAAATACAACGCTCCGCTCGCGCGCAAGTCCTCGACGATGGCTTCGTTGGCCTCGAATATCTGCCGTCCGGCGTAGGGACCTGCTTCCGCGGTAAAGTGACCGCTCGCATTGACCGGATTGATGACGGGCAAACCGCAGCGCACGCCCGTCTCAAAGTCCTCGGATCCGTGTCCAGGCGCTGTATGCACGGCGCCTGTTCCCGTTTCAAGTTCGACGTAATCCGCGCCGACGATGACCGAATCGCGATCAAGGAAGGGATGCCGAACCGCAGCTTCGATCAATGCCTGGCCTTTTGCCCCGCCGATCCGACGCGGTGCGCCTCCCTCGACCAAACCGAAGACCGCATCGGCGAGCTGGTCGGCGACGATCAGCAATTCACGCCCGCGAAGATAGAGACCATATTCGGCCGTCGGTTTCACGGCGATCGCGACATTTGCCGGTAATGTCCACGGCGTCGTCGTCCAGATCAGGACGGAAAGATCCGCGGCATCGATGGGATCCGCAGCTCCCATACGTGCGAGCAGATCGGCACGCTGAGCCGCAGTCGCACGAAAGCGGACGTAAATCGACGGCGAGACATGATCTCGATATTCGATCTCCGCTTCGGCGAGCGCCGTCTCATCGTGAATACACCAGAGCGTCGAACGCAAGCCTTTGTAAAGCTGTCCGCTCGCCGCGATAGTACCGAGCGCGTCGACGATCGTCGCCTCGAACTCTTTGTCGATCGTCCGATATGGATGATCGAAATGACCGAAGTTGCCCATGCGCAATATCGTGTCGCGTTGGACATCCAACCAGTGAAGCGCCCGCTCACGGCATTTCGCGCGTAATTCCAGCGGGTGCGTCTTCCGAAAATCGAGACCGAGGTGTTTGAGGGTCTCGGTCTCGATCGGGAGACCGTGCATGTCCCAGCCCGGAACGAAATTGGCATACCGTCCGTCCAACATATGGAACTTGACGAAGACATCTTTAAGCACGCGATTGAGGAGGTGCCCCACGTGAAATTCCCCGTTCGCATACGGAGGACCGTCGTGCAAGATCCACGGTGGATTCGCTGCATTCCGTTCAAGGCGACGCTCGTAAATGCGCTGCTCGTGCCACCAGCGCATGCGCTGCGGCTCACGTTTGGGAAGATCCGCCTTCATCGGGAAGTCGGTCGTGGGAAGGTTCAGGGTAGAACGATAATCCATGTTACCCATTGCGAGGGAGCTGAGGGATACGGCAAGGCGTCAGCGACGAATGAGCCGCCCCGCGCGCACTTCGTCCCCACTCAAGCCGTGCCTCCCACCAAGGCGGCTTTCAAGCCTCGAAACGTGACGGGCCCCTCGGGACAGACGAACAGGGGTTTTACGGGGACGGTGAGCGCGGGGGCGCATTCCGGTTCTGCGTCGGCGGCTCTTTGTGCCTGTTGTTCTTGAACTCGTCCCTCATGTTCTCGATGACATTTGTTCCTACAGCAACGTGATGTCTGCGGGCTTCCTCAGCCTCGAGTTTTTTACGTCCTCGTTCCAGGTTTTGGACCATCGACACCTCACTAAGAACCCCGCTGACGGTCTTTCGAATCTCCGGATCGCGTTGTCCCTCTGAAAGTTCGAGCGTATACCGATCACCGTGTTTGCCGAGTTCCATTAAATGAGCCGCACAGGGCTTCGATTTCAGAACGCTCAGAAACGCCGAGGACGGCGCCGTAAGCGACTTTTCTTCAAATCGATCGACGATTGCCTCCGTCAAAGGCAAAGTACCATCCATCATCGCTCGGGCATCGCGCTGGGCACGTTTGAAGATATTCAAAATCTTTGCGCGGACACTCGTCTTGGCGACCGGTCGCTGCAAAAACGCGATTTCCCGAGCCCTCTCCCGCAAAAATTCTTCGCTCCATTCGCGGCCGGGCGGTTTCGAGAGATATCCTTTAAATGCCGGACTCTTTGCGAAGTCGACCGCCGTAGCTTGACGCCGCAAAGCTTCAAGTAAAGCCTCGACTTCCTCCCATTGGGAGGGCGATGGCTTCGACTTCCAAGCGCGGGGATCGTTCCCATGGGTATCCCGCTCCCAGGAAATCCAGTTGAAGGTTTCGTTCGGGATTTTCGTAACGCCGCTCTGGGTCGACATAGGGCTGCTCCTCACCCGGGTTCATAATGCCGATCTCACGAAGGGCACCAAGGCTTATATATATGAACTGTTCGCAGCACCGGAGGGTGCCGCAGGTTATGTCAAATTCAGGACAAGGTCCGGATCCAAAGATAGCACGGGGCGTATGAGAATCGACCCCCATACGGGATAGACTTCAATACAAGGCAAGGATCCCCCCGCTGAAAGGCACGGCATCCTGTTCCTTTTCCCTATTAAATCGGATTGGAGTCCCCTAAGTCAACTTTTTACTTCCCTCCAAGGAAGCGTCGAAGGTCTCGTACCCTTCGACAGCGCGCTCCCAGGTGATTAATGCTCGGTCGCTTGCCGAACTTATGCGCTCCAAGTCGCGTTGCAGCTCGACCGCCAGCGTCGGATCAGCGTAGGTCTCCGGGGCGGCAAAGCGTTCTTCAAGGGCCACCCTCTCAAGATCCAGATCGGAAACCCGCTTTTCCGCCGCGCGCACCTCCAGCTTGCGACGTTCGAGCTCGAGTTTCGTCTCCTGGAGCTTGCGTCGCTCGTTTTTCGCGGCGCTCTGCGTACGGACGACGGGCGTCGGCGACAAGGACTCGGCTTCGCGTTCGCGTTCAAGCCGCTCATAGACGGCGTAATCACCGGGGATCACGCGAGCGACCCCATCGCCGATCGCGACGACACGTTCAGCGAGACGCCCGAGCAAAAAGCGATCGTGGGAGACGATGAAGAGCGCCCCCTCGTACGAAGCAAGCACGTCTTCCAAAGCTTCGCGACTGGCAATGTCGAGGTCGTTCGTGGGTTCATCGAGGAACAGGCAATCGGCATGCTGGGCCATTAGCCGCGCGAGCATGATGCGCCGTCGCTCACCTCCGGAGAATGCCTCGACCGGCTTATCTCCCGCATCCGCACCAAGGTTCATCCGCCCCAGAAGACCGCGTGCCTCCTCATTGGTCACGCCCATCTGCATGACGGCCTCAGCGGCACTCACCCCCGCAGGCAAATCGTCAGCCGAACTCTGCGAATAGGATGCCGTTCGGAGCCCGGTTCCCAGCCGAATGGTTCCCCGGTCCGGCGCGAGTTCGCCCGCCAGAATCCGTAGGAAGGTTGTCTTTCCGGCACCGTTGGGACCGACGATCGCCGTTCGCTCGCCGCGCACGAACTTCGCCTCGACGTCGGCAAACAAGGTCTGCGCATAGGCTTTGGTCAGGCCGTGGATTTCAATGGCAAAACCATTGCTCGCCCGACGCGCAGCCTTGAGCGCGACCGAGATTTTCCGGCGCTCGGCGCGTGGAGCCTCGACGACGCCGGTTTTCGCGAGAGCGCGCTCCCGACTATGAACGGCCGTGTAATTGTGCGATCCGTGCGTGCGTAACTCGTCGATCACCGCCTGGCGCCTGGCGCGTTCGGCCGTCGCCGCCTGGTAGTCGCGCAGCTGTTGTTCGCGCCGGGCTTGCCGCTCCTCGAGAAACATCGTATACGCACGGCCGGGCGTGACGGCGTACTCGGAGAGTTCACCATCGGCCAGTTCCCAGATTTGCGTCGCCACGGCTTCGAGGAAAGCTCGATCGTGCGAGATCACGATGATCGTACGTGGATCACGAGCCACCAGCAGCTCCAAGCGCCGCGTCGTCGCGAGGTCGAGATGATTGGTGGGCTCGTCGAGAATCAGCCAATCCGGTTCGGTCAACAACGTTCGAGCAAGGAGCGCGCGCGTGCGCTGACCTCCCGAAAATTCGTCGAGCGGGCGTTCGAGATCGTCTCCGGAGAACCCGAAGCGGTCGAGAATCGCCCGCATCTGCCACTCCTGCGCCTGCCCGTGCGTAAGCGCGTCGTCGAAAGCGGCGCGCAGCGTGCGCTCGTCGCGCTCCGACGCATCTTGCGCCAGGTAGCCCAAGCGAATATCTCGCGCGAAGCTCAAGGTTCCGGCATCCGGCTCGTCGCGCCCCGCGAGAATACGAGCAAGCGAGGACTTCCCAGCACCGTTGGGACCGACCAGAGCGATCTTCTCGCCTGAGCGGACGGCTCCGGAAAGCCCCGAGAAGACCTCTTTTCCTCCATAGTGCCGCTCAAGCGCGGTGAATCGCACGATATCCATAACCGTGAGAGGCATGTTCGACGCGCACGCGAGACGTCCGCTCCTGGGACGAGCGGATCCACAACACGGATGCATAATACCCGCGAGCTATGAACCAGCTAACCAAAGTCAATCAGGATCGTCGAGGGCAAATCGAAGCGTTCCGCGATCGCAAAATCGCCCAGCATCGCGCTGCCGTCGTTCCCAAGCTCGACGACTATCCGCTTCCTAAACTCGAGCGTCGCATCGCGACGGCGCTCGCCGCAAAGTGGGGGCGAGGACCTATCGAACCCCACTTCGAGCTGATCGAACGGGCCCGCTACGGCGGCGATGTCGCCCTGAAGCTTCCACAATTGCTGCGCGACGGCGGACCGAAGGAGTTTATTCAGAGCCACCTGCCTTGGATCGTCGAGGTCCTCTCGGGTCCGGAGTTCGCCGACGCGATCGAACGGGTTGATGCGAAGGGGATGTATATCAACCTCACCGTCTCGAACCGCTGGCTGCTCAACGGCGCCCAGGCCGCGGCCGATCTCGGCGCCCGCTTCGGCTCCAATGATTCCATGGCTACGCGCACCTTCGTCGTCGACTATTCCGCGCCCAACGTCGGGAAGGTCTTGCACGCGGGGCATATTCGCTCAACGATCGTCGGCCAAGTCTTGTCGAATCTTTATGAGGCGAACGGTGCGCTGGTCTACGGGATAAATCACATCAATGATTTTGGCGGCTTCGGCTTCGCGCTCGAAGGATACCGCCGTTTCGCGGAGCGCTTTCCGTCGACCCTAAGCGAGAATGGGAAGCTCGTCGAAATCTATCGCATCCGCCGTGCCCTTGAGCGAATCGTCGAAATCCGAAAATCGCTCGACGACATCAGCGAAGACGAGCGCGAATTGGTATCGCGCTATTTTCCGGAAGTGATGGACTCAGAAGAACTCACCCGGCAATTCCGAACCTATACGGCGGCGTCCGATGCGCGCTTCTCCGAACTAGAAGCCGGCGCGAAGCAAGAAATCGAACTTTGGCAGCAGATGGTAGCCTGGAGTCTCGCGGACTTCGACCGTTTTTACGATGCGCTCAATATCCATTTCGATCTGGTCATCGGTGAAAGTTTTTATTTCGAGGCAGGCGACGCGGTAATCGACCAATGCTTGGCGACGGGCAAGGCGATCGTCTATACAAAGGAACTGGCAGACCAAGACATCAAGCATCTCGACGAATCGTTAAGCGCGGGTGAAATCACGTCCATCGACCACGACAACCTCGCTCGCCGCATCACCAAGGACATCGGCGCCTTCGTCGTTCCGCTGGATCGGGGCGAACGTCTCGTCGTGCGCCGCACCGACGGTCGAAGCATCTACGCCACGCGAGATATGGGAGCGATCAAACTACGCAGCGAGATCTTCCATCCGACCGATATGATCTACGTTGTCGGGCAAGAGCAACGCGTGCATTTCGACCGCGTGTTCCGGGCCGCCTACGAAATCGGATTGGCCTCGCCCGAGGACGTCCGTCTCCAGCACGTCTATTTTGGATACTACGTTGATGCAATGACCGGAAAGAAGTTGTCAAGCCGAGAGACGGTCGCAAACGTTACCCATATGCTCACGGAATCGGAAAGCTATTTCCGATCGCGTCTGAGTGATCGCGTGGATCAGACCGAAAACGACCTCGATCAGGCGGCGCGCGAACTTGCCGTCGGCTCTCTCGTGTTCAACGACTTCAAACAGGACATCAAGGGCGCCGTCGAAATCGACACGACCGACATCAATGCGACAATTATGGGCTTCGAGAAGTCGGGCGGCGCATATGTGGTCTATGCTGCGTGTCGCGCTCGCAGCATCCTGCGTCGCCTAGGACGCAAACCAACTCCCGCCGATCAGATTAAGGAGTTCGAACTAGACGATCAGGAGGTCGACCTCTTGTTGAAAATCCAGCAAATTCCTCAGAAAGTCGATGCGGCGGCCCGGCACGCCAATCCGTCAATCCTCGTGCGCCATCTTCTAGATGTGGCTACGATCTATAATTCCTACTACACGCGTGCGCCCGTAATCGTCGACGGCGTCGCGAACCCCGCGCGAATTCTCATCACTCAAGCCGTACAACAATCCCTAACCAGCGGACTGGCACTCTGCCATGTGCGGTGTCCCGAGGCTATCTGAGTTTTGTGACCTCTCAACATTCGCACTTCGGTGTTTATGCCTTGATTCTTGACGACGACAAACGCAGGGATGTTCAGCAGCTCTTTAGGCGAACCCCAAGAGCCCCGGGCGAAACCCAACTTTCCACCTCAACGAGGCGCAATGAACAAATCGCAAAATCCCAAAGCGATGACCACGAAAAAACTTCGCGAAGCCGTTCAAGAGATCATCAACGCCTACGATCGGGGACGGGATCACCACATTTCCACAGAGAAACGACTCGGATTCATTCATTCATTCACAAACTTCGGTCAAACGTGGAAAATGTTCGTGAAAGACTCCGAGGGCGCGGCCATGGCACTCAGCGTCGCCAAAACCTTGGACCAATTCATCTCGATGGAATCCCCCGAGGTGGTGAACCGCACGACCTACACGCTGCCGTATGGGCTATTGGCTCGAGATCCCTGGGAACGCCTCGGGCAAGTCATGAGCGCCTTCACCGAAAATCCGACGGTACCCACCACGCTCGGAGTACTTTCCTTTCAATGGCAGCTCCAAGATTGCCGACGCCGAGGAAAAACCGAACGTCAAGGTTCGATTCGAACGCAAAACGGCATCGCATCCCCCACGGCATCCACCCAAGAGCCAAGCGTACTCGGCGTGCGCGATATTTGGCCAATGGTCTGGGGCTCGGGCAATGACCTGCGCAAGGAGATGGTGAACCTCATTCATGAAAGACGAACGTTCGAACTTCCATTCGTCTCTCTCGATCCTCAGTACGCCAACCTCCCCGCCCGTTCTCAAGTCGCCATTCTTCAACGCAGCCTTCATGATGCGCGCAAACAAGCTCCTATAGCGGAAATCGACTCGCCAACGCTGCCCGGGGCGACAAAGCAAGTTCTGCTTTCCGGCGAGGATAACACCGCGAATACCTCTCGCATTCGAAGACAGGGCAGGCGCTGAGAACAGGGCCAGCTCCAAGTTCGTTTCATAAAGTAGAACGAGCCCAACGAATGCGAAGACGCACACTACTGAACTCTTACGACAAGCCGAGGAATATTCGGAAAGACCTGATCCTCACTCAGGGCATCAGCCCTCCGTAGAGCTTGCACCTCTTGCCAGGTCCCCAGGGAAAGCCGCACCGCGCGCGATCTTCCGCCCTTCCCTCGCACGTTGGCGACACCGTCGACGAGATTGCGCCACTGAAGTCCCACCGCTTCGGAGACGCGCAAGCCCCCGTTATAGAGCAGCCGGATCAAGGCATGGTCGCGCGGGTCTTCTTCCACGGCATCCAGGAGCGCGAAGATCTGGCGTTCGTGGAGGATTCGTTCGGCGAGGTCTTCTGGAGAGGACGCAGGGCTTATTGTCGATTGTCGACAATAAGCCCTGCATGCTCTCTCCCGAAGACCTCGCCGCCAAGCATAAACGATACGTTCTCACCCCTTGGGTAGCACAAGGCGCCCATGCCCCTCCGGTCATCGTGCGGGGGGAGGGCGTTCATCTCATCGATGCCGACGGCAAACGTTATCTTGATCTAAGCGCGGGTCTCGTCGCCCTCAATCTTGGGCATGGACATCCCGTGCTGGTACCCGCAATTGCTGATCAAGCAGCCAAGCTATGCTTTGCTCCGCCGAGTTATTTCCATGATGTTCGCGCCGAACTTGGGGAATCGTTGATCTCCCTCTCGCCTTGGCCGCAGGGAGGGCGCGTGTTCTTCACCACCGGCGGCGGTGAGGCCAACGAAGACGCAATCAAAATCGCTCGTGCCTTGGCAAGGAAAAGGTAACGGCATCATGGATGCCTTTTTCACGGCCTTGCGCAAACGAGGCGTATACGCGTTCGGACGTTACAACACGGTATTTATCGCGCCTCCGCTGGTGATCAGCGAACCCGACATCGATGCAGGTACGGCAATGCTTGATGAAGCGATCAGCGAACTCGCCGCCGCTCACGAACGCTCCTAGGACGCTCAAACTCATGAAAGGATCATCATAACTCATGTATTCACAATCATTAACACGACTCAACGAATTGGGGCATTACATCGGCCCAGGCGTTGTGCCCGGAACATCAGGTTGCTTCGGCAATGTGCATGATCCCGCGACGGGACAAATTAGCAAACGCGTCGCTTTTGCGAATGCGGAGGAAACGTGCCGTGCCGTCGCAATGGCCGCAGCTGCGTTTGACTCATGGTCGCACACGTCGTTGATGCGGCGCGTGCGCGTGCTATTTCGCTTTCGCGAACTCTTGCTAGCAGAAAGCGAACGTCTCGCGATGATAATCACTTCAGAGCACGGGAAGACGCTTGACGATGCCAGAGGCGAAGTGGCGCGCGGCATCGAGGTCGTCGATTTCGCATGCGGCATTCCGCAGATGCTCAAGGGTGAGTTCAACGAACAAGCAGGCACCGGCATTGATAGTTACTCGCGCCGTCAGGCGCTCGGCGTTTGCGTCGGTATCACGCCATTTAATTTCCCGGCAATGGTTCCGTTGTGGATGATTCCGATCGCGCTTGCGTGCGGTAACACCTTCGTTCTCAAGCCCAGTGAAAAAACTCCGTCGCCGGCGTTGGAATTCGCGCGCCTTTTACGTGAGGCCGGCTTACCTGATGGTGCATTTAACGTTATTAACGGAGAGAAAACTGCGGTAGACGCGTTGCTTGCACACCCGGATGTTGCGGCGGTGAGTTTTGTCGGCTCGACGCCGGTTGCAGAATACGTCCACGCGCGCGCTAGTGCAGCCGGAAAGCGGGTGCAAGCTTTAGGGGGAGCAAAGAATCATCTCGTGGTTATGCCGGATGCAGATATTTCCGGCGTTGTCGATGCTCTGATGGGTGCAGCTTATGGTTCAGCCGGCGAGCGTTGCATGGCCGTTTCCGTAGCAGTCGCCGTTGGAGAGGACACCGCTGACGCGCTTGTCGCCAAGCTCGCTCCGAAAGTGCGTGCCTTGCGCATTGGTGAAGGTATGCTCACAGAGATCGATATGGGACCACTCATCACGCGCGAACACCTCGACAAGGTGCGTTCGTACATCGCCCTCGGCGTTGCTGAAGGGGCGAACCTGGTAGTCGACGGACGAGACGAGCGCCCGGAAAACGAGGGCTTTTTTCTCGGAGGTACGCTTTTCGATCGCGTCGAGCCCGCGATGCGCATCTATCGCGAGGAAATTTTCGGGCCGGTGCTCGTCGTAGTGCGCGTCCGGAATTTCGAAGAAGCGCTACGCCTCATCAACACACATGCATTCGGCAACGGCGTTTCCATTTTTACACACGACGGCGCGACGGCACAAGCATTCGAACATACCGTACAGGCCGGCATGGTTGGGATCAACGTACCAATTCCGGTGCCGCTCGCATTTCACAGCTTCGGCGGTTGGAAACGCTCGTTCTTCGGCGATCATGCGATGCACGGACCCGAAGGCGTACGTTTTTATACACGCCTGAAAACGACGACTGCACGGTGGCCGCAAGGAGACCGGAATCAAACAACATTCGCCATGCCGACGATACGATAATGCATGACATCTCACGCAATGCTTTCGAGCACCGTTCCACCGCGAGCCGCGTCGCGGAATATCTTCGTCGGCGCATTGCCGACGGCGTTTTAAAGCCGGGGGATCGCATTATCGAGCTTGAGGTTGCCGCCGCGCTTAAGGTAAGCCGCAGCCCGATTCGTGAAGCTCTCCTATTGCTTTCTCAAGAGGGCTTGGTAACAATCCTCGCTTATCACGGCGCGATCGTCTCGCGGCTTACCAAGGAACGCTTCGAGCAATTGTTGCGTTTTCGCCTGATGCTTGAGGATTTTGCTATCACGTGCGCGGCGAACAACGCCGACGACGACGATATCCGCACGTTTCGCAAACATATCGCGTTGATTCGTCAAGCATCAAAAAACGGCAACCCGCTCGAATGCGTCGAGGCGGATCTTTACGCACACAAGTATTTAATCGGCCTTGCGAAAAACGTGTTTCTCGAACAATCTTATATGGCAACGATTAGCCTCATGCGTATGTACATACGCATGGCATGCATGTATTACGAGCGCGCCGAAGAGCTTGCGGACGAACACGATCAATTTGTCAACGCGTTGCTTGCGCATGATACGGAGCGAGCTCGCATCGTAATGCGCGAACATATCGAACATGGATTTGAAGAAGCTTGCTCGGCCTTGGATGCCTAGGGCGGTGAGGACCCCGACTCAGATGATCAAGTACCGGGCGCGAGGGTACTGCAACGAAAACCGATTTGAGCGGGCTGTCCTATTTCATGTGCAATAACTTATCCCATTTCCACGATAACACCGTGAAAGGAGATCCATGAGTACCATGCAACCGGAAAATAATCAAAACGATGCGACCGCCACGAAAGAAGAATTGGCTTCTTCCCAATATAAAAAAAACGCGGCGGATTCGATTTATTGGAATATTCATGCGGCTGAGAACTCAAACGTTTTCTCAGAGTTGAATCGGGAAGCCCGTCAAAGTTTACGCGATACCCTAACACCTTATGATTCCAATTCTCTGAATCATCTGTTGAAGAGGGATCCTGAGACGCTACTGAAAGTGGCGGAGATGTATCTTCGCGGTCGTCATGGATTCGAAAAAGATGCGCTAATAGCTTGTGCTCTTGCCGAAGGGGCTGGGAAACTCCATTTCCCTAAAGCGTGGAAGATGCTGGCTGAGTGGCACAAATTTGGCGCACCAGGCATTCCTCCTGACCGTGAAAAGGCGAATATATACTATGCGAAAATGCGGAACTGCGGTCTTTACGTGGAGGAGTTCTCCATAGCCCATCCGCGTCACAAAGTCATCCTGTGATCTTTCCATAACCTCGTTCACGGTGACAACGTCAGAGTTCGTGAAGTCGACCACCGTGCGTCGAGGGCGCTCGCCGGCGGGTAGCGAGATGACACGAACGATCTCGTCGGCAACGGCATGCGGATTCGCACATATCGATCGTGCTCTCAATCCCGAATTGCCCGTGGACAGGTGCGGGTCAATCGAAAGGAAAATCGTCATGAGCAAAACATGGTTCATCACTGGCGCATCCTCAGGTCTCGGCCGACTCATGACGGAGCGCCTGCTCTCTCGCGGCGATCGCGTCGTCGCCACCGCACGCCGTGAGGACAGCCTTGCCGACCTTCGGAGCGAACACGGCGATCGTTTAGTGGTGCCGGTGCTCGATCTTATGGACACGGCCGGCATCCGCGCGGTTTTGGCGAGTGCGTTCCGTCAAGTGGGCCGGATCGACGTGCTCGTGAGTAATGCAGGCTATGGGCTATTCGGCGCGGCCGAGGAGCTCACGGATGCGCAAATCGATCATCAGATTGCGACCAATCTTATCGGCTCGATCCAATTCATCCGCGCGGCCATTCCGCACCTGCGCCAGCAGGGCGGCGGGCGAATTGTTCAAGTCTCATCCGAAGGCGGCCAGATCGCGTACCCGACCTTCAGCTTGTATCACGCAACAAAGTGGGGCATCGAAGGCTTCATCGAATCCGTCGCTCAGGAAGTCGCGCCTTTCGGAATCGATTTCATCATCGTCGAACCCGGTCCGACCGCTACCAATTTCGGTGCCGGCCTGGTGCGCGCCTCGCCGATGGACGTCTATAAGGATACGCCCGCTGGTGCGGTGCGACGGGCTATTGCCGAAGGAAGTTTTGCCGTCAAGGGCGACGCTGGACGCACAGTCGATGCCATGATTTCCGCCGCTGACAGCGCAAAGCCGGCACTTCGCCTTGCACTGGGTAGCACCGCGTACGATTCCATCTCGCACGCCCTGGTCAAGCGGCTCGCTGCAATCGAAGCGCAGCGAGATGTCGCGTTCTCGGCCGATCGGGACAGCGACTCCGTCTCGAATGCAGCACAAGGCTAGCCGCGGAAACAAAACGTTAAAGCATTCTAGCCGGGCAGCCATGCAGCATTCGTCTACGTGTTGTATTTCTTGAGCGCTTCCGCGCTGACAGGCGTGAAGAAATTTATCAAATTTCCGTCAGGATCGCGAAACAGCAAGGAGCGATTTCCCCACGGCATCGTTGTCGGCTTCTGAACCAGGGATTCGCCAATTACGTCCATCAGCTTCCGATGCTCAGCATCCACGTCGTCCACGCGGAACTCGATGATGGCGGTGTGGTTGTCGGCGGGACGGGCTACGTCGCCGCCGAATAGCTGCAACGTGCGCGTGCTGCCAATTGCCAACGTGCAGGCGGGCGTTTTCAGTTCCCCAAAGTCCTCGGTGTACATCGTCACCGAGATGCCCGTGATCTGTTCGTAAAAACGCGCTAGGCGCTTGATGTCGGCGGTGATTACTCGCAGTGATACGAGGTTCATAATATGCTCCCTTAGAGGCTGTGCCAGTTCTCTTATTTCCGGCTCATGAAAGAATGCGCCAGCTTGATTGTGTCACCGGGGAACTGCTGTAAGGTGAATTCCCATCGTAGTTTGATCTGTCCTTCTAGAATGATAGTCGCGCCGATAAAGGCCGGTACCAGGAGCGGTAGTGCCTCCGGCATTTTAAACTCTAAAAAGCGACCTTCGATCTCTGTGCGATATGCGGCATCGTCACGCTCGCGCTTCCGGAGGTGCTGGTTTATTTTTGCGATGTCGTCGGAGTACTTCGCTGATTCAGAAGCCGTTATCCGACAAACTTCGACAAAGACGCGAGTGCCGTCGATGAACTGAACCGCGAGGTCCGCAAAAGACAGCGCCTCCGCCAGCTCTGCAGAACGCGCGCGCGACGATCCAAGCTAGCCTGCTCGTCATCTGTGAACAGATCAAGCAGGCCGTATGCCTGCGCGAGCGTTTCCATGATTGCAAAAGTCTCCCTGAATATACGGCGAACACCTTATCCCGGATGCATGTCCTAGCTGGAAAGGCCACACGATAGAGGAAGGCCCGGGGAATACGCTTGGACTCTAGCAGAAAAGGTCGGAGGATGCGCCTGGCTCACCGCTCGCGGGGTGGCGCACCGCAGTCCCGATCCGTCGCGCGCCCATTGGTGCGCGGAACGCCCCGGTGATCGTGACTGTCCAAAACGCGAAAGTTTCATGGAATAAGCTCTTCTCCCTCACCTCGTCGGCGCGCCGGCGAGAGCGCCCTGGCGAATTTTTTTGGGAAGCGTTGCGTTACTGACACCGTAGGCTAAGCGCTTCCATTCCGATGAACTTCGCTTATTATGCATTGAGAGACAAAGGACGCGTTGAGGGTTCACGATCCCCCTATAAAATCCGCACTACTTTAAGGGCGACTTCCACAGCTTGCTACTAGATGTCGGTCAAAAGCGTGGGCCATAAACCACTTTTAGATTCCGATTCTTCATGATAGTATTTTTGTACACTTCGTCGATCGACATCTCGAAATTGCCAAAATGAGGGAAACTCAGCCGATCCACTGCTCCGGGTGTCGCTAAGCGGCCATTACCGAGACGCTCATAGACGTCCATTTCTCGCTTCTGCGAGCGAATCAGGACGTAGTGCGTTAGTTCTTTGATCGACTCATATGCTAGGAATTTAAATCCACGTTCCTTGTCCTTCTTCTGTGTGCTCGGCGATAGAATTTCAATCACGAGCCACGGATAGAGAATGGTAGATTCATGTCTTTTGAAGGCATTATCTTCACGATAGGTTATGTCACGCCGATCACAGGAGACGACGATGTCGGGAACCATGTGAGTTTTTTCATCCGGCGCTATGACTTTCCCATTTCCCGACCTAAAAAGACACCCTTTGGAGTCAGCAATAGGCGCGAGCCTCATGGTGAGATTATTAGAGATCTCTGCGCGGTTGTCTGTCGGGAACTCTGCAACAACGAAGCCATCTATGTATTCTAGCGGTACTTCCGACTTTTTTTGAAGTTTGAGATACTCTGCAAGCGTCACGCGGTGATCAGGCAATGCCATAAAAGTAGTATACCTTAAAAAGGGGAAAGTAAAATTTATCTTTCGTGATATACCGCAGACATCCCTACCGCCTCGTTGCGACATGCCCCGGGATAGATCTTTCCGAGGGAGACTGCTTTACGAAAGCCGCAGGGAAACTTTCGGTGGTCTCTTTGGTCTTTTCTGACGTATGACCGAAGCATACCCGATCAAACGAAGGAGCACTGCTCGTCGGTAGTGGTCCCCGCACGAATTCTCATCACTCAAGCCGTACAACAATCCCCAACCAGCGGACTCGCACTCTGCCACGCGCAGTGTCCCGGGGCTATCTGAGTTGTAGGGAATTACAAACGCTGTCGCGAGGTGGTGCGCATGGAAAGCGTTTTTTCAGTCGCAGAAACCTTCTTATCCGGCGACAGTGACCACGTCTCCACGTTCCAGAAATCAGAACCCACCGCCGCTGGTCGTATGCCGTGCAGACGGTCTGCGGCGACGTTGATTTCGGCCTTCCAAATTATGGTGTAATCCGGCACGTCCTTAATCATGATTTTTTGGATGCGGTCGTAGAATGGTTCCCGAGAGGTGGTGCCGTACGTGCTAAGCGCTCGCTCCTGCAAACGCCCCACTTCCGGATTGCTGTAAAAAGAGAAGTTGTTACCATCCGGCGGCGCCTTCTTCGGGCCGATGGTGTTCGTGTCGTCCGGATCGGGATTAGAAGGGACAAAAGAGAAGAGAGCGACGTCGTAATTGCCGCTCCGAATGACCCCACCGTTCGCCGCCCCGGCGAAGAGCGTCGCCGGTTGGAAGTACTTTATGTTCATTTCCACACCGGCCTGCTTCCACTGATCCTGCAGCAAGACGGCGGTGCTTTCACGCGTTTGGTTGGCCCCCGTGGTGACGAAGGTCAGCGTCAGGCGCTCTCCGTGTTTACTGCGAATGCCGTCGCTTCCGCGATGCCATCCTTCCGCGTCGAGCAACGAATCGGCTTTTTTGACGTCGTATGGGTAATAAGCAATACCTTTGTTAGACCAAGTTGAGCGGGGATTTTGATCAGTGGGTCCCAACGTGCCGTACCCGTGATAAATTTTGCGAAAGATCGCTTGGGGATCCATCGCGTTCACGAGCGCCAAGCGCACGCGACGATCGTCCAGCGGGTCTTTACGACAGTTGAACACCAGATGTTCCCTGGTATAGGTGGCAGCCGCCGTTTCCGCGTGCATCCCGGGGAACTTGCCCATTATTTGGTAGGCATTAGGAGACACGTTCAGGGCCAAATCCAGTTCGTGCGTACGAAGAACGTTGAGCTTCGATTGATCGTCGGGTAAAATTTTCCAGACGATTCGCTCGATTCTTGGGGCACCACGGAAATAGTCGTGATTGGCGCTAAAAACCAACTCGCTTCCGTGGTCCCACTTTTCCAAGCGATACGGACCGCTTCCGATCGGATGCGTCGCGAAATCAATGCGGTTCAGATCCGCGTATTGCCGTAAAAGATGCGCGGGAAGAATCGAACCGTGCGCACTGTTGGGGAAAAGATCCGCCACTGCGGGTGCGAACGGTGCGTTCAGCGAGATGCGCACCGTATGGTCGTCCGGCGTATCAATGTGCGTGATACGATCGTATCCGGTACGCGACGAGGACGCGGTCCGCGGATTCATGATGGCCTGGTACGTGAATTTCACGTCCTTGGATGTGAGCGGAACGCCGTCCTGCCACTTCACACGCGGATTCAGGTGATAGGTAAGCGTCTTCCCATCCGGAGAAATGTCGCCATTTTGTTGCGAGGGCACCCGCGTCGCCAGATCTGCAATGATTTTACCGTGGTCGTCGAAACGCACGAGGCCGTTGAAAAGCAGCGCGAACGCATCAGTTTCCACTTGCATCGTGGCGACAGCGGGGTTGAGCGTGCCGGGTTCTTGGCTTATTCCGACGCGCAAGCTCTCGTCTTGCGCGTCGGCGCTCACCGCCGATGCGGGTTCAAGAAGCGAACCGCAATACGCGGTCGCCGTACAAGCAGCGATCATACGCCAGAATCCCGTACCAATCTTCACATAGTCCTTGATCATCTTCACGACCGTGCTCTTTTCTGCTGACGGCGTCTCTTCCTCCGGAATTTCCCGTAACGAAAACTACCTATTAGGACGGCAGGATGCCATCCAAGACCTCGAAATTCGCGCGTGCGAGGGCTTGGATTCCGGGTAATTTCGAGCGGAGATGCGCGGCGAGCGTCGTGCGCTCGTTCCATGCGCGGTCGAGGAGCAGTAACCCATCTTCAGCACGTGAGCGTTCGCCCGGAACCCAGAACGGCGGCAGCGGATACGCGAGATCCTCGCTCAAAGCCGCAACCTTCGGATCATACGGCACGGCGAGGAACGGAACTCCCAGGCGTGCGGCAAGAATCAACGCGTGCAAACGCACTCCGATAACCAAGTCGGCGGCGGCGATAATCGCGGCCGCAGCATCGAAACTCTCAACGGGCACGAGCATTGGTTTCGTTCGGCACTTGCGAATGATCAACGTAGCGACGTCCGCGTCAGAGGGGCCGCCGAAGGACACAAACATCGCTCGCGCACCGTGACGCTCACAAAGACGATCGACGGCCTCCGCCATCCGCTCCACGAGTTCGGGTTGCCAGGACGTTTTACGCGGACAGACGACGACCGACGGTGTGCCGCCACTCAAACCACTGGGCGGCGCGCTTCCCTCCGGCAAGTCATAGAGAAAGACCGGATCCGCCGTCCGTTCAATGCTCACCCCGCCGAGCAAAGAACGCAACAACACCCGAGAGCGTTCGTCGCGCACGGTCGCCGCGGTCAATCCGCGACAGCATTCCTTCACCGCCTGCTTTCCCCAGAAATCCAACGGGCCTATCGACTGCGCGAAAATCATGGCGCGTTTGCGCGCGTGGATCGCCGTGCGCAGAATTCCCGCGTAATAAAGCAGGCTGCGCATGCTCGTGGAATTCTGCAAGAGCCCTCCGCCGCCCGAAAGCACGATATCGGAGCGCTCGATGGCGGCACGCACGGCTCCCAAATCCGCCCGCGGCGTTGCGAAAATTCCAAGATCGTGCGAGGTCATTTCCGGTTCTTGGGAGAGTACCTCGATGCGCGCGTACGGATGACGCGTCCGCAGTTCGCGCACGATCACCTTGAGTAAGGCATCATCACCGAAGTTTCCGAAGCCGTAATATCCGCTGAGCAAGATGCGAACGGCGCTCGTTCCGCTCACGGTTCACTTGACGCGCTGCGTCCAAGAACCGCACGAACGGCGAGTACGAGCAAAACTCCGACGATCAGACCAAGCACCGCACCGTTCAACAGGCGTACGAGGGAGATCGTCAAGCTCGTATGGAGATGCGAAAACGTATCGACGATATCCGCCGTTCCAATGCCGATACCGGCGACGAATAGCCAGCCCAAACCCCGTTTCACGCGTAACGGAAGCGCCGGAAGGAGCATCATCAAGGGAAAGCCGATCATGAATTCTTTGAACCGCGGGCGAACGCCGAGCACCGTCGTCAAACTGCTACGCAGCGAAAGTTCGATGGTTGACGGAGCGATTTCGCTCGAATTTCCGCTTCGAAGAATATAGAGAGCAGCCGCTGCCGCCGCGAATCCGACGAACGCGAAATGAAAGAAACGAACAGGTTCGCGCAACGCGGCACTCGGACTCAGCGGCTGCGCACCGAAGCGCGGGGTGAAGATCGCCAATGCAAAAAGGATGAGCGGCGGAAGTAAGATGACCGCCTTGACTCCGCTGAAACGGTCGATCTCCTCCATCAAGGTCGGAACGCTCAGGAGCGCGACGACGACGAGCGCACCACAGAGCGCAATCCCACCGCCGATGCCGATAATTCGCAATCCCGCAGTGAAAGTCGCCCAAAACGTCATCCGTTGAGTTCGGAAAAATTCCGGCGCGATCGCAATGACGGCTAGCGTCGCGTAAACGATCGCACCCACCAATGCGAGCACCTTGAGCGCGGCCAATTCATGACCGATCAACGCACCCAACGCGAGCAGAGCGTAGGCACCGGCATAAACCCACCAGGCACGCGCCCTGACGTTCCACCCGCAGAGATCAAAAAGCAAGAGCAAGCCCGCCGGAACGGCCAGCGCCGCTAGCGCGATGATGGGTAGCGGAATATGGAAATCCCGTATTGGCGTCGCCCGTCCGAGCTTGAAGCCGCGCGCGGATAAACCCTCGGCGATTTCATGCACCATCTCGACGTTGGCGCCTTCGACCGTCCGACCGTTCTCGGGATGAAGCCACGGTCGCAAATAGACGACGCGGACGTTGCGTTCGGCGACTCCGAGCAGATAACGTGCCACGACAACGTTGAACTTCAGCTTATCTTGCTCGGCCTTGGCGATCGCCTGAACACGAACGGTCTGTCCAATGATCGCTTGGGCCAAGCCATCATTGCCCTTCTGCAACTGACTGTTGTCGTATACTTCGACGGTACCGAAATTCAGATTGAAGGCCTTGAGCGCATCCGCCGTGTCGGTTACGTGGTCGGGATAACCAAGCACCTCGTTGCGCGCGCCGAAGAAGATGACCGTGCTCGGGCGGACGCCGTCATGAAATTGCCCCAGCATATCTCGAATTTCGTTCGCGCCGTAGCGATCGTCGTTTTGGAAACGCGGTTCGAGCAACAGTCCCGTTCGTTTGACGATCTCCAGCGTCGTGCCGGGAAAACCAAAACCAAGAGCACTGAAATAATCGATCTGCGAACGAATCGATAAGATCGTCGGATTCTCGGCTTGCAACACCTGCACCGATTTCGGACCGAAGTGTCGACCGATCGCCGCACGATACCGCGCGACCTCCGAGGGGCGCAGGACGATCAGGTAGAGATCCCGGGAGTCGAGTTCGCCTCTTTGAGCGAGTCGCACGAGAGTCGGCTCCGTCAAGGGTGAGAGGCGCGCCTGATCGATGAGACTCTGCCCTGCGATGAGGATGGCGTTCTGTCCGGAGTTGATCCCGCTTCCCAGTTCCTCAGAAACGGCGAGCGACGTCAAGCCGGCCCGCCGTAAAGCGATCAGGAATTGCTCCTCGCTATATCCGTATGAACGCGCCATCGCCGAGAGATCGGCCGAATCCATTGCGATTTCGACATGCTTGGCCTGAGATTCCTTATGGACGCGGTACAGACCGAGCAGCACGCAAACCGAGAGCGCGAGGGCGATCGCGAGCACGAGACCGCGGTGGTACGGATCCAACTTCACTTGACGCACGGCTGCTGGTTCGCTACACTCGACCCAGCTTACTGCCCCGTTTTTCGTGATACGCATGTCGCTCACTCACCCAGCGCACGCAGATCGCACATCGTCGGCTCAGCATATTTGCCCCCGTGGGCGCTTCCGGCTTCCTCCAACGACGATCGTGCGAACTCGCTGCTCATTTTGGTCCCGCTCCGTGCTGGGAGCGTGCGCGATCATGGTATCCGTCTCTCCCTACTGCGTCACAAGCCGTCCGGCGAAACGCTGTAGGAACTCGTTCGGTCATCTCACCGCCGACGCAGAGGAGCGCCAATGCCTGAGACCATTCTCACCCCGTCGTTCGAGGATGACGTCGTCGTCGGCGACCTCATCCTTGCTTCCGGCCAGATCCTCCCCGACGTTGTTCAACGCGTCACGTGTTACGGAACGCCGCGTCCCGACGGAAGCAACATCGTCCTCGTCACGCATGCTCTGACCGGATCGAGCCGGGTTGCGGAATGGTGGAGTTCCATCGTCGGCCCAGGACGCTTACTCGACACCTCGCATCTGGCAGTCATCGGAATCAACATTCTCGGAGGCTGTTACGGTTCAACCGGCCCAAGCGCGCCCGCGCCCGATGGAGAACCGTGGGGAGAGCGCTTCCCGGTCGTCAACGTGGCCGATATCGTCCGTGCTCAACGCCTAGCCTTGAGAACGCTCGGAATCAAACGCCTGGCCCTCGTACTCGGGGGATCGCTCGGCGGAATGCAGGCGCTTCAATGGGCCCTCGATTTCCCCGAAGCGCTCGATCATGCGCTCGTCGTGGGAGCCTACGATTCATTTTCGGCGATGGGAATCGCCCTCAACGCAGTCGCACGCGAAGCGATCCGCAATGGGGGACCGGAACCGACCTCCGGAATCGCCCTGGCGCGGAAGATCGCGATGCTCACTTACAAAAGCGATGCGCTTCTCACCCAACGCTTCGGTCGTCGCCTCGACCGCAAGGGCGGCAATCCGTACGAAAATCCGAACGATCGTTTCGACGTTGAAGGCTATCTCGACTATCAGGGAGCGATTTTCGCTGATCGCATGGACGACCAGACCTATCAGACGATCACGCGCTCCATGGATCTCTTCGACACGCTCGATCACCCATTACCGTCGCATCTCCCCAAGCTCACCTTCGTCGGCATCTCAAGCGACTGGCTTTATCTTCCCCAGTACATTCGTGCCGCCGCGGAACGCTTCACCCGAGCCGGTGCGGACAGCATCTACCTCGAGTTGGAATCCGAACACGGGCACGATGCCTTTCTTGCCGAACCTGATGCGTTGGTGAAGCTCATCGCGACACGGATCCACCGCAATCTCCCGAACCCAAACGAACGGCGCGTCATCCCTTTCGCCAGAGCCCGCGACATAAGCGCGTCCGTTCAAACAAGCACCGTTCATTCCAGAGCTTTCCCGAAAAGAAAAGCCCACTCAGAAGAACAAGCCGCCCCCTAACCAAAGTTCAAGAAAATGTGAGCCGTTTGGTTCGTGACATAGGCTCCGAGTGTATCGGAGCTTACGTCACGAAGCAAATGGCTAGACTGCTATACTTTCACCTCAGCCTCGGCGCCGAGCCCTGTATTTCCACGAACGAAGGACTCAGGGAAAGCCGCTTCCGCCACCGGATCTTTGCTATATAGCGAGCCGAGATACGCCGCAATGAACCCCAACGGAACCGAGATTATCGCCGGATTATCGAGCGGGAAGAGCGCCTTGGCTTGGATCAGGTGTTTGGTCGCAACCGTCGCCGCATCGACTCCCATCACGGCGGGACTCACGGCAATGAGGACGATCGACGAGATCAAACCCGTGAGCATTCCGACGATCGTACCCGTCGTATTCATGCGGCGCCAAAATAGACTCAACACGAGCGCCGGAACGTTTGCACTCGCGGCGACCGCAAACGCCAATCCGACGAGGAAGGCGACGTTCAACGTCTTGAATCCGATTGCGAGCAAGATGGAGAGGACTCCGACGACGGCGGCGGTAACGCGCGCGACGAGGACTTGTTCGCTTTCGGATTCCTTACCGCGTTTGACGACCATGAGCCAAATATCATGGGCGAATGCCGACGAAGCCGCGATCGTCAGCCCGGCGACAACCGCGAGGATCGTCGTAAATGCAATGATCGTGATGATCGAGAGGAAAATATCGCCGCCGAGATGTTGGGCGAGCATTGGGGCGGCGAGGTTGCTGTTGGGAGAGGGGACGATGAAACCGTTATCGGCGAATTGCTTCTGAAGGACGGCCGCTTTCTCTGGATTCTTGAGGATGAATTCCTCCGCGCGCTGTCCCGTTAGCTGGATGCCGATATTGGCCTTTCCAAGGAGCGTAGCGGCTCCGAACCCGAGAAACGTCGTCATGACGTAGAAGCTGCCGATGAGGATCATCGCCCATTTCACGGAACTGCGAGCAGCGCGAGCGTCGGGAACGGTGAAAAAGCGGATGAGAATGTGCGGCAGACCCGCCGTCCCGAAGATGAGCGCAATGCCGAGCGAGATGAGGTTGAGTGGACCCCATTGCCCGTTGTAAAGTAAGCCGGGTTGAGTGAAGTTCTTGGTCGCGACGACTTCGCCGGCCGCATTCTTTACCGTTCCTTTGACCTGTGCGACCGCGTCGAAGAATGCCCCGATTGAGAAACCATAGTGGGCCAATACGAGAATGGTCAACAAGAACGCCCCAGCCATGAGGAGCACGGCCTTGAGAATCTGAATGTACGTCGTTCCGAACATTCCTCCGAAGACGACATACGCAAGCATGAGAACGCCGATAATCACGATTGCCCAATCGGGATTACTGCCGGGAACAAGGACGGTCGCCAGTGATCCGGCACCAACCATTTGCGCGATCATATAGAACAGGCAGACCGAGAGGGTCGAGACGGCAACGACGATGCGAACGGCTGGATTTCGCAGCCGAAACGCGATGACGTCGGCCAACGTGAACTTCCCCGTGTTCCGCAGCGGCTCGGCGACCAGAAATAAGACCACCAGGTACGCGACGAAGAAACCGACTGAATAAATGAAGCCATCATATCCGAAAAATGCGATTAAGCCGGCAATTCCCAGGAATGAAGCCGCCGACATGTAGTCTCCGGCAATAGCCCAACCATTCTTGAATCCGCTAACGGATCGGCCCGAAGCGTAGAACTCGGTCGTCGTGCGCGTGTGCCGTATGGCCACGAGCACGATGACGATCGTGATCGCAAGGACGATCAGCGCGGGAATGAGGATGAGATGGGTAGGAATATTCATGCGTTTTTCCTTCCAGGCGCCGAGCCTTTGGCCACCGAGGAGATTAAGGAGGCGGCGATGATGGCTTCATTCTCCTGATCGAACTTTCGCGCACGATTGAGATACAGCCACATCATGAACCAACCAACGACGAACTGCGAGAGCGCGAAGAGATAGGCAATGTTGATGCTCCCGATGACGCTCCGCTCCATGATGCCGGGAGCGTACCCGACAAGCACCAAGAGCAGGAAGTAATACACGACGAAAAACGCGACCGAGCAGGAAATGAACCATGTGCGTTTTCTGATCACGTCCTTAAAGCTGGGGTCATGGTAGATCCGCTCCCACCGAGTGGATCCGGCGCCTGTCGAAGGCGGTTGGGGTGAATCCGGTGATGTCATGTCAATACTCCGGTTTGTCTGACGAGGATTTCGTCGACTCGTACGACCGTATAGTTTTTTGATGTCGTGATGTCCTTCGTCACGGTGCCAAGTCGAAAATCGCCCGAGGTCCGGATCCCCTCAGGTGAGCTTCGCACGCGGCATCGGCGCCGAACCAGAAAATCGTAAAGTTCTTGGTGGAAAGCTCAGTGGCCGTACTTTCGATTCGACCGTTCCGTATAGTACGATCATATGGTATCGTACGCTCGTCTATTCCAGCTCAGCGTCGGCCGACATCATGGCGGTCTTCATTGCCGTTTGTGCGTAAGGGTACTCCCTAACCTTTTGCCTCTGGGAAGAGAGGTACCGCTTGGCTGTCCGACTTAAAGGAGCCCTTGGGTCTTCCACGTCGGCGCCTTCGGCTCGGTCTTCTGTCCGGACGCCGGAACGCCGGAACAGGGGGACCCCTCCTTGCGTTCTCCATCAAGGCGCCCAGGCTCGTGCCCTCCACGCACTCGGAGATCAGTCGAGTCGTTGCCACGTCGGACGTAAGGGCTCCCTCTTGCCGATAGGCTTACAATTGATATGGGCGATGACGGGCTCGAACCGCCGACATCCTCGGTGTAAACGAGGCGCTCTCCCAGCTGAGCTAATCGCCCTATGGTAAAGAAGATTCAACCGGAACCCACCGCTCCCCCCTTGAATACACCCCGGAAGCGAGCGCCTTCACCGCGAAGCAATCCATGCCGATAATCTCGTTACCGACCGCAATATTCGGAGCACCATGATCGAATCCTCAAGCGACACACCCAACGACCGCAACGGGCCGATCGGCCTGAATTTCGACGAACGCATCGCCCGTCTTGAGCAGCGTATGGTCGAACTCGATCCCGTCAATTCAGACAAGCAGGAAGCCGAACCGGCCGTCGAGGCATCCGCCCACAAAATCCTTGAGAAGATCGAGGAAACGGTCGGTGTCCTTCGGACGGCCGAAGCAGCAGTCAATGAACTACGTGCGGCGCAACAAGCGGACGAACCGGAACGAAGCGAACTCCGCCGCAAGCTTGAGATGCTTATAGCGGCCGAAGAATCCGCTCGTCGCCAGCAAGCCGATGCGGAGAAACGCGCCGCCGAGTACGACACTGCCGCCGAATTCGCGGTGGAATCACGCAAGCGCGTGGAAGCCGAAGTCGTGGAACTACGCAAGATTCAAGAGGACGCGACGAAAAGGCTCGCAGAGCTCACTCCGCGCATTCGCGAGGAGTGCAGCGCTGAAGAACACGCACAGCACGTGCGTGCCGCCAGCAAACAAGACACTGAGGCGCTGCGTAAAGCCGCCGAGAAAGCTGCTCATACCCGCAAACAGATCGAAAGCGAAGTCAGCGAAGAGGAAAAGCTTGCTACGCAAACTGCGGCGGAACTCGCCGAACGCGAAAGCTACGCTGCGCAACTCCGCGCGATCGTCGTCAATCTCGAAGCTGAACGTCGAGCGGCCGAATCGACAATCCTCGAACATCGAGCGCAACGCGAGAGAGCTGCAAGTGAACACCTGAAAATCGCTCAAGAGATTGAAAACCTCAAAACCGCCAAACAGCAAGCCATTCTCGCCCGTCTCAAGGCCGAACGCGACGCCGCTGCCGAACGCACAAAGCGTCAACAGGAAGAGTTGGAGCGTGTCGCACGGGAACGAGCGGAACTCAAGCGCCAGGCCCAGGAGCTCCTCGAAGAGGAAGAGCGCTCTGCACGCAAGCGAGTCGAACTCAATCGTCTCCTTCAAGAACTCGGTGTAGCGGAAGAACGCGCCGCACGAGATCGGGCCGAATCGCAACGCGAATCCGAAGAGCAGCCTGCGGCGCCTGAAACTCCAATCCCAGAACCGGTTGCGTCCAGAGAGAATCCACCGAACGAAGTGAAAGCTGCGGCTCCGGTCACGGCCCCCCCTTCGTCCAAAGCTCCTCCCAAAGCTCCTCCCGAAGTTCCTCCGAAAGCTGCCCCCAAAGCCCCTCCCAAAGCCCCTCCCGAAGCGCCTCCGAAAGCTCCTCCCAGAGCGACCCTGCCGGAGAAGCCGCAGGCTGCCCCGCCCGTCGAGCCGCCCCCGAAAGCAGCGGCAGCTCCTCGTCAGGCTCGCTTGGACGAATCCGCAGTCCGAGCGGCGATCGAACAGGCGGCGGTACGTCAAAACGAGGAGCTTCTTCGCAGCAACCCGCAGGCTCGCGGGATCTCTTCGAAGATCTCTCTTTTCGGTCGCTTTGGCCGGCGCCCAAATCCTGAACTTGAGGAAGCAGCGGAACCCGAATTATCCGTAGCCGATCGAATCGCCCGAGATTTCGGATTTCTAGGCGAAGTCGACCCCCCCAAATCCGATCCCCCTCGCTAGACGGCTTGCTTTTCGCCGTATGCTTCGTCGCTACGCGGCTCATGTACGAGAGCGGGCTGCTTCTTGCCGTATGCGTCGTCGCTACGCGGCTCATGTACGAGAGCGGGCTGCTTCTTGCCGTATGCGTCGTCGCTACGCGGCTCACGTACTGAGGTACGCTTCGCCGCTAGGCTCCTAGCCTACGACAAGAATCAACCCACTCTCGCCTATGAAACTCTTGCCTGACAAAAATCAAGCCATCTAGCAGATTACCTCAATCTGGTTGACCCAAATTCTTGTGCAGTTATCGCAACGGAAGCCATGAAGGGGGCGGTACACTTCGCTGTTTGGGTGGCGCTTAGGAGGGGTCGGCGTCGGTGGATTCGTCGGTTGGATTTACTTCGATTTTTATTGGCGAAGAACCGATTCCCGGGTAACGGCTTTGGCCTTTGAGCGAAAAGGAAATTGAGGGAATCGTGCGATCTCGCTTGATCGATCCTAGCGAGAAACGTACCGATTTCTCCGGAATTGCCGGCGCGCTACCAACGTCTGGATCCTGCTCATGAAGCTGTGCCGGGTCGATTGTCGAAGAACTCTCAAACGTCGAAGCACTCTCGACCGTCGCAGTACTCGGAAACGATTCCGTTTCGGCCGGAGAATCATCCAAACGTTCCGTGAGCGCGGCAACCGCTTCGGTTTCCTTGGACGCGCCTTGCGCAAGCGCCCCAGGCACTTCTGAGCGACTTGCGACCGGCACCGACTCCGTTTCACGCAGCACGGGTTCCGATTCCGAGCGGCCGGTGACGGAGCCGCGCGACCTCCGTACCTCGCTTGGAGCCGGCGTCTCCGGTGGAGGAGCGACATAGCCGCGAAGATATTCATCGAGGGTCACACTCAATGGAACCACGAGATCAACGGCTTCGAAACGCCGCGCAAGATCAGATGCGAGCGAAAACTCAAGATCGAAGCGATCAGCCAGTTCACCAAGCGTCGCACGACCGTCGATGGCGAAGAGGAGTTCCCATTCGTATGGACGCAGACGAAGGCCCTCGATTCGCCGACGAAAATCATCCGTTCGCGTCAAAACATCTCGTCTCGCGAAACCATGCGTTTCCATTTGTTACACCTCCGCGACTTCGAGCTTCCGCTCGACGCCGGCTTTAGCCTTGGGCTGATCCTTCAGGCAAATGATGAGCGATGAGCGATGACCGTTCCAAATGATCGGAATAACAAAACACGGCATATCGGGTGGAAATCGAACGTCTTGCGAGGGTCCGTAGAAAACCACCGGAACCGAGATCATGAATCCCGATCCGAGGAACTCACGCGCGTTGCCCGAGACCGTATTCGCAATCTCGCCGACCAGGTCGGCACAATTCTCGTCAGCGAAATCCGGTTCCCCGACGGTCCGCATTATTTCCTCGACCATCATCCGAGGCGCCGAGAAATAGACGCAACCTCGTTGCGTACCTGAGACGCCGATCACCGCGGAAAACTCGTAGGTTACGCGATCGGAGTCCTCACGTACGAACGGCGTGCTCACCTCCGCATCCGAAAGTCCCATTTCCCGGAAAAACTTGGATGTACCGGCCACAAATACTTTGAGGTCGCTATCGGTCATTCGATCAATCCTTGAGAAGTTCCGTGAGCTCGAGCGATAGACTCTCCGGCGTAAAGGGTTTGAGGAGAAACCCTTGCGCCCCACGTCTGACGGCTTCCACGGCGGTTGCCTTGTCGGCGAGCGCCGAGATCACGAGAATCCGTGTTTCCGGTCGTCTTGACAAGATCGCATCAACACATGAGATACCGTCCATCTCGGGCATCGTAATGTCCATGGTTACGATTTCAGGAAGGAACTCGTCGAAAACCCGAAGCGCATCTTTCCCGTTCGACGCGGTCCGAATCTCATACGGGGACTCCCCGCTCCCGATGGTTCGTTGGATCGAGCGACGGATGATGTTTGAATCATCCACAATAAGTACACGCATAGTCTACGCGTGTGCCAATTGGGCGGTTGGAAGAGCGATTTTGAACTCGCAGAACCGCCCAGGCTCCGAAAGTACGGAGATCTCTCCGCCGAGTTGGTCGACTATTTTCTCTTTGATGATGTTCATCCCCATTCCACGGCCGGCTTCAGACGTCGCCTCATCGGCCGTCGAGAAACCTGGTTCAAAGATCAAGCTGACGATCGTCGAATCGTCGTACGCACGCGGATCATTCGCTTGAATCAGACCCAAATCCACCGCACGGCGACGGATCTTATCAGAATCGAAACCCCGGCCGTCATCGCGGTAGATGAATCCATACTCTCCGGGACTTCCGTTCAGGGCGCGAATCGTAAGCGTCGCGCAGATGGGTTTTCCGGCCGACTCACGCTCGCGAGGGAACTCGACTCCGTGAGCGAGGCTATTGCGTACCAGTTGAATCAGCACGTCCTTGATCGCACGCCGGCCGACGTCTCCCAGACCTCGAGTACTAAAGCCGAGAGCGTCGACATGGACCTGCTTACCAAGATGGTCGGCAAGCGAGAGCGCCAATTCCTCGATCCCCGATACAAGTTCATCGGACGCGACCGCACCATCGGCGCCTGCGTCGGTCGCCGTTTCCGGACGATGTCCAGCACCGATAAACTTCCCGCGTAGGTCTTCGAGCTCATCGAGGTCCGTCCGCATTTCCGACTGCGCAATGACCACCGACAAGAAGTCGTCGCCGCCGAGAGCCGTGCGGTTTCTCAAGTCCGCGAGCTTCCGTTCAAAATCCTCAGCACGGGCTTGGAAGTACTCAAACTTGATGAATGCGGCGTTTCCCTTGACGTTATGCACGCAACGATAGATCGTGTCGAGGCGCTTCCGCAGCAGATCGAGACTACCGGAACTAGCCGCCGCGAAATCCTGGGCGCGGAGCGTGTCGTTCATGGTGAAAATCTGTTCTTTCGTCGTCTTTATGAAGTCGTCCAAGGCCACGGGATCAATGTGCAAGATGCTGAGCAGCAACTCGAACTGACGCTCCTTTTTCTGTTCTGCGTCACGAAGTTGCCTTGCGAGTTGAACGCGCTCAGTGATATCGTTGACGGCTACGAAGCATCGAGTAACTTTCCCGTCCCGAGTAATTCGTCTGAAATTGAAACTAAGAAACTTGGAAACAAAGCCGCCGGTCCCCGGATTGGGGAAGCTGCACTCGACCTCATCAAGGGGATTCACCTGGAGAACGGCACGCTGTTTTCGGTTGATATTGAACAGCAGATCCAAATAGTCACGCGTCGTCTTGGCGAGGCGCTCGGTCAATAAGCTTTGGAGCAAGAGCATCAGGTCGCGACCGGCTAATTGATCGGTTTGGAAGATCTTCTCAAGCTCAGAGGAATGCTGCGGCGCGATGCGATACTGTTCGTCGATCAGAAACAGCCCTTGGTTGACGGTCTGCATGATCAAGTCCGAGCCGCGTTTGGCGTCGGCCAACTCACGCGCGACGATCTGCTGCTCGGCGACGGCCTTTTCCAGGCTTGCCGCATAGTTGTGGACTCGCTCACGTTCCTCGAAAATTCGAATGGACAAGCTCATAACCAGGACGATGATCCCGAGCATCGCGACGGTGAGGAACGTATTCCGCAGAATATCAGCGCGGCTTAATTCGACAGCCTGAGCCTGAGCAATCTGCGTGACGTACTCATTGAGGACGTTCAGGAGATCGACGCTCGACGAGGAAACCGCCTGGACTCCCGTGCGTATGGTATCGGAAGCGTGATCAGCGTGCGGGTAGAACGCGTTCTCGAGCGCTCTCACCCGGTCGGACATCAGCCTCCCCATCCCCTCTACTTGTCGCGCCTTGTCGACCAAGGCTGCCGCTGTAGGCTTGAGGAGGACCCGCGTATTGCCGTCGATATCGCTGGTCTCTCCACCATTGACCATGATGTTGAGGTTCTGGTCGAGCGTTTGTGCCGCGCTCTTGAGATCACGGATCGTGTCGCTCACCGATTGATGCGCTTCGAACTCTCCTTGGATCGCAAAGATATCCTTGGAGACCTGCTGGTCGAGATTCTGTTGAGTTCGCGCGAGCTCTTCGATGAACACCGTCTGCTGGATGCTGGAATTGACGACGGCATTTTGTATGGCGAAGCCGAAGAGACCAACCAGGAGCAGACCAATACCGACGACGAGGCCGACCGAAATCGCTACCTTAACCAGCGACTTGTTGTGCGTCGCCCTTTTGAGAAACTGCATGCCGCGCCGAAGCTCCTTTGCTCAAAGACACAATACAAGACGAATTGCGCAGACGTGGCGGAATCCCGAGCCCGGATGCCCACCGATAACTCCTGTCGTTTTGGCTGCCGACAAAGCTACCCCTCCTTAAACCCATCCGTAACCTGCTCCCGTTCGTAGGATGAAAAAGGCACTCCCTTCCTCTCCCCATGGGCTCACCGTACTGGGGAATACTGTTGCCAAAGGTCCCAAATCATGTGAGGGTACTCGGCAACGCAGAATATGAGCACGCGAACGGCGATGAGAACCACCACCACTCGAATGAAAAGACTCACAAGCGGCGTTCGCGGACGGAAAATCGCTCCGAGCATGATGATCGTGAGATGCACAAGGACGATGAACAGCGTGGCGACGATTCGCGTCGCCTTTTCGAAAAAACGAGAGAGTCCGGGCGCGAAGGACGAGAATGCTTCAAAACGCCTCCCGGATGCCTGCTGCTGGGACGCGCTTGCGGCGGGAGAGCCGGCGGCTCGCTTTTTCCGGGAAGAAGCCGGCGTGGCTCCCGCGCCCGGGCGCGATGCCCGGCTAAATCGCCTTTGTCGGTTCGTAAGAAGTCCGGCATCGTACCGTTGACGCCTCTGGGGATCTCCCAGGACCTCATAAGCCTCTTGGATTTCTTTGAAATGCTCTTCGGCGACCTTCTTGGCATCCGGATTGACGTCCGGATGCCACTTCCGCACAAGCTTGCGATGGGCGGCCTTGATTTCGCTTAAAGGAGCGTCCTCGGGAATACCGAGGGCTTCGTAATAGGTTTGGGAAATCAAGAATTCGCACCCCAAACGGAGCGGAATTGTCGATCATACGGAGGATGCTGCCCGAGCACCACTACGCCCCCTTTGAGGACCGGCGAATTCCTCGCCAAGAGCACCATATGAGTTCAGAGATAATGTTCTCCTTCGAGAGACTCCTTCCCGAAGGCGGTTGCTTGGTAGCGCCAACGGGAGTTGAACCCGTCTCTCAGCCTTGAAAGGGCCGCGTCCTAACCGATAGACTATGGCGCCGCGTGGGCCCGGCTGGATTCGAACCAGCGCGCAACCAGTTATGAGCCGGCCGCTCTACCGCTGAGCTACAGGCCCGCCCCCGACAGTTCCGCGCCCACCGCCCTTGACCCTCGCCATGCAACACAAAACGGGTGCATATTACCGAACGCGGAGGGCCAAACGTCCGATGTAATGTGCGACGTCACCGAGCTGTTCTGCAATTCCGAGAAGTCGATTGTACTTCTCCACCCGTTCACTCCGTGCGAGTGATCCGGTTTTGATCTGACCGGCACCCGTCGCAACTGCGAGATCGGCGATCGTTGTATCGGCCGTCTCACCTGACCGATGCGAAATTATGCAGCGATATCCCGCTCGGTGCGCCATTTCGACCGCGTCGAGCGTCTCCGTCAAGGTCCCGATCTGGTTGGGTTTGATCAGAATCGCATTAGCCACGCCCTCGGCGATGCCCCGGCTCAGGCGAGTCGTATTCGTAACAAAAAGATCATCGCCGACCAACTGTACCCGCGCACCGAGGCGCTCAGTCAACAGACGCCAGGCCTCCCAATCGTCTTCAGCAAGTCCATCCTCGATCGAGACGACGGGGTAACGTTCGCAGATGTCGGCATAGAACTCGACCATCGCACGCGCGTCGTAGGCTTTATCGCGGCTCAACGGGTAGTAGCGGCCGTCCAAAAAGAACTCGTTCGCTGCCGCGTCAATGCCAAGAGCAACCTGCGTTCCCGGCGCGTATCCGGCCCGGCGGATCGCTTCAAGGAGCAGCTCGAGCGCCGCATCGAGCGTCTCCAGCGGAGGAGCGAAGCCGCCCTCATCCCCGACGAGAGTTTGAAATCCGCGTTCGTGCAGCAGATGTCCCAACGCTGAAAAGATCTCCGCTCCGGCGCGCACCGCCTCCGCCATCGAGGCGGCACCGACCGGAAGAATCATGCACTCCTGAAATTGCAGGGCGCCCCCCGCGTGCTTTCCGCCGTTAATGAGGTTCATCATTGGAACCGGAAGCGTGCTCGCCGTCGGCCCACCAAGGTAACGATAGAGGGGGATCCCCAAACTGGACGCAGCCGAGCGAGCGACCGCTAGAGAGACTCCCAGGAGCGCATTCGCTCCCAAACCGGCTTTATTCGGCGAGCCGTCGAGTTCGATCATCTTCTCGTCGACCTCACGCTGTGCGGTCGCATCGAGACCCTCAAGCGTTGGGCCGATGATCTCGTTCACGTTGCGAACGGCACGCAAGACGCCTTTCCCTCCGTAACGCGAGCGATCACTATCCCGAATCTCAACCGCTTCGTGCGCACCAGTCGAGGCTCCGGACGGGACCATCGCTTCCTCGACGGAACCAAAACTGGTTCCGACGGCGACGGCGACCGTTGGATTCCCGCGAGAATCGAGGATCTCACGAGCATGAATACTTTCGATGAGGGGGCGGCCAACGCCGCGCGTCGATTCAATCACGCGCCGCTCTTCGCTCTCGCAATGAAGCGACCTTCGAACCCCGGGTCAAATATTTCCCGCCTGGATCCGCAGCACGACACCGCTCTAGGAGCGATCAAAATGCGAGTGAATCTCGCTTGGGTCGAACCAAATGGCGATTTCTCTCTCAGCGCTGGCGGGAGAATCGCTACCGTGCACGAGGTTTCGCTCAATCGATTGCGCGAGGTCGCCACGAATCGAACCGGGCGCAGCTTTGATCGGATTCGTCGCTCCGTTGGTGGTGCGGCAAGCCTCGATCGCATCGTTTCCCTCGATCACCATCGCCGCCACCGGGGCGCTCGTGATATAGGCGACCAATGAGTCAAAGAATGGCTTCCCCTCGTGTTCGGCGTAATGCCGCTTGGCACGCACCTCATCCACATGTAAGAGCTTTAGTGCGGCGATCGCATAGCCCCGGCGCTCATATCGAGCGAGGATCTCACCGACGAGTCCGCGCGAAACGGCATCGGCTTTTGCGAGAATGAGGGTCTTTTCATATGCCATGGTATCGGCGTAGCTACGTGATCGCTTCCGACGATGCCTGTACGATGAGGTTCCGATGCTCGATATTTCAACCGTCCGCAACGCCCTCCGAGCTTCGTCGTTTACGACAATCACCCATACCACGCAGACCGAGAGCACCAACGACGACGCCTCGGCCATGATGGCCGACGGCTCGGAAAGCGGAATCGTCTTGGTGACGGAGTACCAGCGCGCGGGTCGCGGACGCCGAGATCGCCGCTGGATCGCGCCCGCCGGCAGCGCATTGCTTTGCACGAGCATCCTGCCCGGTTCAATCGCCGCGGCTGATCTATGGGCCGTGCCCTTCTGGTGCGCACTCGTGGTCGCCGACGCGATCGATTCCGCAGCCTCGCTTCACGTCGATTTGCAGTGGCCCAACGATTTGCTGATCGCAGGCCGTAAATGTTGCGGCATTCTCTGCATCTCGCGAATTAACGGCGAGGACGCACGCGTCGCTTGCGGCGTCGGGCTGAACGTCCTGCGCCCCGATGATGAGGAACTCGCCGAGCTCGTTCCGCCGCCCGCCTTTCTGTCCGATTATCGGCGTGCGGTTTCACGGGAGGAGATTTTGATCGAACTTGTCCGCGCGTACGAACGCCGACATCCTGAATTGCGCGATGTCCAAGCCGTCGCGCGTGCATGGGAACGCCGTGCCGCAATCGCGGGAACGCCGTATCGCATTCTTATCGACGGTGCAAGCGAAACGATCGATGCGCTCGCTCAGGGTCTCGCGCCGGATGGGAGCCTCATCATCGAAGCAAATGAAGGAACGCGCCGCGTCTCGATCGCCGACGCCCGCGTCATACGATGAACGACTTGCGTGTGCCGCAGGGTGGCGTTCTCCTGAGCAATTCATTCTAAAGCTGTTTTAGTGGTTGGCGCGGATCTTGCGTTCGCAGTTATCGCAGAGCTGCGAGTACTTTCCATCGGTGTCGAAGATTGAGTTTGAAATATACATCGCGCATTGTGAGTTAAAGCAGTGTTTCAAACCAAAGAGGTGCCCGACATTGTGAACCCCCTCTTTGAGCGTTCGCTCAAAGAGCAGGTTCTCGTCGCGCGGCTCTCCATAAAATTCGCCGCGCAAACGGTGGGTCGAAACGACTGCCACCCGCTGATTCTCGTTCCCATCGCCAAAGATAAACTGATGCGAGGTTTTATAAAGATCGAATTCCGTAACTGCCAACATCACTCCGCCATTGGGAGGCGTACGAGTCGTGAGACGCGAGACCAGCGTGTTCAGAAACAGCTGGTTCCTATCGCTGTTGAGCACGGTTCGCGGAAGGCGCAACACCCGTTCGACCGAGAAGGTATGGAGGAACCGCTCCTCCAGGCACAAGGCCAGGCGCAACAAGAACGTCGAATCGATCGAATTGACCGGAACGATATTGACCTGACTCACGACAAGAGACTCTTCTGCGTCTACGTCACCCAAGACCTCGTTCAACGAGAGCGGCTTTCCGGTTCATGCGCCAAGAACGCCCCCGCACATGGATGTGCGACGGCTCGACCGTGGTCCCGGGACGGGAGCCTGCCGAACCGTGCAGGATACATCAATGGTTCGGCCTCTTCATCCATGAAGAATGGACTCTCATGACGAAGCCCACGTCGATCGGTAGACCGCTTGAGGAGTCCCTCATGATCGTCGGGATTGGCCTGGATCTCGCGGAAGTTGCCCGGTACCGCTTTTCGCCGGAGCGACTCGCCCACTTCGCCCGTAAAATCTATACGGAGGAAGAGCTGACGTATGCACTGAGCAAACGAAATTCCGCCGAACGTTTCGCCGGCTTCTTCGCGGCAAAAGAAGCCGCTCGAAAAGCCTTCGGCATTGCCTTTCCCTGGCGGAGCATCGGGGTAAGCCATGATCCGACCGGCAAACCGTTTCTCCGCTTCGAAGAAGCAGCACGCAAGCTCATGCGGCCACAAGAGAGCGTCAGCGTGCATCTCACCATCACGCACACGACGACAACGGCCGCGGCAACCGTCATTCTCGAAAGAAACGCATGCGTATCCTGAGCGCAGAGCAGATGCGCATCGTCGATGCCGCGGCATGCTCGCGCGTCGGTGACGTCACGCTGATGCGCGCCGCTGGGGTCGCACTCTCACGCATCATCCCGGCGCACGTGCACCGCGTCATCACTTTCGCCGGAAGTGGGAATAACGGCGGTGACGGATTCGCGGCCCTCGCCGAACTCGACAAGCGCATTGAGCGCATCGTGTATGCGATGCCTACTTCACGCCCGAGCACCGCTCGCACGGATGCCGAACTTCGCGCTCTCGCTTCGGGAGTGACAATCCGTCCGCTGCCCTTAACACTCCCCGAAGCGCAGGAGGCCTTGGCCGGAGTCGACATCGCCCTCGATGCGCTGCTGGGCGTCGGAACACACTCCGTTCCTAAACCCGTGTTTCATCCGGCGATCACCGCCCTCTGCGAGGTGAAGCGCGCGACGCGCGTGATCGCCGTCGATCTGCCCACCGGAGTCGATCCCACGACCGGACGATGCGCTCCAACGACCGTTCGAGCGGACCTCACGCTCACTCTCGGAGTCCCCAAACTCGGATTATTCTTCGAGCCCGCGCGAAGTTTCGTCGGCGAACTCCGCGTTGGTCACCTCCCGATGGAAGAGGAGATCGCCGAAGGCGGCGAGCCGTCTTTTGACGTGCTCACCGCATCCGAATTTCTTCACCTCATCCCTCGGCGTCCGGCATTTGCAGAGAAGCGTACGGCAGGCGTGCCGCTCATCATCGCAGGCTCAGCGCAATTCCCCGGTGCGGCGGTTCTCTGCGCCCGCGCGGCGGCGCGTTCGGGCGCAGGCTACGTCACGGTCGCAACCCCAATCGAAGCCGCGGCTCTCCTGCGCGGACATCTCGTCGAACAAGTTGTTGTCAGCTATGATCCCCGCGACACCGAGGGCTCGATTCACACGTTAACCGAGCTTCTCAAACGCGCGGGTTCGCTGGCGATTGGTCCGGGGCTGAATCTCGATCTGGCGGAGGGAGAAATCCTCCGCGGGGTGATCACACGCACGACGCTGCCGCTCGTCCTCGATGCCGGAGCGTTCTCCCACCTCGCCGGACACCTCGAATTGCTACGTGAGAAGCGGTGCGTGCTCACTCCTCACGACGGCGAATTTGCGCGCCTTTCAGGGGAAGGTCCGATCGCGGAAGGGACGCGACTGACCCGCCTTCGGAGCTTCGTCGAACGAACGGGAATCGTCACTCTGCTCAAGGGCGCAACGACCTTGATCGACGACGGAAAAACGACGCATGTGAACTCCTCGGCAACTCAAGCCTTAGCGACGGCGGGAACCGGCGACGTCTTGACGGGGATGATTGCGACACTCCTATCACAAGGTCTGACTCCGGTCGATGCGGCCCGCGTCGCCGCTCACTGGCACGGTCTCGCCGGTCGCGCCTGCACCACACATCGCCCCATCGGAGTCATCGCAGGAGACGTCGCGGATATTCTCGGCGCGGCGCTCGCGACGGAATTCGGTGAAACGGACGAATCGCTGATCATGCGCGCGGCGTTGCGGGGAAATGCGCTCTGAAAAAATCGGTGAAATTCACTTTGAAACGTTCAGCACAACCGGCTTGAGAAATCGAACAATATCCGCCATCTGAACCATCACGTCACAACCGGCTATTCCACAACCGACGTAGACGGTTTCATGAGCGTTCACGGCTTACTCCATTCAGGATGAATTCGCTCCCCATTCGATCAATCCACAACTTCACTCGTGTTCAATCACATCATCGAAGACGCTTGAGCGGGGAAGTCCCCTCAAGCTGGGTCGCATCCAATGTGACCGCCGCTGGACTTAGCAAGGTGCCCTGCGGTTATCGTATTCTGATTGACGAAGCTCATATCGGCATAGCGTAAACCCGCAATTTCTTCATCCAATACGGTTTGCCCGACACGCTTAAGCTGCTCATCCGTAAGCGAAATGCCGATGGCCTTGACATTCTCTTCAAGGAAAGCCACGCGCTTGGTGCCGGGAATCGGGAACATGTCAGATCCCTGCGATAGCACCCATGCGAGTGCAGCTTGGCTCGGGGTAACATGCATTTCGAACGCAAGTTCTTTTAGTCGGTCGGCGAAAACGAGGTTCCGATGGAAGTTCCCGCCCATGAAGCGTGGCGACGTGCGACGATAGTCATCCGGAGCTAGATTATCAATCGAGCGGATAGCCCCACCAAGAAAGCCGCGTCCAAGTGGACTATACGGGACAAGAACGATCCCCAACTCGCGGGTCGTTTCAAGCACGCCATTCCTCTCGATATCTCGCGAGAAAAGCGAGTACTCCGTCTGAACTGCGGTAATTTGATAGGTTCGATGAGCTCGCCGAATAGTTTCAGGCGAAGCTTCCGATAACCCGAGATAGCGTACCTTGCCGGCGGAAACGAGTTCGCTCATCGCCCCTACCGTCTCTTCGATCGGGACGTTCGGGTCAGCGCGATGCTGATAGTAGAGGTCAATCGTGTCGATGCCTAATCGCCGCAGAGACGCGTCGCAGCATGCGTGAACGTACTCCGGTGCTCCATTAACACCGCGTGCCGCTGCGTCCGCGCTCCGCACGAGGCCAAATTTTGTCGCAAGAAAAACTTTGTCGCGGCAATTGGAGATTGCGCGCCCCAGCAGGCGTTCGTTTTCACCACGTCCATAGGCATCCGCAGTATCAAAGAATGTTACGCCCAAATCGAGCGCGCGCTGGATCGTCTGGATCGACTCTTTGTCGTCGTGGGCGCCGTAGAACTCCGACATGCCCATGCAACCCAAGCCTAGTCGAGAAACATTCTCGCCGCTGCAGCCGAAGGGTGCCGTACCTATGTCCAAGCTTTTACCTACCTGCTGGTTCATTTGTATCCTTTCGCCTACCGGCGGTGTGACGGTTATCGTAGGTCTCAGACCAGCGATTTCAGCGCGTATTGCGCAAGGGAAGCCATCGACTTGGGCATGTCGTTCGTGATCATCGGACCGATCTTTGGTCCCATAACATCCGCTCCGGGGCCGGTGATGCTGACTGTCTGCGTCACGCGCGTTTTTCCGTTCTCGAGTTTTGCCAGGTGATGGGTGAAGCGTATGGTGAGTCCGGAGACTTCGGTTTCGTCAACGAATCCGACGTTCGGCTGCGTCTCGATAATGATAAAGGGCAAGGCTTCCTGACCAGTCGGAGTGATCGTGCCTCGCGTCCCTGCGGCAAAGGGACCATCCAAGCTGAGGTCTTGAATACCCTCGTCCCATGACGTCCAAGTCCGGCAGTCGCTATAGAGGGCATAGATCGCTTCGGGGGCGGCGTCGGTTTCAATCGAATGCTCGTAATACCACACGGGGATTCCTCTCGATTCTCGTTCGTGTGTGCGTCATTATAACGCGTCTTCGTTATTGCCCATATGAAGTCCTTCAGAGGAGGCGTCTACGTGAACGCGATCCCACCGCCGGAGAGTTGACGATTTTCGCGTCGGGTTTCCACGGCGCCAGGTTCTGCTTTTCGTACTATATAGGGACTTTACCTGTTTCGCCCATGATCGCTGAAATAAAATGCCGAGATCGCACCCGCTAAGGTCATAATCCCCGCATCAAAAAGGCCGAAGCCATCGAGCGCCGCTTGAAAATGCTCGTAGCCGGAATCTATCGCGTATACCACCTCAACGAACAGCAATCGGAGAGCAGAGCCTTCTCCTCCCGCTCGGCATACGCGCGAAGTTTGTCGAGGTCTCCGGATTGGCTCAAGCGCTGAGGAGCTCGCGCATCGTGCCGTCTGGAGCTTGGAACATGATCTTGTTGCCGTGCTTGGCCTCTTCAGTGAGGGCCGCGAAGACGGCAACGGAGCGACGAATGACGTCGGCCTTTGACGTTTCTTGCGCCTCGGCCAAACGCTCCAGGGTCGCTTCGGACTTCGGTCCGAAATCAATCGTGTACTTTGCCATGGTACCGTGATTTTGCCGCTATTTTGATGACAACGCAAGATACCTCAAGCATAATCCGCCGCTCCACCCCCTTGCGAAGCAAAGGAAACGTCTACCCGATGGTGATACCTTCCCCGGGCGATTGACGATTTTCGCGTCGGGTTTCCACTTTGGCAGGTTCTGCTTTTCCTACTTCGTTGTAGAATGCGCGATGCACACGAGCCAATAGCTCAGGGTCCACGGTCGTCCTCGTCCGCTCGGATGCAGAATTTGTAGCCGAACATGCCGCGTTAATCTTCTCCTTCAAGGAATTCGGGACGTCCCCTATTTGGGCCGCGCTCCGACAAAGTTCATCTGTTTTTCTCATGGGTTATCTCCTGGAAGTGGTTATGAATGTGAGTACATCCAGACGGACTCTCTCCATCGCAAACGCCGTGCCCGCCTATGACTCCGTGTTCACGTAAATCTCTCCCCCACGTTCAAGAAACTCACGAGACTTCTCCTCCATCTGCGTCTGAGCAAATTCGCGAACTTCTTGCGTGATCTTCATCGAACAAAAATGCGGCCCGCACATCGAGCAGAAATGTGCGACCTTCGCGCCTGCCGCCGGAAGCGTCTCGTCATGGAACGCCTCCGCCGTATCGGGATCCAGCGCCAGTTTGAACTGATCGGCCCAACGAAACTCGAAGCGCGCCTTCGACAACGCATCGTCCCAATGACGCGCGTGCGGATGACCCTTTGCGACATCAGCCGCGTGCGCCGCGATCTTGTAAGCGATCACCCCATCCTTCACGTCTTGACGATCCGGCAGACCCAGATGTTCCTTCGGCGTAACGTAACACAGCATCGCCGTTCCGAACCAGCCGATCATCGCCGCACCAATGGCGCTGGTGATATGGTCATACCCCGGAGCGACATCGGTGACGAGCGGCCCGAGCGTATAGAACGGAGCCTCTTTGCATACGGTAAGTTGCCGATCGACGTTTTCCTTGATGAGGTGCATCGGTACGTGGCCGGGTCCTTCAATCATCGTTTGCACGTCATGCTTCCAGGCGATATCCGTCAGTTCGCCCAGCGTATCTAATTCGGCGAATTGAGCGGCATCATTTGCGTCGGCCAAACACCCCGGACGCAACCCGTCACCAAGCGAGAAGGAAACGTCGTAGGTCTTCATAATATCGCATATTTCCTCAAAATGGGTATAGAGGAAATTCTCGCGATGATGTGAGAGACACCACTTCGCCAAAATCGATCCACCGCGCGAGACGATACCCGTGACACGCTGGGCGGTCAAGGGAATATAGCGCAACAGGACGCCCGCGTGAATCGTGAAATAATCCACACCTTGCTCAGCCTGTTCGATAAGCGTATCGCGATAGATTTCCCAGGTCAGATCCTCCGCCTTCCCGCCGACTTTCTCCAGGGCTTGATAGATCGGAACCGTTCCGATGGGAACCGGCGCATTTCGCAAAATCCATTCGCGCGTTTCATGGATATTTTTACCTGTGGAAAGATCCATCACGGTATCCGATCCCCAGCGAATCGCCCAAACCATTTTCTCGACCTCTTCATCGATCGACGAGGCGACGGCGGAGTTTCCGATGTTCGCGTTGATCTTCACCAAGAAATTCCGCCCGATGATCATCGGTTCGAGTTCGGGATGATTGATGTTCGCGGGAATGATCGCGCGACCACGGGCGACCTCGTCGCGTACGAATTCGGCTTGGACTCCCTCGCGGATCGCGATGAATTCCATTTCCTTCGTGATGATGCCGCGACGAGCGTAGTGCATCTGCGTGACGTTTCCGCCGCTCTTCCCCAGCCTCGGTCCGCGCTTGCCTGGAAACCGGACGGCATCGAGTTCGGGCATCGCCTCGCGTCCCAGGCGATACATCGAAGTCGGGTGTTCGAGCATGACTGTGTCGTCACGCTCGGCAATCCAAGATTCTCGGAGCGCAGCGATCCCCCGCCGCACATCGACCTCAAGCTCGGGATCGGTGTACGGCCCGCTGCTGTCATAGAGCACATGCGAGCTACCGTCGGACAAATCGAGCGCCCGCTGCGGCACGCGCAGGGTCAGGTCCGCCCCCGAGACGTAGATTTTACGTGATCCGCGCACCGGATCGTGCCCAAGCGAGACGCTAGAATCGATCGTTACCGACATGCCTTTTCCTCTCTTCCAATGAGCGCGACGAGAGAAAGAGGGAACGAGCGATCTCATTCCGCGATCCCTACGCCGGAATTATCCGGATCAGGTTGAACGGTCGGTGATTGAAAATCACCCTCTCAGCCCGGCCAACCGGGCTCCCGTAGCGCAATATTCTCACCCTAGAGCGGAGTTCTCTCGATGTCAAGCAAAGGAACCGACCGGGAGGGTACCCATGGAACTTCGTCCGCTTAGCCTTGGAGAAATGTTGGATCGGGCAGTCACGGTCAGCGTGCGGGGTGCCGTTCCCTTGGCGCTGATCTATCTGATCCTAATGATCCCCAGCGCCATCTTACAATTTTCCCAAGCTCACGAAAATAACAACGTGTTCCACGAGCTGACCCAGATGGCCCAGACTGTCCTCGCAGGCCAAGGTCAAACCCTCAACCCCGAGAAGATTGCCGGGATCCTCAAAAATGCGGGCTCGACAAGAAACGGCGCGGAGCAGTGGGGACTCTCCCTTCTGAGCCTTCTTCTCTCATTTCTGGTAACGTCGGCAATGATTGTCAGCGCATCGGGAATCTACCTTCGGACCCCTCTCGATTTCGGTCAATCATACCGGCACGCACTTCAACGCTGGCTCCCGATGATCGGCCTTTCCATCCTTTATGCCCTCGCATCCATTGTCTTCAGCATGCTTATCGGAGTAGCGATCGGCCTTGTATTCGTCATTCTCATGATCCTCAGTTCCATATTGCACGGTGTGGGAACAATCGTCGGCATTGTTGCCATATCGGCAATCGTGCTCGCGGCCGGCTTTGTTTTCGTGCTCGGATTCATGGCCATCGAAGTCTCGTGTTTTTCCTGTGTCCTTGAAAGACAAGGACCAGCCTCGGCGTTCGCAAGCGGTATCTCACGCGTTTTCAACCGCCGCGGAATGATGCGTTCTTTCTTCGCCGGGCTCGCCTTCATAGTGCTTAACATCGGCATCATAATCGTCCTGATTGTGGGCGTCGTCAGCATGAATGAACTTCTTCATCTCGATGCGGCCACGGTGGCCTTCAAGGTCATCGTAGAGATCGTAACATCGATCTTTTTTACAACCTTCATTACCATTTATTACTACGACATTCGCATTCGGCGCGAAGGGTTTGACCTGCGAATCCAAGCGCAAACCGCAAACGAGACGCCGACGGCAACCATGACGTGATCTCCGAGACTACCCTCGCATCCAAGGTCGTGCAATGGCCGCATGGGGATCCAAACCATGTCATCCGGACGATATTGGCACAAGCGAATTTCCGCTCGACGGCGATCGCTCAGGCCCCTCCGAAATCAATTTGGCAGATCATCTACGAGGCGATCATAGCCTTGCTCAAACGTGTGCTCGGTCGGATATTTTCCGGGGTTCACGTACCGACAGGCTCCGGAACGGTGCTTAGCGTCGTGGTCGTCGCACTCGTCGCCTTCGCGACAATTCTTCTCGGTGTGCGCATTCTCGGAGCGCTTCTGCGGCGCGAACACAAAACGAACCGTCAAATCATGGGGAGTCCCTTGAGCCGCGATCGAACGGCGGCGGCTTGGCGCGAGATCGCAGAACGCGCGGCCGCCGAAGGAGCGTTCGCACGCGCGATCGTCGCTCTCTTCTCCTCCGCGATATGTCTCCTCGACGAACGAAAAATTATTCCGACCGACGACGCGCGAACGCCGGGGGAATATCGTCGACTCGTGCGGCGAAAACACCCGGCAGTTGCAACCGCGTTCGATACAGTCTCCGAATGCTTTATCCACGCGGCCTATGCCCCCGAACCGGCTCGACAACATGATTACGATGCGGCCGCACGCGCCTATGCGGTCCTTGAGCCATCGATCCGTCAAGCATGAACTCGCGCTCACGTATCTTCGAGATTCTTTTTGCGCTCGCCGGGATGGTCGTATTAACCGTCCTCAATATGTCACATTCCGAACACGAAACACAGCCAAGCACACCGTTTTCTTCCTTTGATGACGGTCCGGAGGGGTATCACGCGTGGTACGAGCTCTTGGTCAAGGAAGGACTCGACGTCTCGCGCTTTTCGCAACGCGCCGCGTTCCTCGATGCATCGACTGCAACGCTCATCGTCGCAGAAGCGCCTGCGGAATTCGCCGTGCCGGTTCTCGAAAGCGACGTCGTTGCGCTTGCGGATTGGATAAGAGAAGGCGGAACGCTGATTGTCTTGGGCAACGTCTCGGCTTTCAGACGCATCGCGGATGAGCTGAAGCCATCGCCGATGCGTTCGGTTTCCTCAATGACGCTACGCACTGCCGGAATCAATCACCTCGACGCCGCATCGAAGTCCCCGAGCATTCGACGCGCGTATGCTGGACGCGGAGCGATCATCTACCTTGCTGATGCGCGTCTGCTCACGAATTCGCGAATCTCTCGCGGAGATCGAGCTCGTTTCGCATTCTGGCTCGCTCAAACCAGACGTCGAACGGGAAACGTCGCATTCGACGAAACGCCGCATGGCTATCTGACTGCCGTGCATTGGTGGCTCCTCTTCCCACGGACCTTGGTCGCGGCGATCGTCGCGGGCGCCATCATCGTCATTCTTGCCATGGTCGGTGCGGGAATTCGATTCGGTCCGCCGATTCATCCCGTCCAGCGTCGGGATCCCTCGTCCTCGGAATACATCGAAGCGGTGGCATCCCTCTTCGCCCGCGCCGACGCAGCGCACAAGGCGCTCACGGACGCTCTCCACTCCGTTGCCCGCCTCATCGCCAAGCGAGTAGGTTTACCCGACGACGTTCCCATAGGGATTTTAGCCGATCGTCTCGCACGACCTGAGCTACGCGCGGCGCTTCTCGAATTGGAAAACGTGAGTTCCATCGCATCTCCCGACGCGGCAAACCTCATTCGAGGGATCGCATCCGCTCGTCTTCTACGAAAGGAAATATTGACGAATGAGCTCCGGCGCGGCTGATCTTGCATCCCGACTCCGCGAGGGACTTGAACGGGTCATCGTCGGCAATGAGCGGACGACGACAGCGCTCCTTATCGCGCTGCTCGCCGACGGCCACCTCTTGATCGAGGGAGTTCCTGGAACGGCGAAAACCCTCTTCGTCCGGACCCTCGCGGTGCTGCTCGGCGTAGAATTCCGTCGCATCCAATTTACTCCCGACCTCATGCCGGCCGACATCGTGGGGACGACCATCTTCGACCCCAAGACCGTCGAGTTTTCCGTACGGCGCGGTCCAATCTTCACCAACCTCGTCCTCGCTGACGAAATCAATCGCACGCCGGCCAAAACCCAATCGGCTCTACTCGAAGCGATGGAAGAGCGCCAGGTGACCATCGATGGTGTGCCGCATCCGCTCAGTGATTTCTTTCTGGTCTGCGCGACGCAAAATCCGATCGAGTTCGAAGGCACCTATCCTCTCCCCGAAGCCCAACTCGATCGCTTTCTCCTCCGCGCGACAACCGATTATCCAGATGCGACCCAAGAACGCGAGCTCTTGAGCCGCTCGGCACATGGATTCGATGCGCGAGATCTCGGCACGGCAGGCATCTCGCGCGTCGCGACACGAGCGGAAGTCCTAACCGCGCGTCGCGAGATACGCTCGATCTTCGTTGCCGACAGCCTTCGCGACTATCTCTATGAGATCGTGAGGCGCACGCGGACGACGAACGAGTTAACGCTGGGCGCAAGTCCGCGTGCGGGCCTCGCCTTACTTGCCGCTTCGCAAGCCGCGGCCGGCATCGAAAATCGTGACTTCGTCACTCCTGACGACGTCAAGGCCATGGCGCCGCTCGTTCTCCCACACCGCCTGATTGTCCGCCCCGAGGCGGAAGTCGAAGGGCTGACCGCATCGGCAATCCTCGATCGCATCCTCGCCGGCATCGAGGTCCCGCGCGCGACCCCGAGCGGAACCTAACGGGCCGTAGCCGTGCGTCGGATATTTCCCGCGATCTGGCTCTCGACGCGCGGCATCGTCGTGTTGCTCGTTTTCGTGGCGGGGCTCGCCGGCTGGAGCCTCATTCCGGCGGCCCTCTTTCCGGTCGAACTCGGAACGATCGCGCTGATCATCGCGCTCTGCGTAGATCTACGCTTGGGGCCTTCGACACAAGAATTGTTCGTGGAACGCGAGAGCGTTCCACGGCTCACCCTTGGCCGTACGGCGAAACTCTCGTATCGTATCGAAAATCGCAGCTCGTCGCCGATACGTTTTGGTCTCTTGGAAACACCCTTGCCGACGCTGGATTTCGAACGGGAGATCGCGACGGGAGCCGTCGCGGCCCACGCGCACATCCGGTTCGAGCAGGCAGTCCTGCCGCGCGAACGCGGAACGCTCCGCTTCGGGACGCTCTATCTCTGGACGGAAAACGTTGCGGGTCTCCTCCGTCGGCGTTTCGCCGTCGATGCCCCCTCCGAAGCGTCGGTCTTCCCCGACCTTTCGGCCGTCGAACGATACGGAAATCTCGCTCGACGGACGACCTTGCTTGAAGCGGGCCTCCGCCGCATCCGCCAACGCGGCATCGGCTCGGAATTTGAAAGCCTTCGTGAGTATGTCCCAGGAGACGCCTTTCGTTCGGTCGATTGGAAGGCCACCGCACGCCGCGGCCGGCTGATCGTCGCTCAGCGAGAACCCGAGCGAAGCCAACAAGTGATCATCGTTCTCGATCGCGGACGCATCCTTCTCCCGCGCATCGGGAAGCAACGCAAATTCGATTACGCGCTCACCGCGGCACTCTCCGTTGCGGAAGTAGCCCGCGCCGCCGACGATAAGGTTGGATTGATTGCATTCGGCGCACGCGACTTCACCATTGTTGCGCCCGGACGCACGCGCGCGCATCGCGCTGCCCTGCGCAAGGCTGTTCTCAATCTCCAAGCACGTCCGGAAGAACCCGATTATGAACGTCTCTTCACCGAACTGAAAACCCGTTACACCAAGCGAAGTCTCATCGTTCTCTTCACCGACATCTTTGATCCGGTCACCTCGGCAGGCGTGCTCGCCGGGATTTCACGCCTGGTCCCACGTCATCTGGTGATCTGCGTGCTGATGAATGACCAGGCGATTGAAAACGCGCTTGAACGGGAACCGCTTACCGTCGATGACGCCTATCGGACCGCCGTCGCGATGAAAATGTCCGACCATCGCGAGAATGCGATTATGAAATTGCGTTCCATCGGAATTCTCGTGATCGACGTTCCGGCCCCACGCCTATCAATCGCCCTCCTCGATGCTTATCTCGACGTCAAAGCACGCGGAGCTTTGTAAACTTTTTATAAGGAACCGGCATGCTGAGCATAGGACCGGCGGGTATGGGTATACATGAGACGCATACCGACAAAGCATGGGCCCTCTGACGCTTTACGGGAGATCCTCCGCCCTTTTTGGAGATAACATCCTCTTGAAGAAACCTTTTCCCAAAACATCCCCGCCTTCCGCAAGAGGGCGGATGCCGGTGAGTCCCCCCTCAGAGGGACACACCGCATGATCCAATCTCACGGAGAAATGTCGATTATAAAAGGTAGAATCGACATCGCACCGACGCAATATGAGCCACGCATCGGACTCTCCCGTGCGAAAAATTCGGATTCGCTACGGCATATGGTGAAAATATCCTCCTTCCTCCTGGCTGCGGAAATATCGGGTGATCCGTGCGCATTCTCGCCGGCAATCGCGAGTATTATCAATGCTCGGTAGGTCACTAAATCGCCGAGCCCTTTGCACGGAATTCCTTCGGTTGCTCGATTCCGCATTGTTCATGAATCGTTCGTGAAATGCGTATCCGTACTCCAAAAAGGAGTGTACTGAAATTTGCGCGCAGTGAATAATTTTGCGCTGAGCGGGTAAGTACGTGACCATGCGGTGGAGGCTGCTTCAAAGGCACCTCTTGCGTACATCATCAGATTTAGGGAGTAGACGGAAGGCGCTCGCCGCCGGAACTCACCCGATCAGTGGTACAACCGATGAAAAGGACGTGCGCTTGCTACGGCAACGTTGTTGAACGCACAGACACGTCGCGTTCTCACGGTACATCATGACGACTCCCTGAAAACACCTCGGAACTTCATAAAAGGCGGTAAACTCTTGCTACAACCCTTTTCAACTACGTCCACGCTTTCCCAAACAAGGCGACGCTCCGCAATACCTTCATACAGGGCATTATTGTCGGCGTCACTCCTTTGCGGGTTCGCCTTGTCGCTCGGAGGGTGCGGGAGTGGTAGCGGAGGTGCGAATATCCCCGCGCCTACGAATATCCAAGCGCCGGTTACGAACCAAGCACCGGCAAATCCCTTATCTGGAAATCCGGCACTGGGAAGTCCGAATGCGACGCCTTCTCCAATTGCTAGCGATCCTTCCTCGGGTGCCACGGCCACCCCGGTTTCGACTGACTACCATCACCACCACGGGACATCCGGAACTTCGACTCCGACGCCGACTCCGACGCCAACCACGCCCCCGACTTCAAAAGCAGCGGCTCCTGTGGCTGCTCCGGTAACGCAGCTTTCCAGTTCGTTCCCAACGTTGCCGCGTTTCGCGAACTCTGTTTTCACGCAGCTTTTGCCGTCGAATCCGAATATATCGCCATTGAGTGCACAACAGATTCAGTATTATGGGAACATCCAGATCTCCAACGGCGGAATCGACATCAGTCCGTCGCAATATGATCCAAGCGCACCAATCTATTGGGCGAAAACTTCGGATCCGCTCTACACCATCAACTGCAACGCGTGGTCCGGCAACTCGTGCCCAAGCCTCCAGGGTAAGCAGATCAATATCCCCTCATATGCGAAATGGGGATCGTACCCGTCTCCGAATTGCAGCGGTTGCCCTCGACACGGAAATTTCGATGGGCAGATGGTGGTCATTTCACCTGACGGAACCATGGAGTATGACTTCTGGCAAGCCGATCAGTTTCCGGGTAGCAGTGGGGGCAACACCTTCACGGTCTCCTCAGGAGAAGCATTTCCGATTAACGTGGACAATGAGTTCGGACCCGGCGGCTGGCCCGGATCGGCGACCGCGGCACACCGCGCGCTCACTGCGGGAATACTCCTTCCGAGTGACATCACGAACGGCGTCGTATCGCACGCTCTCACGATCGCCGCACCCTGCGTAAGTAATCTGAGCCTCTATCCGGTAGCCGCCGGTATAAGCCCGGCAACGGCCATCTCCGGTGGATCATGCGGCGGAGGACTCCCCAAAGGAGCCCGCGTCTTCCTCGCCATGAGCGATTCGCAGATCAGTTCGCTTTCCCTCAATCCGGTGGCGAGAATGATCTATACCGCGATGGCTCATTACGGAGCATATATCACCGATACGAGCGGTGAGAGTTCGACTTGGTACCTCGTCGGTTATCCGAATGTCCATACCTGGACCGACCTCGGTCTGTCTGATCCTTGGCCGGCGGCCTTTTCGGCGGTGGGAATTAGGAATGCATCCTATTCCAACTTCTCCGAATTCCCGATCAACATGTCGTTCCCGGGTGGATTGCAGAACTACCTCAAAGTGGCCGATCCATGCGTAACCCTCGGTGGCCCCGTTTGTCTGTGAGTTTGCGGTAACGCAAACCCCGACTTAAAACTGAAAACCTGACGGAATTTCTCGATTTTGTAAACAAGGAACGCCGTGAAGTCGAGCACGGATTCGAGAAATTGCTTTTCGTTACGTCTACGCGTCGTAGATCGGCCCCTCAAGCCGATCTACGACGCGTACGGAGGTTTTCGGTGATTCTGCGAAATGTCCAAGCGCTCCGTGCTATTGCGGCGCTCATCGTCGTAGCCGCGCACATCGGAAGCGACTACGGCTTCGAAACACGGTACCTCTCACCAAGTCCCTTCCTCATGAAGCCATGGGCGAATGTCGGCGCATACGGCGTCGAACTCTTCTTCATTATCAGCGGCTTCATTATGGTCACCACGAGTTGGAACGCGTTCGGACAACCCGATGCCTCTCGTCGTTTTATCCTCCGCCGCTTTGCACGCATCTATCCACCCGTATGGATCGTGAGCACGTTTCTCCTCATGCTCTATCTCGCGAATCCACACGCGATCAATGCGCACGGCAGCGGACATATCGATTTCCTCGCTTCGTTTCTGCTGTTACCGCAAAAGGATGATCCGCTCCTCACGGTTACCTGGACACTTGAATTCGAGATGTTTTTTTATCTCGTCTTCGCACTTGCGTTACTCTTTCCACGCCGATCCTTTCCAATTTTTGCCGGAACTTGGGCTGCGCTGACGATCCTCGGAAATCTCCTCTTCCGTCATAGCGCCAATGCCTATCTCGCGTTCTTGGGCATCCCGCTTCCTTTGGAGTTTCTCGCCGGCGTCCTCGTTGGGACATTCATCCTCCGAGGGAAGATCCGTGCCCCTTGGACTTTCACGATCGGAGGCACGTTGATCATGCTCACCGCAATCTTTGCCCATGATCGACTCGCCGCGCTTTCGCCGGAGATCTGGCCCGTCTGGATTCAAGTTCTCCTAGCGATTCCGCTCGGTGCGTTGCTTTATGGGATCGTCTGCCTCGAGCGTAACGGAAAGCTGATCCTTCCAAAGAGCCTCGACGCACTCGGCGACGCCTCGTATGCGATCTACCTCTGGCATGTGCCTGTCCTCGGCGCGCTTGGCTTGGTCTGCGGTCATCTTCACGTCCACGGCATCCTCGGTCATCTCGCTTTCATTACCATCGCATTCGCCGCCGTCATCGCCTGGAGTCTGATTTTCTACCACTCCGTTGAGCGTCCGTTGACCAGATATCTCAACGGACTCATCGGTCGTCCGGCCGCCCTCCCTCAAACCACTCAAAGACCTGTGTCGACGACCGATTGAGTACCGGCCTTGGAATCTCTCGAACGTCCGGTGAATAGGAGATAGGGAAAAAGTCCGAGCGCCGTGAGTGCCCCAATGCTGAGCCGAACGACCGGCGGCGTCCTCAGCGGCGTGATAAAACCTTCGATCATTCCGGCCAGGACCAACATCGCGGCGACGCCGAGGACAAGAACGGAAGCTCGCCGCGCACAAAGCTTCAGTGCATCGACACGGCGAAGTCGTCCGGGAAGTAAGAAACCCGATGCGAGCAAGAATCCGGCGCCCCCAGCAATCTGAATGGCCGTCAATTCAAGAACTCCGTGCGGAGCGATCGTCGCGAGAAAATCGAGACCGAAACCCTTCGATGCGAAAAGCGCTCCTAATCCGCCAAGCATCAGGCCGTTGTTGAGAACCGCCCAAAACGTCAGCAGACCGCACGACATGCCGCCGGCAAAGGCGAGAGCGGCAACCTGAATATTATTGGTGATGATCATCGCCGACATAACCGGCGCGAAATCATGGTCGAATCCGAAATTCGAATCGTGGAGAGAACGTGTCACCGTGGGAATCTCACCCGCCGGAAGCAGCGCGTAAACATCGAGAGGCGCAAGACGAACAAGCACATACGCCAGCAAACTCGCAAGCACAAATAGCGCCGCGCATGCAAGAATCGGCCCGCGTGAGGCGCGCACCTCCTGCGGAAACGAACGCAGAAAGAACGTCGTCATTCGCGACCAGCCGCCGTTGGCGGTTCCCGCGTAGACATGAGCATGCGCCCGCGCGACGAGGCGATTGAGGTAGCCCACCAATCTGGTTTCGTAGTTTCTACTCTGCGCGGCCGCCAAATCGCTGGTCGCCGAACGATACAGCAACGCGAGCTGCTCGACTCCGTCGGGACCAAGCCGACGCACTCCCCGCGCATTCGCACTCCGAATGAGCGTGTCAAGAGCATCCCACAGGGGCCGACGCCGCTGGATAAAACCTCGTTCGCTCATCTCTTACGAGGATTTTGGCGCGCGCGGTGCAAGGCCTTGTTGATGGATCGCACATTTGAAATCGATACGGGTGAAAGCGTCGCGTTCAGCTTTGAACTTGCCGGCTTGGGCAGCCGTTTTCTCGCCATTCTGATCGATATGTGCATCCAGATCGGCCTTGTAATCGGTCTCGTGCTCATCTTGTTCGCCATCGCTTCACTTCCCAACGTGAAGGCGCACCCCCCAGCGAACCCTCATTTCGTCAAGATCGTCGTCGCGGTCGGCTTGGGCCTGCTTATTTTCGTGAACTTCATCATTTTCGTCGGCTATTTCATCCTCTTCGAGTGGTTGGGAGACGGTAGGACGCCTGGTAAGCGACTCGTCGGCATCCGAGTGGTCCGCGACGCTGGATTTCCCGTTGATTTCGGCGCGAGCACCATCCGCAATCTCATCCGTATCGTTGAAATCCTGCTCGGCGGATACCTCATCTCGGCCCTCGTCATCCTCATTTCACCACGAAACCAACGACTCGGAGATTTCGCGGCGGGGACGCTTGTGGTCCGCGACCAGGCGTATGAAACCACATTTCCGATCACCGGAGAATCCCACACGACGGATCCGCTTTTTCATGAGTTCACAAGCGCCGACTTTACCATGCTCGAAAGCTATCTCGCACGTCGTGCCTCTCTCACAACCAAGGCTCGCCGAGAACTCGCTGCGGTGATTGCCGCACGTATCCGCCCGCGTCTTGGAGTTCGTTTCAATGACCTCAACGACGAAGATTTACTCATCCACCTCGGCGCAAGCACACGGCCCTCTTCACCTCCGCTTTAATGCCATTCAAAAAGCCCCATGTCGCCATAAAGACGCCATGGGGCTTTTTTGATACAAGCTCTCAGAACTCGTATATTCGTTCAGTAGCAAGCCGCTCTAACAAGCGGGAGCACCGGTTGTTACGCAGGGAGCGGCGACTTTCAGGTAGTTCTGCAACCCTGCCGGGAAGGCCATGCCGATGGAATACTCGGTGAATAATCCCATGTTGCCGTTTGAGACTCCCGCCGCCGCAGCAGCTGCCGGCCACGGGTCGGGCAAGCCGAGATCAGTCCAGCTATGAACATTCGGCGTGCCGACGAGATACCAGGTCGAAGCCTGACCACTCGTATCGGTGACGTACACCCCATAATGAGCCATGGCGATGTAGAACATCCTTGCCGTGGCGCTAAGCGACATCGCGTTAATTTGCGCGTCACTGAGTGCAAGGAAGAGACGCGAACCCTGAGGTAAGCCCGTTCCGTTGGGGCAAAGGACCCCTGATCCCCCGATGCCTGGGAAGACGTTCTGACCGCTTACGCATGGCGGTGCGACCGTTAGCGCGTGCGATATGACACCGTTTATGAGATCACTCGGGAGGAGAATTCCCGCCGTGAGAGCGCGGTGCGAAGCGGTCGCAGCTCCGGTCCAACCTGATGGTCCGAACTCATTCATCTGCGAGACTGGGAAAGCCTCTCCTGAGGAGATCGTGAAGTTACTGCTACCACTCGCACCCGGAAATTGATCCGCTTGCCAGAGGTCGTATTCCATGGTTCCGTCCGGTGAAATGACGACCATCTGCGCGTCGAAATTCCCATGTGTTGGGCAACCGCTGCAATTCGGAGCCGGGTAACCGCCCCATTTCGCGTAGGTTGGGATGTGGATTTGCAAGCCCTGCAGACTCGGGCACGAACCGGTGCCCCATGCATTGCAGTTGATCGTGTAGACTGGATCTGAGGTTTTCGCGAAGTAGATTCCCGCGCTGAGATCATACTGCTGCGGAACTCTGTCGGCGTTTCCATTTTGGATTGCGATGTTTCCATATGAAGCAAGCTCTTGGGCGCCCAATGGTGCAATTTGCGGATTTGCCGGTAGAAGTTGTGTGAAAACCGAGTTGGCAAAATGCGGCAATGCGAGGAACTGTCCAAGAGGAGTCGGCGTCGGGGAAGGCGTCGGCTTAGGTGTCGGACTCGGCGTTGGTTTGGGCGTCGGACTCGGGCTCGGGCTCGGCGTCGGGCTCGGATGGCGTCGATACCAATCTGTCGCATCAAACCCAACCGGCGTTGACGTCGCGAGCGGGGGCGTAGGTGTGGAAAGCGGCGAAAGACCGCTGACACCCGAACCAGGCATCACGCCGGAGCTTCCAGGTGAGAAATTTCCCGGTGCTTGGTTCGTCATCGGCGAGGGGAGACTTGAGCTTCCACCTCCTCCGCATCCTGCGAGTAACAAAGTAAATCCGCAAACGAGTCGCGTTATAACGCGCTTCTCATTCGCTCTTCCATGAGCGTTCATGCTTCCGTGCCTCCAAAAGAATTGTCAGCTTATCGTAAAGATAAGTTGATCTGTCTCAAGGATCGGAGGAGTAGGGACGTAAAACGACCCGACTCACTCGAAGGTGAGTCGGGTCACTTTTTCGCAGAACGCTTCTTTTTTGGACGAACCTTATGGGACTTTCGTCGGCTGACGAAAAGCGCGCTGCTCAACATTTGCCCGGCTTTCACTCGTGCGAAGCAGCATCGGTCGCTCAAGATTTACCAACAGCAAGACCATCGTGTGTGCGAACCAAAAGTACTTGATGAAATACGGATCTATAAACAGCGACTGAATAAATAGTCCGAGGATCGTCGCTTCAAGGGCAATACGGACCGGATACCGGGGACTCGTTGGAGACACGACGTTCAATTGACGAAAACTTGCGATCCAGGCGAAAAGAACGAGCGCGAGCCCAACCACACCGAGTTCGACGAGGGTTCCCACGAGAATGCTGTGACTGGGACGTGTCCAACCCTGAAAGGCCGCCTGATATACGGCGCTGAGCGATCGATCGTAAACCGTTGAAAATGAGCCGAGGCCCGTTCCTGAAAACCAGTGTGCTCCGAAACCGTGCATTCCGGTTGTCCAAATCTCTGTGCGTCCGCTTCCACTCCCCTGCTGCGTGGGATCTTTCTGGAAACGCTCCCACACGCTGGGAAAGAACATGCTCGTTGAAAAGGCGAACACACCAATGAGAATGAGTTGGAGCCGATACCGGCTTCGCCAAGCGAACCACACGAACGTCATCAAGAGTGCGAGGACTCCGCCGCGCGATCCGGTCAGAAAGAGGCCCATCGCCATCGTCGGTAGCGCGAGACCACCAAGCACGCGCACGAACCAAGACCGCCCATAGAGGACCGCCGCCAATGAGAGCGTGATCGGCAAAAGATAGCTCGTCGCCAAGAAATTCGGATCATCAGCGACCCCGTTTCCGGCGACAATCGAGAGACGGTTTTCGGAGAAGGTTTGGCCATGCGCGGCCTCGAAAAAGGTATATCCGGCCGCGAGCACGCCTGAAATAACGATAATGGCGAGAAGTCCGAAGAACTCACGTTGGCGCGGACGATAGACGGCGAGCACGGTCATCATCAAGTATAATTGCCCGATCATCGCGAATGCGTTTCGACCGCTTTCTTCATCGATCGTCCAGGACAAACTCAACGCCATCCAGCCGACGGCCGCCATCCAGGCGAACCACGATCGGGCGGGAAGGCAAAACTCCCGTGTGGCGAGGACGTGGAACAACAGCACGACACTCGAGAGAATCGCGAGGAGACGCGTGACCGTCGCTCCACCTGAAAAAAGCAGAACCTGGTCGAACGGGACCAGCAAAACATACACGCCGAGCGGAAATATCAGGGGGAAACGCAAGGCGAGATAGACAAGCAATGGAGCGCTCGCCAAGGCAACAGCTCCGAGCACCCCCGCCAGGCCCTGCTCGGCCGGGTGGGACGGACCCCCAACCGTGAAAGCCACGAAAATCACAAAGGCGGCTATCGCCAGGAGAAAAACGCTACGACGGCCTTCGAAAGCCGGCAAACCTACTTGGAACCGCACATCTTCCATTTTGCCACACGAGAAGGGTGAGCTACTAGAGCGGTTTGTAAATCTCTGTGGCGAAACTTCGTTTTACCACATAAAAGGAGCCTCTTGTCCGCCAATCCCGTCCTTGAGGACGTCTCGCCGCGCCGATCCGGGGACGCGCCGCCCCTTCCGAGCCCCAGCCGGCGAATCCGTGAACTCGACGGGCTTCGATCTATTGCGATCTGGCTTGTCCTGAGCGTCCATTTCCTCTTCGACGCCACCGTCACACCACCGCAGGTCACGGCGCACATTCCTCGCGCGCTCTTGATCGTCGTCGAACACGGATGGTTGGGCGTCGACCTCTTCTTCGTTCTCTCAGGTTTTCTCATCACGGGAATCTTACTCGATGCGCGTGAGGCCGGAGGCAATGGATCTTTGCTCCGGGGATTCTACGAGCGGCGAGCACGGCGGATCCTTCCGCTTGCCTTGATCGTCGGAACAATCTTGTTTTTCGCGTACGGCCCTTCGTACCACACCTATTTCGGACTTTGCGCAATCTTTTTGGCGAACTTCAACCAATATCTCCATGTCGCTACGCCGCACGGCGCGGGCATCTATTGGTCGCTCAGCGTCGAGGAGCAGTTTTATCTGGTATGGCCGTGGCTGGTCCTCTGGCTTCCCAGGCGCACCTTGATTGCCGTCGCGATCGCCCTCCTGATCGCGGAACCCGCCTTCCGGGCCATTGGATCGATGCACAATATCGATGGGTTCTCGTTCCTCACGTGGGGTCGATCGGATGGACTAGCCGCCGGCGCGCTCGTCGCGCTGTGGTTTCGCTCACCCTCGGTGGATCGACCTCGCTCCCTCCGCTTCGCGGCGGTGCTAGCCGGCTTGGCGGTCGCGATCACGATTATCGGCATGCCGTTCGGCCTTGCACATGCGGGAGTTGCAAGCGATGCCTTGCGGATCACCCAAGCGAACCTCGTCTTCAGCGCGCTCATCGTCTTCGCGATCACAAACGCGGAAAGTTTCAGTGTCGGCTTCCTGCGCTCGCGCATTATGCGCATCACCGCTGATCTGAGTTATTGCATCTACCTCATTCACGTACCGCTCGCTGATCTGTACGCGAACGTCGTCCCTCACGCGTTCCCGGCGATTATGAGGCTCTCTCCGGATGTTGCGACCGTCGTCCGCACAACCGTGTTGATCGCCGCGTGTTATTTCCTGGCGGCTTTGTCGCGCCACTTCATAGAGCTACCGCTCCTCAAACGTCGCCCCTCTTCATAAGATCCGTCCGCATCGAAGCCGCGATTCCGCGCATGGATCTCCGCACGACCTGGTTGCCAAGGGATTCGGAAACATCCTCTTGTATATTCACGTATAAACTTCGCATTCATATTCTCAACGACGCGGAGTTGACCTAGAGGGATGGTTTTCCGCCAATGAGTTCCATCTGTGATGTTGTCGTGATCGGAGCGGGCCCCGCCGGGCTCGCGGCAACGGCGGTACTCGCGGATGAAGGTTTGCGCGTCGAATTGCTTGAGGCCCGCGAACGCCTCGGCGGACGTGCGTACACCATCGATGCACCTGGGGTGTCGATGCCGGTGGAACTAGGTGCCGAGTTCATCCACGGCATGCCGGAGGTTACTTCGCGGCTTCTGCGGCGCTTCGCAATCTCGCGCGTGGAGGCAACAAACACACAATTTACCGCACGTCACGGAGTGCTCGTCGCATCAGATGAACCGGACGAGGAGTCCAATTCAGCAAAGAAGCTCCTCGCGAGAGCCGCTGCGATGGTTCCGATGGGAACCGATGAGAGCGTCGCGCAGGCACTCGCGCGTGTCACCACATCGGAAAGCGATCGCATGACGGCACGAAGCGCCGAGGCGATGGTTGCGGAACTCGATGCGGGCGACCCTTCACGCGCAAGCGTTTGCGCAATCGCCGAGGAATGGGCGGGCGATATCTGGACGATGTTGGCGCGTCCGGTCGGTGGTTACGGTAAACTCTGGAAGGCTCTCGCAGAATCCTTTGACTCGCGAAGCGTCCAACTTCGTACGCGAACGATCGCGACTCGACTCACTCGTCGCGAGGACGGGATTGCCGTCAGCGCAAGCGGCTTGGCAGGTGAGATGCATCTCATCCAAGCTCGCTACGCGATCGTGACGCTGCCGTTGGGGGTTCTCCAGGCGCCGGCCGAATCACCGGGGACGCTCGCATTTGAGCCGGAACTCCCGAGCGATGTCCGCGATGCATTGGCACGGCTTGCACCCGGCCATGTCTACAAGGTTATGCTCGCATTCTCGACGCCGTTTTGGGAGCGCTTGGAAGAGGGGCGTCTTCGCGACGCTGCGGAATTCCGAACGCCCGAAGGATCGGCATTTCGAACATTGTGGACAATGCTACCGACGCGCTCGACGCTCCTGTGCGCATGGGCAAGCGGACCGAATACGGAACCTCTGCAACAGCTTGCCGAGGCGGAAATTATTCATGCAGCATTTAATGATATCGACGCGACGTTTGGTCCGCTCGGCGCTAAAATCGCTCGCAATGAGTTGACCTGGGCGCACGTACATGATTGGCGACGCGATCCATTCGCGCGCGGAGCATATAGCTATTCTCTCACAGGCGGAAGCGACGCACGTGCGACGATCGCCAAGGCAATTGACGGCAGGCTGTGGATCGCAGGTGAAGCGACGGCAACCAACAACGAAGCCGGAACGATCGCCGGTGCATTACGAAGCGGCGAGCGCGCTGCTCGAGAAATTGCGTCGTTGTCACGTTTAGGACGGTGACGCGGTTCGTGTAAACGGGATCGGTGGGTTGTCAGATCTCGCATGTGCCGATGTCGTAAAGGTTGAAATCATCTCTGAGTGGAAAGTTGCACATCGATGTGGTACATAGTCATGGCCTATGACGGACCCAACACGGCTGGGAAGAGGAGCGAACACTATCCCAGCCACAAAGCGCATGTGCGTAAAGCCGACGAATACGGAGTCGCCGTATTTCTTTCCGGCCCATTGGTTGGAGATGATGGTCTTTCTCCTGTTGGGAGCTTGTTTGTCATTGAAGCCGGTAATCGGGGAGACGTCGAAGAGTTCAATCGCGAAGACCCGTTCTCACTTTACGGAGTTTGGTGCACAAGCACAATTTCCGGATTCATTCGCAAGAGATAAACATCACGATCCAAAGCATCCTGCCTACTTCTTTGCGCGTAATTGCCGGAGTACGTATTGCAGGATGCCACCGTGACGGTAGTATTCCGCTTCGTCCGGCGTGTCGATGCGCACGAGCGCCTTGAAATCCACGACGCGGCCGTCCGCGGCTCGCGCACGGACCTGCACACCGCTGCGCGGTACGATGCGCTCGCCCAAACCGAGGATGTCGAAGGTCTCCTCGCCGGTGAGCCCCAGCGTCGCGCGCGTCTGCCCGGTCTCGAAAACCAGTGGGAGGATCCCCATGCCGATGAGGTTACTCCGATGAATACGCTCGAGACTTTCGGCGATCACCGCTCGCACACCGAGCAACATCGGCCCCTTCGCCGCCCAATCGCGCGACGATCCGCTTCCATACTCCTTGCCCGCGAGGATAATCAACGGTGTGCCGTCGGCCCGATAATGCTCCGCCGCGTCGAAGATCGACATCTGCTCACCCGTCGGCAGATAGCGGGTGTATCCGCCCTCGACACCGGGCACAAGCGCATTTCGCAGGCGCGTATTGGCGAAGGTGCCTCGCACCATTACCTCGTGATTCCCACGCCGCGCACCGTATGAATTGAAATCCGTTGGCTGCACTCCGAGTGCGATCAGATACGCCGCAGCGGGGGATTTTCGCGAAATCGATCCCGCCGGCGAAATATGATCGGTCGTCACGCTGTCGCCGAGCAACGCCAAGGCGCGTGCACCGCGAATTTCTCCCGGAGCGACCGGCGCTGCGGGCATATTTTCGAAATACGGCGGTTTCTTCACATAGGACGAATGCGCATCCCAAGCGTAGCGCTCGCCGCGCGGAACTTCCATCGCTTGCCAAGCGGCATCTCCTTGGAAAACATCCGCATATCGCGCACGGAACATCGCCTCGGAGACCGAAGCGGCAACGGCGCGTTCGATCTCCTCATTGCTCGGCCAGATGTCGCGCAAGAACACGGGCGAACCATCCTTGCCGACACCGAGGGCTTCGGTCGTGAGATCGACGTCCATCCGTCCGGCCAAAGCATACGCGACGACCAGCGGCGGCGATGCGAGATAATTCGCCCGCACCTGAGGATGAATGCGCCCCTCGAAATTGCGATTTCCCGAAAGCACCGCCGCGACCACCAAATCGTGTTCGGCGACGATCTTCTCGACCTCTTCGGGCAGCGGGCCGCTGTTTCCGATGCACGTCGTACATCCATATCCCACTAAACCAAAACCGAGTTTATCCAGATAGGGCGTCAAGCCCGCCTTGGCGAGATAGTCGGTCACCACTTTCGATCCCGGAGCGAGGCTCGTCTTGACCCAAGGTTTGCGCGTTAACCCACGTTCCACGGCGTTCTTGGCGAGTAAGCCTGCGGCCAGCAAAACCGAGGGGTTCGACGTGTTCGTGCATGACGTGATCGCCGCGATGACGACCGCGCCGTCGGAAAGCGCCGTCGTCGGACGCACGGCGATCGCGGTTCCTCCGCCGCCTTCGCTTTCCATGCTTTGCACCGCTCGCGCATCGTCGCGCGCCGTGCACCATTCATTAAGCGCCTTCTCGAAGGACGGTTTCACGTCGGGTAGACGCACGCGATCCTGCGGACGACTCGGCCCGGCGATGCACGGCTCGATCGCATTCAGATCGAGATCGAGGACGTCGCTGAAGACGGGGACCGGGGACTCGGCCGTACGGAAAAGGCCTTGCGCCTTCGCGTAGGCTTCGACGAGCGCGATCTGTTCTTCGCTGCGCCCCGTCAAACGCAGATACGATAAGGTCTGCGCGTCGATCGGAAAAATCGCGACGGTCGAACCATATTCCGGCGACATATTGCCGATGGTCGTACGATCGGCAACGCCCAAACTGTCGAGGCCCGAACCGAAAAACTCAACGAATTTATCGACAACGCCGCGCTTGCGTAACAATTGCGTCACCGTCAACACGAGGTCGGTGGCGGTCACGCCTTCACGCAGACGTCCGCGGACCCGCACGCCGATGACTTCGGGAATGAGCATCGTCACCGGCTGTCCAAGCATCGCTGCCTCCGCCTCAATGCCGCCGACTCCCCACGCAAGCACACCTACACCATTCACCATCGTCGTATGTGAATCGGTTCCGACCACCGTGTCGGGGTAGGCGAACTCGCCGGCTTCTCCGTTCACGCCGGCACCGAAGACGACGCGCGCGAGATACTCGATGTTCACTTGGTGGACGATGCCCGTGTCCGGCGGGACTGCTCGGAAATTCCGCAACGCTCCCTGCCCCCACTTCAGAAAGGCATAGCGTTCGTGGTTGCGCTCGAACTCCAAGCGCGCATTCTCGGCGAACGCGGAGGGATCATTGAAGCGGTCGACTTGCACGGAATGATCGATCACCAGCTCAACGGGCTGAAGCGGGTTGATCGCTCCGGGATTTCCGCCCATCTCCGCCATCGCGTCGCGCATCGCCGCCAGATCGACGACGACGGGAACTCCGGTAAAATCCTGAAGCAACACGCGTGCGGGATGATAGGCGATTTCACGCTCGGGTGGACGCTTTGGATTCCACCCCGCGAGCGCGGCAACATCGTCCTTGCTCACGCTCCGCCCATCCTCGAACCGCAGAAGGTTCTCAAGAAGAATTTTGAGCGAATACGGCAGGCGGGCGATGTTGGGAAAGCCCGCCTTTGCGAGGGCGTCGAGACGAAAGATCGTGAACGCCCGCCCGCCGACATTCAGCGTGCCGCGTGAGGAGAAGCTATCGATGTGAACGTTGCTCATAGCCGGGGTTTTCGCGACCGCCGTACTCAATCACTTGTTCAAGGCAGCTCTTTCACATCAATTTCGCGCGCTGTCACTCGCGGTTCTCCTAGCGCATCCCGCTCAACGCCGATGACCGTGCGACCGTGCAGCAGATCGGTCAATGGTCGCGCTAGTAAGTCCGCACGCCATGTACCTGCCCCGAGTAGTTCCTCCATCGCTTTGTAGGTCTCGGGGAACTCGCGTGCGATCCGCTCGATCGTTGCGCGCGACAACAAGAGACTCGCCGGAAGCTGATTCCGTTCGGCAATTCCTCCGACAAGCACAGCGAGTGCCGCCGCCAGCGCATCACGATCGGGACCCGAAGGCCTGACGGATCGCCGCGGAAGTTCATCCTCGTCAAGGGCGAGCGCCGTTCCAACCGCGGCGACGACGCGGTCTCCCAGCGACTTGCGGGCGCCCGCATCGAAGCGTCGTAGCTGCGCGAGGTCCTCTATGGCGCTCGGACGCAAGGCGACAATTCCCGCCATTACGTCGTCGGCAAGGATATACCGGACCGGCAGATCACGCTCACGAGCGAGTCGCTCGCGCAAAATCGCGAGTTCGCGTAATATCCCGAGATCACGTCGATTCATCCGCGACGCTCCAGGGATTTTCAGATAGATGCGCTCCGGATCCGGTCGATAGCGTGCGAGATCAACTAAATCACGCGCCTCGTCCTCGTACCAGGCGAGACGGCCGCCTTCGATGAGCCGCTCGGTCAGGCGCTCGTAGAGAGGAAAAAGATAACGTACATCGTCGACGAGATACTCGAGTTGTTGCAAGGAGAACGGACGGAGGCTCCAATCGCTTACCGTCTGCGATTTGCGCAAGCGCACGTTCGTGATATCGCGAACGAGATCGGCCAGGGAGATCGACGGTCCATATCCGCAAAACGCCGCCGCGAGTTGCGTGTCGAACGCCGTCGCGGGCAATTGTTCGTAGCGATCCGCGAAAATTTTCAGATCACTTCCGAGTGCATGTCCGACGATCGTCACCGAGGCGAGGGCGGCGGCGAGTTCCTGTAAGTCCGGAAGCTTGAGCGCATCGACGATCGTGATCTCGTCCTCACCGGGGAGAGCAAGTTGAACCACCATGAGACGCGCTGCATACGTGCGTTCGCTGTGAAATTCGGTGTCAAGCGCAACGTGTCGCGCCGCCCGTACGCGCAGACAAAGCTCGCTCAATCCCGCAGGGTCGTCGATCACGAGCGGAGTCACGGAATCTCCTCAGTAGGAACATCCGCTGGACGAGCGTGACGAAGGTGGAGGTGGATATTCATATGGGGCCGATGCGCACGATAATACGCATGGATTTGGTTTGCGAATCCATCTCCAAAGAACGCCAGCAGCGTGCAAATCGGAATCGCAATGGCCGACATGGTAAGAATATGGATGAAGAGCGGAACGCGCATTGCCGCAGCGGTTTGCGTCGCGATCGTTCCACCGATGCCCGGTAAAACCCGCACCGCCAAGAGAAAACCCGGAGAGCCTACCCGAAAATGACGAACCCATGCGGGCAATTTCGCCACGTGCGACTCAAGATCAAGCAGCTTTGAGGTCCGTCGTGCGACGAAATATCCCATGATCGCGGCGCAGACGATTCCGATCGCATTGATGATCGACCCAACCACCGGACCAAAAATCGCTCCGTTCATGACGGCCAACGCATCGGTCACCGAAAACGGCGCCGACGCGACCACCGCAAATAAGAAAATCGCCAAAGGATAGGCGGTCGGCCCAATGCGCTCAAGCCACAGCTGGACGTGCATTCGATGCGTCACGACTTCGGCCGCGGCGACGAATGAAGTGATAAGAATGATCGTCGCTTCGAGACGATAGCGAAGCACCGGACTCACCGGCGTACGTCCGGCCTCAACGCCGCAGCAAGCAGATGGAGTCCCTTGGGATATCGAAAGCCCTTTCCCGGTTTCGGAGACAAGAACCATAGCGCCGATGTGTACCTCAGTACATGAGGCGCGTAGCGACGCAGGATCCGGAAGCGGGAAAGGGCTTTAGGCATCCCACCATGCTTTGCGTCAGGAGGGAGTATGCCTTCGAGAATCGCTGCAAAATGACGATTCTTTCGATGCGCGACGGGGCCGATTTCTCCAATGCGACGAAAGGCACCCGGCATGGTTGAGCTCTCGTCGCGCGTCCTCCGCCTTCGCGCACCAAATCCCTCACCGCTGACGCTCGACGGCACCAATACCTATCTTTTGCTCGCGGATGAGCGGCGCGCGGTCGTTATCGATCCTGGTCCTGACGATTCTCGCCACATCACGAGGATCGTCCGCGAATTGGAAGCTCGCGGACTCGTCGTGAGTGCAATCGCGGTTACGCACGGACATCCCGATCACGCGCCGGGCGCGGCTACGCTCCATCGGCTCACGAACGCGCCCGTCTATGCGCACACGCTCGCTCGGTTCCCTCATGATCACCCGCTCGCCGATGGGGAGACGCTTAGGCTGGGCACGCTTGAACTCACGGCTATCGACGCACCGGGGCACAGTCCCGATCACTTGGTCTTTTGGCTTGCTGAGGAAGGCATGCTTTTCACGGGCGACGTCGTTATCGGTCGCGGCAGCGTCGTCATCGCTCCGCCGGACGGCGAGATGCGCACGTATCAGCGAACCCTCGAGCGCCTGCGCACGGATTTCGGGCACGCCCGCACGATCCTCGGAGGGCACGGTGAACGCATCGACGACCCCAAAGAGAAACTCGACGAATACATCGCGCATCGCAAACAGCGCGAGGACCAAATCCGCGCAGCATTGCGGGAGAAGCCGCTCACGCTACTCGAACTCGTCTCCGCCGTCTATCCCGACCTCGATTCAGATCTTCTGGGAGCGGCGGCACGACAGATCAGCGCCTATTTGATTGCCCTCGAGCGTGAAGGCGAGGTTCGAACCGAGAACGACGACGGCACATCCGTTCGGTACGTACTGAAGTTTGGGGAGCAAGGGAAACCGGGTTAAACGAGGTTGTCTTGGTTGCGTCGAGGCCGCAGTTCCCCTTTGATGACGACTTCCGGCACGGCAAAGGGATTGGGTGTAATCCCCGAACCTGGGATGGTACCCAGCGGGCGTTGGGACAGGGTTCTTAACATAACAGAATCGGTCAGAGGTTGACTACAAGCAAGTCGGCATTACCCGTAAACGCAACGGTCTTCACGAACTATCAGAGCCAATTTTACAGGCCCATCCGTGCCTTCCGTTTAAGGTGGTCGCCGAGGATCTCAAACCCGGGTGCGTGAACTCAACTAACCGTGGCCAGTTTAGGCATGCACAAATCTAGCTAGGTTCTCTTCCTCACCTTCACCTTTGGGAGATGGGTATGATTTTTCGACGAGTCCCGATGGGCTTCGCATTGCTCTTTCCCCTAATGCTGGGAGCCTCCGCTCTCGGAGCTTCCGGTATGTCGCTTGCAGTCACCGAGTATATGAACATACAAACGAACGGAACCACCACCGTTCAGTTAAAAGCCGTTAGCGACGATCAGCTCTATCAGTTTGTAAAAACGTTCAATAGTAGTTTTTTTGACCTGAAAAATGATTCAACGTGGAGCATTTCAAGGAAAACAAATGAAAATAACGATCACATTTTCGAAGCGACAACAACGGTCAAGACCGACGATATCGATTCCGCTTTGAGCGATCTCAGAAGCACCAATGCTGGGAGTGCAGCTAGCACGTTCGTGTTTTCACCAGCTATTACTAAAGCCTCAACCGGGTTTGCAAAAAATAGATGGACTATCCACGCGGATGTCAATCCACCAATGAACTCCTGGATGGGAACCATCGCTTCGTCCGCAGTACAATTTCACTATGAAATCAATCCACCTGGGGCAATAATTTCAAGCAACGGTGAGCAAAAATCGGACGGAAGCATTTCATGGAGTATTCCACTTGGTCAACCATCAACCATTGATCTTATTAGCGACGCTTCCTGTATACCATTTTTTACATGCTAAGGTACGCCACGATTCCACCGCTCGGAGGTAAGGCGCCAATGGCGACCGTTCCCCCTTTTCATGTACCGCATTAAGGCCAAGAACGGCACTGCTATAACACGAACACGCGCTGCGGGAATTGCGATTCCCGCAGCGCAACGGATACCTGACGACGGTGGGTTCCGGCAATGCGGTGCGTCACGCTGGAGGGGACCCGGGCGCATCCTTACCCCACTTCCAAGGGGGACGCCCACAAACTCGGGTTTCGATGGGCTCGACTGTCGGGGGCTTCTTCTCCAAGATCGGAGCGTGGATGCACCGGGGTCCCCGCTTGCTGGGTGGCACATCGCAGCACCGATCCGCGCGCACCCGAAGGTGCGCGGAGCCTCGTCGATTGGTGATATATGCCTTAGCCAGGGTTCAGTCCCAAGAGGTTGCATTTGTTCCTATATTCTGATAATGTAGGAATCGTGATCGAGGCGTTCGCGGATCAAGGGACCGAAGACATATTCTCCGGGCGCATGACCAAGGAAGCGTGCCGGACGCTCCCCACCCAACTCCATGCGACCGCGCGCCGCAAGCTCGCCGTCATCGACTACGCCAGCGATTTGAGCATGCTCCGCATTCCGCCCGGCAATCACCTCGAAGCGCTCGACGGCAAGCGCAAAGGCCAGCATTCCATTCGGATCAACGACAAGTACCGCATTTGCTTCTGCTGGAATGACGGGCACACGATCGGCGTCGAGATCGTCGATTATCACTGAGGAGGTTTCCATGTCGAAAATCAGCACGGAGAAATCGCCGGTCACGCCCGGCGAGATACTGCTCGGCGAGTTCCTTGAACCGCTGGGCATCACGCAACGCGACTTCGCGAAGGCGATCGGCGTTACGCCCGCCTACGTCAGCGACATTGTTCACGGCCGCCGGGGCGTGTCGGCGGAAATGGCGCTGCGCTTTGAGGTTGCCTTGAAGATGCCCGCGCGTTTCTGGTTGACCGCACAGCTTGCGTGTGATCTTTATGCTATCGAACGGGATAAGGATGCCGCCGCAAAACGACGCAAGATCAAACCGCTCAACGCGGCGGCATAACAGGGCGAATGAGCATGTACGAGACCGTAAGCCTTGTGGCATCTCTTCTCGCCTTGGTGGACCTTTCTCCGCTAAGCGGAAAGTATCCACGTAAGCGGGTCAGCTCCACCCGAAGCTTTCGGTGGAGAGGGCTCCTTCCGGGTTGACGAGCATCGCCGGGGTGCAGATGAACGGCCGTTGCAACGGCGCTCCTTCTTTGGTAGCGTGGAACGGTAAGCCCCAGGTACGCCCCTGTCGCTTCGTTGTGACATGCCCCTGGGGTCAGTTTTTTCCGGACTTCGGCCTGCGTGGTCGCCGGGAGATGGATGGGCCCATCACTAAGATGAACGCATGAAATTCCTGGGATTCCTTCCCCCTCGGCGGCTCGTCGATCTGGTACGAGCGTCGAAGATTTCCCTGGGATCGGTCGAAGTGGCGGGGGTTCCCGCGGTTTTATTGGGCGTGAGCGGGATAATCCTTGCCACGGGCGTCGCTCGCGCTCTCTGCGAGGGCATTCACGTCCTTCCCGAATCGCTTCGGGAGACGCGTCTTCTGATTGAATCTGCGCGCTCTCGAAACGAACCTCGCTCTCTTCCCGAGAACATCACCAAAAAGCCGTAAACCTGTGCCGGGAAGTGCGTTGATCCGCCTCGAAGATCCCGTGAGCAATGATCCAACCAGCAGACTTGATCAGCTTGATCCGACTCACTCTCCCCGACGCTGACGTGGAGGTCGTCGACCTCACCGGCACGACGGACCATTACCGCGTTTCCGTGCGCTCAAAAGCGTTCACCGGAAAATCTCGTCTCGATCGACATCGCCTGGTCGAAACCAGCGTCGCCGAAGCCCGTGCGGACGGACGGCTTCATGCTCTCGAAATCCGCACGAACCTCATTTGAAGCCGTGTGCATTTTTCTAAATTTCTGAAAGGGTAAACGAATGTCCGATGAATTGCGCCGAGAGATCGAACGAGAGATCTCCGAGCATACGATCCTCATTTACGGTAAGGGCACCAAAGCCGCGCCTCGTTGCGGCTTCACGGTTGAGACGATTGAGTTTTTCAATCGCTTTGGGTATCCGTATGAAGTGATCGACGTCCTTGAGAACCCGGCCAAACGCGAGCTGCTTTCGCAGATCACGAAATGGCCGACGCTTCCCAAAGTTTTCATCGCCGGAGAATTTATCGGCGACACCGACATCCTCGGCCCAATGGACGACCAAGGCGAACTCGGCCCACTTTTAGTAAAAGCCTTCGAAGGAAAACCCCAACCCGGCGACGTCATCAATCTCCGCTAAAAGAGGTTCTCACTTAACGAGGCGGAGGTTGAACGGGTACCGATAGGCGATTCCATTCCCGGCAGCCATCGCCGCCTTGATGATGAAAATAATATCGAGAATGCCGAGGACGAACAAGAGTGGAATTCCGATTAGAACGAAGGTCAACAAGGTCGGGATGATCGCATACAGCGTCACCGAAATCTGGAAGTTGAGCGATTCCTTGCCTTGGTCATCAACGAGCGGATATTCGTTCTTCTTGATTAGCCATAAAACGAGCGGGCCGAGTATGTGCCCAAAGGGCACGATGATGCCGGCCAGTCCCAAAAGATGGCAAAGTACCGCCAAATTCAGCGAAGTCCGATCCGTGGATTGCGTGGGTTCCGTGGATTGCATGGTGAAAGCAGTCCTTTCGTCTTAAGTTGTGAAGCACTTTGAGGCTTCACGTTCGGCTGGAAGAATCCCCCCGCTTGCTTGTGCCGGTCGGGCACGGGGCGGCGGCGCACCGTCAGGATCGAGATAGGCTCCGGCCGGGGAGGCCAGCATGCGCGCAAGTTCGTCGGGCGCCAAGCTCTGAGAGAAATCGCGCGTCGCCGTGACCACGCAGAAGAACCCGAACGTCTCGTTTCCCCGATTCACGAACTGATGCGCTTGGAGTGGAGCAACGTAGACGACGTCGTTCCGCCGGACCTCACAAGCTCGTTCACCGACGATCGCAACGCCGACGCCTTCGCCCACGATCACGTAGTGTTCGTGCTCGTGTTTCTCCAAGCGCGTCACGGCCCCCGGCGGAACGCTAAAGTAGCGCACTTCAAGGCCCGGGCCGGGATCATCGCCGCGCTCTTTTCGTCCGCCGACCAAGGTATGGCGGACGACGTTGGTTTTCTCTCCGGGAACGTAGCCCTCGCGTTCGATCTCGGCCCATCCGTCAACGCTCCGGGGAATGAACGACCGCTGTTTCATAGGCGTGGCTATTGGCAGGGCGGCGTGAACCTTCCCGCGCACTGCCCGCAAATGCGCTACTGGCTCTTCAAAAGTGAACCCGAATCCTACGGTTTCGAGCACCTTCATGACGACCGGCAAACCGCATGGAGCGGCGTGCGCAACTTCCAAGCGCGCAATTTCATGCTCGAAATGCGGATCGGAGACGAGGGCTTCTTCTACCACTCGAACATCAAAGACCCCGCGATCGTCGGAATCGTTCGCGTCGTGCGTGAAGCGCACGCCGACCTCACGGCGCTCGATCCCAAAAGCACCTATTACGACCCCCGAGCAACTCCCGACAAGCCGATCTGGCAATTGGTGGACGTCGCATATGAACGGGCGCTTCCCCGACCCGTCACGCTCACCGAACTCCGCGCCCATGCGCCCCTGGCGGGAATGCCGCTCGTCCAACGCGGCACACGGCTCTCCGTCCAACCCGTCAGCCCCACTCAGTGGAAAGCGATCCTCCACATGAGTGAACGCTCACCCAAGGTATTCCGCTCTAGTCCCGGGAACGCGCGCGGCGCAGGAGCTCGTCCTGCGCGTTGAAGGGTAACTCACCGGCGGCCGGCTCCCTCCGAACGTAGGTGCCGTCGGAACGCATCCAGCGGGTCTTGGCCGTATCGGCGAGCAAGGTCGCCAAAATCTCCTCGCAGAGCATCGCCTGCAATTCCGGATCGTCGACCGGCATCACCGTCTCAACCCGACGATCGAAGTTCCGTCCCATCCAGTCGGCACTCCCAATCAACACTTCGCGTCGCCCGCCATTGGTGAAAACGAAAACGCGCGAATGCTCAAGGAAACGTCCGACGATACTTCGGACCCGAATCGTTTCGCTGATGCCGGGAATTCCGGGACGCAGCTCGCAGATGCCGCGCACGAGTAACTCGATCGGAACTCCCGCTTGCGAGGCGACGTAGAGCGCACGTACGATCTCGCCATCGCAAAGTGAATTCATCTTGGCGAGGATGCCGCACGGCCGTCCGGCACGCGCATGCTCGGCCTCGCGTCCGATCAGATCGAGGAAACTCCGGCGCATCGTCGTCGGCGCGATCATGAGCGCGCGATAACGCTCATGTTTGGCAAAACCCGTCATCGTGTTGAAGAGATCCGTTACGTCGGCCCCGATCTCGCCTCGGCATGTGAATAGACTAAAATCCGTGTAAATGCGCGCGGTCTTTTCGTTATAATTGCCGGTCCCGACGTGAACATAGCGCCGCAAGCCTTCCGGTTCGTCACGCACGACCAAGGTCACCTTGCTATGCGTTTTGAGGCCGGGAACGCCGTAGATGACATGTGCCCCCACCCTCTCCAGGCGGCGAGCCCAGTGGATATTGTTCTCCTCATCGAAGCGCGCCTTGAGTTCGATGACGACGGCAACCTGTTTGCCGTTCTCAACCGCCTTCATCAAGGCCGCAACGACGGGTGACGTCCCCGAGGTTCGGTACAAGGTTTGTTTGATCGCGAGGACACTTGGATCATCAGCCGCCTGTTCCACAAAGCGCACGACCGGATCAAACGAATCATACGGATGATGAAGCAATAAGTCACCTTGGCGTATTGCGGCGAACATATCCGTGCAATCGCGGAGGCGAGGCGGAAGTACGGGGTTAAACGACGGTTCGCGAAGATCCGGTCGGTCAAGCGTCGCCAATGACCAGAAATCGCTGATACCCAAAGGTCCATCGATCTCATAAAAATCGACCGGCTCAAGCCCGAGCGCTTCGAGCAAGAGATCGCGCATCGTCTGCGGCATCGACCGCGCGGCTTCCAAGCGAACCGGCTCACCGAAACGACGCTTGCGCAATTCCGATTCAATCACCGCCAAGAGATCGCCGGCTTCGTCTTCCTGAATGTCGAGATCCGCATCACGCGTCACACGAAATGCGTGCGCGCTCACCACCTTCATTCCTGGGAACAGATCGTCGAGATTATGGGAGATCACCTCTTCGAGTAAGACGAAGTGCAACTCGCCGATCGGTCCGGGAATCTTGACGAAACGCGGTAGACTTTGGGGCACCTTCACCCGAGCGAAACGCACCTGTCGATCGGCCGCTGCGCCTCCGATGAGTTCGACGCCCAACGACAGTGACAGGTTCGAGATATAAGGAAATGGATGAGCCTGATCAACCCCCAGCGGCGTCAGGACCGGAAAGATCCGCTCTTCGAAAGTCTGCCGTAAGCTCCGGCGTCCTTCCTCATCGATCTCATCATAGGCATGCACCACGATACCGTTGCGCGCCAATTCTGGGAGCAAGCAATCGCGCATCAACGCTTGGCGGCGCGGAAGCGCGATTCGCAAACGCGCGGAGATCGCGTGGAGTTCCTCCGTAGGTAACCGGCCGTCGAGCGAGGGAAGATGCACTCCGGCTTCGACTTGTTGCACGAGCCCGGCGACCCGAATCATGAAATACTCGTCTAAATTGGTTCCGTGGATCGCGACGAACTTCACACGTTCAAGCAGCGGGTTTGTTACATCATAAGCCTCATCGAGAACGCGATCATTGAATTCCAACCAGGAAAGCTCACGACTAAAGTACAGACGCGGATCATCCAGGCGAACGGGCGCATTGCTCGGCCCTCGTGCCGGCTCGGACCGCTTGATTGGTAAAGTCATTTCCTTCAATGTTCGGCAGACCTGTTCGCGATCCCAGGAAGGAAGGCTTTCGAGCACGCTCCCAGACTCGCAAGGCAAGCGAAATCGCGAACCTATCCGAATGATGACCGCGATAGACGCAGAGAGACCGCCAAAGCAAGCGAGCAGTTCCAGCCATGGCAGTGGGTCAAAGGATGATTCCATGCAGGGGAGTTTTGCCTCTCGACCCAAAACGAATGGAGGGTGAGGGTGTTGCAGCTCATACGGAAAGTCGGATCGCCATGATGTTTTTTACCGTCCTCGTTGCCGTGCTCATCATCGGCGATTTCGGGTCGACGTTCCTTTACCACGTTCCCCAGCATTTGTGGTTCAAGCTGCACATGCGGACCCACCACGACCGAAGACGCTCATATTGGGACCACGCGGTGCTCTCGCTCGACCCGTCCGTCCTGCTCGACGGCTTCCTCGGCGCCGTCCCTTATTTGGTGATTGCAGGCATCCTCTTCCATCTCTCGCCGGCCGGAGCGCTCATTGGTCTGGCCCTGGGCCAACTCCACGTCTGGTGGCGGCATACGATGGATCTGGGATGGCGGACTCCCCCGGCGCTCCTCCGTCTCTGCCGCGCCCTCCAAGTCGTGCTTCCCGAGGATCACGACGGACATCATCGCAATCCCGACATCGAATTCGGGGACATCTTCCGCTTCTACGACGCTCCCGCAAGAGCCATGCTCGCTTTCGGACGATCACAACTGCGCAAACGTCGCGTCCTCGCCAGGCAACTTCAACGGCGTGGAGCGATCCGTGGTACGCAATAGAGTGCATCCTTCGAACGGCCAGCGAAACGCTAGCACGGGTTCGGTCATCAAACGCATCCTCTTTCTGATCTCCGACACGGGCGGCGGTCATCGCAGCGCATCCAACGCCATCACGGCGGCACTCGATCACGTGCGTATGGCGGCCGACGGGCTTCCTGTCGTTTTCCAGCACCGAGTCGACGACGTCGCAGCCCATTGTACGTTCCCGCTCTCGCAACTCGGCGTAGCATACAGTACGGCGTTGCGCTTCGCTCCGCCGGTCTACGGCGCGCTCTACCATGCGACCAACGGACGACGCCGCTTCCGCAGCGTCGTTCGTTTTTGTGAACCCCTGTACCGCGAGCGCTTGCGTGAACTCTTCCTCAGCTACCGACCGGACGTGATCGTCTCTGTCCATCCCCTGCTCAACCACGCCGCCCTGCGCGCTCGTTCCGATGCGGACATCGACGCCCCAATCATCACCGTGATCACCGATCTCGGACGCGTCCATGAGGGTTGGCTGATTCCCGAAGCCGATGCCGTCGTTGTCCCGGCCCTCGAGGTCTATCAACGTGCCCGTGAGCGGGGAGTTTCCGCGGAACGTTTGCACTTGCTCGGCCATCCGATCCATCCGAAATTCGAAGACGTGACGGAAAACAAACAAGAACTACGAGAACGCCTCGGCCTGCCGCTGCGCGGAACCATCGCGCTGCTCATGGCCGGCGCCGAGGGCGGCGGCAAGTTGTTATCGACGACGTTGGCGATCGCACGTGCACGGCTCCCGCTTCACCTGATCGTCGTCACCGGCCGAAATGCGGCCTTGCGCACAAAGTTAGCGGAGATTTCGGCTCTGCTTCCGACGCCGATGACGATCTTGGGATATTCCGAGGAGATACCGTCGCTGATGCGCGCAGCCGATCTGCTGGTCACCAAAGCCGGTCCAGGAGCAATCGCCGAAGCCAGTGTGGCTGAGCTCCCCGTCGTCGTCTATGATTTCGTTCCGGGCCAAGAGCGAGGAAATCTCGACTACGTGCGAACCAACGGCATCGGTGTCGTCGCTCTCACGACCTCCGAAGTCGTGCGTTCGGTCCGTCGGATCGTCGAAAATCTCGAACGCCTACAATCAATGCGCGTACGGCAAGGTGAACTCGCCCCTCGCGGAAGTTCCCGCCGCATCGCCGAATTAATCGCGAACATGGCGATCAACGGAACGACGGGAAATCTCCCGTCTAAAACCCCCACCGCCATCGTCAGTTAGCATCGCGCGCGGCGTGCGATTCGTCAAAAGCTGTCGATGTTAGAGTTTATACCCTTGATGCGGATCGGTCGGTTTTACTAGATTTTTCACCTTTGTAACCGACGGGTCCCCGAAAGGAAAATAAGGAGGATTCTCCGCTCGCGGACTCCCAGCGTCCAACCCGCGATCTTCAAGAGCGGATTCGCTGTACTTGGTTTCTGCCGGTGAGGTGACGGAGACGGTCGGAGGATCGGTTGACGCCGGAGGTTTTTGTGAATATAAAAACCCCGCACGTCCGGCAATTCGCTCAATTCGGTCTAGGTCGACTTTGATGGCCTTTTTTATATCGGGAAACAAGTCGGTCTTCGCGGCAGCCCACTCCTTCTTCGCTTGGCCGATGCCGGCGTTCCAATTCATCCCCGATCCGGAGCCCGAAGGACGGGGATTCGTAAAGGCCTTCAAGATTGTCGACGTGCGCTCAGCAAAGCTCCGCTCCTTCGGCGCTTGAAGTGGAACCGTCCGTGACTCCAGTTCATGAATATCATTGTTGATATCGTAGTAGATCTCCGCCAGCGATTCAAGAACGGAAGTCTGGGGTGTCGAGGCATCGTGCAGACGACGATCGGGCCGTGGCGGCGGAGTTTCGGTGCGTGGTAGATCGGGGAGATCCACCGCATCTTCAAGCGCATGGATTCGTTGAAAGACGTCGGCTTCACCATCATTGCGGCTCAAAGTGTACTCGGGAACATGCCCTTGTTTTGCAAGCAGCACAAGTTTCTCCTCAATAGTCCTCAACCGCGCCCGGTACTCATATGCCTCCTGTTTTCCGATGGAAGCGGATTTCGCAAGAAACTCTGCAAACTTCCGAGTCAATTCATTCTGAACTTCCTCGAGTTCAATTCCCACCTTCGACTCGTCTAGCAAACTCCGAGCTCGGCCTTCCGGATCGGCAGGTTCGACGATATTTCCTAAGGCCTCGATACACTCAGATTGGAAAGACGGAGGATTTCCGTACGATTTATCAATTCCATGCAGAGCGAGAAACTTCGCCTTATTGAGATAGGTGGCGACGGCATCCCGTTGCAGGTTTAATCCATCGTAATCGATCCGCTCAGAAGAACCCATTGCGCCGCCGTAGCGAGCCCGACGATCAAAAGTCTTCCGTAGTACCTCCTCGCTCTCGAAAATCCGCCACGGCGTCTTCCTCTCTCGTCGCACCGCCTCTTGACGTAAGATATCTTCATTGGCACGAAGGAGACGCTCCTCTTTCGCGCTTCGTGCGACGGCATCAATCCCTCGATGTATCTCTACGATGACGGGCTTCAAGAAGTCCCAAACATGGTCTGAAATGCCCTTGTCCGTCTTATAAATGTCGTTTGCCCCGTAATTGGGAGGGTGCTCCATGATGACTCCTCACATTATATTTTCGTGAAAAACTTCTTTTTCGTCGAGAGAACGATCATCTCCTCCATGAAAGCATGGACTCACTCCCCTCGACTTTTGGGTTCGCCGGGATCGTTGAGGTTAGCAATCGTCTTCAGCGTGAACTCCCGTGTGAAGAAACTCATCATGGAATGGGAGAATCCCGTGAACGACCCGGTCTTGATAACGCTCTTTCCACGCTTGAGACCCTCATAACCCGCCAATGCGACGCGGGCGGGATCTTCCACAGGAAAGCGACGGAAGAGCGGCGTGCCCTCGAGCTTGGCCCGCTTGGCAAAGCCGGTCGCCGTCGCGCCTGGGCACAGGCAGCATACGGAGATTCCCTCGCGACGACATTCCTGCCACAAGGCTTCCGTGAACGAAAGCACATATGCCTTTGAAGCGGTGTAGACGGCCGCCATGGGACCGGGGTAAAAAGCGGCGGCGGAAGCGACGTTGAGAATTCGCCCTTCTTGCAAATTGAACATGCGCGGCAACAGGTGATGCGTCAGTTCCGTGAGGGCCGTGACGTTGACTGCGAGCATCGCAAGCTGCGTGGCGAGATCCGATTTCCTGAACGCGCCGCTCACCCCGAAACCCGCATTATTAATGAGCGTATGAATGCGAATCTCCTGTTTTTCCAGTTGATCAAAAACCGCCGAGGCCGCACCGGGCTCGGCGAGGTCCTGCACGATCGCCCAGGATTTCACATTATACGCCTTATGGAGTCCCTTTGCTTTGACTTCCAGCGCGCGCGCGTTCCGTCCGACTAAAACCACGTC
>DASZHL010000087.1:0-18645 GCA_035937855.1 Vulcanimicrobiaceae bacterium
CTGATTTTCTATTGCACGCGCTATATTAAGAGCAGTCCAATGAGGAAGCCTTACTAAAGGAAAAGCCGCTGGTACGAGAAGAAGTTTCGCACCAGATATAGACAGCGAACGGGCGACTTCTGGAAACCTAATATCGTAGCAGGTCATTAATCCGACCTCGACATCGTCAATCTTACAAGTAACCAATTTGTCGCCGGCCTTAAGGTGGTGATGCTCTAACATCGGCTCGGCCGTTATAAGATGTGTTTTCCGATATTTGGACACAATACGTCCTTGCCTATTGATAACAACCAATGCATTATAAACATCCTCCTTTACTCGTTCGGATACACCAGCAACAATATTGATGTTTCTTCGCAATGCTTTTTGTTGCAAAATCCTAACCGGACTGCCTTCATCATCCCAGCTAGACGCAGTTTTAACGATAATTGGCATGTCGTATCCAACGTCGCTCATTTCTGGAAATATGACCAAGTCATTTCCAGAATTTGAAGCCTCATCAATATAACGTGTTAGTTTTTCCACGTTTTTAGTGATATCTCCTGGGGTTACGTTTATTTGCACTGCGGCTATCTTCATGACGACTCTCCCTTAGAGGATCTGCTAGCGGGAATCCCATTTGTAACCGGGACTCCCCATATGGTCGAGCCGTTCGACGTAAATTTGTTGATTTCCGGCGTTCGGGCCTTAGGATGGTTTCCCGAACGACCGAGAATAGCCGGCGATGGCGGCTTATTGCGACAGTGCGCGTGGCCGTTAAATTTCAGGGCGCCACAGAAACCGGAGGCGAGCGTAGTCAGCCCAATCGTGTCGAAGATCTCTTTGAAGGAGATCGGGATGCCGGCCAATGGTAAACGAACGATACCCGCACACCGTTCGAGGTCAGGCGCCCGCCCCGTTGCGCACGCGGATTCCGCGAACACCTCAAGGAACGTGCGGCTTCCCTCACACCCAGGGTCGGCGATTCGTTCGAGCACCGCCTCAACGAGCGCTTCGCTGCTGGTTCGTCCCGCATCGAGCGAGGCGCGGACTTCTGTAATCGTTTTCATCGGCATGCCGCCGCTCATTCGCCGAACAGCCGCGCTTTCCTGAGGTTCCCAGGGTCCGTTTGCTGCGCCCTACCGCCCTCCGCCGCCGGAACCAGGGAAACATAAGCCGCTCTCAGACGACGTCGAACCGGCGATCGGCACATCGAAACCGACTCCGGGTGATGGGGTCCCTATTTAATTCCGATTCCGATTTTTCGCAGAAACTCTGCCTCTTTTTGTGGATCATTTTTCCGCGAAACTTTTCGCGACCGATCCCCACCCGGTCGTTGCTCTCCGGGCAGCGAATCCCGTTGAAAAGGCCTCCCGTCAGCGGACGATACAATCGAATGCGCCGACGAAACATTCTCTCGATTTTCGAGAGGTTTCATCGACATGCGCTGAACTTCACGAAGTTCGAGGCCAATGGGCGGCGCCGATTTCAATTCCTCCGGTGATTGGTCATCACGCGGATCTTGTCCGGAATTCGGCTGCACGCTCTGATTAGGATCAAATGGTTCAAAGATGCTATTCTCGTGTCCCATAAAATTTTCGACCGACTCCTTAGGTCTCCGTCCGAAGACTTTGCCCCCCCTTATTCGGGCTCCATCTATCGAATCCCGTTATTCTTTCTGAATCTTGCCTTTCCAGCCCACCCCGACGCCGCGAGCGAAAAGAGGTATCTGAAAAAGTTCCTCCGTGAATGCCGCACGGTCCCCGCCGAGATCCGTCCGAAGTGAAACCGTCAAGTGCAAGCACCGTGTCCCCCCGAACGCCAAAACGAACAGGCGTTCGAACTTGACTCGCCGAATAGCCCAGGCAGAATCCACCGAGACGATTGAGGAAGGGTGAAATCAGCGTAGATGGACACGTTGGTATTGCACGGAGTACAGGCCCTCTGGATCGCTTTCATCGTCCTAGGAGGCGTGACGACCGGCTACAGCATAGCAACCACCAAACAACGTTACGAACGCGCCGCGCGCCGCCGCCGCATACATTCAGCATAAAGGCCGACGCGCAGGGCCCAGAATCGGGAAAACACCGGAAGACGCTTATGACCAAGCGGATGCTCGATTGTAATGTACGTCGGGGCAACGTGAAGCACGGCGGGTAAGGGAGACAACGCTTCAACACGAAGAGCCCTCCATGGCCGACACTCCGCTTCGTATCCGCAAAGAAGGTTCCGTCGCATTCGTCAGCCTCCACCGGCCCGATGCGCGCAATGCTCTTAACGCCGAACTCATCGCCGAATTGCACAAGACGTTCGAGTCATTGGCCGACGACACGGCGGTTCGCATCATCGTCTTGGCAGGCGACGGGCCGGTGTTCTGCGGCGGAGCCGACATTCGCTGGATGCGCGACTCGATCGAACTTTCCCATGAACGGAATCTCGCCGACGCTCGCGCGCTATCGTCGATGCTCCGCAGGATCGACCAAGCGCCAAAACCCGTGATCGCAAGTCTGCACGGCGCGGCACTCGGCGGAGGAGCAGGTCTAGCCGCCGTCTGCGACGTCGCGATCGCAGCCGAAGGAACGACGTTCGGATTCACCGAGACCAAACTCGGCATTATTCCCGCCGTCATCTCGCCCTTTGTCCTGACGAAGATCGGTACTTCGCACCTCCGTGCGCTCGCGCTCTCGGGCGAACGCTTCGACGCGCGGCGAGCGCTGGCGATTGGTCTCGTTCACGAAGTCGTTCCCGCCGAGGAACTTCCTCGCGCACTCGAACGAATCATCGACGGATTCCGTAGCGCCGGCCCAAGCGCGATCGCAATGGCGAAGGCCTTGTTTGCACGTGTCGCGCAAAGCACGTATGACGAAACGCTTGAACTCACCGCTGAAGCGATCGCACAACAACGCGTGAGCGTCGAGGGTCAAGAAGGCCTTCACGCATTCCTCGAACACCGCCCCGCGGCATGGCTCGCATTGTGAATCACGCGCCGATGCATCGTGTCCTCATCGCCAATCGCGGCGAGATCGCCATCCGTTTAGCACGAGCCGCACGCGAGGAAGGCCTCATTCCGCTGGGCGTCTTCTCCGAAGTTGATCGGAACGCACTCCACGTCGAAGCGATGACGCAAGCGCGCTGCATCGGGCCGGCGGATCCACGTGAATCGTATCTTCATATCGAACATATTCTCACGGCAGCGCGCGAGCTCGGCGCCGACGCAATTCATCCTGGGTATGGGTTCTTGTCGGAAAACGCGGAGTTCGCACAAGCCGTCGGCGATGCGGGATTGGTGTTTGTCGGCCCTCCACCCGCTGTTTTGGCGGCCGCCGGCGATAAAAGTATCGCAAAACGCCATGCACGCACGGCTGACCTGGCCGTGATTCCGGGATATGACGGTGATGAACAAACCAACGAACGTTTGCGTTCCGAAATCGCCGTGCTCGGCCTTCCCTTGCTCATCAAGGCTCGAGCAGGAGGGGGCGGACGCGGCATGCGCATCGTCCGCACGATCTCCGAATTCGACGAAGCTCTCTCCGGAGCACGAAGTGAGGCGCTCATCGCCTTCGGCAACGGGAGTGTCCTCCTCGAGCGTTATCTCGAGCAAGCGCGTCATATTGAAATTCAGATTCTTGCCGACACCCACGACACCGTACTCGCTATCGGCGAGCGCGAGTGTTCAATTCAACGCAGGCATCAGAAAATTATCGAAGAATCGCCATCTTCGGCCCTCGACGCGCGCCTACGGCTCGCTCTCTGTGACTCCGCAGTCAGGTTTGCGCGCTCGGTAGGATATCGTAACGCGGGTACGGTCGAATTTCTGCTCGACCCGCGCGGCGGAATCTTCTTCCTTGAAATGAACGCCCGCCTTCAAGTCGAGCATCCCGTTACGGAACTCGTCTACGGCATCGATCTCCCCCGTTGGCAATTCCGTATCGCGCGCGGCGAGGCGTTGACGCTGACGCAAGAGGAAATCATCCCGCGCTGCTGGGCGATTGAAGCGCGCCTCTGCGCGGAAGACGCCGCGCATGGCTTCCTTCCCTCCGGCGGCATGCTGCAACGTTGGCAAATGCCGTCCGGTCCACACATCCGCGTCGACACCGGCTTCGAAGCGGGACGGGAGGTTCCGCTCTTTTATGATTCTTTACTTGCGAAGATCATCGTATCCGAAACGACGCGCGCTTCGGCGATCAGCGAGCTCGCGCATGCGCTGGGAAACGCGGAAGTTTCGGGTCTTGAATCGACGCTCGATTATTTGCGGACAATCATCCGTCACCCGCTCTTCCGATCGGGGCAAACGACGACCGCATTCCTTGAGGAATACGGTGATGATCTTCTCGCGAGCGCGCGTACTCGCGAAAATGACGCGACAACGTTGGCCTGCGCCGCCGTCTTGCGCGACCCGCGAACCTGGCGCATCGCGTCGGTCGGGATACCAATCACTCTTCGACGCGAGCGACATCGGCGCTCGATTCGTGCGACAAAAACACACGACGATTCATGGCGGCTCGACGGAGATCTTCAGGGAAACCTTCGAGCGAACATCGAGGGTGAACTTCTGGCCGTCCAGTTCGATGCGCGTCACATTTTCGGAAAGGTCGAGCTTGAGGATCTCAGCGTCGTCGTGCTTTTCGACGGCGACCGTTATCGTTTCGAAATCGGCGATCCCCCTTGGCGAAACGGCGAAGGTTCAACCGCCGGGGTTTCCCGCGCCGACGCCGTCACCGCGCCAATGCCCGGAACGATTCGCAGACTTCAGGTCAGCGTCGGCGACCGAGTCTCCTTCGGCGCCACCTTACTCGTCCTGGAAGCGATGAAGATGGAACACCGCATCCAAGCGCCGCGCGACGCCATTATCAGCAGCGTTAAGGTGGAGCCGGGTTCCGTAGTTGGAAGCGGAGCGACGCTCGTCGAGTTCGAGCCCTCACGCGCGAACGAAGACGTACCATTGTCATAGGGCGGGCGATCGCGTCATTCCGTCTCCGCTTTTCCTTAGTGACGCCGCTTCGAGCCCATCTTTCGGAGAACCAAGGAGCTCTTTAAACGCTTTGCTTTGTTCCGGGCTGCGTTTCTGCCCATAAGAAAGAATGATCAGGTGCGTACGCGCACGTTCTTCTTCATGCTCGCCGTCTTTCGGGAGGTTTTTCGCAAGCATCATCAGCAGTTGTTCGGGGTCTCGTGCTTTGGAAACAAGCATTCGAAGACCTGAATGGGTTCTTTCATCAAGAGGACCGTCCCGAGTAAGCGCTTCCAGAGCGGTGTCTCGCTGCTCCTTGCTTTGGATATCCAGAATATCCGTCATGATGGAAAGGAAACTCGTGGTATCCTTCTCGATTTTCATCGTCACCAATGCAAGGTCCACCAGACGAGAAATTTGGCGTTCCAAATCATCAATCATCTTCACTTTTTTAAGGACGTCGAGAAACATTTCGTGTTGATCATCCTTAGGTATGGTAAGAATGAGATTATTAATTCTTCGAAGGTCGACTTTTTCGGACGACGTGAGAAACTCCTTTTCGATGCGCTCTCCCCCGAACCAGGGAGCCACAAAGCCAAGGTTACTAAGCCCTTCTCGCCGAAGCGTAGGATCCTTTATTTCCTCAAGGAGCGAGAACACGCGAGAGGCAGATCTCTCGCGTGCATCTTCGTCGAAACAATCTATAGTTAAAACATCTGAGATGAACTCATCAATGAGATCAAAGCGAATATTCTCATCTTTAACCGCCTCAACAATATTAAAATAGCGAGAACATGCGTTCCAATGCTGATCTTCGAACAGACCACCAAAAAATAGCTCCTCAAAATACTGAAGAGCGAATGCACAATTCTTATCATTCTTAAATTCGTTTATGTCGTCGAGAATAGGGAAAATTGCTTGAGACACATTCTCGCGCGGCACCATGAACACCAATTCGCGGATGAGCTTCTGGTAATCTCGTGCGCGAGCGTCCTCATCATCATTACTGCTGGTGTACTCGATGAGAGCCAAGAACGGCTTAGCCATTTTCTTTTGAAACTTTGTGAAAGTCTCTTTCGTAGAACCCGCAATACTCGGCAGGAGATGAATACATCCCATCTGCTGCTCAATTGGGCAGGCCCGCAATTGTTCTGGAAGACCTTCATAGATGCGCACGATCCCCCGGAAGAGCGGAACGTTCTCAGACTCGAGAGCGGAAACCATGTCAAAAGCCCAACACCACTGGAGAATGCACGCGGATGCAGCGAACTGCCGCTCTTTTGGAACGAAGTCGGGCACATATCCGGCAAATTCGACGAGGGCGGTGACCATCTCCAGAGACGAAATTTTGGCTCGTTCATGCGGACCATCCTGAGCGTTTTCAAGAATATCGAGAATTTGGAGAAACTTTTCGCGCTCAGGTTTCTGATGAAACATCTCCATATGTGCCACGAGTTCCGTGCAGAACTCATTGAACGTCGACATTAATACCTCCGGAAAAGTGCATCCTTGGTAAACAACACGCTTGTAGGAAGTTTCTCCCTCCGCCCTTCGTCTCCTGTGCGATCCTCTCACGCAACTCAGGCTCAGGGATTGGCGCACCCCTAATCGACCGCCAATACCGTGCTCCCTCAGTGAGACAACCGACAAAGTCGAAGTCGAATCAAGAAGTATCTCCATGGTGATCGCGGAACGATAGAGCAACGACAGCCCGGAAGGGAACGAGCTCGATGAAATCCAGCGCTTCCAGCGTTGCTCCCCAGCTCAATCTCGTCGATGCGGCGCGGCTTCCGGCCGACGCGGTCCTCGGCTATTTGGGAAGCCGACAGAGCGGTCTCTCGACCGACGAAGCAGCACAGCATCGAGAGCGCCTCGGCGATAACGCAGTGGCGACTCATTCCGCCGGAGCGACCGGCGTCTTCCTTCGGCAGTTACGAAATCCACTGCTCCTCTTGCTCGCCGCGACGGCGATCATTTCCATCGTTCTCGGCGAACACACCGACGCGTTCATCATCCTGGGAATCGTGGTGCTCAGCGTCGGCCTGGGATTCCTTAACGAATACCGTTCGGAGCGCGCGATCGCGGATCTTCACACGCGGATCCGACATACCGCATCGGTCTTGCGCGATGGCGCATTCGGGAACCTCGACGTCTCCGCACTCGTTCCGGGGGACATCGTGCTCATCGATGTCGGCGATATCGTTCCGGCGGATCTCCGTCTTCTCGAAGCGCACGGGCTCGAATGCGATGAGGCAATTCTCACCGGCGAATCACTTCCCGCAGCGAAAACCTGTGAACCCGCCGCCGAAGCATCCGCGATGGATCTGCCTTCCTGCGCCCTGATGGGGACGATCGTCCATGCCGGATCGGGAACGGGCGTCGTCGTCCGTACCGGAGCATCGACGGCATTTGGACAAATCGCTGCACAACTCGTCGAACATGCGCCCCAAACGGCATTCCAACACGGGCTCCAGCGATTCTCGGGATTGTTGGTTTGGATCACCATGATCGTGACCGGCAGCGTCTTTCTGATCCTCACTTTCACGCATCATTCGATAATCGAATCGCTGCTCTTCGCGCTCGCGATCGCCGTCAGCCTCACTCCGCAACTCTTACCCGCAATCGTCACGGTGAGTTTGGCGGCAGGTGCGCGGGCGATGGCGAAACGCTCCGTCATCGTCAAACGCTTGGTGAGCATTGAAGACTTCGGTAACATGGAAGTGCTTTTCACCGATAAGACGGGAACTCTCACGGAGGGCCGCATCACCTTTGCAAGCGCAATCGGCATCGACGGACGCCCTTCCGATGAGGTTCTGCGCCTGGGTCGTCTCTGCACACCGAACACAAGCGCAGGAACGCGCGTGCTTACCGCCCTCGATGCCGCGCTCTGTGAAGCGACGGATGCACGGAAGATCACTGCCGACGGAGTTCCGTACCTCGCGGAAATACCGTTCGATTACGAACGCCGCATGCTCTCTGTGCTCGTCGACGACGGCAAACGCCGCCGCATCATCACGAAAGGGGCACCAGAGTCCGTCTTCGCTCGCTGCAGCGCGGTCCCACCGGCGCTCATTAGATTGCTGAACGAAAACTTCAGCGCCGGTTCCCGTATCGTCGCCGTCGCCGCGCGTAACGCCGCCGACATGACGACCATCGGTCCCAAGGACGAATGCGACCTCATTCCCTTGGGACTGCTGCTCTTCACGGATCCCCCAAAAACTGATGCGGCGGAATCGATCGCTCGGCTCGAAAGGCTTGGAATCGCCGTCAAGATCATTACCGGCGACAACGACCTCGTCGCCCGCAAAGTCTGCAGCGACATCGGCATTACCGTTGCGGGAACGCTCACCGGAGCAAAACTCGCGACGATGAATGATTCCCAAATAACCGAAGCGCTCGAAACGACAACGATCTTCTCGCGCGTCAGTCCGGAACAAAAGGCACACCTGATCCGCCTTCAACGTGCCGCCGGTGTGGACGTCGGATTTCTTGGTGACGGCGTCAACGACGCGATCGCTCTGCACGAGGCCGACGTCGGCATTTCCGTCGACTCGGCGTGCGACGTCGCAAAAGACGCGGCCGACGTCGTCATGCTCACCAAGGATCTCGGGATTCTCGCCGACGGCGTCGTCGCCGGACGTCGCATCTTCACCAATACGATCAAGTACATTCTCATGGGAACCTCGTCGAACTTCGGAAACATGATCAGCACGAGCGTCGGCTCGCTCTTTCTCCCATTTCTACCCATGCTACCCTCGCAGATTCTGCTCAACAATCTCCTCTACGATTTCAGCGAGATGACGATCCCCACCGACAACGTTGACGAGGAACAAGTCCACCGTCCCGCTCACTGGGACATGCGTTTGATTGAGCGGTTCATGATTGTATTCGGACCGATCAACGCGCTCTGCGATTTCACGATGTTCGCCCTTATGTTGTTGGTCTATCACGCAAGTGCAGAGCTCTTCCGTTCCGCCTATTTCGCCGAGTCATTCATCACGCAAACTTTAATCATTTTCGCGATCCGCACGCGTCGCGTGCCTTTCCTTCGCAGCTCTCCAAGTTGGCAACTCGCCGTGACGACGATCGGAGTCACGATCATCGGAGCGATTCTGCCCTTCTCTCCGTTGGGCTTATTCTTCGGATTCGCCCCCCTCCCGCTACCGTTTATCGGCCTCATTGCCGCATTCGTCATCGTGTACGTCGTGATGGTGGAAATCGCCAAGACGTTCTTCTTTCGTTCACTCACTTCTGGGAAAGAGCAGCCCCTACCATCGCCGGTCGACACGAAAACGCATCGTACAATAGATCACCTGCGCTTCCCAAAGAGAACTGACTCTTAATCCCAATAATACCCTTCGGCGTTTAATTGCACGCTTATTTCAAGAGCTCGTTCGCCGAGCGTATTCAAAAGTATTAGATGAGAAGCCCGAATTGTTTCTGCGCAAGGGAATAGCATTCGCAGGCTGCGTCTTCAAGCCCAGGTCGATCTAAAATCGTTATGATCCCGTGCGCATACGTAATGAATCCGGCGGCCTTTAGCGTGGAAGCGGCGATGGTCACTCCCGACCGCCGGCTTCCCAACATCATTCCTAAGAACTCTTGCGTCAAGTGTACTTGTTGGGATCTCACGCGATCGTGCGTCAGCAAAATCCAGCGAGCACATCGCTCGTAAAGGCTATGCAGACGGTTGCACGCCGCGAGTTGCCCCAAAAGATTGATATACGCTTGCAAATAGCGGTCGAGCCGCTTCCGAAAATCAAGATTCTCCTCCATAAGGCGGGCGAACAACCTCGATGGGATCATCACAGCCTCGCCGGGCACTTGGCAATAACTGTGGTTCGCTGAGGTGGTGGCACCCAGGATAAGCGGAAGAGCCGAAACGCCTTCGTAGCCAACCGTTCCGACTTCAATCATTCCACCGTCTTGCATTTCCGCGACGACGGAAAGCACGCACGTGAGCGGAAAATAAACATGGTTGATTGGGGTATTCGCGTCGTAGACTTTCTCCCGCAACTCCAGGCGTACCACTTTGCCGGTTTCCAGCAGGGTCTGCCTGTCCGGGCTTGTTAAGTGCCGCAAGAGAAGATTCTGCCCGAGCACTGCGGGAGTCGGAGAAACCGTAGCTGTTTTTTTTCGCGTCATGGCAATCGCCTACTTGCCTGCTTTCAAATTTCGCGGAGAGCCCTTCTTGCTGTCCGACGGTACGCTACCGTACAGCTATTATACATGTTTGGGCGTACGATGAATATCCTACCAACCGATAGGAGACAAGCGAGCGCCCCAACCGCAATGTATGGGACTGACTCGGCATTGCCAGGGAAGAAAATATATGCATGCTGTTGATCAACAAGAACCAGGCCACTCCTTAGAAGAACGAAACGCGATCGAGGGGTTTCAGACCATTGCGGAAGCCATGCCCTGCATTGTTTGGATCGCGGACGCCTCGGGCGCGGTTGAATGGTACAGTCAAAGTTTTTATAAGTACAGCGGACAAGCGAGCATCTTGTCGATCACTCGCGGTTGGACGTCGATCATTCACGAAAACGATCGGCAAGCGGTCATGCGGGCCTATGCGCACGCCGTCTCGACCAAAACCAGATTTGAGACTGTCGCGCGCCTGCGCAAAGTTACCGGACAATACTCTTGGTTTAGCATTTGCGCTTGCCCTTTCCGCGGGAGCACGCCCAAATGGTTGGGCACCCTTACGGATATTAACGATCGGCAAACGGCCAGCGAAGCGAACGTCCATGTCGTGGACGCTTTGATGAAAGGTTATCTCACCAGCGCATTGCCGAAGGTCAAGGGCTTGAAATTCGACTCGCTCTACAAGGCCGCGAACGTCGTCGAGAAGCTCGGCGGAGACTGGTATGACGCGTTCACTTTGCCTGACGGGCGCGTCGGCGTTTCCATCGGCGACGTCTGCGGCCACGGCATTGACGCCGCGGTGAAAATGGGCGAAGCGAAACAGGCAATTTTCGTCGCAGCTTGCCTTGACGTGCCGGTGCCGCCGCCGGAAAACGTCCTGAGCACGGCCAACCGCGTGCTGTTTCTCCGGCGAAACCATATCTTAACGACGGCTCTCTACGGTTGCGTTGACCCCGCGACTCACACCTTCACGTACGCCTCAGCGGGCCATCACCCGCCGATGCTCGCGAAGCCGAACGAAGCTACGGTGATTCTCCCCAATCACGGATTCCCATTGGGTGTGGAAGAAAACATGCCGCCGTGCAATACGCATGAGTTCATTTACGAGTCGGGATCGATGATTGTATTGTACACCGACGGCTTGATCGAGTTCACTCGGGACCTCGCCGACGGCGAATCTCACTTGCTCAGCGCCGCGGCCGAAGCGCTAACGCGCAATGTCGAGCATCCCGCGACGTATATTGTCGAGAAGGTCCTTGGGGACGCTTTCCCGAGCGACGATATCGCCATTCTCACGATTTCCTTTAGTTAATACCAGTCTCTCCGTGCGGCGTCCCGGAACGCGTGCAAAACGGAACTACGACCGACAGCTTAGCTTAGTAGAACAACCGAAACCGTCAAGCGAGTCCGGCAAGCGTGACCTTTCTTAAGACTGAATAATGTTAGCACCCGCTTCAAGCATGTCGATTGGGGGCGTCGTCAGAAGGTTTCTCAATACCGACGGACGAACGGATAAATTCATAGAAAGGAATATCGGTTGGGAATGATTCCGCTCGTTGGTTCTTTTTGTAATAATTCGAATCCATGCCTGGGCTCTTCTGAATTGAGACTTCTCCAGGGGACTCAAATCGCCCTGACCGAAGCGAGGAAACCATACGATCGTCCGGATCCCGGATATAGCGTGAGGATTGACACCGTCGCGCAAGGTGCTGGGGTGAACGCGTCGAGACCAATGGTGATTACGGTCGATGACGACGAACCGGAGCAGGAACCTATGAATCCCGGCGACCAGCTTACAAAGGAGATGACAAATATCGTGGAGTGCTGTAGTATTGGTTTCGGTTTAGGATATCTCTTCAGCAAAATCGGGAATGGTCGGAATTTCTAAACCATCATCAGTAGGCGACTCATCCGGCTCCGACAAAGGTTCCAAAGTATTAAGAAAACCTCGACCAAGAGACCGTTCGCTCTCACGCTTCGCTGTTTGCATGCACACTTTTTGGGAAATCCTCGTAAGATAGACGGTTTCGCGAGACTGTCTCATCTCCGGCTAACGTCGTATTCATCTCGGCCACGGAAAGTGAGGGGACTCATGGGAATTCTTAGTTGGTTGCTCTTTGGCCTCATCATCGGCATCATCGCCAAATGGTTGGTTCCAGGCGGGGGGCCTGGTGGAATCGTCGGTGATATCGTCGTCGGCATCGTCGGATCGATGATCGGTGGATTCGTCTATGGATTTTTCGGGAACATCGGCGTGACCGGGTTTAATTTGGGGAGTGTCATCTGTGCGGTCATCGGCGCCGTGATCTTCTTGGCGATCCTCCGTTCCTTCACCGGCCGAGCCAGGCAAACGTAATCGGGACAGGTCCACAAGAAAGGGAGCACCGATTTCCAAGCTTTTGTCGCTTGGAAACCGATGCTCCCTTTTGCTCTACACGATGCGGGCAACCTCGTTGAAATGCAGACGCGGATTGCGGGGACCGAGTTTCGTGTCGTCGCCATAGCCGATGGTCAGGAGAAACAACGACTCCCAGCCGGTTCCGGCGAGAAATTCCCGATCGACTTGCGCATTGTCGAAACCGGCCATCGGACCCAGATCCAAGCCGAAGGCCCGCGCGACGACGATGAAATACGCGCCCTGCAAACACGCATTGAGAAACGCCGTATGCCGTGCGCGCTCGGCGGCCTCCTCACCGAGGAATAAGGAGCGCATGTCAGCCTGCGGAAAGAGGCGCGGAAGGTTCTCGTAGAATTTTCGATCCATCGCGATGATCGCCGTAACCGGGGCGTGCATGGTCTTCTCGACGTTCCCGGCCATGAGCGTTGGACGAAGCCGCTCCTTCGCCTCTGAACTTTCGACGAAAACAATGCGCATCGGCGATGAGTTCGCGCTCGTGGGTCCCAGCTCGGCAACGTCGAGAATTCGTTCCAGCAACTCGTGCGGAACCGCCTGCGGAAGGAAATCTCGCACGGTCCGCGCTTCGAGAAAGAGGGTGCGCAATGCGCGCTCGTCGACGGCACGCGTCTGTTTGTCCTTGATGAGGGCTCCGAGCTCGTGGGGAAGCTCAGTTCCTCGCGTATCAATTGGTGTCGGCATCAGTCGTTATGATCCTCCGCCGCACCAAACCCGCCTCGGTCGGCGAAAGATTCAGGTCGCCGCCGTCCAGTGCAAGATCTTTCGTCCGACCTCCGCCCGCACCAGCGCCTCGTCAAGCGTCGGAGCGAGCACCGTGAAGTGCCCCATCTTCCGTCGCACTGCGGCATGCGTCTTGCCGTAAAGATGAAGTTTCAGGCCGGGATCGGTGAGGAGTCGGGGGATCCCGTCGAGATGGTCCCCCTCACCCGTTCCGAGGATGTTCACCATCACCGACGGACGCAAGAGTTCCGGTTCGACGAGCGGCAGGTCGCAGATCGCACGGATATGCGCTTCAAATTGCGAGATCTGCGTCGCATCAAGCGAAAAATGTCCACTATTATGCACGCGCGGTGCGATTTCGTTGACGAAGATCTCCTCGCCGCGCACGAAAAATTCGATGCAATACGTGCCGACGACACCCAAACGCTCTCCGATAACTCGTGCCGCAGCGCGCACCCGCTCGATAATCAGCGGCGAGACCCGCGCGGGGATGATCGACGTTGCGAGCACTCCGCGATCGTGCAAGTTCTCGGAAACGGGAAAAGCAATCGACGCGCCGTCCGCACCACGCGTTGCGACGACTGAGACTTCACGATCGAAATGCAGAAATTGCTCATAGATGAGCGGCACACCGCTTCCTTGCGACAAGGCTTTCCGGGCCTCGTCCACATCGCGTACGAACCACTGACCCTTGCCGTCATATCCGCCGCGCACCGTCTTGAGAACGCCGGGAAACCCGATCCGCGTGAATGCCGCTTCCAGTTCTTCGGCACAAGCGACGCCGGCAAACTCGACGGTCATCACGCCGCATCCGCGCACGAAACGCTTTTCGGCGAGACGGTCCTGCGTCACCGCCAACACGCGGCTTGCGGGTCGGACGATCCGCCCTTCCTCTTCCAACGCTTGAACCGAGGCGAGGGGGATATTCTCGAATTCATAAGTCACGACATCGCTCCGTGCTCCGAGATCCGCAACCGCCTGCGGATCATCGTACTCTGCGATGATTTGCTCATCGGCGACCTGACCGCATGGCGAATCAACGACCGGATCAAGAGTGATAACGCGAAAGCCCATTCGTTTGGCTTCAAGGGTGAGCATGCGTCCAAGCTGCCCGCCGCCTAGCACACCTATCGTCGCGATCCTCACAGAGCGATCACAAGAGTCCGATCTCTTCGATCTTCGCGGCCTCGGCTTCTGAACGGGCGCGCAATCGTTGGGCTAAGGCCGGGTCGTTCAAGGCGAGGATCCGCGCCGCCAACAGCGCCGCATTGGCGGAATTTCCGATCGCCACCGTCGCAACCGGAATTCCCGCGGGCATCTGCACAATCGAAAGCAGCGAATCCAACCCGTTGAGGGATGCGGTCCGCACGGGAACGCCGATCACGGGCAGGTGCGTCTTCGACGCCGTCATGCCGGGTAGATGTGCCGCACCACCGGCGCCGGCGATGATCACGCGAAGACCCCGCTCGGCCGCACCTTCGGCATAGCGGTAGAGGAGGTCGGGCGTGCGGTGCGCCGAGACGACCCGCATCTCGAAGGGAACGCCGAGTTCGTCCAGCGTCACGCCTGCCGCCTGCATCGTCTCGCGATCGGAGAGGGATCCCATGATAATTCCAACGCGCGGTGAATCCGTCATATCCATTCCGCTTCGCTCGACGAACGAGGCCGACCTAGCTTGAACGACAAAGGGCTTTATGTATGCACACTTCCGAGACCACGCGGACCATCATCGTCACCGGCGCCTCGTCCGGCATCGGCCGAGCGCTTGCGGAGCAAGCGGCGCGCCTCGGGTTTGACGTTCTGGCCGTCGGACGCCGCCGCGAGCGCCTGGACGAACTTCAACACACCGCGATCGGCTTGGGCGGACGCATCGTCTGCCTCGCGCTCGATCTCCGCTCACCCGGCGCCGTCGCGACGATCATTTCCACGGCATTGGAACGCTTCGGGAGAATCGACGTCGTCGTCAACTTGGCGGGCGGAACCGCGGTCGGCCCGATCGTCGAACAAACCGATGAGGAGCTGCGCGAGCAATTCGAGACACACGTCCTCATTCCACTGGCCCTGGTTCGCGAAGCCCGAAGCTCCTTGCGAAGCGTAAGCGGGCAAGTCGTGTTCGTCGGTTCAGGCCTCGCCCGCGTGCCCGTCACGGGACAAGGCGCCTATCCCTGCGCGAAAGCCGCGATCCGCTCGGCCGCGCGAATCGCCCGGAGCGAGCTGCGCGCCGACGGTATAGCCGTCACCTACGTTGATCCCGGCGCCGTCAATACGGAATTCATGACGCGCGTCGGGAAACAACCCGGTCCCTCGTCGATACTCGCCTCTCCCGAACACGTCGCAAACCGAATTCTCGACGGCATCATTCGACGCAAAAACATCGTCAACGCCGTCCCTTGGCAAACGACGCTCGTCGCAATCGGCGACATGCTCCCGGCCGTCGCCGATCTCGTCCTCAACGCGTACCCTTCGCTGGTGAGCGGCGGTCCATTGCCTGCCGCGGCCGACGCCGTTCCAATCCTTCCGCCGGATCCACCGCCCCAACTCGCCGCCGCGAAGCCCACAGCGATTCCTCAGGACGGGTCGGCGTCTACGAAGACTCCGGTCACCATACGTCCAACGCTGGCTCGACGGATGGAACGCCTCGGACTCTCCGAACAGTTCATCCGTGAATTTCTTGTTCCGGGAGCGACGCTTGACGTCGAGGAGATCGCCCTGCGCTGGGCGGGTATGCCGAACAAGAATGAACGCGCCCTCATCGGCGACATCCTCAATGCGTTAACGGAAACCGGCTATCTCGAGCGGGAGGACGATCGAAGCTTTCGATGCCTGCGATCGGCCGATGATCTCTTGATTTCGTGATCGTCGATTCCCCCGACAAAGAAACGGCGCGCTTGCGCCGTGTTTTCGAGCGCAATGCCGCTTTGCATTACATCGACAACCGAGTCTTTATCCGAAAATTAAGTGAGCAAGCCGCGCTGTTCGCGATTGGCGCTGCATTGCTCCTGCTCCCGCTGTTTCACGGTATTTGGATCGCGCGGCTCGCGGGGTTGTCGTGCCTGGGTGTGACGTATGCGCGAAACCTCGAACTTATGCACGAGTGCCTGCACGGAACGGCGCTACGCAGCCGCCGCATGAATCGCGTCATCGGAACGCTGCTGGGTCTGCCTATGTTCGTGAGCTTCACTGAATGGCGGTCCAGTCATGCGCAACATCACCGAGATGTGCGTCTGGAAGGTTTTCAATATCGCCTTGAGCGATTGCGTGGAATGCGTGAGTTGCTCCTCCACCTGACGATGGCCCGTCATTTCGGCGTGGCCCTCGCAAACATGCTCGAATCGCTGGTTCGCAATCCCAAACGTCTGGATTCGGCGATTGCCGGATCCGTGCGACGCGAACACCTGATGATGCTCGCACTCTCGATCGGCGTTCTCACGGCGGCATTTGCCGGAAACGTGAGCCCGTTACTCCTCTGGTTTGCGTCGCTTCCAATCGCCGTTCTCGTTCACGTGCACATCGAACTTCCCGAACATCTCGAATGCGACACCGATTCACGCAACGCACTCCACAACGCACGCATCATCCGCGCCGGACGGTTCGCGGCCTGGTTTACCAACAACAACCATCTGCACGCGGTCCATCATTGGCTGGCCTCGGTTCCCATCGCGAATCTTCCCCAACTCGCAAACGCCGTCCAAGCGCATACGCTTCACGTCGAAGAATCCTACCCCGCCTTTTTCCGACGCTTTTATCAGCGAGTTTTCCGGTGAGGGAAGACGGAGGTGCTTTCGATAACTGTGCCAAACCTTCCTCACACGTGTCAGACGGAGTTCGCTCCGACGCGCGTTTTGGGACCATTCACGGAAGCTAGGACGCTATCCGGTGGTGGAATGTAGGTCAGTTGTGGTTCGTCATAAATTTCCGGCGGCAATATCGCACGATATTCCTCAGAAACATACAACACGTCGACTCCGCAACGAACGGCTTTGCAAACGTCTTCTCCGCTACTGACGGTTTCGTCCCACCAACGCTTTTCTCCATTAAATTCAGGACATCGTAAGAGATAGACGCAGCGCCAACGGCGTGCGAGCGCGCAGACGACCTCTTGCGCCAGCGCGGTGTCATCGACCCCAATTTGAACGAGCGAGATGATCGACTGAGGAGCACTTCCTAACGTCTCGATTATTTTCGCAGGAGCCTCGGAATGAAGCCTCTTGCGTTCTTCGACCGGCTCTTCGTCGGAAAACCAACCGTCGAGCATTTCCGTCCAGGTCATCGGAAGGAGACGCAGATAGACGCTTTGAGAATCATCTATGAGGGAATCCTTTGGAAGAAGGGGTTCGGTGATATAGCCGTCATAGATATCGAACCTTTTCAACTCTTCTGCGGACATGCTCGCGTCCGTCGGCGGGACGAAATGGTCGGAATAACGGCGACAGACGATTCCGTTCTCAGGAGCATACATTCCGGGGAACGATCGCAAGAACGTGCGTAATTCTTCGGCTGAAATCCGTTCCGCGAGATAGATATAATGGAACTCCCTCTGACGGAACGGTACGTCGCTTTTCCTGGAGAAGTCTTCCCACGGTTGGAGGTTGCGATCCCAAACCGGCGGGGCTTGCGACACACGCGTGAGATGCACTCTGCGCTCGGGTTGCAAGGCTTGAGCTATGCGTAGCGGCAGTAACTCCTGCTCATTGAGGAAGTAATGGATGTCCACACCAAGGCGGGTCGCTTGACGCATATCCTCGCCGCTGTAGTAAGTATAATTTTCGTCCTCGGGATCTTCGTCGAAATGATACGCGCAGGGCGACCAGCGCTCAGCGATGGCTGCCACAATGCGCTGAACGAGGAAATTCGTTGCATCGGCGTCACCGCGACGACCATGCTGAAATGCGACCGATGATTGGGGCTCGGGTACGCCGAGCAAGCGTACGAGAGCTTCGTCCGTTTTACCGCTGACGTATTCGGGGCCGGGTCCATGCAAAGACATGATGACGGACGGGCCATTGTCATGATTGTGCCACGGCGCCGCCGCATTCCCAATGAGGTTCATGCCGTGATCGTGATCGAGCACCAATGCTCCGGGAATGGTGCGGAGATAGTCGCAAAGTTCCTCCCGGTCAATATCGACGGCTGATGAGAGGTATGAGTAAAAGGACACTGCGGAGTTCTCCTATACAAACGGCATCGAAATCGCCACGCTCCTGCCGGAGCTTTTCCGGAGCGGCGATGAATCCTTCACGTCAACGTATGCGAACGCACGCGCTGCACGGGTTCTTTCAGCGGCGGCATCCCTTGGTATTGAAGAATTTGCGAAATCCGCAAACCCTCAACGACGGCGTTCCGAACCTCGTCGATCTCGAAGAAGGTCTTGTCGGCATATCGGTAGGGCGTTTCTTTGAGGACTTGCGCTTCGGTGGGGATCCCTTTTTTC
>DASZHL010000088.1:0-2877 GCA_035937855.1 Vulcanimicrobiaceae bacterium
GGCAGACGCTGCTCGGTATGATTGAAACCTTTGCACTCGGGGCCAATGTTCAGCTTGTTGATTATTATTTGCCGTTCACGGAATTGATTGCATATCTCCGAGCGACGGACATTTATCTGACGCCGTATCTGGACCCGACGCAGATCGTCAGCGGAACCTTGGCGTATGCCGTCGGATGCGGAAAGGCGATTATCTCAACACCGTATCTCTATGCTCGCGAGCTTTTGGCTGATGAGCGAGGCCTTCTGGTCAAGTTTCGCGATCCTCCCTCGCTCGCGGAGAATATCCTGAGCTTGCTCGACGATCCGATGCGCCGTCGCGCGATCGAACGCCGGGCGTATCGCTTTGGGCGCCAGATGACGTGGCCGCAGGTCGCATCGCAATATCGTGATCTCTTCGCGAGCTTATTTCCAAGCCTTGACGGCGGCGAGTCGATGGACCGCGTGCTGTTTCCCGCGTAGGTTAAGTACATATGAGAAATAATTCATCTTCGCATATTTTCCCTCGTGACGAACCGGGCGGGATGGAGGATTACACCTTACACACCCCGCCCTCGCTCGCGCATCTCATCGCTCTCAGCGACGATGTCGGCGTGATCCAACACGCGTTCTCCGATGTGCCAAATCGTTCGACCGGATATTGCGTTGACGATGTCGCTCGCGCATTTCTCGTATCATGCAAGGCGAGTGAAGTCCCGGAACTGCGAGAAACGGCGATTTCGCTCGGTCGGCGCTATCTTGCTTTTCTCCTCGATGCCCAGCGACCGGACGGATGTTTCCGAAATTTCATGGGATACGATCGTCGTTGGCAGGATGATCTCGGTAGTGAAGATGCGCAAGGGCGAGCGATCTCGGCGCTCGGATATGCGGCGCGCTTTGCGCCCCTCCCAAGTTGGCGTGATCTCGCCGCCTCAATGGTGGTACGCGCGATTCCACAGCTGGAAGGCTTTCATTATCTTCGCGGTATCGCTTTGGCCGCAGCGGGTCTGGTGCACACAATTGGAATCTTGAGTGAGGCACCGATCGCGCTACGCTTGATCGAAGAGCGACTTCTCCGAGCGCTCGAACGAACGGAGACCCCGAATTGGGTCTGGTTCGAGGAGAAGATGACCTACGATAATGCACGACTTTCCGCCGCGCTCCTCCATGCCGGAATCGCGCTTGAGAACGAGGCGGCGTGCGTGGCCGGGTTGCGGACCTTGGACTTTTATGAAAACCTGGTCTTTCGCGACGGAATGTTCGTTCCGATCGGGAACCGCGGATGGTCCGAGCGTAATGGAAATCATGCCATTTATGCTCAGCAGCCCCTCGAGGTCGCCGCCACCATCGACGCGGAACGAGTTGCTTTCACGGCGACGGGAGATGCCGGGCGGGTCGAACGGGCGCGGGAAGCCTGGCAATGGTTCCTCGGGCGGAACTTGGACGGACGACTGATGATTGCCGCCGGCGGTTGCTACGACGGGCTTGATGAGAATGGACATAACCGAAATATGGGGGCGGAGTCCTCACTGGCGTACTTACAGAGCGCCTTCGCGATGAGGGAGCTGGATCGGGAGCAATCTTTTTCGTAATCGGAGGGGAATTCCCAGGCTTAGAGCGTACGTGCGTCGAATAGAACGGAATGACTCTCGCGCACACTGACTATGCCGACGCCCTGAACGACGTCCAACGGCGGGCCGTACTCCAAACGGATGGGCCCGTCCTGATCTTCGCAGGCGCGGGGAGCGGCAAAACGCGTGTTCTGACCCACCGGATCGCCTATCTGCTCGATCAAAAGCGGATTTTCCCCGACCGGATCCTCGCGGTGACGTTCACCAATAAGGCCGCCAACGAGCTGAAAACCCGGCTCGAAGGCATGGTCGGGTCTGCGGCACGCGATCTTTGGGTGGGGACCTTCCACGCGATCTGTGTGCGTCTGTTGCGTCGTGACGGCCGAAAGATCGGCATCGCCTCGAATTTCGCTATCATGGACGAAGCCGATCAGCGCGCCGTTATTAAGGACGCGATGGTCGAGTCCGACATCGACGAGCGCCAGCTTACACCCGGCGCGGCGCTCGATGCAATCAGCCGCGCGAAGAATGCGTTGCTTTCGCCCGACGAATACGAATCGAAGGAAACCTCGTTCCTCGCCGAGCGCATCGCCCGAGTGTATCGCGCGTACGATCGCCGCTTGCGCGAGAGTAATGGGTTGGATTTCGACGACCTCATCGCGTGGGCGATCCGCTTATTGGAAACCGACGTCGAGGTTCGAACGAAATATCAGAACAAGTTTCGTTATATCCTCGTCGATGAATATCAAGATGTCAACGCCGCGCAATATCGTTTGTGTGCGCTCCTCGCAGGTGAACATAAGAATCTGACGGTCGTCGGCGACGACGATCAGTCGATTTATTCGTGGCGTGGAAGCGATTTCAAGAACATCCTGCGTTTCGAGCAGGATTTCCCGGGCACGAAGGTCTTCAAGCTCGAAGAGAATTACCGCAGCACGCAACAAATTCTGCGCGTTGCGGGCGAATTGGTTGCGAACAATACGACACGTCATCCCAAGACGCTCTTCACCTCGCGTGCCGAGGGCGAGCCGGTGACGGTCTTCGCGTGCGACACCGAACGTTCCGAGGCTCGGTACGCAGTTGAGAAAATCAAAGACTTCGTTCGCGAAGGCGCTGCATATCGAGATTTCGCGATTCTCTACCGGACCAATGCACAATCGCGCGTCTTTGAAGAGGCCATGGTCGCCGACGGCATTCCCTATCGCGTCGTCGGTGGCGTTGGATTCTACTCCAGGGTCGAGATCAAGGACATGCTGGCGTATCTCCGCTACATCGTCAATCCGTCGGATGCACTTGCTTTCCGCCGGATCGTCAACGTTCCGCGCCGG
>DASZHL010000089.1:0-22722 GCA_035937855.1 Vulcanimicrobiaceae bacterium
AGGATTTCCTTATCCTAAGTAGTTTATACCTTAGCAACGCGTTAAGAAAAGAGATCGCATGCGTCGTGCCCTCCTAACCATCATCGCAAGCGTCTTAAGCGAATGCGAGAACTCGGCGAGGACCGCCCTGTCCGGCGGCACCGTTCCGGGCTCGATGCTTCTATGGCGCTCGAGGCTATGTGGTTCGGGGAGACCGATCCCCCACTTACCGCGTTATTTGACGAACCAATGATGGTTCCGTGATGACCCACGGCGCTCGCTTGGTCGTCGTTCCCAACGGTATGGAACGCGTGAGCGAGTCTCACGTTTATTTCCGGCACGATGCCGGGAAACGGTGAGTAAACCGGCCGCCCGGTTCATTGCGTCATCCTGATGGATCGCCGGCAGTAGATCGTCTGCCGGCGTGTGCTCCGTACTCTTTCCCATCGGCCACGTCTGCAGCGTGGACGAATGTGGAACATGCGCGGATATCGCTTGGGATTTCCTGGAAATCCTGAAAACTCTTACCTAACTCTGCTGTTCAGCAGGAAAGGAATTTGAGTCTCAAGATCATGCAAAGTAAGCACATACCGAAAATTGCGTGTACCGTCGCATCAGCTGTGCTTTTCGTCGGATCCGCGACTGAAGTTAAGGCACAGCTTAACCTCGATACCTACAAGCCCCATGAATGGACTCCCGCGTATAAGCCGGCTTCAACGGATAATAGTGGCGGTGAAGTAAAGTATCAAGGGATCGAAAACGGTAACACGCCCACGCAATTGAAGATTAGCACACACCCGTCGAACCAAAAAGGACAAAAGACACAGTATTCTCCTGGAAACGTCGCAAGCAAATCTCTTCATGGAATGAAGCAAATGGCGTTCACCGCCAAAAGGGCCCAATATCAATCAACAATGACCATCAAACGCGTGGCTACTCGACACTATCGTTCGACCCACATAGCGCTCGACAAGGGGGCAAAGACCGGGACGACCTTCTTTGACCCCACACAAGCAGCGCACCATTTTCACAATGGCCTCAAGCGCAAAAGTTCGACCACCGTATCACTAAATCACGATCGTCAAACACGCCAACCATCAATCTAGCGAAAGTCTATAAGTAGTCACGACAAAAGTATACGAAAACATCGCGTACGACGAATCGGGAGTGTGCTCAGGCGCTCTCCCGATTTCATGCCTCGCGTCGCGACGTTCCTCATTCGGAAGTCCAAGCGAGGTGGTGGAGGCAAGGAGACTCGAACTCCTGACCCTCACGCTGCCAGCGTGATGCTCTACCAGCTGAGCTATGCCCCCAACGTTCCCCGGCCGCGGCCTGTCAACTTAGCATCCTACCTGCGGAAGACCTGCGCCGAGCATGAGAAATTTCCCATTGATCTTCTCCACGGAGGCGATTTCCAATCCGATAGCCAACCCCTCAACGCAACCTGTATGAAAGTCCCTCAGATTCACATGCCGGGCATCGTTTCGGCTCCAAGTCTCTATCCGCGCCCGCGAGGACCCCGATGACCAGCCCGTCTTCTTCCCGCGCGGACGACGCCGCAACCCGCTTCGCCATCGTCGGCGGCGGAATGCTTGGGATGACCCTCGCCTTGCGTCTCCGCCAACGCGGTCACGACGTGGACCTCATCGAAGCCTCCGGGATGCTCGGGGGGCTGGCTCAAGCCTGGAGCCTGGGAAGCGTCACATGGGACCGTCATTACCACGTCATCCTGCGCTCCGATCAAGCCCTTCGCTCCTTACTGGATGAACTCGGCCTCGAATCCGAGATCGAGTGGGCAACGCCCCGAACGGGCTTCTTCACCGACGGCCGCTTCGCGGATATGTCGGGTCTCCTCGATTTCTTACGCTTTCCTCCACTCAATCTGATAGACAAATTCCGTCTTGGGATCACCATCCTTCATGCGTCGAGAATCGTCGACGGCCGACCGCTCGAAGCAATCTCCGTCGAAGACTGGTTACGTCGCTGGTCGGGCCGCCGCACTTTCCAAAAAATTTGGCGTCCGCTCCTCCGCGCCAAACTCGGCGAGCGCTACCGGGAAACATCGGCGGCCTTCATTTGGGCGATCGTCGCCCGCATGTATGCAGCGCGTCGAAGCGGTCTCGGACGCGAGATGTTCGGCTACGTGCCCGGAGGATATGCGCGCATCCTGGCAACCTTCACCGAACGCCTGCGAAGCGCGGGTGTTCACGTCGAACTCAATGCACCAGTCGAACGCATCGAACGCGACGGAGAGGCCCCCCTTCGCATCGTTTTCCGTGATGGGCAAACTCGCACGTATGATCGCGTCGTCGTCACTGCCGCGGCGCCGCTTGCCGCACGCCTATGCCCGCAACTGGGAACCGCGGAACGCCGTTCATTCCAGGATATCCCTTACCAAGGTATCGTCTGCGCTTCCGTCTTGCTCGATGAACCGCTCGGTCCGTACTACATCACCAATCTCACGGACGACGGGCTTCCCTTTAGTGCCGTAATCGAAATGTCGGCGATCGTTTCCCGAAAAGAATTCGGAGGGAACGCCTTGGTCTATCTTCCGAAGTACGTCGCTCCGAACGATCCGCTCTTCGAGAAGAGCGATGAAGAGATCCGTACCGACTTTCTCGACGCTCTCAGGCGGATGTATCCGCATTTCGCGGAGCGCAAAATCTTGGCGTTTGCCGTTTCGCGCGTGCGTGAGGTTTTCGCGATCGCCTCCCTCGGATATTCCGATCGCCTCCCATCGATATCCACATCGATTCGCGGTCTCTTTCTCGCGAATTCCGCCCATATCGTCAACGGCACCCTCAACGTTAACGAAACCATTTTGCTCGCGGACCGAGCTCTTTCCACCATCGATCCTGTACAGGTCTCCAACGCATGACATACGCAAGTCTCTCCCTCGACCTCGATAACGAATGGTCGTATCTGAAAACCCATGGTGATCCCGCATGGGAGAGTTTCCCATCGTACTTGGATATCGTCGTGCCACGCGCGCTCGAGTTGTTGCACCGCCTCGGTTTACGCATTACGTTCTTCATCGTCGGGCAAGACGCCGCCCTTGAACGCAATGCGAAAGCATTGCGTTCAATCGCGGACGCAGGTCATGAAATCGGAAACCATTCTTTCAACCATGAGCCATGGCTTCAGCACTACGACCGCGAGGGCGTGAGACGCGAACTCGTGAGCGCCGGCGACGCCATCACCGCGGCAACCGGGATGCGACCGCGTGGTTTCCGCGGGCCTGGCTTTAGCCTCTCGCGTTCGACCCTCGAACTCCTCGCCGAACTCGACTACACCTATGATGCGACAACGTTTCCGACCTATATCGGACCCCTTGCCCGCGCATATTATTTCATGACCGCCAAACTCAGCTCCGAAGAACTCGAGAAGCGGCGAGCCCTTTTCGGAAGCGTGCGCGACGGACTTCGCCCACTTCGTGCGTATCGTTGGAAGCTCGACCACACATCGCTGACGGAGATCCCCGTCACGACCTTCCCCGGTATGAAGATCCCGATCCACTTCAGCTATATCCTTTATCTCGCAACCTTGGCGCCGCCCTTAGCCCTCCCCTATTTCCGCACAGCCTTGACCGCCTGCCGCCTCTCGGGACTGCAACCCTCACTCCTCTTGCATCCGCTCGATTTCATGGGCTGCGACGATGTCGCCAGCCTCGCTTTCTTCCCAGCGATGAATCGCCGCGCCGATCAAAAACTCCCCATCCTCGAATCATCGCTTCGCGCCCTCCGGGACACCTTCGGCGAGGTAATCCCCGTCGGCGAGCACGCCGAACGCGCCGCCCGCTCCCCCAAACTCAAGGAACGCATACCCGACTTTTCGTGAGGGTCGAGACGGTGATCTGCGCGGAAGCAGGGAGCGATTCTCCTCAAAGGGGCGATCGAGCTTTTCGCGTAGCCCTGGAGGGGCGAGAGCGAAAAGTCGTCGAGCAGAATTTTCGCACGATGCGAAAATTCGGGCGTCCCCGTGAGGAGAGTCGCTCCCTGCTTCCGCGCAGATCACCGTCTCGACCCTCACGAAAAGTCGAGTGACCGCCAGGAGCATCAACACTGCGCGGGAAGCCTACACCCCGGAGGTTCGAGACCGCTGGGCAATCGCGCGCCTAACGGCGTGAGGAAAGTCCGGGCTTCCCAGGGCAGCGTGCAGGATAACGTCCTGTCGGGGTCACTCGAAGGAAAGTGCCACAGAAACAAACCGCCGATTCGGTAACGGGTCGGTAAGGGTGAAATCGTGAGGTAAGAGCTCACGGGGTGTCGCGGAGACGCGCGCCCGGGTAAACCCCACGCGAAGCAAGATCGCTCGATCCCGTTCGAGATTCGTCTCGGGCTCGGCGGCCCGCCGATACGAGCTAAATCGCACCGAGATGTGCGGTAACGCGCATCCCAGAGAGATGGTTGCCGTCGGCTGCGGGTTTTCCCGTGGTCGACACAGAATCCGGCTTATAGGCGATCTCGATCCTCCGCAACTCTTGACGCCGATTCGCCGTCTTAAGAAACGACTGTTTTCCCGTTGGAGCATATGTGAGTTCACATTTTAACAAAGACATGACCGTCGAACAGGCGTTCCGAGCGCACGCTGGGGCTCGTCGCGTTTTCGCGAAGTTTCATCTCGGCGGCTGTTCGCATTGCTCGATCAGTGAAACGGAAACCATCGAGCAAGTCAGCGCGAGTTACGGCATTCCGCTCGATATGTTGCTCGCTGAGCTCGACAAGCTATCCGAACAGCCGGCCCTCGAGATCGGTGACGAAGTGCGCCTACCGGAGGAGATCCGTCAGCGCCTTCCACAACTTGCGGAAGCCCCCGAAGTAGGGAAGATCACGGCATTGGAATCGGGCGCCTACACCGCTGAGTTCGGAGAACTTCGCCTCCAAGGCCTAGCCGAAGATTTCATCAAGGTCACGTCGGCCCCCGCACCCGCATAAGGCAAATCTCCTAAGGCTTTTTCGGGGAGGGTCGGTACGATTCAAAGTTTGATTGTAGTTACAGGCCTTTCGGGCGCCGGCAAAAGCCAGGCGATGAAATCCTTAGAAGACCTCGGCTTCCATTGCGTGGACCACCTCCCTCCGCTCATGGCGAAGGAGTTCGTGTCGCTTTGCATCACCGCGGGAATTGGGCGCGTAGCAATCTCACTCGATGTGTCCGCTCCTGCCACATTCGGAAATGCTCTCCACGCGGTTGATGAACTGCGCAAGCAGCATCCGGAACTCAAGCTCCTCTTTCTTGAAGCCGACGACCACACGTTGATCCGGCGCTATAGCGAGACGCGCAGGCGCCATCCCTTCGAGCACGTCGGGCACTTGCTTGACGCAATCGCTGAGGAACGGCGAACGCTCGCTCCGTTCCGCCAACGAGCCGACCTTTCTTGGGATACGTCGAGCTTCACGCACGCGCGACTTAAGACACAGATCACCCGATTGATCGACGAAGACATCGAACCTCGCCTTGTGGTCCACGTCCTCGCGTTCGGCTTCAAGCACGGACTTGCAAGTGACGCGGATATCGTCCTTGACGTGCGCTTTCTCCCCAATCCCAATTACGAACCGGATCTCGTTGACTTAACCGGAGCGGATGCACCCGTTGCGGAGTTCTTGGAAGCGATTCCCGCGACGCTGGGATTTCTCACACGAGCCAATGAATTGATCGACTTCTGTATTCCCTTCTATTTGGAAGAGGGGAAGGCGCGGCTCACCATTGCCATCGGTTGCACAGGTGGACGTCATCGTTCCGTCTACATCGCCCATCGCATCGCCGCACATCTCCAGAATCGCAATGAACTCGCGGTCACCTTGGAAACACGGGACCTCGCACGCCGATGAAAGGCCATCTCGACCGTTTTGTCCGCTGGCTCTATCCGGGCCTGGGCGTCAAACGCTGGCTCGTTCTCGCGGCATGCGGTGCGGTCCTCGCCGTAGACGGAGTCGAACGCTGGATCACCGCGTACGGCGCTCATTTCGAAATCAACGAACACATCGACAATATTTTCGACGGGGTTCTGCCACTCTGGTCCCTGGCTCCGATATTCGCGTTCGTCGGCCTGATCCTCGTCGTCCTCGGCATTCGCCTATGGTTGCGTTCCATCGTCAGAGCCGTCAGACCCGAAGGTAAAAATCGCATCGTCGACGCGCTCTTCAATCTGCGCTTGCGACGCGGATATAAGATCGTCGCGATCGGAGGCGGAACGGGCCTTTCCACCTTACTGCGCGGCCTCAAACGCGGAACTTCGAACCTCACCGCTATCGTCACCGTGAGCGATGACGGCGGAAGTTCCGGCCGCTTGCAAAAGGAACTTGGAATTTTGCCGCCCGGCGATATTCGCAACTGCTTGGTTGCGCTTGCCGATAACGAAGCCTTGGTCACTGCACTTTTTCAGTACCGCTTTTCTGAAGGGGAAGGTCTTGCCGGCCATTCGTTTGGAAATCTCTTCTTGGCCGCGATGACCGGAATTACCGGAAACTTCGATTCAGCAATCAAAGAATCGAGCCGCGTACTCAATATCAAGGGCCGCGTCGTACCGTCGACGCTCGACTCCGTCCAGCTCAAGGCGACGTTTGCCGATGGAACAAGTGTTCTGGGAGAAACAAACGTCTCGAGTTCGCGAGAACCAATCATCGGACTGGAATTGCTTCCCGCGCATGTGCGGGCTTTTGGTGAAGCGCTCACCGCCATTCGGGAAGCGGATGCGATCGTGCTTGGCCCGGGAAGCTTGTTCACCTCAATTCTGCCCAACCTGCTAATCCCGAAGATCGTCCGAGAAATCGCCGCTTCATCCGCAGCGAAGATCTACGTCTGCAATGTGATGACCCAACCCGGCGAAACCGACCATATGAGCGCCTACGATCACGTCTCACGCCTTTTCGACGTTGCAGGCGCACGCGTTTGCGACATCGCCATCGTCAATGTTGAACCACCGCGACGTTTACTCGGCGCTTATGCCGAGGAGGGCCAGGCTCCAGTCCACGCTGACGTGAAGCGCATCGAGGCCCTCGGAATTCGCGTGCTCAGCGCCCCGGTCATCAGTGAAACGGTAAACGTCCGTCACGATCCCGAGAAACTCGCCGATGTGGTCCTCCGAATCGTAGACGACCATGTCGCCCTGCGTTCCTCATACACCCGCGGCGCCTCTCGCCCAAGCGCACGAACCCTTCTGCAGAAGTCGTAAAACTCGGTCTTTCCAAGGATATCGCTTGACGCGTTCCGTCCGTCAATTCTCGTTCATACGCAAGCGGGAAAGGATGCTTCCGTGTGCAAGCATTTTGCTATCATGGCGACATTAGCCGTTCGTAATCTTAAGGCCGCGATCGTCAGTGCGCTTAAAAGCCGAACCAGGGCAAGCGGACATTCCCTTGTGGAAAATTCAACATCGATATAGCCCTCCACGAAGACGATGATCGATGAACACCACCGTTAGCAAAGAGCCTCCGAGATGGCCTTCCCGTGAAAAAGACGCTCCTCTCATGAAAAACACCCTCCTAGATGGACTTTATATGAAAAACATGCTCCGCGCAAATGGTTTGGCACGCAGAACGGCTGATTACCTCAAATTCATGAAAAGCGCTCACCTTCCATGAAAAACACTATCTAAAGGGGGCCTCTTCCTGAAAAACGCTCTCCCAGGCAACGCCCTCGGGAGATCACATACTGCCTGGCAAGGTGGTCAACACGAGCAATCTAGCGTTCACGGCTCAATTCTCATTGAGGATCTCTTCCCAACACGATGGCTCTCATAGCACGAGCTGCAGCGCGCTCCAATAATGACGAAACCTCACGTATTGCTTCGTCGAGGTTCATTACACGATCGAGAATCGGGATCACGAGAACTCCCTTGCTCGCAAGCACCGCTTCGGCGTTCGCATCGATCGATCCGGTGAACGCGATTACCGGGGTGTTCGTTTGGCGTGCAAGCCGTAGGACTCCCGCAACGGTTTTCCCGCGAAGCGTTTGCTCATCGATGCGTCCTTCGCCCGTTAAGCACAGATCCGCATGTTGAAGCGCCTGCGGTAAACCCTGAAATTCAGCAATCACATCGATTCCGGCTCGTATCTTTGCTCCCAAAAACGTAATCAGCGCGAAACCCAATCCACCGGCACCCCCCGCTCCCGGAAGATCACGCATATCATTACCCAGAGTTTTCGCGACGACATCGGCAAAATGCGACAAGGCCGCATCCAAGAAAACGATGTCATCGGCTGACGCGCCCTTCTGCGAGCCGTAAACGACACTCGCCCCATCTCTGCCGCAGAGCGGAGAATCGACGTCCGCAGCGACGGTCACCGCAATCGATCGAAGACGCGCATCCAGACCACTCATGTCGATCGACGCTATACATGCGAGCGCCGCACCGCCGGGTTCGAGTTCTCTTCCCCGCTCATCCAGAAAACGCACGCCGAGGGCGCTCAACATTCCGGCTCCGGCGTCGTTGGTCGCGCTTCCTCCGATACCGATGAGCAAGCGCGTCGCACCGGCGTCGAGCGCCGAGCGAATCATCTCACCCGTCCCGTACGTCGATGCGCGCCGAGCATCACGCTCACGCGGATCGAGCAACACCAAGCCGGATGCCGCCGCCATTTCGACGATTGCGGTCGTTCCATCGAGCGCAAACCTTGCATGCACCGGCGTTTCCAACGGTCCTCGCACCGTGCAACTGAGCGCCCGCGCTCCACCTGCGATGAACGCAGCCACCGTTCCCTCACCGCCGTCAGCCATTGGAATAATCGTGATTTCGCTTTGCGGATCGACGCTACGCACGCCGCGCGCAAGCGCCTCCGCGACGTCAGGCGCGGAACAACTTCCCTTGAATTTGTCGGGAGCGATGAGGATTTGCACGACTTAGAGAATCACTCGATTCCTCATGCGGTGACGACGCCTTCCTCCGCATCTTGGCGATCCAGGTTCGCCGATTTTTCTTCCAGAATCCACGCATTGCTCGCGGCACGATGAGCATCGTCGACCCGCTTGCGCAGCCATTCCAGAATCGCCTCATCGGTGTTCGCAGTTCGGAGGGCCTGGTCGAATTCGCCGGAGGTTATTCCCCAGCGTTCAAACACGCCTCGATCCATCGGACACGGATAGATATAGTCGTGAATCGTCCCATTCGCGGCTGCGCGAGCCTTGTCGAAAACGCGCTTGAGCCACAGGAACCCGCCGAGTTCATCCCGCCCTCGCCGTGGAAAGTCTCTGCCTGAACGAAAATCTGTCGCCATGCCCTGATGAACCCATCCTATCAGGGAAGAGATGCTCTTTTTCGGACTGTAGGGACGGCCGTTCTCACGTGGGAACCCCTCGACGATGATTCGTGCGCTCGGACTGCGCGGAGCGATCGCCGTCAACGTCATCACGATGATCGGCATCGGACCGCTGGTGACCATTCCGCTTGTTCTCGCGGCTTTACCCGGGCGCGAGGCCTTGGTCGGCTGGATCGTCGGCGCGCTTATCGCGCTCTGCGATGGACTCGTGTGGGCTGAACTCGGCTCGCTCTTTCCCGGCTCGGGCGGAACCTACGGTTTTCTCCGCGAGACGTTCGGCAGCCGACGCGCGGGCGGAGCGCTCGGCTTTCTCTTCGCCTGGCAAACGCTCGTCGCGGCTCCGCTTCTTCTCGCCAGCGGATACATCGGCTTTGCACACTATGCGGCATATCTCTGGCCCGCGCTCTCCGGTGACCTCGCGCAAGGCCTGACTGCGGCGCTCGTCGGCATTCTCACAATCGTCCTCCTGCACCGCTCAATCCTTCCTCTCGGACGTATCTCACTCGCTTTCGGCATCGTCGCAGTCGTCACGCTTCTCGCCGTCATCGCAGCCGCATTTGGACACCCGCAGCCGACCGCAACCGCGCACGCTCTTGCCCCCGTAAGCCCCGCCGGAACATCGGCCGGCGCCTTTCTCGCCGGGCTCGGAAGCGCACTCGTCATCACGCTCTACGATTACTTTGGTTATGGACAAGCCTGCGTCGTCGGTGACGAAGTCCGCGATCCCGCGAAGACGCTACCGCGCAGCACGTTGCTCGCGATCCTCCTCGTCGCCGCTTTGTACATCGCTCTTCAAATAGGCGTGCTCGGAGCGATCGATTGGCGCACACTGGTTCCGGCACATCCAGGCGACGCAATGCCCGCCGGTGCGGATTATGTGGCATCGACCGTCGTCGCGCGATCGTGGGGAGCACCCGTCGCCATTCTCGTGACGCTCGCCATACTCATCACCGCATTCGCATCGACGTTCGGGAATTTACTCGGATTCTCGCGCATTCCGTATGCCGCCGCGCGCGACGGACTTTTCCCACGTATCTTCGCACGTCTACACTCCGACGGTTTTCCCGCCGTCTCGCTTCATGTGATCGGATGGCTGGCGATTCCCGCCTGTTTCCTCACGCTCTCGCAAGTGATCGCGGCACTCACGACGGGTTTGGTTATCGTCCAAAGCCTCGCACAAATCGCAGCACTCGTGGCACTCCGCCAACGCGGAGTCCGCGCTCCCGCACGCGTATGGCTGTATCCCTTCCCCGTTCTCGTCGCCGCCGTGGGATGGATCGCCATATTCGCCTCAGCAGGAACCTTCGCGATACTCTTCGGCATTGGAAGCATCGCGATCGGGATCATTCTCTACCTCCTTCACGCCAAACACTTTGCGCTCTGGCCGTTTGCGAAGGATGCGACGCCGAAAGCCGCCATGCTCGCATTCATCGGTGTCCTTACGTGCGTCACGGGCATACACACGACAAACGCGGCGAGCAACCTTGATTATCACCACAGCGCCGTTGTCCAAACCGGCGGGTTTCCCGAATTCACCGTCGATGGGAAACCATTTTTCGTCAATGGTGCGGCCTTCTTCTATGAGCGCCTTCCGCGCTCACAATGGGACGACGATCTCGCGCGCCTCAAGGCTCTGGGCGTCAACACCCTCGATCTCTACGTCATCTGGAATTGGCACGAACTGAGCGACGGCGCCTTCGATTTTGATGGACATACGAGCCCGCGCCGCGATCTCCACACATTGATGCGTTTGATTCAGAAGTACGGCTTTCACGTTATCCTCCGTCCTGGTCCCGTGATCCGCAACGAATGGCGGAACGCTGGTTATCCAGCGTGGTTGCTCACGCGTCCGGAATACGGCATGCCCGAGCATGAATTGCTCGAAGGCCGCTATCCGCCGACTGCGACCTTCCAGAATACAAACTCCGACGATGCCGCAGCAGAATGGTTCGCTAACGCGACACACCGCACGTACGTTCCGCGTTGGATCCAACGCGTGCTCGAGGAATTCGCTCCGATCTCCGATCGCGTCCTCGCCGTCGCACTCGACGACGACCAAGGCGCATATCTCAACAACCAGACCTGGCCCGCGCCGCATCTCCAAGAATATCTCCGCTGGTTATCCGATCTCGTTCACCAAAGCACGGGTCCCTCGCTCCCCGTTTTTATCAACACCTATCAGATGAAGGTGACGGCGTCGTCTCCGGTCTGGGCTTGGGGAAATTGGTATCAAAGCGAAGCGTATTCCATCGGCGAGCACGATCGAACGCAGTTGGAATTCTCGACGGGTTTACTTCAGACACAGCCGCACGTTCCGGTCATGCAGAGTGAATTCCAAGCGGGGTGGCTTGAGCAGGCCGAGGATATCCGACCACGTCCGACAGATCCTCAAAACACGCTGCTCGCACTCGGAACGCTGCTCGCAATGGGCGCACACGGCGTTGTGGAATTTCCCGATCAAGATTCCCTTTATCCCGCCGGGTGGGAGGTCCCCTTCGCCAACGCCTTCTACGCCTGGGATGCTGCGCTCGCCCTCAACGGAACACCGAACCCACGCATGCAGCCGGTGCGGCGCTTCGGCGAGTTGATCGCCGGCGACGGAGCCGCTCTCGCGCAAACACACGTCGTCGCCGATGCCTCGATCGCATATTTCACGAGCGCCTTTGATCCCAACCACATGCGCGATAATCCGAGCGCGAGCGCAACCATCGCTGCGCGAACCATTGACCTTCAACGCGCGTGCCGTCTCGCCGCGCGAACTTGCACCCTCGTTGACTTGCGCTTCGCTGATGATCCCACCCTCGCACGAACCCGAATGTTGCTTCTACCGCTCCCAGACAAAGAAGCGTTCGCGAGACTCGGAAAAATCGATCCGGACATCCTCATCAAACTCCGGCACTTCATCGAAAACGGCGGGAAGATTATCGTCTTCGGAAAAACCTCGATCGGTCTTTCTGCAGAATATCACGCTCCGGATAATATTGATTTGACGAGAGTTTTTGGTCGAATATTGACTCCGAACACCCTCTTCGACGCTGGACGTCAAACGCCGATTGCCACGCTCGGCGACGATCGCACCGGACTTCCCGCGTTCGCCGTCATCGTTAACTACGAAACGAGACCGATCCATATCGCCGATCCGGAACTCACGACCGCTGCGGGCATTCGTAAACTCGCACCGATTGACGTCGCCGCGCGTGACGTGCGCGTCGTCCCCCTCAACCAAGCGACACAGACGAGATTGGATGACGCGTCAACCCTTCCGCTTGCGCCGGCTTCGCATCCATCAAAACCATTGGATTTACTGCCGATTCGTAGCGGTAATCCAAATGCGAGCGATCCTCTCGATCGAACGATCGTCTTGCGGGCACCGAGCCTCGCATCGATCGGTCATATCCCGAGCAATCGCGCAAACGCGCGTTTCCTCGATGTTACCGAAGACGGCTCGCCCTCCGTCATCTTGCAGAATGATACCGTGCGCGTACTCATTGCGCCCAACGCCGGCGCACGCGCCTTCGTCTTCGAGGACCTCGCTCGTGGAACGAACGTCTTCACCACCATTGGCGCTCTCCGCGACGATTTCGCGGTTGTCCCTCCACCCTCCCCAAGCGATCGGATAGCAATGTACACGCACCAATTTCCCGCCGGAACGTTCAACCGTCCCTATCGTGCCCGCATCATTTCCGACGGACCGGCGGCCATCGCCGAGTTCCAATATGACGCCCCCGATGCACTTCCCGCCGGAGCGACCTTTCTTCGCACACTTCGTCTCGAACCGCACGCTCGCAGCTTTTCAATGGACGAGCGCGTACACTTTTCCGGCACGTTGAACTCGGTACCCGACCAGCGCGCCGTATCCGTCACCTCGCTCGCGGTCGGCGTAACGCACACGGTTGGCAGCAAACATGTCATCCTTTCCGGTGGTGACGGCGTTCCGCGTGCGCAAGCATTCGAAGCGAAATGGACGATCGAATTCAAGTTGGGTAATGCCGTGGGTTTTTACGACGATACGAGCGGGGAACTTGCGACGATCGCCTGGAAAGACGGCGATATCGAGGGAACACAGATCCTCGAACGCGATAATTCTGTCGTGATCCGCTCCACGCAAGTGCCGGAGAGGGTCGTCCATTTGGTCTACGCATCCTCGGTGGTCACGTCGCTCGTCGAGGCATGCGCGGAGGTTCGCAACGTTGCGGCCCAAGCACAAGGGGCACCGAGCTCGAACTCGAAGTGATGGCGACCGGGGAAGTGGCGGAACGGTAGACGCAGTCGCCTCAAAAGCGACCGAACGCGAGTTCGTGTGGGTTCAAGTCCCACCTTCCCCAGACAACTTCCCCTTGATTGAATCGGCACAACAGAGCAGATCGCGAGCAACGGCGCGAAAACCCTCGGTTGCGGATCCGATTCGCGTCACTGCTCCGGCGATTCGTACCAATACGAGCTCAAGCTCGGCAATCCGCTCCGCAAAACGCGCGAATTCCCGGTCGAGCATTTGCGGCGCGGCCAAAACCAAATAAAAATCGATCTTTTGCGCTCGCGCGAAAAATACTCGTGATGCCGAGAACACCGCCAAAACTCCGACGAGCATCGCGAGCACTCCGACAAACGCACAAGCACCGATGATCGCAAGCGTCTCCCAAGCGGGTAGGGTCACGCCGCAGGCGACTCTGAAGTAGTCGACGGCGCCGAGGGCGTGGCAGGCGCCGAAGGGCTTGAGGTCTCCGTGGACGCTGATGGTGCCGCCGGAGGGGCGGCAGGACTCGGCTCAGACGACTTCCCGCTACCGGCCGTACCCGACCCAGCGGTCGCTGCGGTATTCTTCCGGGAGTCGGTCACATAGAATCCGGAACCTTTGAAAACGATCCCAGTAGCGTGGAAACGACGCTTGAGCACTCCTCCGCACGAGGGGCATGGATCCTTCATCGTTTCATCAAATCCGTGGCGGACGTCGATGGAATTGCCGCAAGACCGGCACTCATACTCATAAAGAGGCATGGTGCAAGTATACTCGGACTTAGCACTGATCGTCAACGACTGCTAAAGGACCGGGTTTTGTGCCCAGTCGAGCCGGGGAAGGTCATCCCGGCTATAGGCCGCTAAGAACCTCGGAGCCTTAAATCACAGGTCGCGAAGGCTCCCGTCGGAGTGTTCGTTATATTCGACGAGTCCGGTAAAGTGAATGAGCGAATCTTTGAGTTGCGCGGTCAGTCGTCGACGAGCGGTAAGTTGATCGAAAAATTGTCCGACGACGCCGCCGTACACCGGATAATCCAAGCGAATTTGCAAACTTGAAAACTCATCCCTGGGTTCGATCCGGAATTCTATACGTCGACGTAAAGAATATGCGCCGACCAGAGAAAGAAGCCGATCCTTTCGATACTGGTCAACTTCGAATATCTGTTCGTCTTCACCCGGTATACGAGAACGAATCAGGAGTTCGGTCCCCAGATCCAAACGCAATCCGGGTTCGGCGATACGAACCGAGGTCAAAAGGGAAAACCACACCGGCCATTTCTCGACTTCAGAGATCAAATCAAACACCGCCGATGCCGGGACAGCCAAGTGATGACTGCCGATCAAGGCTTGGGACCAATCGGGATGATCAAGTTCGGCAAGCTCATAGACCGTCATGGATCCGACCTTCGCGTACCGAGCGCAACCATCCTCGCTCATCTCACGAACCCCCTTGTCCAAAACGCATCGAGGGGAGGATTTCTTTCCGCACATTGTTCATATACGCACCATCAACGCTCTGACCTTGGGAGGACATCTGCATGTCTCGCGTCCTAGTCATCATCGTCTGTTGTTGTTGTTTCGTCATCGCAAGTGCCTTGAGCGGGTGCGGAAGCTCGGGAGCGAACGCTCCCTCGAATGGTCCCGTATCCGCACTCAATGCTCCGTCACTCAGCGCTCCATCCAATGTCGCCGTCTCAGCACCGAATGTTCCCGTAACGGAAAACCGGCGAAAGGGATCCGAATTCAACGAGCGCGGCAATATCGTGATCGCCGACCAATTCAACAATCGAGTCATCGAAATCGATCCCCCCGCGCATCGCATAGTCTGGCAATTCGGCGACGGTTCCGTTAAGCCCGGCGCGCATTCGGTCGTTGCTCCCAATGATGCCGAACGCGTGGGAAGTTTCACGCTGATCTCCGGCACGGGTGCACCAACCGGCGCGGAGCCGGGATGCGCCGGCGCAAACGGCTGCCCGGATAATCGCGTCATTCTCGTAAACCCTGCGGGAAATATCGTTTGGGAAGACGACCAAGTGAATACTCCCGTGTGTTCGGTCGTTCTTCCCAATGCTCACGTCCTTATCACGGACCAAGGGAATCAACGAGTCATCGAGGTGGATGGCCGTAAAGATATTGTCTGGCAATACGGCTCGACCGGCGTCCCGGGCTCTGGTCCCAACCAGCTCAATAATCCCAACAGCGCCGAGTTGCTCGCAAACGGACATATTCTCATTGCAGACGAAAATAATAACCGCGTCATCGAGGTCGATAAGCTTTCCAAAAGCATCGTTTGGCAATATCCCAGCACACCTAATACCACACTTCTCAGCGGCGCGGCGTTCGCTAGTCGCCTTGCAAACGGGAATACGCTTATCACCGACTCGAATAACAACCGTATCATCGAGATTGACTCATCGCAAAACGTGGTCTGGAGCTACGTCACCTCCTCCAGGCCCGGAAGTGTGACGAATCCACTTCCAACACGGGCGGTGCGTTTGGTGAACGGTGACACGCTCATCAGCGATCAGTTCAACGATCAAGTAATCGAAGTTGACCACCAAACCCCTGCGAACATTCATTTTACGCAGGGCACAATCAACGTTGCGGGCACCGGACCCAATGAGCTCAACGCTCCTTACGATGCGAAAGTCATAGGAGACTTCACGGGTCTGACGCCTCCTCCGAATGGTCTCAACAACGCCGGCGATAACTTCTTGCGTTAATTATCTCGGTGATGAACCACTCCGGCACCGACTCCGCGAGCGAAGGCGACGAGCGTTTCGATCCCATACGAAAGTGCCGCTTCATCGACACGGAATTCCGGGCTATGTCCGGGATGAACCGCCCCCACGGCCGGATTGCGAATTCCCAACCGAATCAGCACACCGGGGACCTTTCGTGAGAAGTACGCGAAATCTTCAGCGCCCATCGTCGGAGGCGGGGATTCCAGACCCACCGAGACCGTCTCCGCAAGGTATGCCCGCAGGGATGCCGTCAAGGCCGGATTGTTGGAGACGGCCGGATAGCCGTAGTCCACCTCGACTTTTCCGCGCGCTCCATAAGCGGCGGCGACTCCTTGGACAATCCGTTGCGCGCGTGCTTCAAGTCCGTCGCGCAAGGCTTGATCTTGCGTCCGAAAGGTTCCGGTCATTGTCACCCGATCGGCGATGATATTACCGCGATAACCGCCGTTGATCGTTCCAATTGAGACGACGATCGTCTTGAGGGGATCAGTCTCGCGCGCGGCGAGATTCTGCATTGCCAGCACCGTCGCCGCAGCGCACGGAATCGCATCGATCGAAAAATGCGGTGCGGCCCCGTGCCCGCCTCTACCCTCGATCGTGATGCGAAAATCATCACAAGCGGCGTTCACCACTCCGGGAATAAGCCCGATTGTTCCCGTGGGGATGCGCTGGTCGACATGCAACATCATCACCGCATCGACCGGCGGATCGTCGAGCACGCCGGCCTCCACCATCGGCAATGCACCGCCCGGTCCTTCCTCGGCCGGCTGAAAAAGCAGGACGACCGTTCCGTGCAGCGACGCGCGCTCGCTCTGCAAGACGCGAGCTGCTCCCAAGAGCATCGCGGTGTGCGCGTCATGTCCGCACGCATGCATCTTGCCGTCGATTTCCGATGAAAACGCTTCTCCGGAGCGTTCCTGCAAGGGAAGCGCATCCATATCGGCACGTAAGCCCGCGACGCGCCCCGGCAAAGCTCCGCGAATGATCCCGACGACTCCGGTCTTCACGACGCGCCGATGCTCGATACCCAAGCCGGTCAACTCTCGTTCGACCAGTCCCGCCGTGCGTTCTTCTTCAAAACCAAGTTCCGGATGACGATGAATCGCACGGCGCAACTCAATCGAATGCTCAACGACATCGGCGGGAATAACAACACCACTCATAGTCTTGGCAATACGTCACACAACGGCAGAAGCCTTGCGAGACTTCTGCTGCGGTTAAGGTATCTTTCATTTAGTCCGTGGCTAGGCCGCCGCGACCCGCAGTGTACAACAGTACATAAGGGGCGCGGCAACGACGCCATGGGCTAAATGAGAGATACCTTAGCTTCGATAGCGAAGAAAAGCGGGCACCTCAATATCATCCATATTGAGCGGGTTAACCGGCGCGAAGTCCGTTCCGGTAATAGTGGATCCCGTGTATAGACGCCCCGGCGCGGAAACGACTGGACGTTGACCGAAGTCTGCCGCGATAACCGTCACGCGAACCTTCCCCTCCATTGACGCTTGAATCGCCGCACCGAAGATGATCTGCGCGTTGGGATCGACCGCACGACTAATCATTTCAGCTGCTTCGTTGACCTCATACATCGCCAGGTCCGGACCGCCGGTGATGTTGAAGATTACGCCGCGCGCACCGTCGATTGTCGTCTCAAGTAAAGGCGACGCGATCGCCTTTTGCGCCGCATCGGCAGCACGATGCTCGCCGCTGCCTTCGCCAATTCCCATCATCGCGTTCCCGGCGTCGGTCAAAATCGCCTTGACGTCCGCGAAGTCGAGATTGATTAAACCCGGCTGCGTGATGAGATCAGAGATTCCTTGAATTGCCTGGAGCAGAACTTTGTCGGCGCAGCCGAACGCTTCCAGCAAGGAAGTTCGCTTCTCGACGATCTGCAAGAGGCGCTCGTTGGGGATCGTGATGAGCGTGTCAACTTTGCCTCGCATGTCGGCGATGCCGCGCTCGGCGATCAACATGCGACCTTTCCCTTCGAAAACAAACGGCGTGGTGACGACCGCGATGGTCAAGGCGCCGGCTTGACGCGCGAGTTCCGCGACAATTGGTGCAGCGCCCGTGCCCGTTCCGCCGCCCTCGCCGACGGTGATGAATACCAAGTCCGAACCGTCGAGGATCATGGCGATATCTTCGCGCGACTCCTCGGCGGCTTGGCGACCCATCTCCGGATTCGCACCGGCGCCCAGGCCGCGGGTCATGCCGCCACCGATTTGCACGGCGTTCTCGGTCTTGCAATACCGTAAAGCTTGCACGTCGGTGTTGATAAAGTAAAACTCGACGCCTTCCAAACCGGAGTCAATCATGCGGTTCACAGCATTGCAGCCGGCGCCGCCGACACCGACAACTTTGATCGTCGCGGTATGTTCAGGGGGGACGTAACGCTTGCTCTCGGGCTTATCGGACATGAGAACCTCCGGACAGATGATGAGTGAAATCGGGTCGCATGCCGTCGCGCTTCCTGCGCATGCGGTTTGGATGGTCGAGCCGTCGCATATCCATTTGCCGCTCGAGCGGCCCACATCCTTTGGCGCGCTCTAATTCCATAGGTTGCCGAACCAGCGGGTTATTCGCGAACGCAACGGCGTCGCTCGCGCACGCCGCGGCGGCGCAACCACACCGTCCCCCTTGGGACCAAATAGGACTAAACCAAGCGCCGTCGCATATTCGGGGCGGCGGACGGACTCCCCAACGCTGCCGTTCGCCTCCGGAATTCCAATGCGAGCGGGAAGACCGAATACGTCGGACGCGAGCATCTCCAAACCGCGCAAATGCGCTCCTCCGCCGGTCAACACGACCTCCGCGAGAACGAGATCACTTGGAATATGATCGAAGACGGCCTCACGCGCCATGCGGAGCGTCTCCATCGCCCGCGGTAAAGTTATCGCGTAGAGGTTCGCGGATGAAATCCTCACCGCCGTGCGACCATCAAGCAGCGTCAATCCGATCTCTTCCTGTGCATCGCCGACCGTACAACCGTAAGTTCGCTTGAGCCGTTCCGCCTCAGAGAAACTCGTCTTCAAACCAAGCGAGATGTCATTGCTCAACATGTTCCCGCCAATGGGAACCGTTGACGTGAACCTCGCACCACCTCCGCTGTACACAACGATATCGGTCGTTCCGCCGCCGATGTCGAGCAAAACGACTCCCACTCTTCGCTCCTCACGGCATAACGTCGATGCGGATGAGGCCAGCGCCTCAAAGACGATCCCCGCCGGCTCCAAACCCGCGCGATGCACGCATTTGAGAACATTGGCGATAAAATTCGACGAGCCGGTGATGATGTGAGTATCGACCTCCAGGCGCGAACCGGACATGCCGACGGGATCGATGACGCCGCTTTGTCCGTCAAGCGAGAACTGACGTGGAAGCGCATGAATAATCTGCCGATCGGCGCCGACGTCGATGCTTCGCGATGAGGCGACGACCCGGCGCACGTCGTCTTCGAGCACTTCGTAATCGGGACCGGAAACCGAGGTGACTCCCCGATGGTTCGTGCATTGGACATGCTCGCCGGTAATTCCGACATAGACATGCGAAATATGCACGCCGGCCATCCGTTCCGCGCGCTCCGTCGCAATTTCAATCGAACGAATCGCTTCGTCGAGATTTGTGACCACCCCCTTGCGGAGTCCAGCCGAAGGCGCCTCACCGAATCCGATGATTTGGACACCGTCGCCGCGCACCGTCGCAACGACGGCACAGGTCTTTGTCGTGCCGATATCCAGACCGGCGATCGTCGCGAGCTTCACGCCGAGCGAGCTCCGATCATCATTCATCCTTGACGAGCAGTAGGGGGGTGGCTCTACATATTGTGGCTTGACCCCTCAGAGTCCTGGAAGCGGAGCGGAATTTCCTTCAAAGTTCGGTAGACGACGACAGGAACGGCCGAGACGCGTAAATCGAGTTCCTTGACGTCGGAAAGAGGATGCCCCTGCGTCTGAAGGATCGGCGTGATCAAGTCCTCTTTTTCTCGCAAGCGATCGTCCGCTCCGAAACTGACCACGATTCCGTTACTCAAGGTCGCTTCGAATCCGCCGAAACGATCGAAGTCAAAATAAGCGAAACGATGCGGATCAGCGAGTAAGTGGACATCCGCCTGCAACCTCCGCAGGCGGACGTCAGTGACAAAATCTCCCGGGTGTGGACGCACGCTAAGAGCAACGTCGAAGCGCGGAAGTTCCGAGGAGCATCCGAGCGCTAAGACGCGACTCTCGGTGTCGATCGTGAAGTTCAGCGTTCGACCCGCGACGATACAACCGTCAGGTGCTCGCTCGGTAATAAGCACCGTGACTCCAGACGGAAAGCGTCGCGCGACCGATGCGTGCGCGACATAGGGTACCGCTTCGATCCGTCGCTGGACATTCGCGAGATTAAGCAACCAGACGTTCTGACCGGGTTCGATTCGGGCGCGCGCAATGATCTCGTCACTGGACACGACATCATTGCCGACGACGTCGATGTGAGATACGGCAAAGCCCGGCCAGCGAAACAGCCACGTTCCGATTCCAAGCAAGACCAAGGCCGCAGCGATACCCACGACGGCATATATGCGCAGCCATACCGCCAAACGTGGACGGGAGCGTCGTTTTAAAGCCACGACGGAAAGCGTACTCGAATCATCGCACCATGCTTTCGAAGGGCGGCGAAATACCCCCGTTAAGTCGTGCAAGCAACGCCACGATCGATTCGTATTTCGCGCGAAACCTCACGGGATTGACAACCAAGCGCGCCGTCGACTTCCCAATTGTGTCAAGAATCGTAAGGTCGTGTTCGCGCAAGGTCGTGCCGGTCTCCGTCAAATCAACGATCAGATCCGCCAGGCCGACGAGCGGACTCAATTCGACCGAGCCGTGCAGCTTGATGAGTTGGACCGACAAATCGCGTTCCGCGAAATATGCTTCGGCAGTCTGCGTGAATTTCGTCGCGACGCGCAAGAATGTCGGTAACGGCGCCCCTTCATGGTATCGACTCGCTCGGTGTGCCGCGACGACGAGTCGGCACGGACCAAACTCGAGATCCGCCAGCTCGCAGACCGAACGATCCGTCTCCCAAAGGACGTCTTTTCCGACGATGCCGCAATCGGCCGCGCCGAACTCAACATAGGCGGGAACGTCCGTCGGACGCAGAAACAGCAAGCGTGTTCCGTCATTCGTATCGAAAAAGAGCCGACGACCCGGATCTTCGGGAGCCGCGATCCCCGCCGCACGCAACCGTACCACGGACTTTCCATAAAGCGCACCTTTGGGAAGCGCGATCGTCAATCCCGTCATGCGAATTGAAGTTCGCCGCACACCGTACGACGTTCGAGAGCGATCAACAAACGTTCGACGCTCGTCGACCAGCCCACCGCTCCGGCGTTGAAACCGAATCGTGGTAATACCGTGTCGTAACGCCCACCGCCGAGCAACGAGAAACCAAGTTCCTCGACGTAGCCCTCAAAGACAATTCCGGTATAATACGCGAGACTGCGGAGGAGAGAGAAGTCGATCCAAATGCGTTCTTGCAGGCCGCGCGCACGCGCACGCGCGAGGAGATCGGCGAGCCGATCGATACCGGCATATCCCGCCTCCGTTACAACTAACGGACGCACCGCGCGCAGAATCTCTTCCTGACCGCGACTCATCGTCAAGCGCACGAGCATCTCGCCGTGCGCAGCGTCGGCATGCGCATTTGCAAGTGCACGAAGGTCGACGAGATTGCGATCGGCAATCAGACGCTTCACGTCATGCAAGGCGTCGCCGGCGTAGCCAAAGCCCGTCAATACGCCTTCAATGATAGCGACATGATTGATGTCGTAACGCACCATTCGCAGGCCAACCGCGTCAAGTGCTTCAACGGCGCTAAAGAGCGATTCCGCATCTGTATCGGCATCCGCGGTGCCGATCAATTCGAGACCCGCTTCCGTGAACTCGCGCATCCGCCCTTCCTGAGGTTCCTCGTAACGGTACACCGGCTGAACGTACGACAACCGCAACGGTAGCGTGGCCTCGCGCATACGCGTTGAGACCAAACGCGCGATCGGCATCGTCATTTCGGGACGCAAGACGAGTTGACTACCGCTGCGATCGGTCAAGCGAAAGACTTGCTTGGAAAGGTTCTGACCAATTCCTGCTTCGAGCACTTCGTAGCGCTCCAGGCCGGGAGTCTGCACTTCCTGATACTTCCAGCGCTCGAAAACTCCGCGCAAAATGGTCTCAAGCGCCCTTTTCCGTGCGAGTTCGTCCGGAAGCCAATCCCGAACGCCCACCGGCACTCTCATGCATTCGTTCCCACTGCTTGGAGCCGAGCTTCCTCAAGCGGAGCCTGCCATACGCGCGTGGTTCCAAAAATGGACTCAAGTTCGCTCTTCACATAGTACTCATTCGCGATTCCCTTCGGCAAACGCCGTAGGTCGGAACCGATGTGGAGGACGACCGGCGTCGTTCCCGGAGCTTTCCCGATGAGATGCGCCAAGGCATCGATCTGAGCACGATTTTCCACAGTCGCATGCCACGCGG
>DASZHL010000090.1:0-36212 GCA_035937855.1 Vulcanimicrobiaceae bacterium
CGCCGGGACTAAGAGCGGAGCGTCCGCATCGAATCGCGAGACTTCAGCGGGAGAACGCTGGGGGCCCGCCGGGACTCTGATCTCGAAACGCGGCCGCCGACCTCCGACTTCAGCGGGAGAACGCTGGGGGCCCGCCGGGACGGCCGATCGCACAACCCACCGTAGAGATCGGACTTCAGCGGGAGAACGCTGGGGGCCCGCCGGGACCGTCGGCAACCAACGCGGCGACGATCTCCTGACTTCAGCGGGAGAACGCTGGGGGCCCGCCGGGACGAATAAAACACAACTGACACACAGGAAACCGACTTCAGCGGGAGAACGCTGGGGGCCCGCCGGGACGTAGGAACTTATGGACCGGGAACCGGATCTGACTTCAGCGGGAGAACGCTGGGGGCCCGCCGGGACTACACCAAGTCTTTGGTTAAAGAATTTTGGGACTTCAGCGGGAGAACGCTGGGGGCCCGCCGGGACCCGCCGAGACGCGTGAGTTGCCGCACACGTGACTTCAGCGGGAGAACGCTGGGGGCCCGCCGGGACACGCCCTCAAGTGGGAAGTTCCAAACTCCGGACTTCAGCGGGAGAACGCTGGGGGCCCGCAGGGACTAGGATTGCAGACCGCGCTTGATATCGAGCTGACTTCAGCGGGAGAACGCTGGGGCCCACCGAGACTGGGGTCGCACGTCGCCTCTGCGTTCAAAAGTGCCGCCGCCTCTGGACTTCAGCGGGAGAGCGATTCAGCATAATGCGCCACTTGGGTTATCTTCGGTTGCTTTGATCCTTACACGAACAAGCATACTTAACTCAAATATGCTCACGCTCGACGGTCCCTGACCTTCGGCCCTCGCGACTCGGTATGCATGCACCCCTATAGTAATGGGATTTCATTCTTAGATATTGCCCTAAACCCTGAGAATATGTATACATGAGGAATGGGTAACAAGATATGGGAGGCACCTGACGACCCCTCTCGCCTTCCGAGCATCAACGAAATACACGAGCGACAAGGGCGTCCTCGGCTAACATCGGAGGAAGAGGCGGCGCTCGAACCCGGCGTCCAATGGACCCTGGAAGACGAGAAGGCCTCCAGAGAGCATTGGATTCAAACCCTCAATGAAATAAACGCGAAGCAGGGGCTTCCTCCTTTGTCGGCAGAGAAGGAAGCGGAGCTGCGAGATTTGACTCCCAAAACGAAACCGAGTCCTCGCTTTTCGGCGTGTTCCCTTCCGTGGTTGAATGAACCGAAGGCGTGAGCGGTTCTCGCCCCTCGTGCCCACGATGGGAGACTGATTCCCGAACGGCACGATCCTATGCTGAGCGGCTTGTTGTTCCATGGGCAAGCGACGAGCAAAGGCACATTGTCGCAGCAACTTTCGAGGCAACTCCTACGGCTCGCCTTGAAGCGTTCGAGCGGCATAGACTTCAAATCCGCCCACTTCGGGATGGGGAGTTATATCGCGAAGCGGAATCCGCTCTTACGGGATTTTTTGTGCGGGATGGAGATGGCGTTTCGCGTCCGGTTGACGAATTGCAAAATCCGCGCATTCAAGGGCTGTACCTTGCTCAGACTCGGAAAATCTATCTTGAATGCACGTCCGCTGCGATGGTGGCGCATGAGCTGGGACATGCTTACGATCATGTCCTCGGTATTATGATGACTAAAACGGATGACTACCGATCTTCTCTTGATCCTAAATTTATAGAATGTTGGCAAGATGGAGAGTTTGTCAGCGAATTCTCAAAGCGAGATGAGCAAGAGTTATTCGCCGAGGGTTGCCGAGTTTTCTCGAATATTCGTCAAGAATTCGACAATCCAGACTTTCGCGATTGGAAGAGCGTACTCGGAGGAGAGCTTGAGAAATACGCACCGCGTTTGTACAATTATATAAAACAAGTCGATATAGAATTAGAGTTGAAATTTGGGATACTCAGAAATAACCGAGATCTATCGAAGCAGCCGCTATCCAGTGTGCCAGGACCTGCCTATGAGGAGTGGCGGCTCGCTCCTTTGCCTGTCTATGGCGGAAACTCTCCGCAGTGTCTTGCGCGTCTATCTATGAAAGCCCGCCGTGAAATTGAGAAACGGGTCCGCTCGACGAGCCCCGTGATAGCTGATTACGTCTATATCCTCGCGAACACCTGCAGCCCTCAATACCGCTCTTTCGCGTTGAATTCGTCAATGCTCATTCAACCTGAAGAGTTGAAGTTGAACCGCGTGGCTGTACCATCATTTTCGAAAAGGGCATCAGCGACACTCTTCCAATATGAAGCACGAGAAAATGTCGGAAACGCTTTCCCGAGCGGTTACGAGAGGACCTCAAGAATCCCATCGGATCCATTTAACGTGAATGTGCAACTGCTCGTGAACGATTTTTTGAGCGGATTCAATAAATCAGCGGGCAGCACTGTTTCTGAGAAAATGCTTTGGAATATTTCAGATAAACGCGACAATAACGCGCAATTTGCGTGGTAGGTGGCGAGTAACGATTTTGCAAAGAACGGATTTCGGTTGCGGAAAGATCGTCGGTCTCGACGATACGCTGTTCACTCCAAGACTTGTTGCGAGGAGAATGGAGGAGTTTCCCAAGAAGCGTTCTTGATAGGAAACTCCTCCGTGATCATCCTAGTGGCGGTCGTGACCGCCGGTTCCGTGTTCGTTATAGTAGCCGCCGTGTTCGCGTGGTGCGACATAGTTTCGGCCTTGAAACGACCCGCCGGAATGTCGGTAGACGTTCGATACCCGAACGTCGGCGTAAACGCGGGCACCTCGGTTGAATTGATAGCCGCCGCGGAAGTAATTGCCGTGCCACCAACCCACTCTTCCGAAATAGAAGCCAAGGTCTACCGAAGGCCCGTAGTAATCCCACGGATGACCTAAGTAGTACGGAACGCCGCCGTAGTAGGTATACGGCGTATCGACTTCATTTGCCGCGAAAAAATCGCCGGCATTGTATCCGACGATGCTGACGACCATACCGGGTGCAATGGTGATGCCGGTTGGATTGATGATGGTTCCCGGATGGAGGCGAACATTATCGACGAAGCCCCGCTCGTCTCGGACCGAGAGACTGTAGCCGCCGTCGAAATTCACGACGCGCCCGCGAACTTGCTCATCCTGGCTCATCGGCGGTGGCTGGGCGTAGGAAGGCATATCCGCTTGTGCGGCGACCGGCGCCGCCAGGGTAAGTACCGCTAACGCGGCGAGGAAATATTTGTTCATACCAGTTAAAACGAGAAGGGCACACGAGAAGTTCAAGGCCCGATGAAAGAAGGATGAGAAGGTCCCCGTTCGCAGGGGAACCTGGAGGAACAAGCGAGCAATCGTTTGATGAGTGCCTCTGTCGAAGGGAGCAAGCGATCTTCCGCCGGTTCCGGCTAGAGAACGTGGAAGGGGAGATGTTTTTGGATGAATCGCTGAACCTGCTCTAGCTCGGTTGCTCGCGCCACGGACTCGGGAAAATCCGTAAACATCCCCTGCGAACCAAAGAGAATAACAGGTTTTTCAAATCGAACGGCGAGGTCTACCTCATTTCGTGTTCCGATGCTTCCAGGAATCGCTACAACGACGTGACTTGTAAGTATGTTGATATAATTTCGGGTGATTTGATTCGGATCGTGACCGTCATACGTGGAGAGGGGAGAAACGATCGACAACTCAACCCATTGGTTCGGATAACCGGCTTTCACCCTATATCCGGCTGAGGAATCTTGTTCTGAGGGAACGACCCCGAGGCACAGACCGCGCCGCGTTTCCACTTTGCAGAAAGCCTCGCAAGCGGCGGCCATCACGCCTTGTCCCGCACCCGTGAGAAGATGATAACCGCTCTCCGCAATCCATGAAGCGAGAGGTACGGAAAACCGGAGCCATGGTTCTTTTCCAGATCCCATGAGGCCAACGATGGGTCTCTTCAAGATACATCCCCTCCACCGGGCCGCAAACGCCGGAGCATTCGTTCTTGCAGTCGATTCCGCTCGGGCGAGGATTCCCGCCGGCCGTTGCCGTGCCTTCCTGCAAACCGTTCTCTCATACCTACTCAAACTTCATCATGCATAATGCACAACGGGCTTGATGCTGAGTTTCTGCTTCATCGAGGCCAGGTTCACACTTCACCTTGCGAATCGCAGCAGCTTCATGCCAGAGCTTTCCTCTCCACAGACTACCAAGGGTGAACTCTCCTCGGGAGCTTGCACTTCTATGTTTAATGTTTGCTCGCGCCATTGCGGGACTTACATGCCGGGTCAAGTCCAAACCTTGGACCAGCTTGGCAACACCTTATGCGCATGTATATGCTACCACAGCAAAGCGAGCATAGCAACGTGCTCATTTTTGACGAGGAGTAAGTAAGTTCGAAGAGGTTTTCAATGAACAGTGCAAACCCCGGAGTTTGCGGGTGGTTGAGGCGAGAAGGTGATCGAGCAATTTCATCCGCTAGTGAGCGAGTGGTTTACTGAACGCTACGGCGAGCCGACGCAACCGCAAGTTCGTGGCTGGCCCTTGATTGGTGCTGGTCGCGACGTGTTGATCTCCGCTCCGACGGGCTCGGGAAAGACGCTCGCGGCGTTTTCGATCTGCTTGGACGACCTCGTGCGCCGGGCGGCGGAGGACCGTCTACCCGAGCAAACGGTGGTCGTCTACGTCTCGCCGCTCAAGGCTCTCACGAACGACGTCCGCAAGAACTTGGAGGCGCCCCTGGGAGAACTCGTGAACCGGGCGGCAGAGCGCGGCATCGGGCTCGCACCGATTCGGACTGCGGTTCGCACGGGCGATACGACGGCCGTGGACCGGCAGCGGATGTTACGCAAGCCGCCCCATGTGCTCGTCACGACGCCCGAATCGCTGTACATCTTGATGACGGCGGAGAAATCCCGTCGTCTCTTGAGCGGCGTGACGACGGTGATCGTCGACGAGATTCACGCCATGGCGAGCGATAAGCGCGGTTCGCATCTTGCATTAACGTTGGCGCGCCTTGATGCGCTGGTGGAAGAACACGACGGACGAAGACCGCAGCGGATCGGACTTTCCGCGACGGTTCGCCCGCTCGACGCGGTTGCACGTTTTCTCCATCCGGACGCGGAAATCGTCGACGTCGGCAGCCGAAGAGAAATGCGCCTCGCGGTCGAGATTCCCGACGGCGAACTGGGTTCCGTCGCGAGCACGGAAATGTGGGCGGAAATCCACGATCGCGTCGCCGAACTCATCCTCGCGCACCGAACCACTCTCGTCTTCGTGAGCACGCGCCGTATGAGCGAGCGCATCACCTTCGCCCTTACGGAACGGCTTGGTGAGGGGATCGTGCTGGCGCATCATGGCAGTCTTTCGCGCGAAGCGCGGTTCGCTGCGGAGGATCGCCTGAAGAAGGGCGAGTTGCGCGCAGTCGTCGCGACCGCCTCGCTCGAACTTGGGATCGATATTGGAACGATTGATCTCGTCGTCCAAATCGGTTCGCCCCGTTCAATCGCCGTTGCCCTCCAACGCATCGGCCGTTCCGGGCATTGGCCACACGATGCCGCCGTGCAGCGGAGCACGGGAGAGACGGCGATCCCGGCAGCGCGTTTTTTCGCGACGACGCGGGATGAATTGCTCGAATGCGCGGCGCTCGTGCGGGGTGTTCGCACGGGTGCGATGGACGTCGTCACGATTCCGTCCGCGCCGCTCGACATTCTCGCGCAGCAGATCGTCGCGACGTGCGCTGCTCAAGAATGGGGTGCGGACGCGCTCTACGCCTTGGTTCGTACGGCGTATCCCTATCGCGATCTCTCTCGCGAAGATTTTGACGAGGTCGTTTCGTTGCTGGCGGACGGCGTCGCTGTTTCGCGCGGACGTAGCGGAACGTATCTTCATTATGATCGAGTGAACGGGCGCTTGCGTGCGCGCCGTGGTGCGCGCATCGCTGCGATCACTTCCGGCGGAGCAATTCCCGATAACGCGAATTACAAGGTCGTCGTCGAGCCCGACGGGCAGATCGTCGGGACGCTGGACGAAGACTTCGCGATCGAAAGCATGGTCGGCGATATTTTCTTGCTCGGCACAAACTCGTGGAAAATCCGACGCATCGAAACCGGAATCGTTCGCGTCGAGGATGCGCACGGTGCGCCGCCTTCTATTCCTTTCTGGAACGGAGAGGGTTTGGGCCGCACGCTTGAACTCTCTCATGAGGTTTCGGAATTGCGGACGGCGATCGACGAACGCGACGATGCGGCAGCCTGCGAACTCCTTGAAAGCGACTGCGGTCTCGCTCATCCGGCGGCCGAGCAGTGCGTCGCATATGTGCGTGCCGGAAAGGTCGCGCTGGGCGTCGTCCCCACCGATCGAACGATCGTTGCGGAACGATTCTTCGACGAAGCCGGGGGCATGCAATTAATCTTGCATACGCCGTTCGGAGCGCGCATCAATCGCGCGTGGGGGTTAGCGTTGCGCAAGCGATTCTGTCGGTCGTTCAACCTCGAATTGCAGGCAGCCGCGACGGACAACGGCGTCTTGCTTTCCCTCACCGAGCAGCATGCGTTTCCGTTGGAGATTGTTTTCGAATTCGTGAAGGCGGCAAGCGTGGAATACGTGCTGACGCAGGCCTTGCTTGCGGCGCCGATGTTCGGCGTTCGCTGGCGCTGGAATGCAACGCGCTCGCTCGTGATTCTGCGCATGCGCGGCGGACGAAAAGTTCCGCCGCAGATCCTCCGCATGCGTTCTGACGATTTGCTCGCCGCGGTTTTCCCTGATCAAGCGGCCTGCGCGGAAAATCTGAGCGGACCGATCCGTATTCCCGATCACGTGCTCGTGCGCGAGACCATCGGTAATTGTCTACACGAAGCGATGGATCTCGACGGATTTCTCGGGATACTCCGCGCTTTGGAGAATGGTGAAATTCGGACGCATGCCGTCGATACGCCCGAACCCTCACCGTTCTGTCACGAAATCCTCAACGCGAATCCCTATGCATTTCTCGACGACGCGCCGCTGGAAGAGCGTCGCGCGCGTGCGGTCCATATCCGTCGAACCTTGCGCGACGACGTCGACGGCGCGGGGATTCTCGATCCGTCCGCCATCGCGGCGGTGACAGACGAGGTTGGGCCGGTTGTGCGCGATGCCGATGAACTGCACGATGCATTGGCAAGTGTCGGCGTGTTAGCTCCGGTTGCCGAATGGAGCGGGTGGTTCGATGAGCTCCTCAATCAAAACCGTGCGACGGTTTTGATTGAGGAGAGCGCACGTTTTTGGGTCTGCGCCGAGCGTCTAGATTTGGCACGCATCGCCTATCCCGATGCGAGACTCGAACCGGAAATCGCTTCGGTCGCGAGTCCCGTAGCCGGCAATGGATCCCGTCCGGAACGACGCGAGGATGCGATTGCGGAGATTCTGCGGGGCTCGTTAGAGTTGAGCGGACCCGTTGCCGTTGCGGAGCTCGCGCAGCGGTTCGTCCTCGATCCGGCGCTTATCGAAACCGCGTTACTTCGGCTCGAAAGTGAGGGCCAAGTCCTCCGTGGGCGTTTTCGCGGAGGCGAGGTTGAGGAGTGGTGTAATCGCCGGGTACTCGCACGCATTCACCGGCTTACCATCGGGCGCTTACGGAGGGAGATCGAACCCGTAACAACCGCCGAGTATATTCGGTTCTTGTACCGCTGGCAACACGTCGCACCTGCGTCTCGCCTACACGGAGTCGACGGCGTCTTGCATGTCGTTCGCCAGCTTGAGGGGTACGAGATTTCCGCAGCGGCTTGGGAGGGTCGGGTTTTACCCGCTCGGATAACCGGATACCGAACAGAGTATCTCGATCGCTTGTGTTATTCCGGAGACGTAATGTGGGGTCGCCTTTCGCCGCATCCAGCGCTCGATTCCGAAGAGGAAGAAGGGAGGCGGCGCGTGCGCCCGACGAAGCTCGCTCCGATTTCCTTGTTCTTGCGGGAAAACGCGAGCGAATTGATCGTCCGCCGAAGTTCGGGAATAGGCGGACTCTCCTTCGCGGCGACGGAGATTCTCGGCGAAATCGAGACGCGAGGCGCACCGTTTTTCGCCGACATCGTTCGTGGTACGAAACGTTTGCCCAGCGAAGTCGAGGAAGGTTTATGGCAACTCGTCGCCGCCGGATTGGTGACGTCCGACGGATTTGATGCGCTTCGTTCGCTGATCGATGCGAAACGTCGTTTGGGAGAGAAGGGCCTTCGCGCGCGACCACGTTCATCAAGTGGACGATGGACCGCGCTGACCTCCGCGACGGAGCGAATCGACGTGGAAGCGTTCGCCCGACGATTGCTCGAACGCTGGGGCGTGGTCTTCCGTGACGTTATCGTCCGCGAAAGTCTCGCACCGTCGTGGCGCGAATTACTCATCGCCTTTCGTCGGATGGAAGCGCGCGGCGAGATACGCGGCGGTCGTTTCGTCGTAGGATTCGTTGGTGAACAATTCGCGTTGCCCGAGGCCCTCGACGCTCTTCGCGCAGCCCGTCGTTCCGGCGATGATGTTCTCCCCGAAGTGAGCGCGTCCGATCCGCTTCAGCTGACGGGGATCATCCTCCCCGGTCCGGGAAAAGAAGAACGATTCGCATTGCGTGAGTCGCTCTAATGTGAATGCGTCCATTTAGAGGCCTGCGCGGAGATGGATTCCCAGCTATTCTCGGCGGCGTTGACGATGGTGGAAAGTTTATTCGCGAAATTCGTGAAATTCACGCGTACCGAATCCGCCTTGACGAAAAACGTGAGCATGTCGTTCGAGATGGCCGGAATTCCGAGGCCGCTGAGCGTATCCTTTAAGTCTCTGTTTAATTTAGCTTCGCGGTCGGATTTCGGCGCCGCCATCGAGACCTCGAAGGAATGAGTGGTGCCGTACGTGTTTTTGAATTCGCAAAGTCCCTCGACGACCATCTTATTGTAATCGCGTAGACCCTCGCGATCTTCGAGCAGAATAACGAAGATATCGCCCCTCGGATGAACGAAGGCAATGTGCTTATAGCCATCCGGAGTAATGGGATTTACGGCTGTCTTTACAGTAATTCTAAACGTGCCGTCTTCGCCGCGAGGAAAAAAATTGGGCGCGTATCTGTTGGAGAGAATTTGCCTGGCGGGGGAATCGCATTGAGGTTCGCTTGTCGGGCGCGGGGACGGCCGGGAATTGACGCGAGTGAGGGAAGGAGCGGTAGCGGCCGTCGGCTGCGGCTTGAGTGGATCGGCGATGCACGTTGAATCCGTTCCCATAAAAATACCGATAGCCGCAACAATCGTCGAAAGAGGTCGAAGGGCATGCTTTCGGTCATTTCCATCATTGGGTAGAGCCATAGAATAAACCTCCGTTGGTCGTCAAAAAAGAAACTCCTGCACGGCAGATTATCGACGTAACGCGATGATTCCTATGACGATCTCGAAGGCAATCAAGAGAATGATGATAATTTCAAAAAACTCACTTCGTGCCGTTTGGGCTTGGTCGTTGAAGAAGCGATACATGTCTCCGACGCTTTTGAGTTTGAGGTCGATCTGTCGTTGCCAGTCCTTCAGGCCCAGTCGTTGCGCCGCGCCGCGGTAGAGACGTGCGTAATACGCATCGCCGATTATTTTCAGGACGTTGCTGCTCCGATCGGTTAACTCGAAGACATCGACGATGAGGTACCGGATACGGTCCGCGGCTTTCTGAGATTCGTTTCGCCCGAATGGCCGATACCCGCTCTTGGGTTCGAGTTTGTAAATGACTTCGAGTTCCGCGTCAAGCAAGGTATCGTGCCGGCGGAGTTCGAGCAATTGGGTATTGGCGAATTCAAGGATGTCTTCGACGGCTCCGGCTGCGTCGCGCCGATCGTACACGAAAGCCGTGTCCCATTGCACGACGGCCAAGTCTTCCTCGAAATACGAGGAGTTGACGCGAAGGGCTTCCTCCTGCTCGGTCGGCATCAGCGAACGTTCCTCGCACATGACCAAAGATGCGAGCGCCGGCGCATAATCGCTCAAGAGTCGTGCGCTGTGGAGGGGTGGTGAGAAGGACTCTATTTCGAAAATGAAATAGTCCTCAGCGAGCGGAGAATGGGCTTCATCGAGGGCCGGCTCAATATCGCTGAGCAGCGAATCGAGCGTTTTGCGGGCAAGTTGGGGGATCGTCGGATCGCTGCGTAGACGCCGGGTAAACTCGGCGAATTTGGTCCAGCTTCCGGCGAACGGAATCGTCAGGCGAATGGAAACAACGCCGTAGTCGAAGATCTTCGCACGAACGCCGATCCCGCCTGGGAGGTCGGGGAAGCGCGCGATGACCGGCGCCTCCAAAAACTCGATGAAGCTCGGAGAGGCTTCGAGTCGCAACTGGAGCGGTGCGCGGGCTGTTCCTTCCCCAACGGCTCCGAGCCGAGAAAGATCGATAGTATCGGCGACGTCGAACATGAAGTACGCCTGGAAAGCGCCGACCTCGATGCTGGGTGGCATACCTGGAGCTGACACCGCTACTGAAGTCATCTGTGAGCTTTTCGGAGACGGCAGAGATTTGCCTCCGCTCCCCATTCGCTGGGGTGATCTCACAGCCGGCAGGAAAAGCCTCAACTCGCGTCGATTCACTCGTGAGCGAAACACCGTCAAGGAGTTTCCACTAAACTTCTCCCCGCGAGGAGCATCCTCCCATGAATTATTTAAAAATAGAGATTAATTGTCGACGAGCCGTGTCAGAGGATGATCGTGCCGCAGTCTTTGCGATACGGCGGAGCGTTTTTGTCGAGGAGCAGGGTGTGTCTGAGGAGCTCGAGCGAGACGAGCATGATGCCGATGCGTGGCATGTGATCGCTGAGAGCGGAGAGCGAATCATCGGCGCGGCTCGGTGCGTCGGCGCGAAAATCGGACGAGTGGCCGTCCTCCACCAGTTCAGAGGACAGCGCGTCGGACGTCAGTTGATGGAGTGGCTCTTGCGGGAGCTTCAAGCTCAGAACCTCACCGAAGTCTATCTCGACGCCCAGGTTCAAGTGATCCCCTTCTACGAACAACTTGGCTTCGCGGTCGAGGGCGAGCTCTTTGAGGAAGCCGGCATTCTCCACCGACGAATGCGGCGCCGCTTGTCGACGTTGCCCTAGAGCGGCATGAGGCAACTGAAATGCATGCTTGATGATCTCAGGAAACGCCAAGATTTACATGACGCGGATACTGCGCCGTTCTTCTCTAGTCGGCTCGTTCGGAATTTGACGCGCCGGCTGCGGTCCCATCTTTTGTCCCCGGGAAAGGGTGCATTTCACGACATCGGCAACCCGTGGTTGCAGATGTTCCTCGCAGGATTCGAGAAGGGATCGCACTCCTAAAATATAGGCCGAGGCTTTCTTGGGACTCAGTTCCTGAAGCCTCAGGCGATGGTCGATATCTTCACGCCACTGAGAAAGGCATTGAGAGAATTGTTCGGCGTTCATCTCTCTCAAGTCGCTCGAAGCAAATTTGAGGAAACCTTTCAAGGACGTCGCATAGTCCTGATCAGGATGGTTACGATACCATTCGCCGGTAATGTCCTTGTCAGGCCTCTCGGAAATAAACGTCGGAAGGGGCTGCCGAGCTCTAAGGACATTTATGGTTTTTTGAGTTTCCGAAAGCGTCATAATAGCGCGGTGAAAGGGATGGCTAGATGATGTTTGCGTCTTTAGGTGATGTTTAAAAAACGCGGATACGGAAAAGACGTAATGAGAGGCGGTTTTTACCTTTATCTGATTGGTTTCGACACGAGAGGAAAGTTTGCGAGACCACGCATCGAGTTCCTCCGTGATGCGTACCTCGGTGATATCTTTTAAATCCGGTGGTTGCGCCTGTAAGAAATCACTTATGGCACATAAATGGTCATTTCTCCCATGATAGGTGTTGAGCCAAGATATAATCATATTGGAATCGCTTCTTTCGGTGATTAATGATGGAAACGTTCGCGTTAGAGAAAGTTGGCGAAGCTCCGTCTTCCCGACGTCCAGAGCGGATTTTGCCGTAATTAGCTGATTCTGGGAGAACACTCCTTGCCGATATCCATATTCAAAAAACGATTTGACGACGTTAATATATCGCTCCGAAAGGTTGAGCTTGAAAGCATGTGTCCTCCGTGGATCGTCGGATTTGATGAATGAAGTAAGATCATTAGTCCATTCGGCGACGAGGGCTGGAAGTTTCGCATTCGTCGCGACTGTCGGGTCGTCCGAAAAATGGCGAAAAAACATTTCGAGCGCGGGGGTGATATGGCCTTTTTCGGGATGGGCGAGGTAAAACGCAGCGACGAACGGCTTATCAGATCGCCGTTCGATAAATGCGGGAAGATCTTGCGGCGTTTGGAGGCGCTGAATATCATGTAGCCCTTTTAGCAGTGCTCGTTTTCCATTTTCAGATACCTCTGCGGGTAATCCGTACTTTTGCGCGGCGGTGAGAAACGTTTTCATGCAGCCAACATATTTCAAACACGTGCTCGGATTGAGTGTCCCAGAACCGATACCAAGGGTTAACGTATCGATCCAAGCTCTGATCCCTGCGCTCAATTCCGTCGCATTCGCCGTGAGAAGATCCCGCGGAGCTTGTTTGAGGAAGCTCCTAAGAGCGACGACCGAGTTGAGCGTCTTATGGTTCTCTTCGTACCAGGGTCCGACGAATCTAACATCCGGGCGCTGTGCAAGAGAGATTGGAAGGGCTCGTGTCGTAAGAAAAAGTGCTCGGCCGGAGACCAGGTGTGATTCCATCGCTTCAATAATGTCAGGGGTGAGAAGAAGATGTTTGTGCGCGTATTCGACGAATCGTTGGACCGCCTCCACGGAGTGCTGCGCCGTTCGGATGGCGATGCCTTTTGATTTCACGCCGACGGCGAGTTGGGCGGTCATCGTATCTATGGCTTGAAGGAGATCGTCTTTCGCTGCTGTCTGTAAGTCATTTGGAGCGAATTTGAGAAAATATGCGAAGCCGATAATGAATCCATCGTGCTGCGCATTAAGCTTATAGCATGATCTCAAGAATGAAAAATCTCGTCGCCCGACCAAATATGAAGGAAGCGAGCTCGATGTCGTTGTCCCGGCTTCCATAGCGTGAGCGAGCTCGCGCAAGTCTTCTCCTTTCGTTTGCGCAAATTGAACGAATGACTGGATGACGGCGGAACGGTGTGTGGACGCCTCAGGTTTCGTGTCGGGCCGTGAAAGTAGGTTGTCGCGCCATTGCGAGAATCGTTCTTGTAATGTTATGGGCACATCGGACGAGAGATCCGTGCGGACGATATCGAGCAGCTCTTCGAGATCGGCATATGCTTGCGCGGCAGAAATCGGATTCGATTTCGAAGCGGTTTGAAGGAACCAGTCGAGAAAGAGAAGGTGAGGCTTCGTGCTTTCAACGAGGCGCGTCGAAAAAAGAGACTTCTGTTTCCCATATTCAAAAAATGAGGAGAGGATTGTTCGTCGGAAGACCTTCGCCTGTCGCGTGAGATCATCGCGACCGGCGAGATCGATGATCCAAGGGACGAGGATGGTTCGAAGGGTCGTTTCCGTCACCCTCGTGAGATCGGGTGGTGCAAGTTTAAGGAAACTTTCCAGTGCCTCGAAATCTGCGATTGCTCGAGAACTCGAGATTTTCGAAGAGGCCGACTGAAAAGTGGGTCGGCTTTTGACCCAATCGGTGATCAGCTCAGTATCGCCTCTGTTAAGAACGGCAAGGTCGCTTTGGATGCGAGGAATACGCCGTTCCGTCTGCTGCTGATAAGCCGCGTAGCTTAGAAGGTCCTCGGACGTGACGTTTTGGTGCGCCGAAACGGGTGGTGTCGGCCGTCCGTCATGTTGCGTGAGGTTCGAATATAAGGGGAATCTGTCGGCGAGCAGGTTTTTGAAATAGCCGAGTTCGGACTGAGGCTTCTCGCCTTTTACCCATATGTCGGCAACGCGAGCATGAAAATCCTCCGGAGAGCGTCCACTCATTTCTTTCTGAATATCGAGAAATTCCTCTTTCAGACGGCGATATTCGCTTAACAACGGCGTATTGATAACCTTGATATCTTGACGTATCGCTTCACGCAAAATGCGGAATGTCAAAGGTTGAGCGGGGGTAAATGCGTTCGAAAGGACGATTTTATTATTCCACGATACCTTCATCTTTGCAATCAACAGCATCGCGGAAATACTTATAATATCGATTGATAAATCTATTGCGGAAAAATTGTCTTGAATGAGTGTGATCCGGTTTCCCAAATCTACGAAGCTTGGGTTTGCAGATTTTCGGAACGACGTTAGATCAACGTATCGATAAAAGACGCGGTCGGCGAACTCTTCTGCGCGAAAAATGCCCCTCGCTCGAATGCCGCGATTACCTGGTCTCCCCACCAACAGGTCAATTGCGCCAACGCCATTTTTTTGCACGGCGAAGCCGGTCGTCGGATCAATCTCTTTTGTCGTATCCAGCGAGACGATCGCGGCGCTGGAACTACTCGGCGGGCCGGTGATCCAGGTTAGCGAACTAGCTAGTAGCTCATTAAAAATCTCGGTGTGCAGTTGGATACCACGTTCGCGCGCGAGGACTTCGGCGGCTTTTTGAAAACGTTCTGTTCCTTTAAATGCGAGTTGCCCTTGGTGTTTGCGAAGATATTGACGGGCGAGTGCGAGGGCTGCAAGAACGTTCCGTCGCGTTGGAATGCGAACGTCGATGTGACCGCCGTGGTCGACGATGGCCAGGGCGTTGTTACTCATCATATCAAAATACGAAAAGCGCTTTGCACCGTCAGCGAGTGACCGGGCGCAACGGTAAAACTTCAGAGGTGGATAGGGTCCACGGTCAGCTTCCAAGAGTGGCAAAGGAGTCTCGTCACGCAGTCCTTGCTTGTTCCTGAAAATGAGAATCGCATTGCTTTCTGATGAAAAATCGTCAAACATCGCCGGTGCCTCCTCGCAACGAAGGACACGTCGCCTGCTTCGTCACCCGAATCAAATATGTCCGAGATGAATTACCTTGAGTCATCGGTAACGCCTCGATTGAGCTTCTGTCTCTCGGTTGTTAGGGTTATCTTTCAATTCGTTGTGGCCCGGTTGGCTCTCGCGTCATTCACGATTGGCATATACGGTGGATACCCTAGCCTTCCTCTCGTCGCCCATTCTTGTGCCGAACGTTATTTTATACGCACAGCCCGAGACGACCTATCAGTCCCCATTTGATCCGCTTGTAACGGAGCCGGTTCTTGATACGGAGCCCTCACGAACGGGTTTTTTCGTGGAGGGAGAAGCCTCGTGGTAGCATCTGCTATACCCGGCTGCAAGTGTTGTTCGCAGGAGTGAAAAAAATTCCGCAGATCCTTTACGTGAAATAATGCCGTTCTGACTTGTATAGTCCCGAGCTCTATGCGCTTTTCCAGCCCTGTGAGCCAGAAATGAATGCGTTCGGAGAATTGATCCACATCCATCTTTCTCAAGTCAGTCGGTGCATTGGCCAGAAAGTCTTTAAGCGCTGCCTTTGGTCCCGAGAGATGGTAGTTGTCCCGAAACCACTTATCGATAATTTCCTTGTCCGGCCGGCCCGCGATGTACGCCGGGAGACGTTGGTGTGTCGCGAGGTCGCGTATTTGCTTTTTCGCAGCTGAGATCGTCGAGAGGGCTTCGTGAAAATGGTTCAGTGTAGGTTCAATAGACTGAACGTTATGTTTGAAGAACGATTCGAGAGCGGCCACATAGTACGAGCCGGTCAATGATTTTATGTCGTTCGAGACTATTCGGGTGATGAGCCTACTCGTCCATGTGCCGATCGCATCGTTTAGTTGCGTCCCTGTAGCTTCTCGTAAGTTTGATGGGCATGTCTTAAGAAAATCGCATATTGTAACTAAATATTCATAATTTCTGGCGTATTTCATAAGCCATGATTCGACCAGATCGGAATCCGGTCTCTTTTTAACGAGCTGAGGAAGATCCAATGTTGCCGGGATCTTTCGAAAATTTGTTCGTTCAGCAGAAAGCACTGTTCTTGCATTGCCCATGACTTCACGAGAAAAATATCCTTGGTCATGCCCGTATTCGAAGAAAGATGTGACAACTCCAATATAACGCTGCGCTAGGGTAATCTTAAACATTGTTGTTTTGCGTGGATCCGTTAAGTCTATTGTAGCTCTTAGGTCGGATAGCCATATTTGGAGTGATCTCGAAATAGTGTCCGTCGTTGACTGTGTCAGATCATCTGCCGAGGTCCGAAGGAAACCTTCGAGAGCGTTAATGACGGTATGGGTTCCGCCGCTGTTGCGGTAAAACGAGCTAATAAAGTCTTTATCTGGTCTCTTCTCGATAAAATCAGGAAGTGCTTTCGTAATGTTGGGACGACGAAGATCAATTTGGCCATTCGTCAAAGCTGTAATTGTGGTTTGAGATATATCTGCCGAAATGCCTGAGCGTTCAGCTTTGCTGATCAAGGATTTCATGTAGCTTACATATCGAAAGGCCGTTGTTGCTCTAATCCGTTCTTCATCAATTTCCGCGAAGAGCGTGAGTATCCACGCGTCGATAGCGTCGCGGAAGTCCTGCGCCGTCGCGTTGAGAAGGTTGGGCGGAGCGAACTTCAGGAAGCTTGCGAGTGCCGCGCGGGCATCTGTGTTTTTCTTGTGGTTATCATACCAGCTTCCGACGAGGTCCGAATCCACCCGCCGGGTTCGATCGAATTGAGGGAGTTGTACTGAATAAAGACGTGTGCGCCCCGAGCTCAGACTCGCTTCCGCTGCTTGGAGAACGTCAGGGAAGGGGAACGAGTGTTCTCGCGCGTATTTGATCGTTCGGCGAACAGCGTCCCATCTTTGGATCGCCGTTCGAAAAAGGAGGCTTCCCGAGGTCATGTCGACTACAAGGTTTTTAATGAACTTGTTGATCGCGCGATGAACACTCTCCTTTGTCGCCCGTTGGAAATCGTTCGGGACAAACATAAGAAGGTACTCTAGTCCGGCTCCGAAACTGGCGTTATCGGCGTTGCGTTCATAAAAAATCCGTAACAGTGCGAAGTCATTTCGTCCGAAGAGGAAGGGGGGAAGTGCGCGTAGTGCAGAAATCTCGAGTTCGGGAATGACGGCAATATTTGATTTAAGGAATCCCTTCGTTCCTGCATACTGGCAAAACGATTGAACGATCCCAAAACGCCGGAAGCTTGCTTCGTGGGCGATGTCGGATCGCGCGAGAAAGGCTTCACTCCACCGAGAGAAGCTTTCTCTAAATGGTTCGGGTTCGATCGTTGTTAAATTTGTCGGGAGGAATGCGAGGAAATCCTCAATGATGGACAGGTCCTCACGAGCAAAGATAAAATTGGATTGTTCTAGGCGGTCGTGATACCATGAGGTAATGAGGTTCCGATCGCTGCGTGGGAGTGTATCGAAGCGCGTCAAGACCGCGTGAGGCAGGGCAACCGGGGTGGGCTGGTTCTTATTCTGAATCGTCTCGGGCATTGTGGAAGGTTGATTCGGCGATACGTTTGGCCGAGGACCCAAGATTTGGTCGAGCAGGCTAGGTGCCGGCGTTATTGCTTGCCCACGTGCCCAGACCTCCGCGCGAGTATGAGCATCACTTTGAGAATGTGCGTTTTTGTTTTCTTGGAGTGTTGTGAAGTCATGTTTTAGACGAAGATACTCCGATTGTAGCGATACGTTAATAATTACGACGTTTTGCCGTATCGCCTCCCGCATCGCACAAAGGGTGAAAGGGTGAGTTAAGCCGAATTCTTCAGGAAGGGCGATCTGATGTATCCACGAGCGTTTCATCGTCGCGAGCAGAATCATTGCGGAGATCGTCTGAAAAGTGAACGATGGGTCCGGTGGGGATGATTCGTGGTGAATGAGCGCAATTACGCTACCCGTATCCACGAAGACCGGAAGTGCGGATTTTTGGTTGGACGCCGGATTAACGCTTTGGTAAAGCACGCGATCGCCGGAGTTCTCGGCTATGAAGATTCTCGTCGGCCGGACTCCGTTCTTGTACGGCGTTCCCATCCGAAGCTCCGGCTTGCCGGTGGCGTGGTTCACTATAGCGAAGCCAGTCGTGGGATCGACCTTGGTGCTTGCGTTTAGCAGGATCGGAGCGGCCTTGGCGCCGCCAAATGGTCCGGTGATCCAGCCGGGCGAACGTGAAAGTAGTTCGTCTGTCGTGGCGACGTTCATGATCTGAGGGTGGATGCCGCGTTCTCGCATGAAATGTTCGGCGAAGTTATGAAACTGCTTTGAACCTTTAACTGTGACTTCGCCTTGATACCGGCGAACGTATTGATGGGCTAAAGCGACCGCGGCGTGAACATTCCGCCGGGTGTTAATGCATATTTCAATACGGCCGCCTTGGTCTATGAAGGCCGGCATATTTTTATTCATCATATCGAGATAGGTTGCGCTCTCAAAATTGCCGGCCATGGAGCGATTACAGCGGTAAAACCGGAAAGGCGGATAGAACCCAGGATCGGCTTCCACGAGCGGATGGGGAGCTTCGTCACGATGTCCATTGTTGTTCGTGAAGATCAGAATCGAATTGTTGTGGGACGATACGTCGTTATTCGATGTCGACGTTTCATCTTTCTCGTGTAACATGTACGTATCTCGCGGCAAGTGAAATTATTCCCGGGAGATGTTCCGGATTTTTGGCATCGGCTCCTTCGTGCGCCGACATTAAGGTCGTAGGTGAGAGGATCGGGCGGATCGGGAACATCCGGGAGAGGGATTTTCCTCGACGATTCGATCCTGGGATTGGCGTCCTGCGTGGCGTCGTTCGGGGAAGTCAACGTGCGCTTGCCTGGGTCGTTGGGCTATGAAAAGTCGCTGATCGGTTTTGGGATCCGAAGTTGATACGGGGAACGGCTCATAGAGGGAAGCGGTCTTCCGATAGCGTAGGCTAAGGCGATACCCGTCGATTGTGAGAGATTGAAAACGCTTGCAAGTTGTTAATGTATTCGGTGCGCCGCCGGCGGAGATGATCCAGGCTGAACCCGTTTCGAAGGCATTTGAGCGAGAATCTCGACGGACGCCGGAGATTCAAGAAGCAGTAGCGACGCGAAATTGTTGAATTCGGCGGCGAAAGTAAAAATGGTGAAGTTCCTTTTGCTGTTACTCCTCTGCCTGATGGGGCTTACGCGCGCTGAGGCCGCCGTTCCGCTTGTCCCCGTGCATGCGACGATCGTCGGGCTTCCTCAGCCTGGTCGTCTCGTTGTGCGTTTCGACGAAGTCCCCAAGATGGTAGATTCAGAGACTCGCGGAGTGGAAGTTGAGTTTACTCACGATCTGCGGATCGGTGAGGAGATCGACGCGCTTCTCGATCGTTCGTCCGGCGCATGGCGTCTCACCGACATACGTCAGGCGGCACGCTATGTTCCCGGGCTTCCCGATCCCGATGTCAGCCATATTCTTGGGATCGGTGATCGTCTTCCGAACGTGCCGATGCTCGATCAGCGCGGACGGCGTATGATGTTGGGTGATGTTGCGGGGAAGACGACGGTGCTGAGTTTCATCTTCTCGCGTTGTCCCGATCGGACGATTTGTCCCGCAATCAGCGGGAAGTTCGCGTATCTCCAGAAACATCTCGACGCGCGGCATTTTCATCTTATTGAGATTACACTAGATCCGCGCTACGATTCACCAGCGGTACTTGCTGCGTATGGCCGTGATCTTGGAGCCGATCCTACCCGCTGGACGTTGGCGACGAGTGAACCTTCGATCGTGAATGATCTCATCAGCGCATTCGGGCTTTCATCGCTTGCCGATCGCCCGGGAAATCTGTTGCACGATGATCGCCTGATCGTCGCCGACGGCGACGGAGTGATTCGCCAGCTGCTCATTACTCCTGGATGGGATCCCAATGATCTCATCTCCTTGGCCGATCAAGTCGCCGGCCTCACGTCGAACCCGTTGCGTCGTCTTGAGCTTTCGGCGATTGCGAACGTCATCTCAGTTTGCGGGGGAAGTGCTTCGACGGCCGAAATGTTGTTGCTGCTCGGCGTGATGGGGTTCGTTCTTCTCGTCAGCGCCGTCTTCCTCACCTGGTGGGCCCAGCGTTTAAGGAAAAACCAATGAGTATCGAAAAGTTCATTTACGATGCGCATGCAATCCGTGAAGCCGGGGAGCTTGACGAAAGGCGCATCGCCGCAGATCCATTCGTGCAGTTTCGGGAGTGGCTCGACGATGCCGTTAGCGCCGAACTGATCGAGCCCACGGCGATGGCTCTCGCGACAGTTGGAACCGACGGGCGTCCGTCGATGCGCATGGTGCTCATGCGCGGTTTTGACGAGCGCGGGTTCGAGTTTTTCACAAATTACCAGAGTCGCAAGGGGTGTGAGATTCTGGTGCATCCTCGTGCTGCGCTGCTCTTTTACTGGGGTTCGTTGCAGCGACAGATTCGCTCGGAAGGTTCGGTCGAACGTCTTTCGTCGGAGGAGTCCGACGCGTATTTCGCACAGCGTCCCCGCGGACGTCAGATCGGTGCCTGGGCTTCGCCGCAGAGTATGCCCTTATCCGATCGGGCTACTCTCGAGGGGCGCGTGCGAGCGGAGGAAGAGCGGTTCGCTGATCGTGCAGTCCAACGGCCGCCGTTTTGGGGAGGCTATCGCCTGCGTCCGTCGGTGTTCGAATTTTGGCAAGGGCGCCCCAATCGTCTTCACGATCGCATCCTCTACCGACGCGAGGGGCCCAACTGGAAGATCGAACGCCTGGCCCCCTAGAGCGGTTTGCATGCTGATGTGGTGAGGGTCCGAGCCGTCGCACATCCATGTGCTGCTCGACAGGCCCGCATCCGCCATTCTCTTGCAGCTTGGGCCGTTGCTGTATGGCGAAAACTATCGGCAATCGACCCCCAATGCCAAATAGTGTGCCTTCGTTCCGGCCACGGGATTGAAAGTCGTACCCAAACCAAGATTGAGAGCCAGGTTTCGGGAAAGTAGGCGCGCGACCGAAATATCCCCAAAAGCCTGCGCGGATGCCCGTCGCATAATCGTTTTCCCTCCGAAATCCGTGGAAATTTGCGTACGCTGATCTGCCAGGAATGCCAGGTCGAATACCGATATGGGAAACCAACGCTCCGTCCGCTGCATGGTCGATGTTGTATATCCATCGGATTCGCCCAATAATGTGCTCACGGTGAAGCGATCGGAGAGATGATACCCCGAGGTGATGTCAACAGACGTTTTCGGCTGGGCTTGGCTTGGCGTGAAGCGAGACGCAGGCGGCTCCTCTTCGGCCCTTAAGGAGAAATCAGCGCGCGCCGGCTCGGCGAATGTATAATCCAGACCATAGCCGGGTTCAGTTTTCGTATATACCCCGGCGCCGGCAAAGCCGGACTCAGCAATCTCTGAGGGCGCATCGAGCGCAAATTCCGTCCGTTGCGCAACCCCGACGCGCATACGCATCAGCGGGTAAGCGGCCAGAGCTGTTCCACCAAACCGAGAGGCGTTTTGGTAGTACAAACCTTCGGCTAAGAATGATCCTTTTGCAACCGTGCAAGCCGAAGGCATGTCACTCGGCCCGTCGGCAATGATAAGTAGCGGCGCATTCGTACACAGGTCCGCCGATTGCGCGCTCGCGGTGTTAAACATGAGCACATCAAACACAAGAGCGACAATCAACGAGAAACCGGCGACTAGCCGCATGCAGTGGGAAGCGGTACGCCTATTCATAAGTGATGATTTCATCCGCTGTGTTCGCCCCCGGCTCCACCGTTACCGCGCCGCCGCCCATTGCGCGAGCAGCAGTCCAAGCGCCCCAAGCGTTGCCCGCACCATAGACGATACGCGCCTCACCCGTTGGTCCACCGACGACGGTAATATGTCGAAAGCCCAGCTTTCGCAGGCGCGCGACCAATCGGTTCGTTCCGTGAACCTCAACGGAGATACCCTGCAAATCTTGAGGAGAGATTCCCGTCGTGCAGTTGCGCGCACCGAAGCGTTGAAGGCGACGGCAAACGTCCAACGGATCGAGTACATCATACGACGCGCCGGTTAAGATGCCGTCGGCGTTGATGCCGGGAATACGAGCCGATGCAAGTTGCATCGAATCGTCGAGCGTGTCGAGCGGGACTTCCGTAATCGGGACGCCGACCATTGCCAACCCAAGCCGGAGAAGCCGTTCCTGCGTAAGATTTGTCGCAATGTCCGGCTTCATGTGAGCGACGAAGCTGGGGAGAAGAAAGGCTGCGTTCTTGGGATCAAGGAGCTTCGCGCGAATCAACGAGAGCACTTGAACCTCGGCGTTCATGCGCTGGAAATCGTTGACACGATAATCGTTTCCGGCGATGTTTTGTCGGATACGCACGAACGCCAACGCTTGCGTTCCGTTCATGTGTTGAAGTCCAGGGTGGAAATCCGCGTGGCTGTTCTGCGGATCATAGAGCCGCTGACGAACATTCACGTCGATACCGCCGAGAAAATCGACAGCATCACGAAATCCCGCGAAGTTCGCCACGAGGTAGCCGCTGATGGGAAGGCCCGTGAGCCGGGCGACGGCTTTGGCTGTTTCTTGCGGACCCGTCTGCGGCGTCTCTTGATTCCCCATGAAGAAAAGCGTCTTGATCTTGGGAATGGGGTTGTGCCAATGCGGTTGGGCTACGAGTGCATCACGCGGAATCGTAATCGCCCAAATGCCTCGCTGCATCGGATCGACGTGCAAAACGAGCATCACGTCGGCTTGTCCCGCTGCCGTTCCGAGTCCGAGGGGCTGATTCGCCGGAACGTCCCTCGCGTTATTGGCAATCACGAGGAGATTGAGCGGAGCATCGCCGACGGTGAGCTGTGTCGTCATACGACGAACGAAATAATCTCCGACGGGTTGACGAGTGAAAGCGATGAGTGCAAGAAAGAGAATGGTGAATGCGGCGCCGAACGCTGCAATCCGCAGACTTTTTCGGGAGGATGCGAACATAAGAAACCTCTGCTTCGTAACGGATGGCGTCTGAGCAACAATGCGCTACGAAGCCGGTTCGGACGCTCACTTGTGTCCGAACAAAACCCATGAGGGCTTCCGGTTCGTTTTAGCGCAAGGTGAAGAGAGGCGGTCCGCGTTCGCCCGTATGCGCGATGCAAAAAATCTGTTCGGCTCGGCTCATCGGTTTCGGGCGAGAGATGAACGCCGGACGGGTGTTCGGGCGCTTGAGAAACCACGAGAACACGAGGGCAACAACACGCAGGAGACTTTGCGCGACGGCGGTTAATCCGCGCGCAACGAGGAACGCGCACGTTACGGCAATGACTGCGTGAAGAAAGAGCGCAGCGACAATCGGCGCACCTAGCCAGAGCATTCCGCCGAGTGGTCGGCCATAGACGACGATCTGTTCGACGGTTTCCATCGCGAAGAGCGTCGGGATTTGGAGAGCGAACACCACGGGAAGCAACCAGGGAATATCATGCGGCACGAGTACGCGAGAAGCAGACAACCAGAGTTCACGAGCCGACCCGCCTGCGCGCTTGAGGTGTTCGGTGAGTACGAGCGTCAACGTCGCCATGAAGGCCATCAGGGCGACGGCGCTCATGGGGAGCAGGTCGAGCGAGCTTCGGTCGGTATAGTTGCCGTGCCAAAGAATCTGGGCGTTCGAGACGGCTTCGACAAGGACATCGCCAAGCGTCGCCGCGAGGAACGCAACTGCGCAAACGAAGAGAGCACGAATCAACAACGACGATCTCACGGCGTTTTAGGTTTTCGCCCTCTCTCTTGAAGGTACCCCTGAAGCCGGCTGAGTTAATCACCCTCAGAGTCTCCTTTCGGCAGTCACGAGAATGTTGCGGCGCGGCAAGCGCTGCCCGGTTACGGCCTGCAATCTCGCCAAAAAGGGCCGGTGACCGCGCAAGCAGGCCGCCTAGCAGTACTTGGGTCGCAGAGGAGATTTGCACCTGGGACCAGGACTAGGGATCGCGTGCGGTCCAAATCGCGATCCAGCCCAGCGGTAAGCGGGACCAGGATTGCCGGTCGCGCAGCGGTCAGGGCGAACGGCTTCGAACAGATCCAAAGACTGATTTTCACGCAACTAACCGAAAGGGATTATCACCAACATGGAACTCAACCCATATTTGTTTTTCGAGGGGAATTGTGAGCAGGCGCTCGATTTTTACAAAACTGTTTTCAACGGCGAGATCCTCTCATTGAACCGTTATGAGGGAACGCCGGGGGAATCGCAAGTTCCACCCGATTGGAAGACGAAGATCATGCACGCAAGTTTTCAATCGCCGACGTTTCGCTTCATGGCGTCCGATGGACGGTGTGGGGACACCCCGTCCGCAGGCAGCCGTATTTCGTTGTCACTTGGAACCCGTGATCTCGCCGAGGCTGAGCGCGTCTTTAACCGCCTTGCCGAGGGCGGTCAGGTTGATATGCCGCTTCAAGACACGTTTTGGGGTGCAAGATTCGGCATGCTCGTCGATCAGTTCGGGATTAAGTGGATGATCAATAGCGAAAAAGCATAATTCACCTGGACGAGTGGTTTGCAGCTTGGTACGGTGAGGAATTGTAACAATCTGCAAGCCGCCGTACATTTGCGGGGTGAGAGTATGGAAAAGCCCGGTTGGCAGGGTCGGTATTACGAGGATTTCGAAATCGGCGACGTGTACCGTCACCCGCTCGCACGAACCGTGACGGAGAGCGACAACACGCTCTTCACGATGCTTACGATGAACACGAACCCAATTCACTTCGATGCTGAATATGCCAAGAAGACCGAATTCGGGCGAATTCTCGTCAATAGTTGCTTTACGCTCTCGTTGGTCGTCGGCCAATCGGTGACCGATTTGAGCATGCACGTCATGGCGAACTTGGGATGGACGGACGTCGTCTTGCCGAGTCCCGTCTTCATCGGCGACACGATCCGTGCCCATAGTGAAATTCTCAAGAAGCGAGAGTCGCAGTCGCGTCACGACGTCGGCATTGTGACCGCCCGATCCGTCGGTACGAATCAACGCGAAGAAGTCGTCATCTCCTACGAGCGAACCTTCATGGTCTACAAACGCGGACACGGACCCTCCTAAGAGGGAAAAGACCATTCAGCGCGCCATGAACGATTCCGTCGGCGTCGCCGTCCCCACAAAGATGATGTTTTTACCTCGCGGGTTCGTTTCGGCTCCATAAGTATATCCCGCGAAAAGTACATCCTGCGAAGCCGCATTATCTTCCCCACCCTGTACGAACGTCTCGTTTTGCGGTTCCGGTTGGGTAGCGTCCTTGTGGAGAGGGAGAGCGTTCGTGCGGAGTGTGTTCTCGTGGAGCGTGATCATGCTCCCTGCGGTAGACCTCGAAGAAGGGTGCGATTTTAGCGGTGTGCTCGGCGATTTTCGGAACCTTGTGGACCATATCTTTCCAGACCCGGTCCCAGAAAGTGGCGTCGGGTTTCCCTCCAATCATCTTCATTTGGTCGATAGTTTTGGAAATGGACAAATCCTCTTGCTGATTCTGCCCGAGACTCGTCTTGGGCGAATCTTTGTCGGCATTAAGGAGCCACACCTGGAGGGTGCGAAGATTGGTATCGATATTTTGTAGCGTCGTGCATACGAAGCTCTGAGTCATCGGATTGGTCAAAAGTGTCTCGGGCGTGCCTCCTTTTTGTCGGCGTCCATCGTCGATCGTTCTCGAAATCGCACCGCCGCGTTGCGGTGCCGGCGCGGGGTAGCCGGCGCCGAAGAGCGGTCCGGCGTCGATCCGATTCAATCCGGAAACCGGATCCTTCAATCTGGAAACCTGATTCGCAATGGCTGCGGTATTTCGTAGGATGTTGCCAAATGCTTCATATGCACCGGCGATACCACCGTGTTGGGGCAGCGGCAACACATCACGAGGCAAGGAAAGATCCTTAGGATTACTCAGGACACGTCTCGGCGATGCTCATTTTCCGCAACGATGACTCGACGAAGAAGACGTTCGGCGGCGGCGACGTGGGGTGCGTCGATCATCGCACCGTCGAGGGTGGCCGGAATTCCACGCGCGGCGACTTCGAGGACGCGTCTTGCATGGGCGATATCCGCAACGTTCGGATGAAATGCGGGAAAAACGGCCGCGATTTGATCGGGGTGAATCAAGAACTTGCCGTCATATCCGAGTGCGGCGGCTGCGAGCGCCTCGGCATATACGGTTGCGGGACGGCGGATATCCGTGCATGGTCCATCGATTGCGAGGATGCCTGCGGCGCGCGCTGCGACCAGCATGCGAGCGCGATGGGGAAGCATGGATTCCCATTCCGCCGTGCCGCCGAGATCGGCGGCGAGATCGTACGGACCGAACGCGAGTGCGATGACGTCGACCTGCGCTGCGATCGCTTCACATGTGACCATACCGCGTGCCGATTCGATCAAGGCAACGATTGGTAGTGTTCCAAGAAGGCGAGCGATTCGCGTGATCGCGCTTGGGTCGTCGGCTTTGGGAAGGACGGCGGCGCCGATCGTCCGTCCGCGTAAGGCGGCGAGATCGGCCTCATGCCAGGGCGTTCCAACGGCATTGATCCGTACGGCGATGCGCGTGATGTCTTTGGCGGTTTCGAGAAACGTGCTAACCTGCTCGCGTGCAAAGGCTTTGCGTTCCGGGGCAACTGCGTCTTCGAGATCGAGAATAGCGGCGGTCGCTTCGCTGTTGATTGCTTTCGCGAAGCGCTCGGATCGATCGCCGGGAACGAAAAGACAGAAGCGCGGATCGAATACCATACGCCCGGGCGCCTTCGGAACGAGATGAGCCCGTCCCTGGGAAATGAATTACAATCTTCGCCGGGTGATGAACGCGAGTCCGACGGCGGCGATTGCGCTCAGAACCGTCGCGATCAGCGTATGGTTAACCGCTTGAGCGATGTGCGCGGGGGACGGTGGTGGATAGTCGGCTCCGAGGATTGCGCGGTGTTCTGAAATTCCGTCGTACGCGTTGGTTCCCCCGAGCCGCACGCCGAGTGCTCCCGCCATTGCCGCTTCGCTTTGGCCCGAATTGGGACTGGGGTGGAGTGCGGCGTCGCGTCGTCGAATTCGGCGGGCTTCCGATGCTCGCTCACTCAGGAGTTCGGCCGCGAGGGTAATCATTAGTGCCGAAATCCGAGCGGGAAGAAAATTCGCGGCGTCATCGAGTTTCGCCGCAGCGAAACCGAAATCGCGATATCTTTCATTGCGATGAGCGATCATTGAATCCAGCGTATTGACGGCCTTGAACGCGAGCGCCAGCGGCGTGCCGCCGAGCGCGAGGAAGAAGAGCGGAGCGATGATTCCGTCGCAGGTCGATTCGGCGAGCGTCTCGATCGTCGCACGCGAGATTTCGGAAGCATTGAGCTGGGCGGTGTCGCGTCCGACGATTTTGGCGACTTGCGCGCGCGCCTCCGCGTAATCTCCGCGTTCAAGCGGTGTGCGTACGGCTTGGATATGCTCAAGAAGACTTCGGGTTGCCAGCGATGACGCCGCGAGGCTTCCGTCGATAAAACCTCCAATGCGTGCGTCCAAACGATAGGTCGTTCGCAGCAGGAGGCGTGTACCCAACCAAGTTCCGCCGACGATGGCGATCGTGAGAGCTGCTCCGGCACATCGTTCTCCCCAGGGAGTCGCGGGAAAGCAGCGGCGTGAAAGTGGTTCTCCAAATTCAACGGCGCGACCGATGGCACGAACCGGATGCGGCAGCACGGCCGGGTCTCCGATCGCGACGTCGACGGCAAGCGCGAGTAGAAGAAGCCTCTCCCGCTCCATCAAGCCGGCATCGGCGCGGAGATTCCCGCGATGCGGCGGATCGCATCGAGATCGAGTGCTTCGCGAACCGTGTCGGCGAGACGATCATATTGCTGTTTACGATCGGCTTCGTAACCCGTGAAGGATTGCGTCGCGGGAAGGCCGCTGCGTATCCGTGCGCTTGCGAGAAATGCTTGGCGAAATCGATCGCCGGCAAACATCCCGTGGATGTATGTTCCGAAAACATCGCCGCTTGCATTCCGTGCTCCGTCGCTGACCGGCGTTCCGTCGGTGCGTACGACTTCCGCGAATGAAGGGGTGTCAGGCCCGCGCGTACTTGTTCCGACATGAATCTCATATCCGGCGATGTCGATGTATTCTTCGGGGCTGGGTATGCCCAAGAGCGAGGTTCCGGCGAGACGGCCCGTCACAGGAATCGTGATTTTCAACGCGCCGAGTTCCGTCGCGACATTGAGCAGAGCCAAACCCTCGGCGTCTCCTCCACCCTCGATACCGAGCGGATCGGTGATTCGTGTGCCGAGCATCTGGAATCCGCCGCAAATTCCGACGACGCATTGTGTGGATCGTCGTTCGAGAATTGCGCGGTCGAGCTGTTGTGCGCGCAGCCATGCGAGATCCGCGAGCGTCGATTTGCTTCCGGGAAGAATCACGACGTCGGCTTGCGCTACGGCGGATGCATTATCCGTGAAGATCAGTTCCACGGACGGTTCCGCCGCGAGCGCATCGAAATCGGTCGCGTTCGCTAATGTCGGGAAGTCGATCACTGCGATGCGTAGCGGGCGATCGGCGCCGGAGTTTCCGCGAGAAAAATTGCGGGGATGCGCTTGATGTCCGACCGAGTCTTCCTCATCGATGCGAAGATCGCGAAGATAAGGTACGACTCCCAGGCACGGAATGCCCAAGCGCTCCTCTATCATCGTGATTCCCGACGTCAGTAAAGACACGTCGCCGCGAAATTTATTTATGATAAAACCTCTGATGCGTCGGCGGTCTTCGGGTGAGAGCAACTCCAGCGTGCCGACGAGTGCGGCAAAAACTCCGCCGCGGTCGATGTCGCCGACGAGGATGCAGGGGGCTTCTGCGGCTTGTGCCATGCGCAGGTTCACGATGTCGCCTGCCGCGAGATTGATCTCCGCAGGCGATCCGGCGCCTTCAAGTACGACCATATCATAGGCGTGCGCGAGGCGGGCGAACGCGGCTTTCACGATCGGGAAGAGTTCTTCTCGACATCCGCCGTGGTACTCACGCGCGTCGAGTGTTTGCCAAATTTTCCCGAGGACGACGACTTGCGAGCGGCGGTCGCTCGTCGGCTTTAAGAGAACCGGGTTCATATCAACGGACGCGGGGATACCGGCGGCCTCGGCTTGCATCGCTTGAGCGCGCCCAATTTCGTGTCCTTCGGGGGTGGCCGCTGATGCGAGCGACATGTTCTGCGCTTTGAACGGCGCGACGCGCAAGCCGTCCTGCGCGAAGATGCGACACAAGGCCGCGACGAGCAGCGACTTTCCGGCATGGGAAGCCGTCCCGAGGACCATGAGGGCGCGGGCCGAAGCGGTATTGCCGTTGCTCGCTGCGATGTCGATTTCCATTCGAGGCTGGGTTTGATCTTCTCGACGCGTGTTCCGCTAAGGTAAATTCCGCGCGCGAACTCCGTCTGCGACGCGGTATCCGGAATAAGGAGGGTGGATCTTCGGGATCGAATGGGCGAGGCACCAGGGCGATAAGCTACCATCTGTTACAAGCGAGGCTCTTCATGTCTGATTCACCTGACGGAACACGTAATAATCTCATCAAAGCCGGGGCCGTCGTTGCGGCGATCACCGTGTTTGCCGCCCCGGAAACTGCCTCGGCGGGGGTTAACGTCTTCTTTGAAGTGCCGCCGGTCGTGGTGGGCGCTCCCGGATATGGATATGGTCCGGGATACGGCCCTCCTGGGCCGCCCCAGTGCTTTGTTCCCGGATATGGGTATACCCCGTGTTTTGATCAAGGCTACTATGCCGCTCCGCCTGTGTTCATCGGAGGATGGGGATATGGCGGCGGCTACTATGGGGGTTACCGAAGAGGCGATGGGGGTTACCGAGGCGACCATGGGGGTTACCGAGGTGGCTATGGCGGCTACCGAGGTGGTTATGGAGGCGAGCGCCACGGCGGCGGTGAGGGCCGCCGCCACTAATATCGAGGTGCCGCGCGGGCCGCTCTTCTCTGTAGCAATTCAGTGAAAATTCCGTGCGCGAACTCCGTCCGCGATACCGTCGAGGTCGAGCGGACGGCACTTCCGCGCGATCACGTGAACGACGCCGTCTTCTCGCTGAAGCACGCCGTCGACGATAAGCGCCGATGATTGACGAATAACGCGGCGATATCGTTCGTACGTCTGCGGGTTGACGATGACGTTGACGAGTCCGGTCTCATCCTCAAGGGTGAGAAACACGAAGCCACATTAAGCCCACGTTATTTCGCGTTCTGCCATCCAGAGAACCCACTTGATAAGTTTGCTCAGATATGTAAGTTCCAAATGAACGGGCCGTTTTTCGGGAACCTCCGGCTCATCGAACGATATGTTGAAGATATGCTTCACATTGGGTTGCGGTTCTCCAACGGGCCAGAACGACGAAATTGCTCAATATAACATCGGCATGCTCTACGAGAACGGCCACGGCGTCGCCCGAGACTCCGCCGAGGCACGTTCCTGGATGCTGAAAGCCGCTGCCAACGGAGATGGAGACGCGAGAGCATGGCTCGCTACTCACTAAGCGATACGGCTCATCTCCACCTCGCGCCTAAATCTGGATGGTATTGTTTCTCGCTACGAAGCCGACCTTACGTTCGCCCGCCTCAAGTAAGTTAAGAAAAGTTCTGGTCGGCGAGGCCCCTCCAGGAGAGTTTGTGGGCGTCATGTGGGAACGGCACCGGCCGGGCGGACGCTTTCTCCCGTCCGGCTCTTGACGATTGTCGGGTTTTGGCGTATGTTGATTGTCGGGTTTTGGCAATCGCTGGAGTTCTCGTATGTTACGCCTTTCGCTTCGTGAACGGATAGCCAAGCGCATCGAACGCGCCAAAGAGAATATTTTTCTGCCTCGCGAATTCCGCGATCTCGGCGGGGAAGACCAGGTTTTGCGCGGCTTACGCGAGCTTGTCCGCGAGAAGCGCCTCGTCCGCCTGGGCTACGGCGTATACGGCAAAGCGTTCGTTTCTCGCCTCACCGGCGAGCCGGTACTTGCCGGCGCGGGCGGGTTCATCGCAGCCGCCCGGCAGACATTGGATAAACTGGGTATTCCCTGGGATATAACCGCTGCGGAAAAAGCCTATAATGAAGGGCGTACGACGCAGGTCCCGGCGAACGCCGTGATACGCATCAAGGGGCGTTTCCGCCGCAAACTCGCGCTCCGTAATACGGAGCTTCGCATTGAACACTGACAATACGCAGGAACTGCTCGAAGTACGTGACTTTTTCAATCTTCCCCGAGTTACGCTCGTGGAAAAAGACCAGCATGTTCTGCGGGTCCTCCGCGTGCTCGCCGGACTTGATGTGGCGCCGCTGCGTCTCGTGTTCGGGGGCGGTACGGCGCTCGCCCGCGCGCATAAACTGATCCGGCGCATGTCCGAAGACATTGATTTCAAGGTGATGCCGGTTGCCAATGTGCCCGTGGGCAAATCGGCGTTGCATCGTCGGCTCGGCGAGCTCCGGGATGACGTTTCGCGTGCCCTTGTCGCAGAAGGGTTTACGCTTGATGCGTCCATGCCGCATACGCGAAACGAACGCCGCTACATGCTTTATCATCTTCCTTATGAAGGAGCGGCGCTCGACGCCGCAGGGCTACGCCCGATGATTCAGTTGGAACTAACCTATGCACCGCTCCGTTATGATGCCGTGCCGCTCCCCGTATCCTCCTTCGTCGCCGAAGCGTTCAAGCGTGTGCCGGAAGTTGCACGCATCGAATGTGTAGCGATCGCCGAAACCGCCGCTGAAAAACTCGTAGCCTTGACCCGCCGTATCGCGATGCAGATTGCAGGGCTAAGCCGCGACTATGATCCGTCGCTTGTACGTCATATTTACGACCTGCATATCATCCGACAGCATTACGATGCGGCGGTTGTTGCCGATTTAGCGCGAAACATCATGCGCCATGATGCGGAAACTTTTGCGCGTCAATATCCCGCGTATCGCGATGATCCTATGAAAGAAACGCATAAGGCAATGGAAGCGCTTTTGCATGATCCCCTTTACCGTTCGCAATATGAAGCGTTTCAGGAAAATATGGTTTACGGAGAAAACGCCGATTTTACGGACGCTCTGGCAACAGTAAGCGCGCTTATCGCGCGTGTTGAATGGGTTCCTGGAAGACTTGATCCTTCGTAAGGCTCTCGGGTTAATGAAAATTCCGTGCGCGAACGCCGTCTGCGAGACCGTCGAGGTCGAGCGAACGGCACTTCCGCGCGATCACGTGAACGACGCCGTCTTCTTGCTGGAGCACGCCGTCGACGATAAGCGCCGCTGATTGCCGAATCACGCGGCGATACCGTTCGTATGTCTGCGGGTTGACGATGACGTTGACGAGTCCTGTCTCATCCTCAAGGGTGAGAAACACGAAGCCCTTGGCGGTTCCCGGTCGTTGTCGCGTCACGACCAACCCGGCAACGCTGCAAACGAGGTGATTGGGCCGCGCGCTAAGACGTGCGGCGGCAAGGATGCCGACGGCGTCGAGTTGTGTGCGCGAAATCAATTCGACGAGCCGCGCGTATCCGTCGGCGTCGACGGCTAGTAGGACGAGCGGCGTCCCGTCGTCGAGCGCGAGTTCCGCGCCGATGATTGCGGCGAGTCCCTGCTCACGTGCTGCTTTCGAGAAGCGCACCGCACCGTACAATCCGCCGCGATCCGTGAGGGCAAGCACCTGGAGCCCGAGTTCAGCGCCGTGAACGGCGAGTTCCTCGGGATGCGCGGCTCCGCTAAGAAACGTGAAATTCGACCACGCATGCAATTCCGCATATCGCGCACGAGGGCGCATCAGCCGAACTCAGGGCGGATTTGCTCGAAGGCGGCATGGCGGCTGATGGACGATGGACGGCTCATAGGAGTCGATTATATCGAACATTTGTTCGATTGTCGAGCCTGCGCTTACATTATGCTGATGCGACTTGCACACCGTGATCTAGGCGATGTCGGGAAAAAGCTTATCCTAGGAGGATATCGCAACGAGACGGCAGGGTCGTACTTAGGTGCGCCTCCCAGGATCACTTCCACCTTCACTGCTCTTGAGGTATAATACCAGCATGGAGTTGCCCGATCACCGCCACCTTGAATTGCCCGATCACCGCTTGACGCTTGAGGAGTACCTCAAGCTTGAAGCCATATCGACAGAACCATTGGAGTACATTGATGGCTTTGCCAGCGTACGTACCCGCCCGTCGAAGGGCCATGAGAAAATCGCTGGAAATCTCATTATGACGCTCGGCCCAATTGTTCGATCCAATGGGTGCGATTTTTTTGCAAACGGTGCTAAGGTCATTACGAAGATTGGGTATCGTACGATTCCCGACTTCGTCGTCACCTGTGATAAACGTGACCTAGATCAGCCTGATGACGACGAAGCTATCATTGAACATCCGTGGCTCGTAATCGAGATTCTATCGCCATCGACAATGGCTGATGACAACAACCGTAAACTCTTCGGGTACCAGTCGATCGAAGAACTAACACACTACGTCTTGATAGACTCGCGGCTGCGGTCCATGCGGCTCTATGAGCGTCTTCCAGACGGCAATTTTTTAACACCGCCCGCACCGCTGGAACGGTTGATTCTTCCTACCCTGGGCGAGCATGGGGTGTCGATAGATGAAGTGTACCGCAATACAAAGGTTCCGCTAATACAAGAGGTTCGTAGTCCACGCATTTGACCGCTTTGAAAAGGCAGCCGGGCGAGGCCATATCCCTGGTAGTGAATTGGCGATTACCAAAGCCTTCAGACAGTATGGCGGAATGGACGGGCGACGCCCTGCGGAAAAGATAGAAAAACTTTGCCGCGAAAAACATGGCCGCGGATTTGCTCGAAGGCGGCACGACGACTGATGGACGATGGACGGCTCATAGGAGTCGATTGCATCGAACATTTGTTCGATTGTCGAGTATACGCTTACTCGCTCCCACGAGGTGAAAGCCCTCATCGGTGACGCTCCTTCAACGGGCGGTCAAACTCGGTTTGAAATGTCCCCATTCCAAGGTAGAGTGAAGAACAGGGAAAAGGCAAGGAAATGTCTGGACGTTAATCGAAAATACGAGATGTGACCGGCGGTTACTAGACGGCCGGCGTTTCGCGTCGTTGTGCCTTCGGCAACTGTGGAAAGGGTAAAATGCTTGAGTATTACGTGACCGCATTTCGGAAATATGCTGTGTTTAGCGGACGCGCCCGCAGGCGCGAGTACTGGTACTTCGCCCTCACGAATTTCCTGGTACTTTTGGTCCTAATGTTCATCGGAGCACTCGGTGGAACGGAACAGCAACCGGGTCAAATTGGGTCGTTTGCTGCGATAGTTTATGTCTTGTATATCGTCGCAATGATCGTCCCGGCCATTGCCGTGAATGTTCGGAGGCTTCATGATATCGGCAAGAGCGGCTGGTGGGTGTTCATAGGACTCGTGCCGATCATCGGCCCGATCTGGCTCATCATTCTGCACGCAACGGACGGACAGCCCGGCGATAATCAGTACGGACCGGACCCGAAGACCGCAGCCTACGCCTTTGAAAAAACAACGGCGTAATTCTCACACGAGACGAAGCCGTCAAACGTTATCAATAGAAGGGGACAAGCTTCATAGCCGGCGTCAGCGCGCGCAATTTCGCGTTTGTAAAACTGCTCATCTGGAAATAAGAACGATGGACGATAAGACACCCAAAGACGAGACCCCCGAACCGGAGGATATCGCAAGCCTCTATCATCGCGCTTTTGCGGAGTACGGCCCGGTTGCGCTTTGGAACATGCGGCACCGCGAGACGCCCACCCTTGGTAGCGCATTGGCGATCACCAAAGCCTTGAGACAGTATGGCGGGATGGACGGGCGACGCCTCGCGGAAAAGATAGAAAAACTTTGCCGCGAAAAACATGGCGGCCGTGCCCCTTATTAAACCCCAATCCGATTTCCCTCGCTCTATTTTCACCAATTTCTTTTCTCCGGTATTGGGCGTTTCGAGTTTTCACGTATACTCTGAACGATCGCCCGGAGCGTATTATCCACCACATAAGCATCCGAAGATGGTTTGGGGTAGGGTAGTGGAAGGACGGAAACTCTATATGCCGCGCGACGTAAGGCCGGTTCATTTTCTTGGTTGTACGTTGATGGATAAACGACGCCGATATTAGCCGGGTCGTGTATGTTCAACTTGACTTCCATACGGTCAGCGTGCGATAGCGTGGATGCCAATGACCATATATCTATGTAGTGCTTTTCATCAAGAATCGGGGATATATCGACAGCCGCAGCAAGAAGGTTTACAACCGCTTTGGGACGATCTTTCGGTTTCATACGGCTTGAGCGATCAGTCCACGAACGAAGCGTCGAAATGCGCTCTGTCTTAGTAAAAAGACGAGCGGCGTTGTGAACCGGATAAATAATTTCTGGAGAAAGTTCTTCGGGGGGAATTTTGCTTGCGAGGTCAAGAGCGCGCCTCGATCTGGCGATCGGGTCTCCTGGGTGTTCTTGGAGATTGGACGCGCTCAGAAGAAGGTTTCTGGCAATTTCGAGGTTGGGGGGCAATTTCTCCGCAGCGGAGCTGACTTCATCGAATTCGAGGACTTCATCGAGGCCTTTGACTCGAGATTGAAGACGCATGAGACTGGCTCGAGAGAGTCTTTCTACGATTACGCATTGTATATAGGTTGAAAAGTCTGGCATGACTTCATGCAATATCGTTTTGTATCTAGCAAGCCGGTCTGGTCCTTCGGGGAGATGTTCCGCGCCCGTGACGGCTTCCAGAACTGCACAGTTGCGGCTATCGGCAGGGAGTTCACGTGCGTATGCGAGCCGCTGATCAAACATATCGAACAAGAGGGAGGGTTCCATTGTTTGATAAAGCTCAGGGAAAAGGTCTCTCGTTAGTTCCTCCTGCCGCAAGGGATCAAGATCAAGATTCGTTGTGAGATCGATGAGATCTTTCCGTGTTTGCTGTTGTTGTTGGGATCCCCAGTACTCTTTGGATTTCCAGGGATTGATGCGGATGAGCATCCGAACATCCGCAAAACGATCTTCTTCGAAAGGGCGCCGAGGACGCGTTCGTGCTCGTTTGAATGTTTCGTCGAACACGTCGACGCGTGCCGGCTCAGCGCCGAATTCCTGCATGCAATTCAAAAGAAGCCGGAGATCTTCTCCGGCGCTATCGGGAGATTCTCTCTCGATGAGATCAAACATTGCCATGAAGGCGTCCATTTGTCTGGACAGTGTGGACAAAGCCGGAATAATTTCGATGTTCTCTCGCGTGACGATAAACGGGAGATCTTCGAGCGGTAGGGTCTTGGCGTCTCTTAAAATCCCAACGAATTGATCTTCTTTTACTGCGAGGAGAGGGTCTGGTTGGTTCTCTAATGGCTCGGAGGCTTGCATTGATTCGTCCCTGTTGAAATTCGACAAGCGAGTGCCTCATGAAAGAGGTGTTCGCGAAAGTATACCCTAAA
>DASZHL010000091.1:0-8845 GCA_035937855.1 Vulcanimicrobiaceae bacterium
CTCGCGCCGCTCGGATCGTTCGAATGGTGAAACCTCTTGCGCATAGACGGAAACTTCGAGCGGTGCATCCTCGCCGGGCATCGCACCACGTCGCTCACGCAAACTCACCCTCCCTTTCACGAGCAGAATGCGATCCTCGACGAAGATACTCTGTAATTGCTGGTAGAGTTTGGGAAAGACGATCACCTCAACGCTCGCGCCGGTGTCTTCGAGCGTCGCTATGAGCATCTGCGTCTGCGCCTTCGTCATCGTGCGTCGAACCGCGACAACGAGACCGCCAATTTTGACGATCTCGTCATCGGCGTGTTCACGAAGTTCACGAATGGGGATCGCTCCGGCGCGCAAAAGCGCGGGAGCGACATCGGCGAGCGGATGTCCGGAAACGAACAAGCCGAGCGTTTCCTTCTCCCATGCAAGCTGTTCGGACATGGGCGGAGCGGCGAGTTTGGGAAGCACCGGAGCGAGTTGGCGCTGCACGTTCTCGAATCCGCCGAATAACGAAGCCTGACCGAGCTCGCGCTCGCGTATCGCTCCGGCCGCGACGTCAAGCGCCAAATCAAGACCCGCTAAGAATTGGGCGCGATTGGCGCCAAGACGATCGAACGCTCCGCATTTCACCAAGCATTCCAACGCACGCCGGTTGACGTGACGCGGATCGACACGCGAGGCGAAATCGAAGAGATCCGTGAACGGGCCACTTTCGCGCGCCGCTAGAATCACCTTGACCGCACTCTCCCCGACGCCCTTGACGGCGGCGAGGCCGAAACGAATCTCGTCGCCGACGACCGTGAAATCCGTTCCCGACGCATTGATGTCGGGCGGCAGCACGGTGATGCGCAGCTTCTTCGCTTCGTCAATATATTCGACGAGCTTGTCGGTCTTGTCGCGCACCGAACCCATCAGCGCCGCGAGATATTGAATTGTGTAATTCGCCTTGAGATATGCGGTCTGGTACGCGATCCACGCATAAGCGGCGGCATGCGATTTATTGAACCCATACCCTGCGAACGGTTCAATGAAGGCGAAGATCTCCTCCGCGACTTTGGGTTCAATGCCGTGTTCTCCAGCGCCCTTGACGAATTTCTCCTTATAGACGGGGATCTTCTCTTTCTGTTTTTTCCCCATGACTTTACGCAGTTCGTCGCCCTGGCCCATCGTGAACCCCGCGACGTTTCGCGCGATCTGCATCACCTGTTCCTGATACAGCGCGATCCCATAGGTCTCCGAGAGAATCGACTCAAGCATCGGATGCACGTACTTCGCTTTGGTGCGCCCATGTCTATTGCTGATGTATTGCGGAATCCAGTCCATCGGACCGGGCCGGTACAACGCGACGATCGCAATGATGTCTTCGATACGCGAAGGCTTCAGATCCATGCCGAGGCGTCGCATTCCGTCGGATTCCAATTGAAAAATGCCGGTCGTCTCACCGCGTCCGAGCATTTCGAAGGTCGCGCGATCGTCGTCGGGGATCTTCGAGAGATCGAAATCCGGACTGACCGTGCGCCGAATCTCGTCCTCGGCCTTCTTCATCACCGTGAGATTGCGAAGACCGAGGATGTCCATCTTCACAAGGCCGATGCGCTCGACCCAACCCATGTCGTATTGCGTGTTGACGTCATCGTCGCCGAGCTTGACGAGCGGTGTCAGCTCGATCAAAGGCTCATTGGAGATAACGACGCCGGCCGCGTGCGTCGAGGCATGACGCGCTAATCCTTCGATCGACGATGCCGTCTCAAGCAAGCGCCGCACTTGGGGCGAACCGTCAGAGAGATTCTTAAGCTCGGGAATACTCGCGAGCGCCTGCTGAATACTCAAGCCGCCCGGTCCCGACGGAATCAATTTCGCAACGCGATCAACATCGCTCAACGGAACCGCAAGCGCTCTACCGGCATCGCGGATCGCCGCGCGCGCCGCCATCGTCCCGAAAGTCACGATCTGCGCGACGCGATCTTTCCCGTATTTCTCGGTGACGTACTCGATGACTTCGTCGCGCCGCTCGACACAGAAATCGGTATCGATATCCGGCATCGAGATACGATCGGGGTTGAGAAAGCGCTCGAAGATCAAGCCGTATTTGATGGGATCAAGATCCGTGATGCGCAAACAATACGAGGCGATCGAGCCGACCGCGGAACCTCGTCCTGGTCCGACCGGAATATCACGATCGCGCGCGAATTTTATGAAATCCCACACAATGAGGAAATACGAGGCGAAACCCATCGAATTGATGACCGAGAGCTCATAGTCGAGCCGCTCCTTCAAACTCGGGTCGCTCGCCAAACGCTCCTCACCGTAGCGCGCTCGCAAGCCCTCCTCACAAATGAGCTGCAAGTACGCTTCCGGCTCAAGCGCCTTCTGTTCCTGAGGAACAGGATATATCGGGATGTTGAAGCGCTTTTCGGGAAGCTGAAAATCGATACGCTTGACGATTTCTAACGTATTGTCGCAGGCATCGGGCACATCGGCGAATAGGTGTCGCATATCCTGAGCGTTCTTGACGAAGAATTCCTGCGTCATGAATTTCAGGCGTCCGGTATCCGCGACGGTCTTACCCGTTCCGATGCAGAGCAAGACGTCGTGCGCCGGGGCGTCCTCGCGCACGAGGTAATGCGAATCGTTGGTCGCAACTAGCGGAAAATTCATCTCACGCGCGAGCTTGATGAGACCGTCATTCACGACGTCTTGCTCTGGAATGCCGTGACGCATGATCTCGATGTAGAAGCGATCCCCGAAAATGTCGTGGAAGGTCTTGGCGGCGCGCTTGGCCTCGGCGTAGTCATTGCGCAAGATCGGCTGGGCCACCAGACCCGACATGCAGCCTGAGAGCACGATCAATCCGTCGTGATGCTTGGCGAGCAGGTCGAGGTCGATACGCGGCTTGTAGTAATACCCTTCGAGAAAGCCTTTCGAGATGAGGGCAACGAGATTGCGGTAGCCGATCAGGTCGGCGGCAAGCAGCGTGACGTGGGCTTCGTCGCGCACCGTCCGATCGAAGCGGCCGCGCGGCGCAATGTATGCCTCGCATCCGACGATGGGTACCAGCTTATGCTCACGCGCCGCATAGTAAAACTCCATGGAGCCGAACATGACGCCGTGATCGGTCAGCGCGACGCCGGGAGCACCTTGCTCCGCCGAACAACGACAAAGTGCGTCGATCCGGCATGCGCCGTCGAGAAGAGAATACTCGCTATGGACGTGGAGATGGACGAAGGGGTCGGAACTTCTATCGGCGTTCATGGAACTCGAAGAGTGATTGTCCGAAGACGGAGGAGGGCATCCCATGGGACGCCCTCCTCCGTCTTTGACCGGAAACTGCGCAGAAGCCTGTTTCCCCGATCGAAAGAGTGGTTGCCGGTATAGGCACCTCCCATGTAGCTCGCTAGGCTTCTACCGCGGCAAAACGTCGCCAATCTCGCTGATCGAGCTCGGCATATGCCAGGCTCGCAATCACCTGGAGACGATCGTCGCCCAATTCCGACAAGACGATTCGAAGAGTCTCCTTGGAGGAGTGAGCGACAGCACGAACGAGCTCGAGGCGCGCGACCTCCGCGGCGGGCAACTCAGACATTGGTGAACTCCCCCTGATCAAATGGCGTCAGCGAACCGATAAGGACAATCATGACCATATTTATAGACACAATTGCCCATATGTCAAGACGCGAGAGCCGTAGGCGTCCGTGACCGCTCCATCCGAAGGCTTGGGCATGCGAAGCGAGTCGGCCAAGCCGAGTCCCCGCGTCTTGAACTCCGAAGCGGTCGGTCGCACGATTCGCGACCTTCGCTTGCGGCGGAATCTCTCCCAAGTGAAATTAGCCAAGGCACTCAATGTCGATGTCAAAACGGTCTCCCGTATCGAGAACGGCGAGTTTCTTCCGTCCTTGGAAACCATCGTTGCACTTTCCGTAGTGTTCCAGATGCCGCTCGACGAGATCCTCGGCAGGTCCGCGTTCGCAATCTCCGCCGACTCTCCGGGAAAAACCCTCCCTCTCCCAAAGACGCTTGAGGAGCGAGTGGCGGAGTTGGAACGGCTGATGGCGGCCCGAACGATCGATCTGCATCAGACCGCTGAGAAAGTAGCAACCGTCGAGCGTCTTCTGCGGCAAGCCGGAGACGAACCCTCGTCTCTTCAAAAGACGTCATAAAATCGCCTAAGAGCGGTAGTGGCTCCATTGCACCTCCCGAATGAAATGAATGTACAGGACGGAAACTCCTCGTAGTTCCATCACGCCGTTACTCCCGTCGCCAAGGGGATCATCGAACATTTGTTCGATGATCCCGGAATTGGATGTGCGACGAAGGTCGTGTGGATGGACCGCCGAGTGGTCTACCATGATTAAGAAGACGATTTTCACAATGAACATGAGAAAGGGATGATCGCTTGATCAAGCACGACGTCGTGGTGATCGGCGGAGGTCTGGCCGGAATGCGCGCGGCGGTTGAAGCCGCCGAGCACGGTGCGGACGTAGCCATTGTTTCAAAACTGCACCCGGTCCGTAGCCACTCCGGCGCGGCCCAAGGCGGCATCAATGCAGCGCTCGGTAATCGCGAGGAGGACACTCCCGCCAACCATGCCTTCGATACCGTAAAGGGCTCGGACTACCTCGGCGACCAGGATGCGATCGAGGCGATGGCCGAGGATGCTCCCCGCCAGATCGTCTGGCTGGAACACCGTGGTTGCATCTTCTCACGTTTGCCCGACGGTCGCATCGCCCAACGCCCCTTCGGCGGAGCGGGCATGCCCCGCACCTGCTACTCGGCGGACGTGACGGGCCTCGTCATCTTGCATACGCTGTGGGAGCAACTCGAGCGCTTCGGCGTGAAGGTCTATGAGGAGTTTTTCGCCACGGCACTCTGTGTCGAGGACGGCGTCGGCACCGGCGTCGTCGCATATAACATGCGCACGGGAGATCTCGACCTCATCAACGCCAAAGCGACGATCTTCGCCACCGGCGGACTCGGCCGGGTTTATCGAAAGACCACCAACGGCTATGCCTCAACCGGCGACGGTATGGCGATTGCCTATCGCGCCGGCATCCCCTTGATGGACATGGAATTCGTCCAGTTCCATCCGACCTCCTTAAAAGAGAACGGGGTCCTGCTTTCCGAGGCGGCCCGCGGAGAAGGCGCCTATCTGTTAAACAAAGACGGCGAACGCTTTATGTTCAAGTACGCCCCGAATAAGGGCGAACTCGCCTCCCGCGACGTCGTCTCGCGCGCGGAATGGACGGAGATCCTTGAAGGACGCGGCGTCGACGGCTGCGTCTTCCTCGATCTACGTCATCTCGGCCGCGAGAAAATCCTCGAACGTTTGCCGCAGATTCGTGAGCTGGCCCTCGATGCCACAGGAAAAGACGCGATCGATACGCCGATTCCGATTCTGCCCGGAATGCACTATGCCATGGGCGGCATCGAAACCGACAAGTTCGGAGCAACGCGCATACCCGGCGTTTATGCCGCCGGGGAAGCCGCTTGCGTGAGCGTTCACGGAGCGAACCGTCTCGGCGGAAACTCCTTGCTTGAAACCATCGTTTTCGGAGCGCGTTCCGCCAATCACGCGGTCAACTATGTCAAATCCGTAGGCGAGGTGCGCCCCTCTGAGCGCACGCTCAAGAACGAGCGTGAACGCATCGCTGGAATCCTGGCGCGCAGCGGAGGCGCTCGCCATTCCCTGGTGCGCAAGATGATCAACGACGCGATGAGCGACCACGCCTTCATCTTCCGTCATGACGCCGAACTGCGAAAGGGCCTTGATGCCTTGCGCCAGGCACGCGAAGCGGCGCTGACCATGACCACGATGGATAAGTCACGAACCTTCAACACCGATTTGGTCACCTTGCTTGAAACCGAATTCCTGATGGAGGTCGCGCAGCCGATCATCCTCGGCGCCTTGAACCGCACGGAATCACGCGGCGCTCAGGCTCGTACCGACTTCCCCGAGCGAAAAGACGACGAGTGGCTCAAGCACACGCTGATGCATCGCACGGGGCCGAATTCCGACCCGACTCCTGATTACTCTCGCAACGTCATCATGACGAATTGGGAACCAACGGTGAGAACATACTAATGCAAGTCACACTCGATCTCTTTCGGTACGACGAAAATGTCGACACCGAACCCCGCCGCCAGGATGTCAGTCTCGACATTCCCGAGGGCTTCACCGTCCTCGACGCTCTCGAACAGGCTAAGGCGGAATGTGACGGTTCGATCACGTTCCGTCGTTCTTGTCGGTCAGCGATCTGCGGATCGTGCTCGATGAATATGGAAGGCGTGACGGGCCTTGCCTGCAAGACGCCGGTCAAGAACATCGCCAAAAACGGCCGCGTCAAAGTTGACCCGATGCCCAACTTCGAGCCCATGAAGGACATGGTCGTCCACATGGACCCGTTCTGGGAAAAGTATTCGCGGCTCAAGCCGTTTCTGCAGCCCGCCGACAAAGACTCCGATCATGAACGCGAACGGCGCGTCTCTCCTGAGGACATGAAGAAACTCGTCGCGGTCGCCAACTGCATCATGTGCGCGACCTGCTACGCATTGTGCCCGGTCGTCTCGGTCGACCCCGCGTTCGCCGGCCCGGCCGCAATCTCGTACGCGTACCGCTTCATAGAGGACGTCCGCGACTCCAAGCGCGCCGAACGCGCCGCGCAGATCTCCGACGACTACCTCTGGCTCTGCGCGCATTGCTACGCGTGCTCGTATTGTCCCAAGGGCGTCGAACCGCACGACCGCATCATCGATACCAAACGCGCGACGATCGAACTCGGCCAGACGAACGCTCCCGGCCCGCGCCATGCGTTGGTGGTCTCCAAGACCATCAAACAAAGCGGCATGCTCAACGAGAATGAAGTCATCATCGGAACGGTGGGACGCTTCAATTTCAAGGGAATACTCAAGGTCATGCCGCTGGGCTTACGGATGGCGTCCCGTGGAAAGATTCCCCCGCTCTTCCTCAAGCCCGTTCCCAAAGTGGACGAGATTCGCACCATTTTCAATGAGATGGAGGTTCCGGTTTCATAATGGCTATCGTGATGGAAGCCCCAGCCAAACGCCGCACGAAATCGGCGGAAACCAAGCGCTACGGGTTCTTCCCCGGCTGCGTCGCCAAAGAGTCATGTACGGAACTCTTGCACTCGACATTGTTGCTCGCGGAAAAACTCGGTATTGAACTGGTTGAGTTGACCGCCGCCTCGTGCTGTGGTGCTTCGGTGCTCAACGACGTCAACCGCGACGTGGCTCGCGTTCTCAACGCGCGGACCTACGCTCAAGCGGAGGCACTCGGCCTCGACGACGTCATCACCATTTGCTCGACCTGTACCGGGCACATGCGCGCCGCGAATAAAGAGCTGCTCGAGGATGAGACGCGCATGCGGCACGCCAACGGCATCCTCGGGAAATTCGGAGCGAAATACCAAGGCAACGTCACGGTCCGCCACTTGCTGTGGTTGTTGATTGATGACATCGGCTTGGATAAGCTTAGCGCGATGGTCGTCAATCCGCTCAACGGCATGAAGATCGCACCGTTCTACGGTTGCCATATCATCCGTCCGGAGTCGGTCAACGGCTGGGAGTCGGCTCGCAATCCGCATTCGCTCGAAGACCTCATCACCGCACTCGGCGGCGAGCCCATCGATTACGCTGGAAAGACGCGCTGCTGCGGTTTCCACGTCCAGCTTGAAAAGGACGGCATCGCAGCAAACATGGTCGGCCAGAACATGCGCATGGCTAAGGACAAAGGCGCCGAAGCGGTCCTCACGCCCTGCCCGCTCTGTCATCTAGCGCTGGACGGCTATCAGGCCGACTCGGCTGCGCGTTGGGGACGAACGGATCTCCCGACGTTCCACTTACCGCAGCTCGTCGCCCTAGCGCTCGGAGTCGATCCCGGAGCACTCGGGATGAAGCGCCACGTCATCTCACCTGGAACGGTGTTACAGAGCCGCGATCTGGCTCCGATGCACGTGGCGTAATGCCGCTGAGACGAAATTCGTCTCAAGAGTGTGTGAAAAAGAGCGAGGTCGTCAGTGGTGACGGCCTCGCTCTATATTCAAGCCATTTCCACAATCTGCTAAGGTAATCGCAAATTATTTCCCCGCTGCGCCTTTTCCACGGTTTCGCCCGGCACGTTCCGTGCGGACCCAGCACTAAATCCTGCCTGGAGTGCATGGCTCGCAAGCGTATCGACATCTCCGAGTTTTTGAATATGCGCTACAACATCGTTCGGTGATAATTCAATTTGTATTTTACACTTCATATCCTTAACGAGGATTCGATCACGCATTTTTTCATCAGGTCCTTGGATGATGCATACCGGGATATTCCGACCAGCCGCATATTTAAGTTGGCGACCTATGTTACCGTTACCAACGTAGACTTCCGTACTTATATCGGATTCTCTCAGCATAGCTGCAAACCTGAGAGCATCTGGGGCTGCAGATGAATCCCAAACGGTCACCAACACTTTCGGGAAATCTAGGTGTGGATCAGCATCTTGAAGCATCAAGGCCATTATTCGGTCAATCCCCAGGGACCCACCGCAGGCCGGAATAGAAGACTTCGTAAACATACCAATCAGATCGTCGTACCGGCCGCCGGATGCGATGGTTAGACCGCTGTTTTCAGTAACAATTTCAAAGATATTACCCGTGTAATAGCTTAGGCCACGCGCCAAAAACGCATCAAACTTGATACTGCCGGACTTGAGCATGGGGGCCACCAACGACAGTAACTCATCGACTTCCGCAAGCCCCTCCCGTCCCGCTTCTGTGGACTGGAGCTTCGTGCGCAACTGAGCGAGTTCTTCCCCCCGCCGCAGATCGTTAGACAATGCATCTATAGATTGCTGATTAAC
>DASZHL010000092.1:0-156283 GCA_035937855.1 Vulcanimicrobiaceae bacterium
AGGAATGAGGCGAAGAGTACGACGGCAGCTAGACCGGCAGAACCGATCGCATAGCCTTTGGTAACGGCCTTGGTGGTATTTCCAACGGCATCGAGGGGATCGGTGACCCGGCGCACGTCGTCGGGCAGTTCGGCCATTTCCGCAATGCCTCCCGCGTTGTCGGTAATTGGGCCGAACGAGTCGATCGCGACGATAATTCCTGCCATCGAAAGCATCGCCGTGACTGCGATCGCGACGCCGTAAAGTCCGGCTAAGGCATGCGAGACAAGAATGCCCGCGATGATCACGAGTGCGGGCAGGGCGGTTGCTTGCATTGATAGGGCGAGTCCCGCGATGATGTTGGTCGCGTGACCCGTGGTCGAGGCTTTGGCGAGGTGCTGAACTGGTGGAAACGTCGTCCCCGTGTAGTACTCCGTGATAATGGTTATCAAGCCCGTGATGACTAAACCGACCAGCGAACAGAAAAAGATGCCAAGCGCACCGATGGGTTCTCCGTTCGACAAGGTTGCACCGCCGCCGAATTCTTGCGCCGTCGCGAAGTAAAAGGCGACACCGGCAAGCACCGCCGCGACGATTAATCCGCGATAAAGCGCGCCCATGATCGATCCGCGCGCATCTTTGTTCATTCGTACAAAGAAGGTTCCGATGATTGAGGTGATAATGGATATTGCACCAAGGATCAGCGGGAAGGTTGTGGCGCCGGGGAAATTCGGCAGGACGAGATGACCTAGCAGCATTGCGGCGATCGTCGTGACAACATAAGTCTCGAAAAGATCGGCTGCCATTCCCGCGCAATCGCCGACGTTATCGCCGACGTTATCGGCGATAACCGCCGGGTTGCGCGGATCGTCCTCAGGAATTCCGGCCTCAACTTTTCCGACGAGATCGGCGCCGACGTCGGCCGCCTTCGTGAAGATTCCACCGCCCAAACGTGCGAAGACGGAAATCAATGAGCATCCGAATGCTAGGCCAATGAGTGCGGAGAGCGACTTGGCCTCATTCTCGGAATTGAGGTTTTGAACGATTGCGTAATATCCGCTGACGGCGATGATCCCGAGACCGACGACGAGCAATCCGGTAATCGCACCGCCGCGAAATGCGAGCGAGAGTGCCGGCGGTAATCCGCGGCGCGCGGCCTCGGCAGTGCGTACATTGGCGCGGACCGAGACGATCATGCCTATGAATCCGGTCGCTCCCGAAAGCGCGGCGCCGATGAGAAATCCAACAGACGCTTGCCAGCCAAGTGGTGGAGCGAGCGCGATGAGGCCGGCGAGAACGATGGCGACGACCGCGATCGTCGAATACTGACGACGCAGAAAGGCCATGGCACCTTCCTGGATTGCACGAGCGATCTCTTGCATGCGTGGATTTCCGGCAGGTTGCTTCAGCACCCAACGGATAAGCAAGGCCCCGTACGCGATAGCACATAGGCCAGAGAAAAGACCGAGGTTGATGGCGAGTTGTTCTGACAACATGAACTCCTTGGGGTGTTTGAAGTGCACCCGATGATCCGGGCAGACAAAAGCAAGCAAACGGCGTATGCCACAAGGCGTTCTTTCCTCGTTCCGCCAAGTGGCCGCCGAAGTGGAGAACATCAAATTCCTTGGTCATTGACGGTGGTCCCGCCGGGGGCTTGGCTACCTGCAAAGCCGGTTGTTCCGGTGGAATTACGGTGTACGGATTGCTCGGTTTCTTCCTCGGGCGAATACTTTGCCTGGTTACTGAGTGAGCGTGCGGTCCTTATCGGACATGCGTCACACGATGCTCCCATCCCAATTTTCACGGTTGTCGGTTTACAGACAGGCCTCTTGCTCGGCGGCGCGGTACTGATCGAACATGTCTTCGCGTGGCCTGGGATCGGGGGTCTTGCGTTCGATGCGGTCGCCGATTGGGATATGCCGGTCGTCAACGGCTGCATCGTTCTTTTCGGCACGCTCTTCGTCACCGTCAACGCGCTCGACGACCTCCTTTGCGCCCTGGTGGCCGGAGAGGTTTCAAATCATGGGAGCGAACGCCGTGAAGATATGGAGAGCGCGCGGTTGAACGTCTCAGAGAATTCGCGGGCGTACATTATCGCGGGAACATCGTACACGCGTGAAGAGGTGATCCACCGATATTTGCATCTCGTCAAATATGTGGCGGGGCGCATTTCGGTCAATCTTCCTCCTAACGTTGAGCTCAACGATTTGATCAACGACGGAGTCCTCGGTTTGATCGACGCGATTGAGAAATATGACGATAGCCGCGGGGTGAAGTTCGAGACCTATGCGATCACACGCATCAACGGGGCGATCATTGACGCCTTGCGTGCGCTTGATTGGGTTCCACGTGCGGTTCGCCAGCGTGCCCGCGAAATCGACCGCGTCACGCAAGAACTCGAAGCCAAGCTCGGACGTATGCCGACCGACAATGAGATGGCGCAACAGATGTCGATCGGAGTTCGCGAGTACCTCGGTCTGGTCCGGAAGATTCGCAATAGTTCGGTGGCCTCGCTTGAGGAGCATCTCCCCAGCGATCGCGGCAGCGAAATTCCCTTGATGGACACGTTGCGCGACGTGGATGCCGATGTCTCGCTCTCAGTCGAGCAACGCGAGGTTCGGCGTCATCTGATCGAGGCGATCGAGACGCTTCCCCAACAAGAGCGCACCGTAATCAAACTCTACTACTTTGATGGCCAGACCTTGAAGGAGATCAAATCGAGCCTGGGAGTCTCCGAGTCGCGCGTCTCGCAAATCCATGCGCAAGCCGTGATTCATCTACGCACGAAGTTGCGTGAACTGCGCGATGATTTCGGTTTCCGCGACGACGATCCCGATGTGAAGAAGAAGTATGTTCGCCGTCCCGCCGCTGCCGCTCCACCGGAAATTGATTCGAGTTCCTCGAACCCATCCGACCTGAACTGATCGCGCGAAGCGCATTCTCAAAAATCCTCGGCGGAGGTTGCTTTCATCGCAGCTGAGAACGAGATGGAGACGCGGCATCGAATGGTCGTGCTTACTACTCCGGTTTCTCACTCGCGAGCAGATCGAACGATATGCTGCGTAAACGACTTAGATAATCCGGCAGGCTTTGCGCGTGGCGGAGGGCAATGTCACGTTGACGGATGCATTCGGAGACAACGGCGGCATCGGTCGTTATTTGAGCGCCCAAGAAATGACATTCCTTATCGTAAATCATTTCAGCGACGGTCGATTCGTCGAAGAGCCAAAAATCTTTGAGTGGTTCATCGCTGAGCAGAGTTCTCGCATCCGGACGGTGCAGAATGAAAATTTGTTCACCTGCCATTTGGTTGTACGCGTATCCCCAATCGATTTCAAAACGAAGGTAGGGGGTGAGTGGACCTGAGATTACATGAACGCGACGGACGGTTTTACCCGATTTCGTGGCCGCTTCTATGAAATTGCACCAGGTCCGATCATCGGGATCGTCTGAACGAAGTGGGATTCCGCTCAGATACTGCTTGAATTGGTCTTTGTCGCTGTCGACGGCATAGAGATCGAGTGCTTCAATACGGAATGCACTTGATTTGAATGTCTGGAAAAGCTCATGGACCGTCGGATACGGATGGAGAGTCTGCTTCGTAGACAAGGTGTCCTCCTGAAGTGCGAAATGATCGAGTCTCCTTCGAGCGTCGCTGAATCCGATCCTGCGTAGTATGGATACGCTTTGTCATTCCGATGGTCTGCGTGCGATATGGTTCCATATGACAAATTCTTGGATGAAGGCTCGTCGTTCAAGAGTGGGCCAACGCGCGTAAGGCGGCATCCTCTTCATCGGTGACGTCACCGTCGTCGCAGCGTGGGCCGTTCACAATAAACGCGAAGGCGACGCGGCCGTGATGGGCCGTCATGACATAGCCGGCAAGACCGCTGACGCCGTCGATGTGCCCACTTTTTGCGCGGACTCGACCGAGTGCGTCGCCCAGTTCATGATATCGAACCGTTCCTTCGAGGCCGACGCGCGGAAGGGCGCGGATATACTCATCGCCCACATTCGATGAGGCGACCTTCGCAAGGAGTTGCGCAAGGGTCGTCGCCGCGATGCGATTACTCGGAGATAGCCCGCTTCCGTCGACGATGCGGAAATTTGGCGTCGGAATACCGAGGTCACCGAGCAGGGCGCGCTCGGCGGCGACGCCGGCGACCGGAGAGCCGGGCGGAATGGTTGTTGCGGCGTGAGCATTCGGAGCCACGGCTGCGGGAGATGCGACGGCAGCGTTCACGGGATTCGCTTCGCCAATGATGCGCAGCAATTGTTCGGCCGAATGATTATTTGAATTCACCAACATGTCGCGGAGAATTTCACGCAAGGACTGCGAACGGTGGCTCCAAAGCCGTATCTCCGGCGCCGTGGGTGCCGTGCCGCGTTGGGGAACCCCGGCCAGACGTACTCCGCGTTTAGCGAACATCTCGCTCGCCGCGCCGCCGATATAGGAACCCAAACCGAGAACCGGTTCGAAGAATTGCGCGGGCGCGCCGAGCGCGACGCGCCCGCTGACATCGAAAACATTTTTCGTTGGAAGACCGGCTAATGACGTACTTGTTCCGCGAGTCAGATTGATGAAGGAACCCCCGTTCGAGCCGACCGTGAGGATGCTTCCGGAGATGCGGACGTTGGGATTCGGTGGGACGACACGAATTTGCGCCGCTTCGCCGGGAAACGTCGGCGTCACGTCGAGTTCAACGACGCCTTGATCGATGGAGACCGCGCTCGCAGCCGCCGCGTAGTCGAAGGGGAGATCGCTGGGATCCCACAGCGAACTGCGCTCAGGCCCAGTGAACGCGCTGTCGTCGATGATGAGGCCGCCCTCGACACGCCGGACTCCGGCGCGAACGACCGCATTCACGCCCGCGCGCAGCTCATCGCTGCGTAACAAGGGATCGCCCTCGCCAACCAGCCAGAGCGGCCCCGCGAGAACCCCTCGCGCATCCGGAAGTGCATTCGCAGTGAAGCTCGTCGAGAAGCGATGCTCAGGACCCAGATGCGCCAGCGCCGTGGCCGCGACAAGCAACTTGAGCGTCGACGCCGGCGCCATTCCGGCCATCGAACGATGCGTGAAAAGCAAGGTCCCATCACCTGCAACGACGACCAATCCGCTCTCCTCGAATGCACCGCTCGTGAAGATGCCGGCGAGTTCGCGCGCCGTGCGTTCCCGGTCGTCGGAATTCCAGCGCGGGCCTTTCCACGGATGGAGCGTGAAGAAAAAGTGCGCGGCGGCGCGGACGGGTGTCGGTGACGCCGCCGGCGGTGCTTGGAAGCGTCCAATTACGCCGACGATGAGAAAGCCAATAAGGACGACGAATACAATGAGAGCGAGCGCGGCCCAAGATCGTCGTCGCCGCGCCCGTTGACGCGCCCGCTGCCACTTCAGCGAGCGTGACGGGACGACTGGAGAAGAAGGTTCCGCAAGGTCGTCATAGGGGGAAGGGCGGAAGGACGGCTCCTCCGGTTCGAATGGCGGGCGGATCGGCACTCTTGAGGTTTGGCGAGAGACCATGCCGGATCCTCGACGCTGTCCGGTGGGTTTCACGGCGGAGCGATCGTTTGATTGCAGGTGCAACCGCCGGGTCGCGAAAATACGATATCCAACATGGGAATTCGAATTCGACGATGAGGACGGAATGGAGGGTGGTCGGCGCCGTGGCCGCCGCCGCGTTTCTCGCTTCTATCTTTGCGGGAGCGATAATCTTTCGGAAAGCGCATTCGGTCGCGAGGGCCATCGCCGTGGTTCACGCTCCGGTCCAGGCCGTCGAGCGGGTCTTTAATCCGGATCCGGTGGCGGTTTTCGGAAAAGATCGTCTGCTGGTGCTCGTGATCGGGCTCGATTATGACTACGATAACCTCGATGAGGAGACTTCGGAATTCTCGCGTAGCGACATTATCATGGCGCTGCAACTCGATTTTAAGAATCGTCGTATTAACGAAGTCTCCGTTCCGCGCGATATGGTAGCGACTATGCCGAGCGGACAGAAGGCGAAGATCAACCAAGCGCAGTCGGAAGGCGGGATCAAGGAATCCAGAGCGGTCATAGCCGATTGGCTTGGGATACCGGCCTTCGATCGATTTATCGTCATGCGGATCGATACGTCCAAGGATCTGATCGATGCGATCGGCGGCATCGACGTGGCGGTTGAAAACTCCAGTGCCTTAAAAGGGAGTGGTCGGAACGGACCATTGGATTACGACGACAATTGGGGGCATTTGCATGTCCACCTAAAGCCCGGAATGCAGCATCTCGACGGTGAGCATGCCGTGGGGTATGCGCGCTTCCGCCACGATTGGTGTAGCGATCCGTGTCGGATCTTACGTCAACAACAAGTGATTCGCGCATTGGTTCAAAAAATCGAGCACGACAAACTCAACACGGTCGCACATGCCCAACAACTTCTCCACGTCATTCACAAAGATATTGAAACGGATCTCACGACGCGTGAAGAACTCACGGCGGCCGTTGCCTTCTCGCATCTGACGCCGCAGGATATTCACACTGCGCAGATTCCCTCGACCGGAGACGTTGATTTACCGGATTACGGAGACTCGCTCATTCCAGATTACGACGCTAAGGAGAAAATCACGGCGTCGATGTTGGCCGTGCCGGCAGAGGATGTCTCCCAAGCATCGCCCAGCGCGATAACGCAGAGTGATCCAAGTTCTGCCGCGCATGCCGACGTTCGTGTACGCGTACAGAATGGGACCACGATCCCCGGACTCGCGGCGAGGGTAGCGGGTGATCTACGACGTCAAGGATTCACAATCGCGGAGATAGGAAACGCACCGACGCAGGATTTCGCCGTAACCGAGATTCGCACATCTCCCAAGCAAGCGTCAGCATCGATCCTGTTGCGAAAAGCTCTCGGTGCGAGCGCCGCCGAAGCTCGAATCTCGACAACAACCCCCAAGCTCGAGAAAGATGTCGATGTCACGGTCGTCCTCGGGCGCGATATTGGAGTTCCAAACTTGTAAAGCGATCTTTTGTTGGGGATGAAAAGGCCCGATGAACGGGCGAGGACTTCGGAAACAGATTATGAAGTGGAGGGGAAGATAGCACCGGCTACGGTTTTTCACTTACGTCGCATCGGAGGGTTCTTTAAATGTCGAATGGTTCAAATGAACCAACTAATGATGAGGATATGACGTTTAGGAAATTTGAAGAGATGCTCTCCTCAACAACCGCTGAAGAATATGAGGAGTTTCTTAGTGAACTCCGCTCCCAGATTCCTCCTCCCACTAGGGGCTGGGGAGATCCTCCTCCTAAAAATCCAACCGATGATAAGCGGTCACAAGAAAAAGGGGTAACTCCTCGCATTTAGACCTTTCCAACAAAATGGCTCTTAACCGCTTGCCTCTAAGGTTGGGAGAATCTCGGAATGATTGTGATAGGGCGGACGCGAAGCGTCTCCCGAACACCACGATCCAGCCAGGAGGATGACGATGTCCAAATCGACGAGCGTGAAGCCCGGAATTACCGGAATCGATATTCACACGTATTTCGTCAAGGACGTGGCGCGCGCCGTTGCTTTTTGGCGCGACACGATGGGGCTGCCGCTTCAAAAGCTGTTTGAAAATCTAGGGGCCGAGTTCGAATTACCCGATGGCTCTTGGTTCGGCCTTTGGAGGCTAACCGAGGAAGACGGCGGTTGGCGTCCCGGAGGCGGCATCATGTTTGCGGTCCCCGAGATCCAAGAGGCCGTCGCCTACTATCGCAGTAAGGGTGTGAAGATCGAGAAGCATATCGAAGATACTTCCGTGTGTTTTATGGCATTTGCGAAAGATAGCGAGGGCAACGATTTCATCCTTCATCAACGCAAGGAATGAATAACGGAGGTTCCGCTCTTCGGCGCACGATCGTCGTTCATAACCATTATTCTTTGCGTATGGAGTGGGCTCGTGCGGCACGATCCGGCAGCACGGGCCTCACGGTCCTTCCAATTGCTCATCTTACCGCACGGATGGCCGGCGGGTTTCTCCAGCCGGTCTCTTCCGATGAGCTGATGAACGTCATCCCTACCGTGCTCGAACAGCCTTTGGGCGAACTCGACCGCATTAAACATCTACCGGGTTTCCGGCGCACGGTAATGACGACGCTCCGGAAATCGTGGGCAGCGGGACTCGACCTTCATTCCCGCGCGCAAAGCGCCGACGCGCAAATTCGATCACGTTTTACGGAACTCGCACGATTGGAATCGTTGGTTCTGGCCTCCTTACCACCGTTTATGCGACGTCCCGCCGAACTCGTCGCTCGTGCGATCGCCCGAATGAAATACGCCGAACGGCTCGTCGGCCGCGTCGAGATCTACGGTCACACCGAACTCGAGCCGGTCTGGCGACCGCTTCTCCAACATTTATCCGCAGCTACCGAAGTCGTCTGGATCGCCGGACCACGCTATGTTCCGGACTGGGTAGCTGAGATCGGTCTTCCCATCTCGCGCGAACCGGCAACGACACCGACGCTGATCGCGGAGTCCTGCGCAAGCCCGCGTCATGAAGCGCTCGAAGCTCTTCGCTGGGCGCGTGCCTTGCTCGCGCAAGGCCGAGCGCTTCCGCACGAAATTGCGATTGCGACTGCCGCTCCGCAAGCCTGGGATGACCATTTCGCCGCTTTCGCCGAATCCACCGACTTCGAACTGCATTTCGTGCACGGGCGCCGGGTGCTTGAGCTAGGGGAAGGACAGCTCGCGGCGGCTCTCGCCGAACTTTTACTCCGAGGTTTCAGTCGAACGCGGATGATCCGTCTTGTTGATGTGCTTGGGAAATATATTGTTCGCTTTGAAAAAATTCCCGCGACGTGGCGGAATGCCTTACCTGACGGTGCCCCGTTGCTCGAAGCCGAACGCTGGCGGCAACTTGGCGAAACGCTTGAAGGCGATCATACTCCGCTTGTTCGGGAAATCATCGACGCGCTTTCCGGCGGACTCTCCAACGCTCATGAGATCGGCGAACGTTTGTTGGCGGAACGGAGCCTCGATATCTGGCGCAGCGCGTTACGAGAAGGCCCGCCCGCAGCTCTGGACATCACGCTCGCCGCGCTCAGGACGCGTGATTCCACGGCTCCGGAGTCCGCGGTTATTTGGACTCCGGCGTCGGCGCTGGCGGCGACGCCGCGGCCCTACGTGCGGCTTCTCGGCCTCACCTCGCGTGCATGGCCGCGTCGGGCGGAAGAAGATCCCTTGCTTGCCGATCATCTCATTCCCGCTCTAGAACTCGATCCTTTACCCATTCATCAAGCGGATCGGCGGGATTTCGGCACGATTCTCGCCACCAGCTCCCAGGAAGTCGTCTGTTCGCGCGCGCGGTTTGACGGAGAGGGACGCGCGAACGGAACATCTTCGCTCTTCCCGCGCGGTGTTCCGGAACGTCATCGGCAACGGGCGCGGATCCCCGAACACGCGGCGTCCTCGTCCGATCGGCTCTTTGCTCGTCCTGAGGAATTCGCACATACGCCCCGTGCTCGATCCACAGACGTATGTTGGAGCAATTGGCATCAGTCGTATCTCACGCCGCATGATGGACTCTTGCGAGCCGATCATCCCGTTCTCCGGCGCGCAGTCGGTCGTCTCCAGTCGGCGACTTCGTTAAAAATGTTGCTGCGCGATCCGCTTGGGTATCTTTGGAGATATGGTTTCTCCTGGGATGAACCGGAGGAAACGGAGGAACCGCTTTTCCTTGACGCTCTTGCTTTTGGTTCGTTGTTGCATGCCGTTCTTGAGCATGCGGTCACCACGTTGGAAACGCGCAATCCCGGCGGCTTCGCGACGGCTCTCCTAAGTGAGATCGTCTCCGCGCTCGATCGCGCGTGCAGCGTCGTCGCCGAAGTATGGGAGATGTCTCGGCCTATTCCTCCTCCGATTTTGTGGAAGCGCACACTCGCGGAAATTCGCGAGCTTTCACTTGCTGCGCTCACGTTGGAAGAAGAACCGCTCCCGGATCAGCGGAGTTGGGCCGAGATTCCATTCGGACGCGAGAATCGCCGGGCGAGCATGGGCGAACCTCTACGCATGGATTTTCCGTGGGATCCCGCAAGAACCGTGCTCATTCCGGGGACGGACATCCGCATTTGCGGGGTGATCGATCGTTTGGATCTTTCGCAAAACGGATCCGTTGCGCGCGTGACCGACTACAAATCCGGAAAGGCGCCGAAAATTGCTCCGGTCGTCAAGGGCGGCTGTGAACTCCAGCGTTGCCTTTACGCATACGCCGTGAAAACGTTCCTTCCCGACATCGAAGTCACGCAAGCGCGGCTCCTGTATCCTCGAATGATTCAGTCGGGGGAGAACGGGATGTTCGATCTTCCGAATCCTCCGGAAGTATTGGAGCGCCTGACCGAATTTTTTTACGAGGCGAAAAATTTGCTTATCGAAGGAAATGCGCTCCTGGGTGCGGACTCCGGGATCGACTTTGCACTCGCGTTACCTTCCGGTCTTGAAGAATGGTACCGGCCCCTCAAGGCCGAAGCGATGATCGGCCGTCAGCGAAGCTTGCCGCAAGTTTGGGAGATGGATTGATGCCCAGTGCGCAGCTCTCGCTTGAGCTTCCGGATGCACAAGCGCGTCGACGCGCACTCCTGGAGTTAGATCGGAGCTTCCTCGTCGAGGCCGGTGCGGGTAGCGGAAAAACCTCGCTACTTTCCGGACGAGTCGCGTTCTTACTCGCATCGGGCCAAGCACCGCGAGAGATCGTCGCGATCACCTTTACCGAAGCGGCGGCGAGCGAACTCCTTGAGCGCATCGAGAACGACGTCCACGCCCTGGTTGAGGGGCGAATTCCCGCCGCTATCGCGCTTGCCGTACCCGCCGGTCTCTCGGCAGATCAAATGGCGGCGATCAAGCGCGCGTCAAACGAGCTCGACGAAATCACTTGCACGACCATTCACGGGTTTTGCAAGCAACTCATTACCCCGTACCCCGTCGAAGCGGACATCGATCCCGGAGCTGCGATCGCGGATCCCGTGGCGGCTGAACTCGTTCATCAAGATTTACGGAAGGCCTGGCTCTCCGAACGCTTCGGCCGGAAACGAGGGCAGGCCGACTTCGAGCTAGACGTATCATCTTCGCGAAATGACGGAGATGATTTCCTGATCGAACTCATCAGAAACGGTACCGACGATGCGCTCCGGCTGATAGACATGGTGGCTATATTCCTCAGAGAGCGGCGACATATGCGGGCGTCGATGGTCAACGATCCTCTCCTCGCAAGAGATGCCTTATGTGAGGCGATCGCCGAATTTTCAGCTTGGTATGATGCTTGCGGGGTCGTCGAAGAAAAAACCGCTGCGGAGCTCGATGATCTTCGGCGCCTGCGCTCATTTCTTGACGGTCTTCGCACTCATCCGGTCGATGCGCGGAGTCTCTGCTCGTTGCTACTCCACGAGCGCCCTGCATGCCGTCATTCAAGCGATCTGCGATTCAAGAACTGGCAGAAGAAAACGGCTTGGGCGGAAGCGGCTAAAATCATGGGACGAACGAAGGCGGCCGGAGAGACGCTAGCCGCGCAAGGACGCGATCATTATGAGCGATGCGGCGAGGCGTATACGCGCTTCGTCGATGACACGGTGAACATCGCGCTCGCGCGGCTTCTCGTCGAGTTCGATGGGCTTGGGAAACGCTATGCGGACTATAAACGGCACACCGCATTGCTCGATTTCGACGACCTCCTCTTCCACGCTCGCGATCTGCTTGCCGGAAACGAAGCGGTTCGCCGAGCCTTGTCGCGACGGTATCCGCGAATACTTGTCGATGAATTCCAAGATACCGATCCATTGCAAGCGGAAATTCTCTGGCGTCTGTGCGGGGAGGGCGAAGCTCCTCTTCCTTGGGATCAGCGGCGTATCCGTGAGGGGAGTCTCTTTCTCGTTGGTGATCCCAAACAAGCAATCTATCGTTTCCGTGGAGCGGATATCGATACCTATCTTGCGGCGAAGCAAGCCCTACTGGCTCAACGTTCCGATGCGGTTCTCGAAATTCACGCCAATTTCCGTTCCGACGAGGGGATTCTGGCGTTCGTCAACGAGCGTTTCGCTGCGTTGCTTTCCGTGGAGGAAGGGCAGCCGGGATTCTCTCCGCTGATCGCGACGAAAACCTCATCTCCCGGGAGACCCGCAGTCGCGGTCTTCGACGTTCCGCTCGACGATCGGCACAAGAACGCGCGTGGAAAACTCCTCAGTGAAGCGGTGCGGCGCGAAGAGGCAGCAGCTCTCGCTGAAACGCTCGTGCGCCTCATCGGCAGCTATCCCGTACTGGATCCGGTGGAGGGCGATACTCGCCCGTGTCGCGCCGGTGATATCGCCCTACTCGCTCCGACCGGAACCGATTTATGGATTTACGAACGGGCACTCGAACTGCGCGGCATACCGATCGCCACGCAGGCTGGGAAAGGATTTTTTCGTCGTCAAGAAGTACAGGATCTCACTGCACTGATTCGCACGATCGCTGATCCGGGCGACACCCTGGCATTTGGTGCCCTCATTCGGGGTCCGCTCATCGGTTTGTCTGACGAAGAGATTGCCGACGCGATTCTCGCTTTGGGAACGACGTCGGATGGGGAATTTCGGCGTCTCCATCGAGACGTCGATCCGCACGAGATCGCTCATCCGCTTCTGCGTGCAGGCATGGAAGCTCTTCAACGCCTCGCCGCGCAAACATGCCGTACAACGCCCTACCACGTCCTGGTTGACGCTATCGAAACGCTCGATGTCCGTTCAATCGTGCGAGCTCGCCACGTACATGCGGCCGAGCGCGGATTAGCGAACCTCGAATTGTTTCTCGAAATGGCGCGTTCATATGACGTGCGCGGGTTTACCGCTTTCGCTCATGCGATGCGTGAGAATTGGGAAGACCGTGATTTGCGGCAAGTTGAAGGGCGTCCCGATGCGCAACAAGAGGCGGTTTCGCTGATTACCATGCATTCGGCGAAAGGCCTTGAATGGCCAATAGTCGTTCCGATTAATTCAACGACTGAATTGCGAGACAAGCTGCTGTTTCTTCACCGGCGCACGGACGACACGGTCCACTTCAAGTTGCTCGACCAGGCGGGTTCGACCTATGAATCTGTCAAAGATGAAGAGAAGGCGCAGCGGCGGCGAGAGCGCATACGACTCTGGTACGTGGCGTTGACACGTCCGCGCGATCTCCTGCTCCTTCCGCGTCAAAGCGAACGTTCGGATAACGATTGGATGAGTCTCGTCAGCTTACCGCGCGCAAGTCTCCCGCTCGTTTCGCATGAAGCGCCGATTGTCTTGCCGCAAACCTCGGAAGTACCACGGGGGAATCTGCAAGATCCGGCGCGTTGGGCCGATGAAGCCTCGCGCGTCGCCTCCATGAGAAGGCGTATCCTCCAGCATTCGCCCAGCAGTCATATTGAGACGACGAATCCCGTCCTTGCAATGTTTGAAGAAGAGCTTTTCCCTCATGTAGGCGCCCATCTTCCGCCAATCCCTGCCCCTTTGGACGCTTTAAACGATGTTCAAGGCGGGCGCGAACGTGGTATCGTCTTGCACAAGTTAATGGAAGAAGTGTTGAGCGGCGAAACGGTCGATACCGCGCCGGCCCTCGCGGTGCGCGCACGGGAACTCCTCGCGCAGCGGGGTGTATCCGAACTGGGAGATGCGCGTGCCGGCTTGAATGTTCCCGAGCTCGTAGCTTGCGTGCAACGCGGATTCGCCATCCCCGAGATCCAGCATCTTCGCTCGCGTTTGATGGGAGAGGTGCCCGTCTACGATACGTGGGACCAGGACGAAGGAACGACGTTTCTTCGAGGAGTCGTCGACGCGCTCGTTGTCGACGCCACGAAAAACGTCGAGGTGGTCGTCGATTGGAAGAGCGACGTCGATCCCGATGAGCGGCGAATCTCGCTTTATTGTGAGCAAATGCGCGAGTATCTGGTCGCCGCAAAGGCCAAATGCGGCCTGCTCGTCTTCCTTTCAAGCGGAAAGGTCATCCGGCTCGAGCGGGACTTCTCAAACGGGCCTTGGAACGACGCAACCCCATGAGCATTTCATACCGATTCGTCCTTTTACCCCTCCTGTTCGCTTGTATGCTTGCGGCATTGTGCTTGCCGTCGTCGGTGCGTGCGGCGACTACTACTGATGTGCGTATCAAAATCGTGACTGCGGACGGTAATATCGTCGTGCAGCTTGACGGCGCACATGCTCCTCTAACGGTTGCGAACTTTCTCCAATACGTGGACAAGCATTTCTACGATGGGGGTACGTTCTTCCGGGCAATTCCGGGATTTGTGATTCAAGGCGGAAACCATTCGCTCGAAAAGCCGACGGATACGCCGATCAAACTTGAAACTCCGGCTAAAACCGGAATTCTCAACAAAGATGGCGCAATCTCGATGGCGCGAACGTCCGACCCGAACTCGGCGACATCAGAATTCTTCCTATGCGACGGGGACCAACCCGTCTTGGACGGTTCGGCGACGTCACCGGGGTATGCCGCCTTCGGACACGTTATTTCGGGTTTGAACATCGTGAGGAAGATATCTCACCTTCCGGCACAGAGCGAACTCCTTCTCACACCAGTCAAAATTCTTAAGATCCAGCGCGTCTCGTAAAAAGAATTTCGCGCGCTACGCGGAAACAGGCGAGGAGCTTCCCATACGTTCAAGCCAAGTCGGCGCAAGCATGTTCAAACCCGAGAATAAGCGAATAAGCAGGCGCCATCTTGGAAATGTAACGTTCGAGAAGCACTTCCTTTCTTCTACGTGGAGGGACCCCATGCGCTTTCACGCGTTCGTTCTCTTTGCATTAGCAAGCACGTTCGTTCCATTCGCCATGCCGACCATGGCCGTTGCGCAGTCACCGCTCTTCCATTGCGTTAAACGTACGACGACGCTCCAAATCCCAAGATCCACTTTCCCCTCACGCCAAGCGTTAAAAGGACGCGAAGAAGAGTTCGCGACGGCGCGAAAACTCTCGCCGGCATGCGCGCAAGGTTTGGTGCCTGTCGCCGTCGCGTTTACGCTGAAATCTTTCTCGAAGGGTAATCCGCTCATCGGCAACGACTCGACAAATGCCGCAATGCATGCGGAATCGGTCGGAGCATTCATTCGGGCAAACCTCTTACAGCCTTTCGATAAAGTCTACTGGAAGCGAGCCGACGATGCGGCGACGCCGATCCCCGTTCGTTTGAATGATCCGCCGGGCTGTAACGGCGTATTGTCCTTCGGCAGTTGTTATTACTATGGTAATGCAGCGTATACCCGTCTAGCAGACGGCGGAGGAATGACTCAGTCCATTGAGCGCCCGCATTACGATGATAGCGGAGGCCCCGGACACAGTCTCAACGAGATTGCCGTGCAGGGAGGACCGGACAACGGCAACATCGTTGAACTCGGATGGATTGTTTCATCCGATCAATTCGGCGATGCGGATCCGCACCTTTTCATCTTTCACTGGATCGACTGGAATCCGACCTGTTACAACACGTGCGGCTGGCATCAGGTCAGCAGCACTTACTACCCGGGAATGAATCTCAAGGCGCTCGTTGGTCAGAAACTGTACATTGGCTACGTGCATTTTAAAGGCGCCTGGTGGGCATGGTTCAATGACCAGTGGCTTGGATACATCCCCGATTCCGAGTGGGCCGGCGCTTACACGAAAAATTCGCTGATCCAATGGTTTGGTGAAGTCTCCTCAGCCAACGGCATTCCCCCCAAAACCGCGATGGGAAATGGACAATTCCCCGCGTCCTCAAGCGCCGCAAGCATGCAAACACTTTGTGACGTCGACGCGGCAGCCTGGGTCTGCTGGGTCCGCGACCAACAAGTGATCGGCGCAACCCGCCCCGCCTACTACGACATCAATCATCCCGCATACGGCACCGCCCGCTACGGTGGCCCTGGAACCTAGCAATTTGTTCGACTGAGGATGGGTGAGGGATGTGCGCTCCACATTCCTCACCCATCCTCAGTCTGACAAATTGCGTGAGCGCGAAACGCCTAAAAAAAGGAGACAGAATGCCGTCCCATGCCCTGCTTATCCACGGCTACAGTGAATCGTCGCTGGCATCATACGCTGCGTTTCCGTCAGTCCTAGCCAAAACCGCGCCGGAGCTTGGAAATCGTATCGCCCTCTCCGCCTTCGATTCGCTCGACGACGGCGTCACCATTGACGATCTCGCCGACGGTTTGGAGATTCGCATGCTCGCGCTTGAGGCGCAAGGCTGGAAGACCAACGACGCCGCCGTGATCTGCCACTCGACCGGCGCGCTCGTGGCACGCCGATGGATGCTCAACCGTCTTGGAACCGACAAACCTTTACCGACGCATTTCATCTCGATGGCCGGTGCGAATCACGGGTCCTCTCTGGCGCAAATGGGAAGGACTCCTCTCAGTTATGCGCACGAGTACCTCACGAAGAAGAGCGTCGGCGTCGGCGCGCGTGTTCTCATCGACTTGGATTACGGTAGCGACTTTCTTCTTCGTCTGAATCGTGAATGGCTTACACATCGCTTCGCGGTGCCAAAAAATGACGATCAGCGCCTCGCCGGGATGTACGTGTTCAGCATGGGTGGCGATTCGCTCGGACCTGATCCAGCGGTACGCTTATTGTGGGCTTCCTCCGAACACGGCTCTGATAACACGGTCCGAATCAGCGGAGCGAATCTCAATTATTCGTATTTCATCGCCGACCCGGCTGTGGGACTCCTCCATCCTCTTCCACGCGGAAAGGAGCCGCACCTCATCGTTCCGGGGAAATCCCATTACGGCACTCAGGACGGCATCCTCGCGTCGAATACCGAGCCCACCGATGCTCCAATGCTGGCTATCCGTGAAGCTCTCGACGTTTCCGATTCGACGGCGTATCGCGGTGTCGTCGATCGATGGTCGGCGAGAAATGATCAGTGGAAACTTGGACCGGCGCAGAACGATTGCAAGGATCCGTCGGTCGAGGAGAAAACAAATGAACAGGTGCATGTCGACTCGAGCCTGCTTTTTTATCTCCACGATCGCGGCGGGCGCAGCATCGATGAATGCTTTATCGGACTGCTCGATGCGAATGAACCCGGTCTCGATGCCGATCGACCACAGGTCACGCACGATCCACTTATCGCAGCCATGCTCAAAATTGGAAGCGCAATCGAGCCGGCCTCACCGATTCAGAACAACGTTCAGCACGGATCATACTCCTTTTATCTGAACACGGCGCTGTTCAACGCCATGGAACACTGTGTTACGATAGAAGCTGGAGCTATCGGACAATGCGTACCGTTCGATCCTGTTACGTATAAAGTTGAACCGAACGACACACTGCGATTGGTTGAACCCAACGAATTCACTTACGTCGACGTGGTTATGCCCCGAGACGCCTCGCCGTCATATGCGATCTACGATAGCACCGTACCGATCGATCCAAGCCCTTGGCGTCCCTTCCCGTCAGTGGGAAGGATGTCGTAGTGCGCAGGGGGCCCCGTCCTTTGCTCAAGCGACCGCACGCGGAGCAGCTTCGAGGGCCTTCGAGTACCGCCCGACTGAAACTCCCTAGGGAACACGAGGCGTTCTACCGATTGAGAAGGCAACGAGGTAGAATGGAGATGGGATCGTCGAACGCTCGGAGGGGATATCCGCTGCGTTCGGCAACTCGTACGCTTGAGAAGACCGTGTCCATCACACGGTCCTGGGAGAAACGAAGAACATGTCGATGTGGGAACCCTTCACCGAACGAGCGCGACGAAGCATCGTTTTGGCTCAAGAAGAGGCACAACGGCTCGGAAACAACTACATCGGGACCGAGCACATCCTCTTGGGCATCATCTCGGAGGGCGAGAGCTTGGCTGCCAAGGTCCTTGAGACGCTCGGCGTCAACCTGGCCAAGGTTCGTCAAGAGGTCGAGGCGATCGTTGGGCGCGGAGGGCAGACAGTCCAACAAGAGATGGTCTTCACGCCCCGCGCTAAGCGCGTCATCGAGCTGGCCTTCGAAGAAGCGCGTCAGCTCAATCACAACTACATCGGAACCGAGCACCTGCTTCTTGGTCTGATCCGCGAAGGAGAGGGCGTCGCCGCACGTGTGCTAACCAACCTTGGCGTCGATCCGGCGAAGGTCCGCGTCCAGACGACCTCGCTCCTCGGAGCGGAAGGTCAGCCCGCTGCTCCCAAAGGGAAATCGAAGACTCCGACACTCGACGCCTACGGCCGCGACCTTACGGCTCTGGCTCGCGACGGCAAGCTCGATCCCGTAATCGGGCGCCAGAACGAGATCGAGCGCGTCATTCAGATCCTTGCTCGGCGCACGAAGAACAATCCCGCGCTGATCGGTGAGCCCGGCGTCGGCAAGACGGCGATCGCCGAAGGTTTAGCGCAACGCGTCATCAAGGGCGAAGTTCCTGAACCCCTGCGCGACAAACGCGTCATCACGCTCGATCTTGCGGGTCTAGTCGCCGGCACGAAATATCGAGGCGAGTTCGAGGAACGGATGAAGCGGGTCATGGACGAAATCCGCGCTGCCTCCGGAGAGATCATCCTCTTCATTGATGAGCTGCATACGCTGGTTGGTGCCGGAGCCGCCGAAGGGGCGATCGACGCCTCAAATATCATCAAGCCTGCGCTCGCTCGTGGTGAGCTGCAATGCATCGGAGCTACAACGCTCAACGAGTTCCGAAAGCATATAGAGAAAGACTCTGCCCTTGAGCGGCGCTTCCAGCCCGTGATCGTCGGCGAACCATCGATCGATGAAACAATCGAAATCCTTAAGGGATTGCGCGAACGTTATGAGGCGCACCACAAAGTGCGGATTACCGACGAAGCGCTTGTCGCTGCGGCGAAGCTCTCCGATCGGTACATTTCCGATCGTTTTCTGCCCGATAAGGCCGTGGATCTCATCGACGAGGCGAGTTCACGCGTGCGGCTGCAAGCGACTCTACCGCCGCCGGAAATCCGTGAAATCGAGAATCAGATCCGAAAGGTAAAGACGGAGAAAGAGACCGTCGTCAAGAGCCAGGAATTCGAAAAGGCCGCATCCATCCGTGATCGCGAGGAAAAGCTGCGCCTTGAAAAGCAGCGCCTTGAATCTGAATGGAACGAACGCAAGTCCAAGGGCGAGAAAGTCCTCAAGGTCACCGAAGAGGACATTGCATTCATCGTCAGCGCTTGGACGCGGATTCCCGTGAGCCGACTCGCTCAGGCTGAGACCGCCAAACTTCTGGGAATGAAAGAGCAGCTTCATGAGCGCATCGTCGGTCAAGACGAAGCAATCGAGGTCGTTACTCGGGCGATTCGTCGCTCACGCGCGGGTCTCAAGAATCCCAAGCGTCCAATCGGTTCGTTCATTTTCCTCGGTCCGACGGGCGTCGGAAAGACCGAAGTAGCGCGTCGTTTAGCGGAGTATCTCTTCGACGAAGCCGAATCGATGGTTCGTATCGATATGTCCGAGTACATGGAGAAATACGCGGTTTCGCGTCTGATCGGCGCTCCCCCGGGTTATGTTGGATACGAAGAAGGCGGACAGCTTACCGAAGCGGTGCGGCGTCGTCCGTATTGCGTCATCCTGCTCGACGAGATCGAGAAGGCGCATCCCGACGTCTTTAACCTCTTGTTGCAAGTACTCGAGGATGGCAGGCTCACCGATTCTCAAGGGCGCGTCGTCGACTTTAAGAACTCGCTGATCATCATGACCTCAAATGTGGGAGCGGCGGGGATGACGACGACGAGCGAAATCGGATTCCGTCCTCAGAAAGATCAGGGCGTGAGCGATAAAGCTGCCTATGATAAAATGCGCACGAAGGTCCTCGAAGAGGTCAAGCACACCTTCCGGCCGGAATTCCTCAATCGTGTCGACGAAGTCGTCGTCTTTCACCAACTCAGCAAGGAACAGATTGAAGAGATCGTGGGACTCGAGCTTAGGAACGTTATCGACGAGATCAAGGCTCAGGAAATGTACCTCGAAGTAACGACCGAGGCCCGCCAGTTGCTCGCGCGCAAGGGTTGGGATCCGCAATTCGGCGCGCGTCCTCTGCGTCGAGCGATTCAACGTGAGGTCGAAGACGAACTCGCCGAGGAACTGCTCAAAGGCAATTTCGTGGCGGGAGATCGGATTCTCGCCGAAGTCGATGCGGCCAATCCCGAGAAATTGAAATTCTCGAAGATCCCCTCGCTCGAACCTCCGGTCATCGCTTCCAAACCCCAGACGGTCGCTTAGTCCTCCTTGAGCGATTTGGCGATATGGCGATCGCGACTTCCCGTCGCGATCGCTTCATGGTTTTCGCGCGATCTCGTCGCGCGCTCCCTCCCGTTTCTCGAATCGGGCTTAGTTGAACTACGCGTCGTGGAAGCCACGCGCATCGAAGCCTCGGTTCAAGGACGTTCCCGCGTGGACGTCGCGATCGAATGGGTCGGTGGGAGCGGTCCGCTGGGCTTACGTCCGGTTTGCACGTGTGGTGAGAACGGCATCTGTCCACACGCGATTGCGACCTTGGAAACGGTTCGCCTCAGAACGGATCCACAGCAAACGCTTGAGACCAGCGATGCCTTCGCGTGGTTACCCAATGGCGGATCTCTCGAGGCTCCCCGTACTCGTAGCATCTGGCCGGTTCTTTTTCACGATGGTGAACGAATTTGGGGAGTCCTTGTCCTTGATTCGCCGCGTTTGCGCGGCGTGGTGCGAGACGCCTCGGCTATCGCGGGCATGATGGATGCTACCTCTCCGACGGAATGGTCCGAATACGACCGCGCCTTAGTTCGCGATGACTTAGTTCGTGCGGCGTTTGCAAGTCGTGCGAGCGGAGTTGCCTTGGCACGGGCCGCCTTAGCGATGACCGATCATCCGCGTCTGTGTATTGATGATCAGTCCTTGCCGGATCGTCATCCTTCGGAATTACCGCTCTTGCGCGTCGATCGGCGCGGTTTGCGCCTTCGCGCCGTTCGACGTGGGCGGCACTTCTTTCCGATGCTCGAAGACGCGGACGGAAATCGGATCACACCGTCGGATCTTCTCGTTCTGGAAGGTCCGCCGACGTGGTTATTATGGAAAACAACGTTGTATCTCCACAACGGCTCATTCGATGTTCGTGCCGTCCGAGATGCGCAGTTGTCGAACGATCTCGATACGCTCGACGATCAACTTCCGTCAACGGTGGAGATTGCGCGCGTCGCCGCATATCTTCTCGACGACGAACGGGTCGCGCTCGGCATCGTCGACGCAATACAAACATCGTTTGAATTATCGTGTCGCTGGTCCGCCGGCGTCCTCGTCGCCGCACCATTTTTTATCGACCGCGTAACGAACGCGCGCGGACCTTTCGATTCGAACGGAATGATCGTCGCGCACGACAATTCGCTTGTGCGTTTTTCAGCAGAGAGCGCCGCAGTTCTTCGCACGCGTCTTCTCTCCGCGGGCTTCGTTCCGCGCGAAGGCGGGCTTTTCGTGATCGACGGAGCCTCACGAACGCTTCACTTCCTCCAAGAGATCTTACCGTCATGGAACGACCTTGACGTTCATCTGGACGACCGATTGCGAGCCTTCGCCGATGGAGGATCACGCCTGGAGATCGGTGTTCGAGCGCGTCGATCGAATGATTCAGAAGATTGGTTTGAACTGGAACTCGATATCTTCGTGGACGGAGAACGGCAGACGTTGAGTCCGCGGGAGATCGCCGCAATCCTTGGTTCCGGAGAACGTTACCTGGAAATCGGCGGACGTCCCTGTGACGCAGGCGCTCTTGAAAAACATCGAGCACTTGCGCTCGAGGTAACCGAACGCCGCCGTGCGAGTCTCGCCGGCCTCCTCGCCTTGCGAGATGAACTCGGGACGCTTACGCGTGCCGATCTCCCGGAAGAAGTTCAGGAATTACGCGAACGGATGCGGTCCTTCGCCGGCATCGACGAAGTTGCCGTCCCTCCCTTGGCGACAGGAACACTGCGGGAATATCAGCGGCGCGGCTTGGATTTCCTCGCGTTCTTGTCGCAATTGAAGTTCGGCGGAATTCTCGCCGACGATATGGGTTTGGGAAAGACGTTGCAATTGATCGCGCACCTCGCATGGCGCAAGGCGCATCAAGGATCGATACCTTCGCTGGTCATCGCTCCGACCTCGGTGACGCATGCGTGGGAGAGTGAGATCGCGCGTTTCGCGCCGCAACTACGGACGGTTCGTCTGCAATCGGGCGCCGATCGGGCGCGTCAGTATGCTGACCTCGCGGAAATCGACGTGGTAATCACGTCATACGCTTTGGCGAGACTTGACGTCGAAGCGCTTTCACAGATTTCATTCCGGACGCTCGTTCTCGACGAAGCGCAACAAGCGAAAAATCCGGACTCGCAAATCGCGCGGGCCTTACGTCGTTTACAAGCTGATCATCGTGTCGCACTTACTGGAACGCCGGTCGAGAATTCCTTACGCGACCTCTGGTCGATTTTTTCGTTCGTGGAGCCCGCCTTACTTGGGCGCGAATCGGAGTTCCGGCGTCGCTTTGAGGTTCCTATTTCGCAAGGGGATACGCGTGCAATGTCCTCGTTGCGTTCTCGCTTGGAACCGTTCGTCTTGCGTCGTACGAAGGAAGACGTCGCGCCGGAGTTGCCCGAGCGGACGGAGGTTGAACTCGAATGCGAACTCTCCGACGTGCAGCGCCGTCTGTATCGCGGCGTCGTGGAAGCTGCGCGCAAGGAGGTCTTTGAAGCCTTGGACCGCGGCGGAGCGGAGCGCACGCAGATCCATGTACTTGCCGCATTGACTCGCCTCCGCCAGATCTGTGCTCATCCAGGGCTGGTCGTTCCCGAGTATCGGGATGAACCGATGTCAAGCTCGAAATTCGTGACCTTTATGGAGACGGTGGCGGAGATCATTGCGGGCGGCCATCGCGTCGTGGTGTTTAGCGCGTTCGCCTCGATGCTGGAGATTATTCGCAAGCAGCTTGCCGCTGATGGGGTCGAAGTCGCTTTACTTGACGGTGCGACGCGCGATCGAAAGCGTAAGAGCGAGATCGATCGTTTCTCCGCGAATGATGGACCGCCGGTATTCTTGTGTACCCTCAAGGCGGGCGGAGTCGGCTTGACGCTGACTGCGGCGGATTATGTCATTATCTACGATCCCTGGTGGAATCCGGCTGCGGAGCGTCAGGCGATCGACCGTGCCCATCGCATCGGTCAAATGCGCAACGTTACCGCATATCGCCTCGTGACGGCCGGCACGGTCGAGCAGAAGATCCGCACCCTGGCCGCGCGCAAACGCGAACTCGCCGACGATGTCCTTGAGTTGGCGCCGATGAAAGCCCTGGGCCGTGACGACCTCGAGGCATTGCTCGCCGATCCGGATTAATCCCCCCTATTTGGGTGGTTTTGGTTTGGGGAGTCTTGTTCTGCGGCGCATGCGGTGATATGAATGTGCCGGAGAACTGCCGTTACGGCGTATTGTATAACGGATATAACCGACACGAAAGGGTGCAAACATGGGAACTCCGATAAGGTTCATCAACTGCGTGGATTCAACGGTAGAGAACAATCATATTGAAGGATATGACAATGCTATTGTTGACGAAAACGGATTCAATAATTATTACGGTAAAAATACGCTTATTGCTTCAGAGAAATTTAGAGCATTTAGCGAAGCACTCGACGATCTCGTGAAGGAGGTGCACCAGCAATCAGAAGAACAAGCGCAAAGGATACGAATTCTACAAAATGAGTTACTCGTGGAAATAGATAAGTCAAGGCCGAGCCCCGGTGTGATCATAAATTTATTGAATGGTTTTAATACTATTGTTAATGCACTCTCGAGCATACCACAAGCATGGTCAGTCGTGGCGGCGTTCTTCGCACAGATTTATGAAGCCCTCCCACGTTAAGCGTCTTTCCGCCATCGAAGAACCGCGCCTTTCGCAATCGGCCGGAAGAGGGACCTGCAAGGTCGTGTCGAAGTGGTGGGACATGAGCGTTTATCAGGGGAAGGCTTGGCACACGAAGCACATAACCGTACGAGAGGCGATGCGGGGAGGTGTGATACGAAGGGGGAAGGCTGCGTTTTGTGCGGGAGCGATTATCGCCGGCAGTCTCGTCGCTTTGGCGGGGTGTGCCGCTGATCCAAAGGCGGCAACCACGGAGAACTTCGCGCATGCCATTGCCGAACGTTACGCGAAGGGCACAAACGACGATAGGGGCCTGGTATGCCTGCAAGATTCCATGGTTTTGCCGAGCGTCAATGAGGTGAAGTTTGCCCTGGCAAATCCCAAAGATGCGGATGCGAACCCAGAGGCAGATACGCAAAATATGTTTGATTTGGTGGTTCGCGACCCGGATGGTCTTACCAAACTCCAAGTGCTCGCCTCCGGCGGAGTGCTCATGAAGAAACCGACGACAATTTCCGGAACGCGCGGAACGATGTTCCAGCCGGTGAAGGTCCGCCTGCCTGCCTTCAAGTATACCCTCGCGCAGAACGACGCCGGGGCTTACTGCTATGCAACGCTTGGCATCGATCATGTCGAGAACTTCTCGATCCCCGGTGACATGATGGGGCATCATATCACGGAGGTCACATACGTCCGCAAGATCGAGAGCGTGAAGGAATGGGCACAGAATGCGCAGGTTCGCGCGGCGTTTCCCGCGATCGACAAGTCCCTCACTGAGGTCAAGGCTCAACCGGCGAAGACAATGCTTGAGCTGACGAATAACGGTTGGCAATAGGCTTCCCCGTGAACGTTGACGGTGAGTTCTTCTATACTTAACAACCTCCTGATCGCGTTGGTCGCCCCGCACGCGTTTGACGTTGTTTCGGTGTAGGTGTGGTTATGCTTCCACCGGCCTTGATCGCGGCCATTCTCGCAACGCGCTAGAGAGGTTTTGAAGTTGATATGAATGCGGATGATCTTCACGGTTTGCGCTTGGCGATTCTCGCGCCGATAACGTGGCCGACTCCACCGCCCGGTTATGGCCCGTGGGAACAAGTCGCGAGCGATATTGCCGAAGGTATGCAGCGACGCGGCTTGTCCGTCACCCTCTTCGCAGCCGGGAACTCGCGGACGAATGGGAAACTGCGCTCTGTTGTTCCGGTCGGCATCAACCAGGATCCGGCGCTAAACGGCGAGGTGTACGGCGCATTACATATCGGAGCAGTGTTTGAGCGAGCGCGCGAGTTCGACCTCATCCACAATAATCTCGACTGGAAACCGATGACCTATGCGCTGGCGACGTCCGAACCACCGCTCGTCACCACGATTCACGGCTTCTCGTCGCCGCAGATATTGGCGGCGTATTACGGCTGTGCGCATCGGAGCTTCTTTTGTTCGATCAGCGATGCCGACCGTGATCCTGGTCTTGCTTATTTGAAGACAACCTACAACGGGGTCGATGCATCAGCCTTCACGTTTGTCGATCGTCCTGGTGATTATCTGGTTTTTCTCGGACGCTTGCATGAGGAAAAGGGTACGCATCTCGCGATTGAGATCGCAAAGCGGGCCGGAGTACGACTAAAAATCGCGGCAATCCCGCAAGATGAGGAATATTTTCGCACGCGCGTCGAGCCGCACATCGACGGCGATCGCGTGCAATTTCTCGGAGCGGTTGAACGAGATGCGCGCAATGAGCTTTTAGGCGGGGCGCTTGCGCTTGTACATATGACAACTCGCCCGGAGCGTTTCGGTTTGACAATGCTCGAAGCGATGGCCTGCGGTACGCCCGTGCTTGGCGCCCGGATGGGGTCCATTCCTGAAATCGTGGTCGACGGCGTCACGGGGTTTCTGTGCAATACGGTCGAGGATGCTGTCCAGCGCGTTCCCGCCCTTTCGACGCTCGATCGCTTGGCTGCTCGTCGCCATGTCGAAACGGTGTTTTCGGTCGAGCGCATGATCGACCGTTACTGCGAGGTCTATCGCGAGGCGCTCACGCAGCGCGTACCGCCGCCGCCGACGCCCGAGCAATTGCGCGCCCGTCGGCATGACTGGTGGGACCGACCGCAAGCATTCACGGATCTCCCTCCCAAACCGGATTCCTTGCCGTTTGGTTGATGCGATTCGCTTGAGTTGATTGCCCGATCAAAGCCGCGATTGATACATTCTCATAAAGCTCATACGTAAGCGCTTTAAGAAGCACCGCATTCTCGTCATCTGAGCGGACGCAAATCCGAAGGAATCCGCCGGTTTCAAGTGTTTCGTATGTTGAGCAATCGCGTACGATGATGCGGTGGCGGCGAGCCAATGTGTCGGTAAGTTCCGCTGAGGGGCGTTTCGAAGCGATCAGCAAGAAGTTCGCCGCGGATGGGAACACCGTCACCCCAAGCGTGCGCAATTCCGCCGCGAAACGTTCCCGTTCGAGCATGTTGGAGATAGACGTCTCTCGCGCATAGGTCTCGTCAGCGATCGCGGCGATTGCGGCGTCGGCTGCGAGGGATGTCACGGGCCAAGACGGCATACACGCGGTGATCGCCGAGGCGAAGGACGACGACGCGATTCCATATCCGACCCGCAGGGCGGGCATTGCATAGAATTTTGTCAACGAGCGAAGGACAAAGATCGCCCCGTCGCCGTCTTTGACCGAACCTGCAATGGACGAATCCCGAGCATAGTCGATGAAGGCCTCATCGATAAGCAAGGCCGTTCCGAGCAAGCGCGCGAGATCCACGATCTCGTGCATCTCCGCTCGACTCGTGAGTGCGCCCGACGGATTCTGCGGATTAGTGAGAAGGCACGCATCAGGACGCTCGCGTCGAAGAACGCGCGCAAGCGAATCGAAATGAAGCGAGAAGTTCTCCGCCGGGTCGAGCGTGAAGGCGATCGTCTCGCAATTCGCGGCGGACAGCGCTCGTCCGTACTCGCTGAACGCCGGTTGCGGGACAACGCAGCGACGTGGTGCGACTGTACGCACGAAAGCCTCGATCAATGCGGCCGAGCCGTTCCCAATCACGAACTGAGTGGGATCGATATCGAGTCTGCTCGCAAGCGCGGCGCGCAAAGCACGGTCGTGTGAATTGGGATAACGCATGATGTTTGCGATATCGTCCGCCCCCGCCCGCAATGCCCTGAGAACGGCCGGCGGCGGCCCGGCCGGATTGACGTTTGCGCTGAAGTCCAGCCAGTCGCCATCATTCCCATATCGAGCCTTGATCACATCAACATCACCGCCGTGCGCGGGTAACTTCACGCCGACTAGGAGCCTGTTTCCAGAAGGCAACGCAATTTTCGCACCTGTTCGATCCAGGCAAAGGCGGAATCGACGGACTTAACTGCCGGAACCCTTGGATGCCGAGGACGTTTAATCATGACGACGGGAAGACCGAGCACACGTGCCGCCTCAATTTTCGCAAAGGTCGCCGAGCCGCCGCTATTCTTGGAGACGATCACATCGATCGCATGTTTGCGCATGACTCGGATTTCCTCGTCGACCTCAAACGGCCCGCGCTGCAAAAGGATCTCGTGTTGTGAGGGCAGCGGCGGATCCGGCTTATCGATGGAGCGAATGAGGAACCATCCTTTGCGACAATCGGCGAATGCCGCGATCCCTTGTCGTCCAATTGTCAGGAAAATCCGTCGACCGAGATTTTCCGCAATTTCCGCAGCTTCGACGAGGTCGTCCGCATCATGCCAATGATCGCCGTCGCCGGCTTTCCAAGGCGGACGAAGCAAAGCGATGAGCGGAAGCGCGAGCTCTCCGCATGCGTCAGCGGCGTTCCGGCTGATATTCGCGGCGAACGGGTGCGTCGCATCGACGACCGCATCGATACGTTCGTTTCGTAAATACGTGACCAATCCGGCGACTTCGCCGAATCCGCCGACGCGAACCGGACCGTTCGGCAAGGTAGGTTGCGCCACACGACCGGCAAGCGACGAAATCGCAACGATACCGGAAATATCGGATAGGCGATGAGCGAGTTGCCTCGCATCACCCGTGCCGCCGAGGATCAACAGACGCAAAGGTGAGTTCATCGAACGCGCTCCCTCTCTGAAGAATAAAGATGACTCTCGCAAAACTCCGTCTGTCCGAACGATGGACCGATGAAAATCAGAGCGTTCCGATCGATTCCCGCGTGAGCGACCTTCGCCGCGATATCCGTGAGCGTTCCACGCAAGGTGACCTCATCGGGCCAAGTTGCACGGAAAACCACCGCGACGGGAGCCTCCGCGCCGTAGAGTGGGGTTAATTGCTCGACCACCGTCGTGATATTGGCGATCGAGAGGTGGATCGCCAGCGACGCCCCCGTGCGGCCCAAGCTCAGCAAATCTTCGCCGATAGGCATGGCGGTGGAACGCGTCGAGGTGCGGGTAAGAATGAGCGTTTGTGCGATTCCCGGAAGAGTTAGTTCTTGCCGCAGCGTGGCGGCCGCTGCGGCAAATGCCGGAACGCCCGGCGTGACGTCGTATGGAATGCCGAGTTGATTGAGGCGGCGGATTTGTTCAGCCATCGCACTCCAGATCGAGAGATCACCAGAATGCAAGCGCGCGACATCTTCATTGCGATCGTGCGCCCCAGCGATCTCTTTGATGATCTCGTCGAGGGTCAACTGCGCCGTATCGATGACGCGCGCATATGGCGGAGCGTAGGTGAGAATCTCCTGCGGTACGAGCGATCCCGCGTAGAGGCAGACCGGCGAACACGCGATCAAATCACGACCGCGCAGCGTGAGAAGATCGGGCGCCCCGGGACCGGCGCCGATGAAGTGAACGATCACGGAAGCTCCGCGACTGCGCAGGTACAGTGGTGTCCGGTTCGGCGTGGGACGATCAGGCGCGCTGACCGTCCCAGCGCCGCGAGAGCCGCGGCTTCGGCAACGCTCGGTGTACCGACGATGGAAGCGGCCATGGACGACGACCTGGTGATGCCGACGATTATTGCGAGATGTTCGGATGGAAACAAACGAGGCGCAAGGCCGAGAACAGCTGCAACGCCATACGCGATTCTTGCGCGGCGTTCGAGCGTAGCCAGAATTGTATCGGAACCAACTTCTTCGATCGACGTGCGAATGAGGCTCACGACGTCTTCAATCGTCGCGGAGGACGTGCATCCGATGCCGATGGCGCGGCGTGCGCTCACGGTTTGCATATCGCCCATTGTGTAATCGGCATCATCGGCCGCCACGCGAGCATCGAACCGATCGGCTCGGCGCGGCTGACCGCGATCCGGACAAGCTCGCCGCCGAGCACTTCATGCTGATTTACGAGAATCACTTCGCCCTCGATCGTTACGGCGTTCGCCACGAGCCGCCCTCCGGAGGAAAGTGCTTCCCAACATGCTTGGACGAGCCCTTCCGAGGCGATTCCGCCGCCGATGAAAACAGCATCGGGTCGATCCACCCCCGTGAAAGCGGACGGAGCGGACCCCGCGACGACACGCAGGCCCGGCACGCCCAAACGTTGCGCGTTCCGTCGAATCCGTCGCACGCGCTCCGCATCGTGCTCGAAGGATATGGCGCGGCACGACGGATCCGTGCGCATCCACTCGATGCCGACCGAGCCGCTTCCCGCGCCGACGTCCCAGAGAAGTTCACCCGGTGCGGGAGCGAGTCGGGCGAGAGTTGCGGCTCGCACGTCGCGCTTGGTGAGCTGACCGTCCGATTCGAATGCCTCGTCGGGTAACCCCGGGACGCATCCGAGTGCGCGCGTGCCGCTCTCGGCGATGCACATGACAGCGACGAGATTGAGGTCTGCGGCATATTCGGAATTCCACGACGCAGCAATGCCGTCCCGACGGGCTTCGCGCGGACCACCAAGATGCTCGAATATCGTCATCGCACTCGGCCCGTAGCCACGCTCGACCAAGAGCTTCGCGATCGCACGCGGCGTCGCACCGTCTTGGGAATAGATGATCAGACGTTGAGCTGCGTGCACATGAACATGCATTTCTTCCAGCGGACGGTTCACCGCCGAAAGAAGCGTCACCTCCGCACACGGCCAACCGAGTCGTGCGCACGCAAGCGAAAACGCCGATACCTGCGGAATTACGTGAAAATCCAAGGAGTGTGGAGTCGGCAACGCAGACGATAGGCGACGTGCGAAAACAGATCCGACACCATGCAGCATTGGATCACCGCTAGCGAGGACGACGACCTTGCGATCGCGATAGTGAGACGCGATGTGATCAACCAAAGGCAACATAGGAGAAGGCCAGGGGATTCGTTCGGCAGACGTTGGCGGCACGAGGGAGAGATGGCGAGCGCCACCGATCAAGACTTCCGCAGCTTCGATCGTTTGTCGTGCGTCTAGACCAAGGCCGTCCCAGCCATCTTCGCCGATGCCGACAATCGAAAGCAGTTTATTCCGCATGGGCGATTGGGCTCCCATCACGATCGACGACGAGCACGTCCAAGGAAATCGGAGCGTCACGAAGGACCGCGAGAGCGATGATGCGCGCACGCACGGCGACGGCCTGCGCGAGGGGAATATCGGCGGCTTGGGCGAGTTGGAACGCATGAAGTCCGGTATTCGCCGCGGCAATCTCTGCGCGCAGTTTCTGGGAGCCACCGAGTTCGCAAACGAGCGATGCGAGTTGCGCGAGATCGAGCCGGCTACGCTGGGAGTGGAGGTCCAAAGAACCTTGTGCGAGTTTCGAGATTTTCGCGAAACCACCGGAAATGGTGACACGAGGAACGGGTTTGCGGCGAAGATATTTCAGCATTCCTCCCGCGAAATCACCCATATCGATGAGCGCGCTCTCCGAGAGCCCGTGAAATTGCGTTACGGCGGCTTCAGAAGTCGAGCCCGTCGAGCCGGCGACGTGCTTGAGACCGAGTGCTCGTGCGATGTCGATGCCTTCGTGAATCGACGCGATCCAGGCGGAACACGAATACGGAATGACGATGCCCGTCGTTCCGAGAATCGAGAGACCTCCGACGATGCCCAAACGCGGATTCATCGTTCGTTTTGCGAGCTCTTCGCCGCCGGGAATCGAGATTTCAATCTGGACGTCAGCAGAATCGCCGAGTTGTTTTGCGACGAAAGCAATCGTCTCACGCATCATCGTGCGCGGTACCGGATTGATGGCGGGTTCACCGACGGCGATTGGTAAACCGGGCTTGGTTACGGTCCCGACGCCGGGCCCAGCGTGGAAGCCGACCGAGGTCCCGGGAAGCCCGCGTCGCAACTTGGCGCAAACCGTCGCACCGTGCGTCACGTCGGGATCATCACCCGCATCTTTAATGACGCCCGCGCTCGCATACGCATCACCTAAGAATTTTTCCGCCAAGGGAAATGACACGGTTCGTCCCGACGGTAAGGTTATCTCGACCGGGTCGGGGAAATCTCCGCTCACGAGCGCGACGTACGCAGCCTTCGCCGCCGCCGTCGCGCAGGCACCCGTCGTCCAACCTCGACGCAAGGACGGCTTGGGTTCGTTCACGGGGAAGACTCGGTATTCATAGGCGTGGCGCCCTCGCGGGTTCCGTAGGCGCGCGGCGTATACACGAACGTGCGCCCGTCGGAACCCGCAAAACTTCGCGTCGTCGAAGCACCGACGAGTACGATCGTTCGCATGTCCGCGCCGACCGCATCGAGATGAGCGAGATCGGTGACGAGCACCCGTTCATCCGACCCACCGACGTCGCGCGCGAGAACCACAGGCGTCTCGGGCGCGCGGTGCCGCCGCAATATGGCACCCGCGTCAGCGAGTTGCCGACGCCGTTGCGAGGAGAGCGGATTGTACAGGGCTAATACGAAATCCGCGCTCGCTGCAGCTTCGAGACGTTGTGCGATAATACTCCAAGGCTTGAGTCGATCGGAGAGCGATATCACACAGAAATCATGACCGAGCGGTGCACCCACACGCGCCGCCGCAGCTTGCATCGCCGATATCCCAGGAAGAACGCGAACGTCGAGGTGACGCCAGGTTGACGGCCCGCGCTCGATGGCTTCCATCACGGCCGTTGCCATCGCGAAGATTCCCGGATCACCCGAAGAGACCACGCACACTTGAGAACCCGACTCCGCCAGCTCAAGCGCGTGCCGCGCGCGTTCGAGTTCGACGCGATTATCGGAAGCATGACGCCGTTGTCCCGCGCGAATCGGCACTCGATCGAGGTACGGAGCATACCCGACGAGATCCGTCGCCTGATCTAATGCGTCGTGTGCTTCAGGAGATAACCATTCAGGTGCACCCGGACCGAGGCCGACGACGCGGATGCAGCCGCTCACGGCGTCGGAATGCGCTTGATTCTCTTGGTTCGCGGGATGCGTGCGGCTGGGGACAAGCACGAGCGAGAAATAGGGGACCGCCGATGGGTCGACCTCTTGAAGCGGAATAATGCGTTCGTCACTCATGGTGGCGCGCTCAATATAGCGCGCGCGTTCGGTGACGCCTGAATATCTCAGGGCTGAGAGCACCTTCGTAAAATTGCGACCGAGCTTCATGATCGCCGAGGCTGCTCCGTTGGAAAGCGCATGCACGAGATCCGCTTCTGAAAGCGTTCCCGGTAAGATCGTCAGAGGGGTGTCGCGGCGAACGAGCGGCATACCCAAACGAGCCGCCGCTGCGCTTATCGACGTGATACCGGGAACGACTTCGGTCGTGTATCGCTGCGCCAGACGATCATGGAGATACATGTACGATCCATAAAAGAATGGATCACCTTCGCAGAGTACCGCGACATCGCGGCCGAAATCGAGATGCGCGGAGATCGCTTGCGCCGACGCGTCGTAGAACTCGCGCATGGCCGTTTCGTATGCACCATTGCGTTCGCTCATCTCCGTCGTGATCGGAAAGACCAATGGAAGTTCGATTTGCTCGGGAGCAAGTTCAGCGGCGATGACCGCGCGCGCGTTACTGCGCGCATTGCGGGCGGTGGGATACGCGATGACATGCGCCGCACGGATGATCTTCAAGGCCTTTACCGTGATGAGGTCGGGATCACCTGGGCCGACTCCGACGCCGAACAAACGTCCTTTACTCATCGTCGCATGCAAGGGAATTGACCGCTGCCGAGGCGATGGCGCTGCCGCCGCGACGACCATGGAGCGTCACAAACGGAATGCCGAGCGTATTGCTCGCGAGTGCACGCTTTGATTCTGCCGCGCCGACAAATCCAACCGGAAGCCCGAGGACAAGGGCAGGCTTCGGACCACCTGCCGTAAGCATTTCCAAAAGATGGAACAAGGCCGTCGGAGCATTCCCAATCGCGACGACCGCGCCATCGAACCGTCCTCGCCACAATTCGACGGCGGCGGCGCTGCGTGTCGTGCCGAGCCGTACCGCGAGTTCGGTGACTCCAGGATCATTGAGTGTGCAGAGAACTTCGTTCTTGCAAGGTAAGCGCGCTCGCGTGATCCCCGCCGCGAGCATGGACGAATCGCAGAGGATCGGTGCGCCGCCACGCAAGGCCGCATGGCCTATTTCCGCAGCTTGCGGGGAGGTTTGGATATCATGCGGCACATCGGTCATTCCGCAGGCGTGAATCATGCGAACAATCATCCGCGAGAGCACCGGAGAAGCGGCGGCGAGATCCACTTCCGCGCGAATTATCGCGAACGATGAGCGATAGATTGCCTTGGGGTCCGTTTCATAGAGAGGGGTCATGCGGGGATCTTTGGGAAGCTGTATTCCGTTGCAGCGATCTCTAGCGCGTCCTCTGCGGTTGCGGCGGCGCGAACGCGCAAGCCATTGACGGAAACATCGTATCCTGTTTGGGTTGCGACGAACTCGACACTCGCGCCGCGGCGCATCGCACAGCGCTTGTCGCACGCTGCGAAATTCACGGTCCAATCCGCGCGAGCTTCGGCATTAGTTGATTGACGCAAACGCGCGAGGCGATGCGCGAGCTTGGATGCATCACTCCGCACGTCCGCCAGTGCGGCGGTGCATCCCTCGATTCCGGCACACGCGGCGATTCCCGCATATCCGGCGGAGTCGTCGAGGGTGAGCCTCAGACGTTCGAGTTCAGCCGAAGTCTCCGGGAGGAGACGGCGCGGGACGGCGCCGAGAACGATTCCCCGCCACGAGGCGAGACGGAGATCCGCACCGATCCGTTCTGCGAGATCGGCAATCGCGCGGGCTTCTCGTGCCTCCAGGCGTCCCAAGGGAATCGAGGGAACGACGTTCACGAAATCCGGATGATGCGCGGAATGGATGCCGGGCGGAATTGTCGCGACGATCATCGAGTTTTTCGGAGTCGGACATGCGCGCAGTTGAGAGCCGAGGACTTTCAAGACCTCGGCGTGTGCGCCGGGAAGTTTGCGCAAGCGCCATGAGCGTTGCGGTGCACCAACCAATTCGGCGAATGAGAGCGCGGCACGTGCCGCATCGATGAGGGCTGCACCTGCGGAGTCGGCCGTGACTCCAAAGCCGCTCAGCCGTCCACCGATGGCGAGATGGAAACGAATTCCTTCCGAAGTCGCGACGGCGTGCAGCGCGAGATCTGCCCCGTCGGCATTGAAGGGACGGGCGCCCCCGTCGATTGCGAAAAGGAACTTCGACGGCAAACCAATGAGATGAGGATCAGCGCTAAGACGTTCGTCAAGCTCGCGAACCAACGGTCGCGAATCAAGAAGTTCGCGCGAGTCCACTCCGGCGAAGGGGCTGGTGACGATATTGCGCGCACGATCATGCGACGCCGACGGAAGAAGATCCGTCGACGAGACGGTTTGGGCAAATGCCGAGAATCGGTCCGGGGCGATGCCGCGAAGCTGAATATTCGCACGCGCGGTGATATCGATTCGTCCATCACCGAACCGCTCGGCGAAATCGGCGAGTGAGCGGAGATGCGCGAGCGGCAACATTCCTCCGGGAACACGCACACGCACGAGTAATCCATCTCGCGCCTTGAGTGCATGAAGAACTCCGGGGCAACGGTCGTCGGCTGGAGCTGACGTCGGATTCACCATGCGCGAGACCAGGGTGGACCGGGATGTTCGTCATCCCGCAAACGCGCATCCACACCGTTGCGCGCCTCGATAACGCGCGCACACAGCCAAAGCACATCGCTTAATCGGTTAAGATATTCGAGGACCGTCGGCTGAACCTCGCCGCCGTTCGTCACGTAGCGCACGGCCGCCCGTTCGGCACGTCGGCAGATCGCCCGTGCGACGTCGAAGGCGGCCGATCCGCGGAACTCGCCGGGAATGGACCAGTCGCGCAGAATGCCGGGCTCGGCTTCAAAGCGATCAACGATCGTATCGAGGCCTTCGACCATCGCTTTGGATATCACGGGAATGGGTTTTTTCGACTCGGGTTTTGTCGAAATCGCCGAGCCGACGGCGAACAGCTCACGCTGGATCGAGCGGATGATCCCGCGAATTTCCTCATCGCCGCAGAGTGTGCGGGCCAAGCCGATCGTCGTGTTGAGTTCGTCGATCGCGCCGTATGCTTCGACGCGAATATCGCCTTTGGAAATCCGCTCACCCCCGCCCAGGCGCGTGACTCCGCCGTCGCCGTGACGCGTCGAGATTGATGCCTGCGGACGTTCGTTGCTCATGCCGTTATCGCCATCCATTCGCGAAGCGTTGCACCGAGTTCGCGTTCGGTGCAGTGTTCGAGGTGCCGGTACGTCGCACCCAGCGCGAGCGCCAAGCGCTCCGCGTTGCCGAGACGAAGCCGACCCGTTTCCGTGTCGACGCAAAGCGCGCGGAGGCCTGCCGCATGCATGATCTCTGCCTCACGGACGGCCGCTCGGAAGGCTCCTTGCGCAGGAGCGTTTGCCCGCGCATCGCTCACAAGGACGAGATGGGCGCGCATTCCGGGATTCCGGCGGGCGTGTGTCGTGATGAGTTCATTCGCGCGGCGCAGGCCGCTTGCCAACGGCGTTCGCCCCCCGGTGGGTAGGCTCCGCAAGCAACGATAGGCGACAAGTGCGCTCCGTGTCGGCGGGACGAGCACTTCAGCATCGTTCCCGCGAAAACAGATGAGGGCGACGGCATCTCGCCGGTGATAAGCATCCTCCAGCAACGCGCCGACAACGCCTTTCGCCGCCCGCATGCGTTCCGCCGCCGCCATCGATCCCGAAGCGTCTACCAGAAAGACGACCAGTCGCCGTTCCCGCCCTAGCCGCTCGATGAAACGAAGGTGGCGTTCGACGATGACCGGACGCGAGCCGAGATCGCCGGACGACCGTTCGCGCGACGCTACGTGGATTGTGGCGAGCGCGGCGATGCGCGGCGTCGTCTTCGTCGTAACGCGCGCAACGCCGGACGGAATCGACGATGTGCTCCGACCGCGTGCGGAAATCCGATGAACGCGGCGTCGCTTGGTCTCGAGGAAGGTATCCCGTCGCGGGTCATCGGGAAGACGGAGATGCGTAGGAGCACCGATCTCGTGATGATTTTCACCGTCGTTTCGGGTTGGTATTTTTTGCGCCGTCGAATCTCCGTTTGAACTCATCGTCGCATCACGAGAGGGCTGTTCGCGCGACGACGGCTCACCTGGACGCGGCGGGTTCGGAGGACGCGAGGAAGGCGGGCGGGGCGTTTCGCGTGGAATTTCGCGGCGACGATGCGCGAGCGCCGGGATTGCGGCCCGTTCAACATCGTCGCGGAGAACATTCGGTCGTTCATCAAATGCGGCGATGGCGCGCGCGGTGCGTACAATCGCCAAGTCCGCGCGCATTCCCTCAGCGCGCGCATCGATCGCGAGTTCCGCGGCTAGGCGCAAACACGCATGGTCGATCTTCGTGTTCTTGAGCACGGAGCGGGCACGTACAATGCGTGCTCGCATTGCCGTGGATGCCGTTTCATGCATACGAACAAACGTCTCCGGATCCCGTTCAAAGGCCAGTCGGCGCTCGAGAATTTCCACGCGTCGATCGATGTCATCGTCACCGGCAATCGCCACGCATAGTCCGAAACGATCGAGCAACTGCGGTCGCAGCTCGCCTTCCTCGGGGTTCATCGTGCCGACGAGAACGATTTGCGCATCGTGTGCGAACGATGCGCCGTCGCGCTCGACGACGTTGGTTCCGGTTGCCGCCGCATCGAGCAACACATCGACCAGATGATCCGGTAAGAGATTCACTTCATCGACGTAAAGAATGCCGCGATTGGCGCGTGCGAGCAAACCGGGTTCGAAACGACGTTCCGCATCGACGAGCAATGAACGTACGTCGAGCGTTCCAATTACTCGATCCTCGGTCGCACCGACGGGAAGCTCGACAAACGGCGTCGGAACGCTCGCCATTTGTTCGCACGCGCCAACGGGTGCGCGATTGAATGGATCATTCGCAATTACGTCGATCATCGGCAAGAGATCCGCCAATGCGCGCACCGCGGTCGACTTCGCCGTTCCACGCGTCCCGGTGAGAAGAACGCCGCCGATCGTCGGATCGATCATCGCCCATAAGAGCGCATCCTTGAGGTTCTCTTGGCCGACGAGCGCGACGAAAGGAAAGAGATTTGTTCTTGGCATCATCAGACGACGAGTGCCTCCGTCCGATCCTCGAGTGAGCCTTCAATCGAAAGTAATTCGTCACGGAGAGATTCGAGCGTTTTCGCATCCGGCTCCGTCCACAAACCGCGCTGCGCGGCTTCGAGCAGACGTTCGGTCATCTCCCGCGCACTCCAAGGATTGGACGATTCGAGAAACGCACGGTTTTCCGCGTCGAGCACGTAGGTTCGCGCGACATGTTCGTACATCCAGTCTTCGACAACACCCGCCGTTGCGTCATAACCGAAGAGATAATCGACCGTCGCCGCCATTTCCAGCGCACCCTTATAGCCGTGACGACGCATTCCCGCGATCCATTTTGGGTTAACCACTCGCGCGCGGAAGACCCGTCGCGCCTCATCGGCGAGCGTCCGCACCTTCGGAACGTCCGGGTTCGACGAATCACCGAACAGCGAACTCGGAGCAACGCCGCGCAGCTCGCGTATCGCGGCAATCATGCCTCCGTGATGTTGGAGATATTCCCCGCTGTCGAAAAGATCGTGCTCGCGATTATCTTGATTTTGGACCGCAATCGTCGACGCTGCGAGGCGCCCGCGAAACTCCGCCGGTGCCGGTTCGCCGTACGTTTGCGCACCGAAGGCGAAACCTCCTGATGCCAAATAACTCTCGGCGAGATCACGTTCCTCAATCCACGTTCCGTCGGCGATTAAGCGCAAGATGCCGGTCCCATACGCGCCCGGCTTGTTTCCGAAGATACGGAAACGGGCTCGCCGGCGCGCTTCGGCCGGCGGAGTTCCTGCGGCCGTAAAGATCCGTTCATCGTTGCGCGTTGCTGCTCGCACGTAATTCTCGTCATCGGATTCAGGTGCATCGGCGACCAGCGCGACGGCCCGATCGAGCAACGCAACCACTCCGGGAAACGTATCGCGAAAAAATCCCGAGATGCGGACGGTGACGTCGATGCGTGGACGCCCCAAATCCGTGAGCGGAATTATTTCGAGATTAATGATTCGACCGTTCTCCTCGTGCCATTTCGGGCGTACTCCCAAGAGCCAGAGAATTTCGGCGATGTCGTCACCCTGGGTGCGCATGTTCGCGGTGCCCCAGACCGTCATGCCTATTGAGCGCGGGAATGCGCCGTCACGTTCCTTTGCGGTTTGCAGCAAGGCATCTCCCAGGCGCACGCCGACCGTCCATGCGAAGCGCGACGGAATCGCGCGCACGTCGATCGCGTAGAAATTGCGTCCCGTCGGCAGAACATTCGCCATGCCGCGTGTCGGCGGACCGCTCGGTCCCGGCGGGACATGTCGGCCGCGTAATCCTGCCAGCAGGTTCGTCATCTCATCAGTCGTACGCAGCACATCGGGAATGATGCGCCGCGTGAGGAGATCGACGGTTCGCTCGAATGCTCCATCCGTCGGCAGCCCATGCGACCGGAGAACGGCGCTGTCGAACGGGGTCGTCATCGTACTGACGACTGAGTGTGCAATTTCATTAAGCGTTTCCCGGACTTCACGAATGGTTGGAGGTCGTGTGTCGCCCAAATCGCGCTCTCCACATGCGAAGCCGATGGGAAGTGGTCCTTCGTATGGGAGACCGCCGCGCGCCGGATCTGAGATTGCTTCGTACGAAATTCCGAGGTCGTCGGCGAGCGCGTGCAACGTCCCCAGTGCCTCAGGCGTATCCAGACGCACGAGCGCTAGTGAGAGATCGACAAGGCGTGAACCCGTGGGAGGTTCGCCGAATACATGCAACCCGTCGCGGATCTGCAAGTCGCCGAGTTCGCAAAGATATCCGTCGATGTGTTGCAGAAACGCACCGAAGTCCTCGCCATCGGGTAGTGCTTGGATGCCGAGATCCTGTTGCAGATTCGCTGCAACGACGCTCCGCCAAATCGCGTCGGCGATGAGCGGGATTTTTTCGGGATCGATCCGTTCGGCGGCGGCGTATTCTCCGAGCAGGCGCTGCAGCTTCGCAAGCTCGTCGTAGGTCTCAGCCTTGGTCATCGGAGGAATCAGGTGATCGAGAATGCACGCGTGGGCACGGCGTTTGGCCTGCATGCCCTCGCCGGGATCGTCGATGATAAAGGGATAAAAGAGCGGCACGTCGCCAAGCGCGAGCGCAGGATAGCACGCCTCGGAGAGCCCGAGCCCTTTGCCGGGAAGCCATTCCAACGTGCCGTGTTTGCCGCACTGGATAATCGCATCGGCTCCGAAAATGTCGCGCAACCAACGGTATGCGCCGAGATATTGATGCGTTGGAACGAGATCAGCGGAATGATACACGCCGAGGGGATTCTCACCGAAACCGCGCGGCGGTTGGATCATGACGAAGACGTTCCCCAAACGAATACCGGCGACATAGACAGTGTCATCCACGCGATAGGCGTTCCCCGGTGCCGGACCCCAATTTGCCGCGAGTTCGTCACGAACGCGAGCGGGAAATGCGGCGTACCAAGCTCCGTACGCATCCGAGTCGTAGCGCGCATCCGCATGGGTGAGTTGCTCTTGCGTGAGTGTTTCGGTATCGTATCCACCGCGTGCAAGTAACTCGGTCATGAGCGCGTCACCGTCCGCCGGAATCTCTCCGACGTCGTATCCGTCGGCTTGAAGTGCTCGTAAAATCGCCACCACTGATGCGGGAGTATCGAGACCAACCGCGCTACCGACGCGTCCCTGGCGATTGGCGAAATTCGTGAGCATGACGACGACGCGTTTCTCGGAATTTGGAATACGACGCAAGCGCACGTGGCGTGCGGCCAGACGCGCGAGTGCTTCGGTTTGTTTTGGCTCCGCCTGTGCCAAGGACGTTACGGGATCACGGAAGGAGAAGAGCGGTCCGATGATTTTTCCGTCGAATTCCGGCATCACGATTTTCGTCGCCGCATCCAAGGGACCCAGGCCCGCGAGGTTTTCGCGCCAGGCGTCGACGGTCTGCGTGCTCGTCACGCCTTGGATGAGCGGAACGTCAAGTGAGACATCTGCGCGCAATGCGGGGCCGGTGCTTCGAGCCGCTCGCTCACCGCGTTCGAGATTGCTTGTCGCATAGGACAGCAAACTGATGACGGCGTCGACGCAGGCCTTTCCTTCGCGCATGAAGGCCTTGGCGTAGACGAGCGGCAAGTCGCCGATGCGTTCGCAATCGCGCAGGCTGTACACGAAAACGGGAAGCACGTCAAGTGCGAGTGCTTCGCACGCTGATACGAGCGCGTCGACGTGTGCGAGGTTTCCGCTTGCCCAGTCGGCCCGATAAAAAAGAATCCCCACCACGCCGCGTGCGCCGCCGCGCCCGTATTTTAAGGCGAACGTGTCCCGATCCAATCGAGCGCAATCCGCAGGATCGGGAGCGGAGGGATGGTAGAATCCCCACTCCGGCGTTTCTTCCGGCGCCGCGAATCCGAAAGTCGTACCGAGTTGCGTATCGGTGACATAGCGAAAGAGCTGAGCGAGGTTGGCTCCGCCGCCGGCAAATGCGTACGCGTACGTTCGTTGCAAAACGTCCGGAGAAACCGTCGACAGCGCATCAAGCATCGGATCGGCATGTGCATCGCCGGGAATCGCCAAAATTGCCAATCCACGTTCGCGCGCAAGCGCGATAAGGACGGCGAAACCGTGCTCGAAGTAAGCGCGTCCTCCTAAGATGCGAACGATGACGGCGCGTATGCCGTCAAGCGCTTGGCGGATATCCTCCTCAGCGGGAAGGTCACGTGCAGCGAGGACGACGACCGGAGGAAAGTCGGGGGGAAGAAGGGCCGCCCCCGTGCGTGCGGCGGCAAGATCAGTTTCGACGGCGGAGATGAACGCGATCACGGGCGCCAACCTTCGTGCGAGGCTTGGGGCGACAAAGGTTCGTGCAGTATCCTGACTCGCGGTTCCCCCGCTCACAGTGGCGCGACCGTCCCGGATTCCCACCGGGTTCCCTGTCCGAACCCCGACCGATTGCCGCAAAGGGCGGCGATTTCCTTCGTCGCCGTCGGGCACGGAGTGCGCTCGTCAATCAGCACGTGACGGATATCAAGCCCTGGTTGATGGGCAACAAGACCTAATGGAGAGCCGTGGAACCGAACAGGAATGACGATGGAATCTCACGAAACGGGAGGGCGTAACGACGATAGACCCTACGAAACGGGAGAGTATTATGTTACAACTACTTAAAATTTTTGGAGGCCACGCCACAAATAAAATCGCTCCTCAAACATGGAACGGATGGAACTATCGCGCGGAAATGCTCGCAAAGATCGCGGGAAAGCCGGAGCTTTCCAACGAAGATATGCCCGTCTTAGGGGAGGATTTCGATAGGCTGCTCGAGGGCCGTAGCGTCGAGGATTTGCTCGAACTCTCCAGCGCCCAGAGTCTGTCCGACGACTCTCTCGAATCTCTTCGCGCGGAAGTGCTTGCCGTTATCGCTAGGCGCGACCGGCCTTCCGACCCACTTTCCGGCGAACAGGTGCAAGAACTGTACGATCGCTCCACTCCCGAAGCTTTGCCCAACTTCCGTGATCGCGCAAAGGTGCTCATCGCTCTCGCGCTGCGGCCAAACCGCTCCCAAGACGAAGCGCAGAAGTTACTCAACCGCTCCACCTCCCGAAACGAAGCGCAAGAGTTGCACGATCACTCCAACCCCAAAGACCTATCTGATGCCTTCATTCTCGGGAACGTGCTTGCAGCGATCGCGTCACCCGTAGGCGATGCGAACCTTTCCCAGAATCAAATACAAGAGATCCTCGATCGCATCCCGAAAAAAGATCTGAAAGACGGGTACGATTTATCCGGAATAATAAATATGATGGACGGACTCACGTGGCATGAGGCGTTTAATGTGTACATCAACCTTGCGAAGCAGCCGGAGCTTTCCAACGATCACGTACGAGAAATCCTCAATTGCACTGCCGGCTGCGGCATAGTTCGCCCCATGATAGTCAATAATCTCGCGTTTCGTCCGAACCTTCCGGTCGATCTAATACAAGAGTTGCTCCAAGACTGGGGTTGCACGGGACCTGGGTTCGTCGGCCTTGCGAGGCAGGCTGACCTCTCTGTCCCGCAGGTCGATATGCTTCGGCAGCGTGCGGGTGCCATGACGGATAAAGACTGCAGCAACAACATCCTCACCGCGCTAAAGTTGCACAAGGGAAATCGCGATGACCGATCTGCGCTCTCGCCCTAAGCCTAGCTGACCGGCCAAGTCTCACAAACCTTGTCTGATTTATTTTAACTACCAACGCGAAGAACGCTAGTTAAACTCTTCACCGCCGCGATGACCGATAGAGGGGTCAGCTTGCCGGTGCCCGGTTTTTCAGGCGTGGGTACGTTTTCAATCGTCATTTCGAAGCGTGCGCTGTCGGCGTCTACGCTTATCGTGTGCCTGTTTCGTTCTATCGTTGGATCTGCCCAAACTTGCAGCCGCGTTCGATCGGCTCCGATTCCCGCGAGCGCGAGCGCGGCAGCCACGTTGACATTGGCGGGAAAGCCCGCCGCGCCTTCGCGTGCGCTTCCTTCGAACACTTTGAGGGGCGCGGTTAAATTGCCGATCTCGATGTTATGCTGCTTGAGATAGGGCGCGCCGATGAGGGCTCGCGGCGGTTTGCGCGTCACCATATCGACGGAAAAGATGTTCCCTTCGGCAGCGGCACGCACCGCATCGAACCCCAGGAGAGCGCCCGTAGCGAGAAGGATTCGTCCTCCGTGTTGTTTCGCCAAATCGACCACGTGCATGTTCTCAATCAATGCGGAAGCGCTCACCGTAACCACGGTGCGACCCATCCGCAAGGCCGGCTCGACAATGCTGAGAAATGCTTCCGTCGGCGCGCATTCGACAATCACGTCACAGAGCCGCGCCAATTCTTCCGGAGGAACGACATTCGCGTGCGCTTCCATCTCGGCGAGTGCGTCGCGTGCGCGGGAGAGATTGCCGCTCGTCACAGCCTCGAGTGTGAAACCATCCATTCCGCGCTGAAGTGCGCGGCCGACCGACTTGCCGATCACGCCGAAACCGGCAATCCCCACCTTTAAGCAATTTTTCGCTTCGCTCATCGAGCAAGCACTTCAGCGTTCAGGGGATTTTGTCCTCGACGATTTCTTCATGCCGTCCGTCGCCCGGCGAACGCGCGGGCGCGTGAGACGAACGTTCGCACGGCGGTAGGGTGGGCACTCAGATGTACATGGACGTATGATGCATGCACGTCAGAACTGCGATAACCTTCGTGCTCACCATCAAGTTCAAAGGCAGGCATCGCATGTTCGTGGCTCGTGCGTGAATAGTGAAATTCATGTCCCCGAACGATTTGATCCTTGACGAAGAGCGGTCCGTCCTCGAGTACACGGGCCTCCACATATCGGAGCGCGGAGCGGCGCTGGGACATGATCGACGTTGCCGGAACCACGTCGGCCATGGAATAAACGCGATCCGACGTCTCAAGCGTCCGCCCCAAATACATCAAGCCTCCGCATTCCGCATAGGCAGGCATCCCCGCTCGGATCGCTCGGTGCAATCCGTCTTTGGCTGAAACGTTCGTCTCTAAAGTGGCCGCGTACGATTCCGGATACCCACCTCCGATGAAGACCGCATGCACATCCGAGGGAAACGGATCGTGTAAAGGCGCGTAGGGAACGAGTTCGGCACCGGCATCACGGAGTGCGTCGAGACTCGCTTCATCGTAGAACCAGAACGCCTCGTCGCGGGCGATCGCGATGCGAACGTCCGCCTCAGGCGCCGATGCGAACGGCGCAGCGAGAATCTCCGGTACGTCTTGCGCTACCGCGATGAGCGCATCGAGATCAACTTCCGCTTCGACGATGTCCGCTGCGGCCTCGCAAACGCTCGACCAGGTTTCTCCGTCGGGAGAGACGAGGCCGAGATGGCGACTTGGTAGCGCGAGGCGCTCATCGCGTCGGATGACGCCGAATACCGGAACTCCGGCTTTTCGGCACGCGTCTCTTACGGTTGAGGCGTGTCGCTCACTCGCAACGCGGTTGAGAATAGCTCCCGCGACACGCACGCGTTCATCGTAGCGCGCAAGTCCCAAGGCGATCGCGCCGATCGTCGATGAGGCCTTGGCGCAATCCAACACGAGGATGACGGGAGCGCGCAGAATCCGGGCGAGATGCGCGGTCGAAGCCTCACCGCTCCCATGTCGGCCGTCGAAAAGCCCCATCACGCCCTCAACGATTGCAAGATCCGCCTCGAGACTTCCACGGAGAAATGAGGAGATCACGACGGTTTCTGGGGCAAGCCAAGCGTCGAGGTTCCGAGCCGGCCTGCCGCTCACGCGTGCCAGATGGGCCGCATCGATGAAATCCGGCCCGACTTTGGAGGCGGCGATCTTCAATCCCCGGCGGCGTAAGGCAGCGATGAGGCCGAGAGTGATTGTCGTCTTCCCTGAGTCGCTGGAGGCCGCCGCAAGCACGAGGCGAGGAAGGGGCTGACGAGGGGGCTGAGTCTGAAGAAGCACCGGATGCTCTTTCACGACAGCCCTCGCCGTGCCTCGCCGGTTTTGCCCGCGAGCGCTCTCACGATCCGGGTTTCTCAACTTTGCCGCTTGGTTTGTCGATATTCGAAGGTGTGGGATATGCGACGGAGGCCGCCGCCGCGCACCCTAGATTTGCAAGGAAGGGAACTCGCGGAATGGCCGTCGGCATGGACTTTCCCCTGGGCGTGAAGCCTGAACTGGAGCGCCGGCCGTGGCGCAGCGAAGGCATCTTGGGTCTCCTCATGGACGGAACGAGCATCATGCGCGAACGTCTGCCGGTGTATGTTTTGCTTGCCGCGATCTGCGCGCTCGCCGCGTTGCGAGGCATCCCTGATCTTTACCGTGCGACGGAGAACCTCGCGCTACGCACCGTCGCCATCTGTGCCGTCGCGGCAGTTTTCTTCATATTGCCGTCGGCTTTGCGGAAGCTGGACGCGCATTTTCGGATGACGCCCAAACGAATTCTCGCGATGCTGGCGACGCTTGCGATCATCGCTGCGGCGACGGAATTCGGCTTCGCAGCACTCATTATTCCCGGCATCGTCCTAGGTGTTCTGCTCTCGCAGGCTTTGATCGCGATCCTGCGCGCGGACGAAGACGAAAGCAAAGCCTTGCCGCAGATGCTCTCGGAAGCAATGTTCGGTTCTTTTTCAATGACGAAAAATCATTTCTTGAGTACGCTGGGAATGATCGTTGTGTCATTGATCTTCCTCTTTGTTCCGCTCTCCGTGGTGCTGCTGGCGACGGTCCTCGCCGCGAACTCGCATCCCTGGACGTTTCTTTTCACAATGCCGGTCTTTCTCCTAACCTTCATTTATCTTGAATGCGTACGGTACGCGCTCATCGTTCACTGGTACGAACGCTTGGAGCGCGCTCACGAATCGAACACGACGGCCGCAGCTCATTCCTGAATCGCGAGGTTACGCGCTGGGCGTTGCTCGCGCAGGAACCTTCGGCGGGAGCATGAGTAGGGGGAAGGGTACTCCATTCTCAAGAGCTAATTGCGAGAACTTATATGGCTTCCACCTCCGTCCCACCGCCCAATCCGCATTCGATTCCATATGGTGTCCAAGTCGCCCAAACGGATACAGAGCAACCCAAACAGGCCCCGCTAGCGGCCCAAATCATCCGGTTCTCATTTCAATCGAACCGTGCCGATGCGAATGATGATCCCGCTGCATTGACGGTGGTGCGTTGGGATTCCGATGGGCAAGGAGCCGGCTTCCAAAGGTTCTACTGTTTACCGAATGGACAGGCGCGGATTCACAGCGTCGAGGCGGATCTCGCGATCGTTGAGAACGTTGATCAAGCGCATCCGCATCCGCTTTCACGGAAATTAGTTGATTCGCGAGTGGTCGTAAATCTTTACGTCGCAATGGATGGGTCTTTGGTAAGCAGACTACCGGAGATTGTGCGGGCTTGGAACCACTCGCATGGTAACGGTGCGACTTCGCTTAAAACGAGCGCTCATCCTCAAGATCCCGATCGTATTGACATTGAATTTCTCAAGCAATTGGTCGGCGCCGCTTGGGGAAGCGAGGCCATCGCGCAAGTCGAAGCCGCCGTCAAGAATCCGCCACGACAGCAAACGAAATCGGACACGCCTCGAAAGGTCCCGTTCAAGTAGCGGGTCCCGCTCAACCGGAATGGGTTGAACGCTCGTCCTCTCCTTTGGCGCAAGCCGTCATGGAATTCGGGCGGATCGAGAATACTTTGCCCATTCTCACGCGTATCTCAGACTGCCGCGACCGATATGCGTGCTGAGGTGCGCGACCGCTTTTTCCTAATAACGATCTCCACATCCTGATCCAAGGCGGTGAGGAACGTCATCAGTCGCTCCACGGAGAAACCGTCAAGTCTGTAGTGCGCCAGAGCCGAAACCTTCGGTTGATTGATGCTAAGCCTCTTTGCCGCCGCAACCTGAGTCAAGTGTTGGCGCGCAATCACCTGGTTGATGGCGTACACCAGCCGAAGCTTCGCTTGCCGTTCTTCGGAATCGGCATAGCCGAGGTCAGCGAACACGTTGTTCGTGCCGCGGGTAATCGTCTTGTCGTCGCTTATCGATTTAGCTTTTCGCCTTGCCATGGTGTACCTCGTAATCCTCTTGCGCTAATTTCAGTCGCTTTTCGATGAGGTCGATGTCGACCTGCGCCGTCTTGATTCCCCTTGGAGATTTTTTCTTGAAGGCGTGCAATACGTACACGATCTCCTTAAATTGGACGGTGTAGACGGCCCGATAGGTGTCTCCGTTATGGTCTTCGACCACCTCGTGAACGCCTGGACCCTGGCCGTGCCAAGTCTTTGCGGCAGGGTGCTTGCCTCCGAACTGTGCCAATCCAAGTGCATTGCCCATTTCGTCTTTCACCACACCGGGAAACTTGAGAAAGTCCTTCTTGGACGAGCCCATCCAGTAGAGCGGTTTTTCGCCCATCGTTGGAATTCGAGCCATATCGTAGTATCCTACTTCTGGGATGATTGCGCAAGGGGACCGCGGGGGCCTCCTCGGAGAATCTGGCCCGCGTCTTTGAGACGCGGGGGGATGCCCAGCCGCCGAGGTGTTGACGAGTTTGAGGTTTGTTCCGGCTGCAGCGGTTCAGAGCCGAGGATCTGGTTGGGACTTGCTGGCGCTTCGCCTCCCCCGAGGACACATACTGAGCCCAACTACCGCAAGGCGGGCACTGCGCTTTCTCTTCGTTATGCGAAACGAAGACCACGACCAACGGGACAAGGTCATCTCGGACGAACGTGTTGCTGCATTCGTAATGGCTTCCTACATATTTACCTCTTAGTTAAAAAACCCTGCACAGTTGATTCAAAATAATCGCTGATTTCGGATAAACGTGTTTGTAACAATTTGGCGATCAGCAATTCATATAACGGCAACAATTTAGAAACCTTTTGCGATGGATCGATACGTCTAAGCAGTAGAAACTCCGTAGATGAGCGATTTACCCGAATCTCGCATATACCTAATTCAACATGACGTGAGTAGGACCGTCCTGCCAATGACGCGACGCCCCTTGCACGAGGACGCCCTTGCGAGTAGACGGGTTCGCGTCGAGGACGCCTTGCCGATTGACGAATCGCCCGTGGGACGCGGCAACAGAGGGTTCCCGCACGTGAATGGCCGAACCAAACGGCGTGAGTTATGACATGAAGGCCAACTCCGCGACGATCACGCAAGGCCGTGATCGCGCCGCCGCCCGCGCCATGTTGAAGGCGGTCGGATTTACCGACGAAGACCTCCGGCGCCCAATCATCGGCATCGCCAACACCTGGACCGAGACGATGCCGTGCAATCTCGGCCTGCGCGCCCTCGCCGAGCACGTCAAACGAGGCGTACGCGACGCTGGTGGAACGCCGATGGAATTCAACACCATCGCCGTCAGCGACGGCATCACGATGGGAACCGAAGGCATGAAGGCCTCGCTCGTCAGTCGCGAAGTGATCGCTGATTCGATCGAGTTGATGGGGCGCGGCCATATGTTCGACGCGATCATCGCGCTTGTGGCCTGCGACAAGACGATTCCGGGCGCGGCGCTGGGCCTCATCCGCCTCAATGTCCCGTCGATCGTGCTCTACGGCGGTTCAATCCAGCCGGGGCATTGGAAAGATCGCGACTTGACGGTCGTCGACGTCTTTGAGGCGATCGGAGCGCACGCTGCGGGAAAGATCGACGACACCGAACTGCTCGCCGTCGAAGATCACGCCTGTCCGGGCGCGGGTGCATGCGGCGGGCAATTCACCGCGAACACGATGTCAACGGTTTTCGAAATCATGGGACTTTCGCCCATGGGTTTCAACGGCGTTCCGGCAACGGACCCGCGCAAGGTAACCGTGGGATACGAAACCGGCCGACTCGTGATGGACGTGCTCCGGCGCGGTCTTCGTCCGCGTGACATCCTCACTCGTGAGTCATTCGAAAATGGGATTGCCGCGGCAACCGCGACGGGCGGATCGACGAATAGCGTTCTGCATCTTACGGCGATGGCGCGTGAACTCGGTCTTCCTCTCGACATCAACGACTTCGATCGCATCAGCCGGAAGACGCCGATCATCGCCGATCTCCGGCCCGGCGGAACCTATGTCGCGGTCGACGTCGATCGGGCGGGCGGCATTCAATTAATCGCCAAACGTCTCGTTGAGGGAAATCTCGTTCACGGCGACGCGATGACGGTTCGTGGGAAGACGCTCGCAGAAGAGGCGAGCACTGCGACGGAAACTCCGGGACAGCGGGTTATCTCCCGCGCCGATCGTCCGTTCAAACCGACAGGGGGTCTGGTGATCCTGCGTGGTTCGCTCGCTCCGGAAGGTGCGGTCGTGAAGATGGCGGGACACGAGCGGCCATATCACCGCGGACCTGCTCGCGTCTTCGATAGAGAAGAAGATGCCATGACGGCGATTCAGGCCGGAAAAATCATCGCGGGCGACGTCGTGGTGATCCGCTACGAGGGTCCCAAAGGCGGACCCGGCATGCGCGAGATGCTCAGCATAACCGGCGCGATCGTCGGCGCGGGGCTTGGTGAATCGGTCGCGTTGCTTACCGACGGGCGCTTCAGCGGTGGCACGCGCGGTCTCATGCTCGGTCATATCGCGCCCGAAGCCGCCGTCGGCGGACCAATTGCCGTTGTGCAGAACGGGGATCTCATCACCATCGACGTCGAGAAGCGGCGTATCGATCTTGAGGTGCCGCCGTCGGACGTCACGAAGCGATTGACGCGTTGGCAAGCTCCGGCTCCGCGCTATACCGTCGGCGTTTTCGCCAAATATGCGGCGCTCGTCTCATCGGCAGCGGACGGTGCCGTGACACAGGTGCCCACGCGGGAACCCGTCACGTCGGGATCGCGCTGAACGAGGACGGGACGACATGCGATTAGTTTGCAGCGAGTGCGCCGGATCGATCGGCGACGGCGCACTCTTTTGTCCGGCCTGCGGGGGTCTGGCAGAATTCCTCCTCGATCATACGGCGATCAACGGGTCGCATCTTCGCGCGACCTTCCGTGAACGCCGCATGTCGAATGCGCCGCTCGATCGTAGCGGCGTCTGGCGGTTTCGCGAACTGCTGCCGGCAATCGACGCAAAGCACGTTGTTACCCTCGGTGAAAATAGACTGCCGCTCTTCGATGCCCCGCGCAGTGCGCATTTCGCGGAAATGGATGCGGTCGCAGCCCTTCACCTGGGAATGAACCCGACGGCCTCGTTCAAGGACGCGGGAATGACGGTTGCAATATCCCAGGCGAGCGCGAGCGGTGCGCGCATCGCGATCTGCGCAAGCACCGGCAACACCTCGGCATCGATGGCCGCATATGCCGCACGTGCGGGGCTCGCAGCGATCGTGCTCGTGCCGCGTCACGGCGTCAGCGAAGCAAAGATCGCCCAAACCTTGGATTATGGTCCGACCGTCGCGGCTATTACCGGAGATTTTGACCGTGCATTGGAAATTGTGCGTGCGCAAGACCCCCTCAGCGTGGCGATCGTTAATTCCGTGAATCCCTATCGTATCGAAGGACAGAAATGCGCGCTGTTCGCACTCTTGGAACTCCGCGATTGGAAGGTTCCCGATTGGATCGTTCTTCCCGGAGGAAATCTTGGAAATACGACGGCCTTCGGAAAAGGCTTGCGCGAGGCGAAGGAACTCGGATTCATCGATCGCCTGCCGCGCATTGCCGTCGTGCAGGCCGCAGGAGCCGCGCCTTTTGTGCGCGTCGTTCGTGAAGGTGGTGAACTGATTCCGGTTCAGGCCCAAACCACCGCCACGGCAATCAAGATCGGCGCTCCCGCCTCTTGGAAGAAAGCGTTGCGGGTCGTGCACGAGACGCGGGGAACGGCGATCGCCGTCAGCGATGAAGAGATCGCCGACGCTCGTGCCGTGATCGGACGCGACGGTATTGGTTGCGAACCGGGGTCGGCAGCCTCACTCGCGGGTTTGCGTAAATTGCGTGCGGATGGAACTATCGCCCCGCAGGAAGATGTCGTCATCGTGCTGACGGGCCACGTCCTCAAAGACACAAGCTACATCGCACAATATCATGCGTCGAATGCGTCGTTCGCCAATCGCATTGTCGACGCGCCCGACGACGAAGCTCTGCAGATGCTTATCGATAAGCTCGCGGCAGTTCATGTCGTCCGGTAGAATGAGCGGGTCCACGACCTCGTTCGAGGTTAGTGTTCCTGCATCGAGCGCCAATCTCGGTCCTGGTTTCGATGCGATCGGTCTCGCGTTGGAATTACGTGTGCACGCGTTCGTGAAACCGGCGGATGCTTTGGAGATCGTGTTTGATACGACGCGGTTCAGACCGACGAATATGGGATTCGCCGACGAGATTATTCGCGGCATTCGGGCCGTGCTCGGTCCCGACACCGAGCCGCGCGTGCGTATCCGAATTCACAACCTCATCCCCTTAGGCAAGGGTCTGGGGGCAAGCGCCGCGGGCGCGGTGCTCGGGTTGACGATCGGTGCCCGACTCGCAAGCGAACCTCCCTCGCTCGAACGCCTCGCGCAGCTTGCCTGCGAATTGGAAGGGCATCCCGATAACGCGCTACCGGCATTGCTGGGCGGCATCGTCGTCGCGGCCCAGCCCGCGAGCGGCCCGCCGGCATACGTGCGAATCGCACCAATCGCGGGTCTTCGGGCTGTCGTCGTCACGCCGCAGATCGTACTTCCCACGGCGGCGGCGCGTTCGCTCTTGCCCCAACACTACGATCGCGCGGATGTCGTCTTCAACATCCAGCGGGCCGCCTTGTTAGCCGCGTCACTGGCGTCGGGGGATCTGCAGTCCCTGAAATTGGCAACGGAAGATCGCATTCATCAGCCTTATCGTGCCCCGCTCGTACCGGGTTTTTCCGAAATGCTTGGATTCACCGGAGACGGCATCTTGGCGATCGCACTCTCGGGTGCCGGGCCATCGGTCATTGCCTTGGTACGAGACGGCGGCGAAGACGCAGGCGCAGCAATGTGCGCGGCCTTTGCTCGCGAAGGCATTAAGAGCGAGGCCTTCGTTCTCGATATCGCCACCGTGGGAGCAAGCGTCTTCCCCTTGCCGGAGCGCACTGCGGAAAAAATTTCCAACTAGTGAAATTCTCTTTGGCAGAGTTCTTCGCAGACATGGCGAAATGCATAGGTGGAATCTCCACCGTCACTCGCTCCAAGGGGGAATCATCATCGTGGCTGAGGCAGCCGTAACCGAATATCGACTTTCGACCGAGAGCAAACTCAAAGATTTCGTCCGCACGACGCTGACAAAAGTCGGCGTTGCACCCCAAGACGCGCAGATCGTATCCGAGGTGCTTGTCGCCGCCGACTTGCGCGGAATCGAATCGCACGGCGTCGCGCGTTTAGAGGCGTACTACGTCGGCCGCATCCGGAAAGGACAGTTGCGCCCGGAGTATGCGGCGAGTGTCGTTCGTGAAACCGGGACGACAATTCTCATCGATGCCGGAAACGGCTTGGGCCACCCGGTTGCGAAGCGAACGATGGACGCAGTAATCGAGAAGGCGCAACAGACCGGAGCCGCCTTCGGAACGGTTCGGAATTCGAACCACTACGGCATCGCGGGATATTATGCCATGATGGCGCTCGAGCACAACATGATCGGTATCGCCTCGACGAACTCCGTTCGTTACGGCGCACCGACGTTCGGCAGAGACATCATGCTGGGAACCAATCCCTTCGCATATGCGATTCCGACGGACAAAGAGCCGGCGTTCGTGCTCGATTTCGCGACGACGACCGTGCCGCGCGGAAAGCTCGAGGTCTATCAGCGCAAAGAGAAACCGCTCAACCCCGGTTGGGCGATCGACGCCGACGGACATCCCACGCTCGATTCAAATGCGGCGCTCAAGGGCGCCTTGCTTCCCCTCGGCGGCTTTGGTATCGAAAACGGCGGCCACAAAGGTTACGGGCTCGGCCTGTTGGTCGATATTCTTTGCGGAGTTCTTTCCGGTGGAAAGTTCGGCAATGATCTTCCGCTGCCGTCGAGCCGGCCGGCCGAAGGTGCGATCTCGCATTTCTTCGCGGCCTTCCGCATCGATGCGTTCCGCGACATCGCGGAGTTCAAGCGTGATATGGACAAGGAATTACTGGACTTCAAGCACTCAGCGAAAGTACCGGGTCAAGAGCGCATCTACGTCGCCGGAGAAATCGAGCACGAAAAAACCTTGACGCACCAGCGCACGGGAGTCCCGGTTCACGTCAAGGTCTGGACAGGTCTCGAGAAACTCGCCGCGGAACTCGACATCCCATTCAATCTCGCAAAGTGAGGTGAATGCTGAAAAGTCATGGAAAGAAGGCAAAAGTTGCCCTTAGCAACGAGCAAGAATGGACCCTCGCAGAACGTGCGGCCGAACGCGGATATGGAATAGATAAAGGTCAAATACGGATTGCGGACGACTTTGACGCCCCGTTGCCTGAACTCGAAAATCTTTTCTATAAGTCGCTTCTTCAATCTTCGAGTCGAAAGAAGGGAAAGAAGGGGCGATCTTCGACCATTTGACGGCGTTCTAAGCAAACAAGCGATCCTGCGTGCTTTTCCTCTTCGGTTTGTTACCATAAAGAAGGGATGCCTCCCGCAAAGGATTGCCCCCCGAATATGAGAAGCACGCCCGCAAGCACCTATCGCGCTCCTTGATTGGACGCAGAAGAAAGGCGGACATGGCTCAACATAAAGGCGCTGACCATCATAAGCACGCCGCAGAACACCATCGGCATGCAGCCGCGCATCACGAGGAAGCCGCAAAGCACCACGAGGCGGGCAATCACGAAAAGGCGGCTCATCATGCGCACGCGGCTCACGGCCACCACCTAAGCGCCGAGCATCATCTCCACGAAGCAGCCAAGTTTCATGCTCACGAACATGCCGGCGTGAAAAAGTAGCAATCGAGAGAGCATCCGGTCCTTCGTTGCTTAGTCGCAACGAAGGACCGTTTTATTCCCTGCGTATCGTCGGCGAGCCCGCTTACTACACGGAGCAAGCAGCTATCGAACAATCAAAGGGGAAGAGAACGTAACGCCGGCGGGTGCAGCGATCGTGCCCGTGGCAGCGAGCGTCGATGCATTGCGGATCGTGAGCGATGACGCTCCGGCAGCTGTAGCGGCGATGGTAAGTAGAGAATTCCCATCCGTGGAAATGGCTGCATCCGTGACTCCCGGGAGCGTGACGGTCCTTACGACCGCGTTCGTTTGCGCATTGATCTCCGTGAGTCTCCCTACGTTGTCTAAAACATAAAACGCGGTTCCCGCCGGATTGAAGAAAGCCGTTTTGAGTACGTCGGATCCGAGCTTTAATGTCGACTGTTCGTTTGTGACTGTCCGCGCAGTTAGGTTAATTCGAACGAGTCCTCCGGGAGTGAAATGAGAACTAAGTGCATATGCAAACGTGCCCGAAGGAGCCACGGTGATTCCGGTCAAGGACGTCTGCGGCGGAAGGGTGAAAGCAACAATGTAGTTACCACCCGCCGCGCTTATCTCGACCGAGACGAATTTTCCGCTATAGGAGTCATACGTGTACAGATATCGTCCCTGCGGGTCGATCGTGACAGCGTTGACATACTCAGCGGTGTCCGGGCTAAACGGAGGGGGATTCACCAGTGGTGTGTCCGGAAGGTCGAGTTGCCACGTCGGACTGTTCACCTTCGGAGGATCGAATCGCAAAAGCATGTGATCCAGAATCTCATACAACTCATTCGACGTTCCTGGGACCCACGCGATTTTGTGCTTTACTTCCTCTCCGATCAGTTGCTCGAACGTGCCCCCAATTGCACCCGTCGCCACTTCGATCTGCTGCCGGACGGAACCACCCTCAAGCCCAGTGGCATCGGTGCCGCCGCAATACAACACGCTTCCATTCAAAGAGGCTCCCGCCAAGAATGAGGGCGTCCCGTCGTATGAGCAATTCAGGGGCAACGAGGGCTCAAACTGCCGCGTTTGGAGATTGAGTCGCCCCGCTGTTGTCTGTTTCCCGTCGAAGAAGAAGAGGGTCCCCTTCATCACGACTGGCGGCGTGGGCGTTGGTACCGAGCAAATTTTAAAAGGAGGGAGGCATCGAATCAGGTCCGTCGCGGCTGGGGACGTCGTTACGTCTTCCGCCGCCAGTTTGGCCGGCGCGGCCGGCATGGAGGATGGGATCGTCGAAGTATTCCCACCCCCGCTGCATGCGACGAATCCGACGGCGCACAGCATCGAGGCAAATGAACCAATCCATGTATTTCGCATTTTTATAAGACCTTGACTTTCTCCAAGCGCAACGCAAGGAGGATCCGGCGCTGTTTGCTACGCGTGACGACACATGCAGCACGGAGCAAATCGCTCTCGATCGTAATTGATTTACGGTTATCCTACGACCCCTTTTTGGATGATTCGGCGCGAATCATCCAAAAACAAGGTAGATCCTTCTAGCGGACCCAAACATTTTAGGTCTTATGGGAAACCTATGACGCGAGCTTTCTCGAACGTTCGTGCGGATTCTTGCGGTCTAGTTCACGTTCTACCGCATTTTGGACCTCTTCGCAGATAATGATGTCGGTTTCTTGATGCCACGGAAGCAGTTCCGCGAAGGGACGGATATACGATTCCTTCGGTTCACGATTATATCTTCGAACGAGCGCATTCCAAAGAATCGATACAAGCTGCCCTTTTTCTTGCAGTGTGAGGTTCTTGGTCTCTCCGTCGCTGACGATAACGACTTGGCGAATCAAATCAAAAACCGCCTCCGCGCTCTGCCGTTCCCAATCCGGCATCTTCTCCCAGGGGTCCGTGTATGCCGGCTTTGGATCCGCGCAACGATCAGTTACTCCCTTAATCCAGGCTTCTCTGAAAATCTCGCCGCCGCTTTTTCCATCGCTGTTCAAGAAATGCTCCAATCAAGTGTCAAGAGATGAGATGTGATCGTTCAAACGTCGGACCTCAATAGCATCGGCGAATGGTGAAAGCGCTCGTGAGAGCTCACGAAGCCTCGTCCGCACAACGCCCGAAGCACTTTGCCGCGCAAGCTCTACGACCGCCTGACCATATGCACAGGCGGAATCAACCTGCTTGCGTTGGATTGCCGCGAGAGCCAAGTCCGTGAGGATCATACCCCGACGTCGCGGGCTTTCCACTCCGACGAGGGCCTGCGTCAACGATTCCTCGGCATCATCGGAACGACCGAGTTTGACGAAACACGTTCCCCGTTCCTCGGCTAAACGCTTTTCGGTGAAACGTAGCCACCCGCTCGTCCCCTGATTGGATAATAACTGAACCTGATCCGCCGCATCGAGGGCGGAGCTGCATTCGGCTTGATTCCCAAGCGCGGCATGCGTTTGCGCCGTGACTGCGCTTACCCAATACCGTGTGGATAAAGCAGGGTCTCCCCGCTGAGCAAGTTGCTCGGCAAATTCGAGTACGGCGAGAGCTTCATGGAATTGACGTTCGAAGATCCAAACGAAGGCTTGACGCGTCAACGCACAGGCGAAGAGGTCGAATGAATTCGTTTCCTTGCACGCCGTCGTTGCGACAGAGTACGTCCGCAAAGCGTCCGCATATCGGTTGGCGTCGAAAAAAATCTCTCCGGCAAGTTGCAGAAGGCTGCCCAAGAGTTCCATTAATCGCTCGCGATGAAGAATTCTTTGGGATTCGTGCAAGCAGCGAACCAACACCTGAGTTTGCCGGCGAACTTGATCGAAGACCGTCCTTTTTTGCGTCGCCGAGCAATACTCGGTCCAAAGCGAGGCGTTCAAGCGGGCGTACTCATCCAAAGCCGCATCGTCGATCCGCGAGGGATGTTCAGCGCTGTGGGTTATGCGTTCAATATCGACGTCCGCGTCCTCGCGAAGGGAGGACAGAACGATCGCGGTATCGGCGAGGCTAAGTATTTGAAAAAATTCCATAATTTCATGTTGTCCGACCAGAAAAGAATCTTGGGCTTGCTTGGCGTTGTCCGCTGCTAAGACGACGGCACCGGGCTTGAAGGGTTTGAAGCCGAGGAACTCTTCTGTGGTTTGATAGAGGGTACAAAGCCAGTGGCGGTAATATTTCCGGGGTTTTTTCTTGCCGCGCTCCCAGGTCGAGATCATCGTCGCATTGACGTTCACTTCTTGCCCTTGGTCGTGCGCGAGACGTATGAGTTGCTCGGCAATCTCATCTTGAGTACAGCCGAGCTTTAAACGGAACTCGCGAAGCCGGGGAGCGAAGTCAGAAGCCTTTTGCATCGCCATAAGGTCATTCCGCGACCAGAACCGACCTCCTGCTCAGGCGGCGACCGCCTTCACTCCGTTCTCGAAAATCGTGAGGTTGAGATCTCGATGCTGGGCCCGTTCGGGGTGGTCCATTAAACCGAAGATGCGTCCCGTTGAGTCGGTGATGCCGGCAATATCCTCAAGAGATCCGTCGGGATTCTCGGCGGACGGGTATCGCAGAGCCGGATGCCAGCCTCGGCGTTCGGTGAAGAAGAAGCGGCCCTCGCCGTGCGCGCAAGGAAACGTCAGCGTCTGGCGTTCGAGGCCCGCAAGCCAAAGCGTCCCATGATCTTCGGGAACGATATGCCGCTGACTGGTTCGGTGGAGAAACGTGCCCGAAGCGTTTACCGCTAAAGTCACGCCTTGGCCGAAAAATCCGGCCTTTACGCCGATTTGGAAGCCGTTGCAGATACACAACAGCGGCTTTTGTTTGCACGCTTCGAGTTGCGATGCCAGACCGAGGGATAACAAGGCGGCAGCGACCATGCCGCCGCGGATATGATCGCCGTAGCTGAAGCCTCCGGGAAGACAGACGACGTCCGCATCATCGATGCGATCTTTTCCATCGCACGCATCCTCGGCGAAGACCAGCCGCGCGTTCGCGCCGACTTTCGTAAACGCCGCAATGGTCTCGCGATGGCAGTTTGTGCCGGGGAAATAAACGATATTGACGCGTGGTTTCATCGCAAACCTTCGGAAAAGGCGGTGTGCCAAGCGCTTTGAGCCGCTGCGCTCAAGAGTTCACTTCCGTTGAGGCGTATCGACGGACCATCGCCGACGAGGCGGCCCACGATCCGGGCATCGAACGCCGTCGGCAATGACGAAAGCGCATCGGGAGCAATCTCGACGAGCGCTCCGGCCCGATGCTCGGCGAGGAGATCGACTGCCCCCAGGTCACCGGCGAGTTCGACTCCGAGCCCGGAGGCAATCGAGCCGCGCGCCAGCGTCGATAATACTCCGCCCGCGCCCAGTTGTACACCGCTCCGGAGCGGTCCGCGATCCATCCGTTCAAGCGCGTCGAGGAAACGAATGTGCCGATCAACGTCGATCGCGTCTACGTCGTTCGCGTTCATTTCAAGGAGGCGTCCGGCGACCGTCGCGGCGGAAGAAGGGCACGAGACTCCGATGCGAACGAGGAGCGATCCCTTTCGGGTCCACTCGTTCCGTAGGAGCGCATTGAACGACGCTGTTTTTCCGATCGCGGAGAAGAAGACGGCCGGCGGCACATGGATCAAGCCTTCATCGGTTCGGACGGAACCCGCCGAAGAATCCTTTCCTGAAATTACCGGCGTACCGAACGTGCGAACAAGCGCCGCGAGTTCGTCGACCATGCCGACGAGATGAAAAGCCCATCCGTCACTCAGATGCGGCGTATAAAAATTGTCGCACAAGGCGATATCCCGGCGTTTGGATCCGGCCAGCACGAGCGTGCCGACGGCAGCCGCAAAGCACTGTCGGAGCGCCAAACGCGGATCGATCTCGAACAAATGCGGAGCGAACACTGCCGTGAAAAGCGCCGCATAGGGACGATCGGCAAGCAATTGTGCCGCCCAATATCCCGTGTGGATCGGTTTGCGTGCACCCTCATACGGGCCGGCCGTACGGCGCCCCTGGACCGAAGAATCATATTGCGAGTCGGCGCTGTGTTGATCGGCGACTTCCGTATCGCAAAGGATCCTCGGCATCAGTGCTACGAGTTGTTCATTCGTGAAGGTCGGCCACGATGTCGTTTTGGGCCGTGTCGGAGTCGGCGGAACGACGGGAATCGGTTCGGGATCATAATCGATGAGTTCGTAGGGCGCGTCGATGCCGATCTCTCCGTTCATCGGGAGAGCATCGGGTGCGGTGCTTTCGATCACGGCCTCACCCGCATTCGGATCGTAGACGACCGTGTAGTGACCGAGGCCGGTGAATTTTCCCACAAGTGCCTGCCGGACGTGATGGCGCGCGAGAATCTCTTTTGCCTGTGCCAAGCGCTCGGGAATCACGGCCAGAACCATTCGCTCCTGCGATTCCGAAAGCAGGATTCGCCACAGGGGAAGACCGGCGGTCTTCAAAGGGACGAGCGCGCAGTTGAGCCACACGCCGACCGGATCGCCGATCTCGCCGACGGCGCTATTGAGTCCGGCCCCACCGATGTCGGTGACGGCGCGAAGGCATCCGGCTTCCCGAAGATCGATGATGGCCGCGCGGAATTTCACTTCCTCGAGCGGAGACCCAATCTGCACGGCCGTTCCATCCATCACCGCTCCGGCGGAACTCGCTGATGCGCCGTGGATGCCGTCATTTCCGGTAAGGCCGCCGATGAGGATCAAAAGATCCCCACGCCGCGGCTCGCCTTTGGCGGCCCGCTCGAGCGGAATTAAGCCGATGGAACCGCCCAATGCGAAAGGTTTCGCGCGATACGACGGGTGGAACGCCATGCGCGACCACATCATCGGAACTCCGAACGTGTTTCCGTATTCCCGCACAGCGCGAATTGTCTCATCGGCGATCTGACGCGGCGCCGGCCGGTTCGGCGAGGCGGAGGATTGCGTGGGGAGTCCGGTCGCCGTGTATTCAAATACTCCGACCGGGTCGGCTCCCAAACCCGCGCCGAGAATGTCGCGAAGCACGCCGCCGAGCTTCGTTAGTTGTCCAAAGTACGCCGAGATTGCCGATGGGCCGTTGTGCGTCTCCGCTTTGAACGCGATCCCGTAGCCCTCGTAGAAGTCCCAAATCCCGGCATTGTCTTTGAACATGCTCACAATATTCTGATTAGCCGTCGCGGTTGAGGCATCGATCAGGCGTCCGAGAAGATTTCCGAGGGCCGTCCAGGTGGTGTGGGAACAATGATCGCTCCAGCGTGCGTCGAGGGCCTCAAGAAGGACCTCGGTCGTGACGACCCCCGTGCGCTTCTCGATCTCCCGAATCTGCCGCATCTGCCGCAAATTCAAATTCCGACCCTCGGCTCGGCCAAGTTGCTCAAGTTCTGCATCGTTCAGGCCGCTTAGCGGCCGTTGTTGCACGGGAAGATAGGTCCCAAGCGGTTTAAGCGAATCGATCGGATGAAACTCCGTCTGGAGTTCTTCTATATTCGGATTGAACAGACGCTCCGTGATGCGAGCCGTTAGCTGCGGATCGTGTGAACGATACACGGTCGCGACCTTCCCGGCGCTTGCTCTGATACCTAGGAAGTCGCACATCCGCAGGATGGAGTCATTCTCATTGTCGACGACTCCGCGTTTGTAAGCAATCCAAACCTCCCGTCGTCCGTCCGTATCGGCCGGACTTTGGGAATCATTGAATGCCAACGGCGCGGCGGTCTCAAGAACCGGATCGGCAAAGCGAGCGGCAAGGGCTGTCTGCTCTTCGTGCGAGAGTTCATCTTCGGTTTCGATCAGGTAGACGCGGCGTATCTCAAGATCGGCGAGGCTCAGCGAAGCGGCGAGTCGTTCATGCCGGTCTTCCAACACGCCCGATTTCCCTTGAACGACGATCGCGCTGACCAACTCGAGATCTCCCTTGCTTGCATGTGGTGACAGATCGCCCCCCTTGGGCGAGTTGCACTCGTTGCCTCGCAATCCTTTCCTCTCCATTTCTTATTTGAGGAACGGAAAGAGAATGAACGGCCTCTCTCGAATGCTCTCGCCGTAATGGTTCATGTCAACGTTGGCTCGCGAGCCGGTAGCTACAACATCGCGAATCGCTCGTTCTTCCAGTATGTCGTGCGCTTAGGCGATCACGATCTTGACCTATGCCTCGATCCTCAAGCCCAGGAAGCGCTCTCCATCCTTGCCGCGATTCCCGATGCGGCCTGTGACGATTTCGAGCTTTCCGGCCCCGGATGGCGGGTCATCCCGGCCATCTGCGAGCACGATTGGCCGGTCATGGAGATCACGCCGCGCCGCCTGCGTTCGGCTTTACAGACCGCCCGCAGGGTCCTTTGGGAGCATGCCGGACCAATCGGCATCAGCGCTCCGGAGATCGTCTCGATCGACGAAGAATTCGACCACGTCCTCGCCGTCGTATTGCGAGCAGAAGAAGCCGGTTTCAGCGTTTCGGTTAGCTACGTTTCTTAAATAATTGTAGTTACATTTCTTAATTATTTTTCGCATTTCTTGATCAGCATTTGTAGAACTTCTCTTCTTTCTCAGTTAAGGATAATTGGTCCCAATTGCAGGAGGCCTCTATTCCCGCTTCGAAGCACACAAACTATAATTTGGCACCCTCGCGAGGAGGGGGAGGAAGGAAGCCGTCGGTTGAGCAGCTACGTCCCCGAGGACCCCGCGCTGGGTGCCTTCATGGCCTATCTCACCCTGGAACGGGGGTTATCTGCCCGAACCGCCGAGGAGTACGCACGCGACGTCGAGTCATTCGCCTTGTTTTTGGCACCCAAGGGCGCGCGAGCGGAATTCACGACAAAAGTACGAAGCGCGGAGGCTTCGTCGATTCGTCGATTCGTAATGGATCTCATGGGCCCCAGGGCGTACCACGCCGTCGCCGTCCGACGGAAAATCTTCGCCCTCCGGGCGTTCTACGGGTTTGAGCGCCGCGAGGGGAAACGCGCGGACAATCCGGCAGCCGATGTGGTTCCGCCAAAGCCCGAGAAACGTTTGCCGAAGGTTCTTTCCGAGGATGACATCGGTCGATTGCTTCGGACGCGCCTAGCCGGACGAACGGACATGTTACGTTTGCGAGATATCGCAATGCTCGAGCTTTTGTATGCCTCGGGGATCCGCCGTGCTGAACTCGTCGGCCTTAACGCGGCCGATATTGACCTGCAGCGACGCAGCATGCGCGTTATAGGCAAAGGAAACAGAGAGCGAATGGTGTTATTCAACCATGCCGCGGAGCAAGCCATGACGGCGTATCTCGGCATGCGGCCACGAACCGATGACGATGCATTTTTCCTCAGCGAACGGGGAACGCGCCTAAGTCACAATCAAGCAGGGAAAATCTTCCGTTTGTATGCCGACCTCAGCGGAATTACCACACGGGCAACGCCTCACGTTATGCGTCATTCCTTCGCAACGCATTTACTCGAAAACGGTGCGGATCTCATGACGATTAAGGAACTGCTCGGCCACCAAAGTTTGGCGACGACGCAGATTTACACAAACATTTCCCTTGAGCACATGCGGAAAACCTACGAGAATGCTCACCCCCGGGACGATCGCGACGATGTCTGAGAGACGACCTTCTTCTGCTGTCGCATTTCCCATCGCCGAAAACTCACCAGGTCGATCGACGGATCCTTGGGCTGTAACGCTTCGTTACGTACCGCCGACGTGAGCTCGTCGAGGAAGCCATCAACGGAAGGTCGTCTTAACGTTTCGATTGCCGCGATTCTGAATCCGAATGACGGGTATTCAATACATGACGCGGGAGAGTCGCAAGCAATGAGTCAAATCTACCTGGCGGCAGTACGTTTCTGAGCGCGCGAACGATTTTCCTGTTGCCTGTCTCACGTTGATCCTGCATGGTCATCTGGGACCATTTATCGAGGGAACCGGCTGCGTGCGCTCGCTCGACTCGCTCGTTTGATTTAATAAAAACGCTAAGGATGAGTGGGGCAAGACTCTCCGATGATATTTGATCGCTCGAAAGCGAAAATTGAGGTCCCACAGGAGAAAGCATCTCTTTGAGGTAACGCGTGGCCATCTTTTCACCGCGAATCATACCGTCGTCGAGAGAGACGCTCAGAACAAAATGCGGTTGAAGATATTCGTTTCTCTCGCATTCTGGATAGTTATATGAGAAATCCACGACGAGATCTCTGTTTTTCGTGGTTACAAGTGAAATTGACACGAGGTACTTTATATCGAGATCGAGAGGATCGAGTGAGCTCAAGAGTTTGCTGTGTTGCGTTGCTCGAGATAAAGCGTTGAGGAAGCATGCCATCGGATCAGAGTCCAGGTTCACAACCATCCCAGCGTTCTTTCCATGGAACATCGGAGAGGAAAGCTTTGGGGGTCCTTCACGAGTTTGGGTAATCGTTCGAACCGGAATGAGCGCGAGAAGAGCCAGAGGCAGATAAGCCACCATACAAACCCTCGTTTCTATTCTGCCTGAAAGAATTTTCCACCTGATTCTACTATGTAGAAATATTCTACCATATAATCAGGAAAGTCAAGACTTTTGTCGGATCGAAATATGAACCGAACGCTTTATTGATCGATTTCGAGCGCAACGAAGTGGCAATGTGTTCTCGCTCCGTATTTTAATTAAATCTTTAATTTAAAAGGCCAAAGCGACTCCGAACGCCGGCTGCGACGCTGCGGCAAGGACTCCTCCGAAAGCGCACGTCGCACGAATTCATCGAACAACGGTGCCGTAATGGAAATCAACGAAATGGACTATAGGTCAGGACAGCTAAAGCCTGACACAAAGATCAAAGAAATTTTCAACTTGACCAGTTGTTCTCGGCGTTATTAAAAAATCAGTATCTAACGCAATTTTGTCGCAGATTGCGCCAGTTGGAAAATGGTGGACCAATCACGTTTCACGAGACTCTCCGGTGTCGTTAGCCACGAGCCGCCCACGCAGATCACGTTATCGAGGCGAAGATACTCGGCGGCGCGCGACGGTGAGATTCCGCCGGTCGGGCAAAAGCGAATCTGTGGCAAAGGCGCTCCCAAGGCCTTTATCATGGCAACGCCCCCCGCGGTCTCGGCCGGAAAGAATTTTTGGAAGGTGAATCCCATCTCGAGAAGGCGCATCGCCTCGCCGGCCGTCGCAATTCCGGGAAGAAAGGGGAGCCCACAGGCACGCGCGGCGGTGACGAGAAGGTCGGTGGCGCCTGGACTTACCAGGAATTTGGCCCCGGCCGTCCGCGCTTGCTCGCATTGATGCGCTGAGAGCACCGTGCCCGCACCAACGACGGCATCCGGTACTTCGGTCGAAATACAGCGGATGGCTTCCAGGGCGCAGGGAGTTCGTAGAGCTATCTCGATGACCGGCAATCCTCCCTCGACCAAGGAGCGCGCAAGCGGTACGGCCGTCGCCGGATCGGTGATGGTGACGACCGGCACAACCGGCGCCAACGCCAGAAACGTCTCAATTCCCTGAGTGAGTTCACGCATACATATGCACTTTCGCTTCCTCGTCGAAGAGGACGGATGCGCCGGTATCCGCGGAACCTACCGTGCGACGGAAGACACCGAACAACTCGCGTCCCAAGCCGAAAGCATTGTCGGAGAGTTCCGGAGAAACCGGCGTGCGCGCTTCGAGCTCAAGCGGATCGAGCTTAACATCCAATGTACCCGCGTCCGCGTCGAGCCGAATAATATCTCCGTCGCGAAGACGAGCAAGCGGACCACCAGAGAGCGCTTCAGGGGTGACGTGAATTGCTGCAGGAATCTTCCCTGATGCCCCGGACATGCGCCCATCGGTGACCAGCGCGACGCGGAAGCCGAGATCCTGCACTACTCCGAGTGCCGGCGTCAGTTTATGGAGTTCCGGCATGCCGTTGGCCTGTGGCCCTTGAAAGCGCACGACGGCGACGACGTCCCGATGTAACTCGCCGCGCTGGAAAGCTACGAGCAAGTCGTCCGAATTATCGAAAACCCGTATCGGCGCTTCGACGGTTCGGTGTTTAACCTGAACAGCTGAAATTTTTATGACGCCTTTTCCAAGGTTTCCGTTCAGCAGCGCTAGGCCACCCACGGCATCGAAAGGATGAGCAACGTCGCGTAAGACGTCCGGATCGCGGCTCACCGCAGTACCGTCGTGCCAGACAAGCATGTCGCTTTCGAGTTTCGGTTCCTGCCGATAGCGATCGAGGCCGTAACCCGCGACGGTGTCAACATCCGAATGGAGCAACCCGGCATCGAGCAGTTGGCCGATCAGAAAACTCATTCCGCCGGCCGCATGGAAGTGGTTCACGTCGGCTGAGCCGTTCGGGTAGATACGCGTGAGCAGGGGGACCGCGGTCGACAGCCGAGCGAAATCTTCCCACGTCAGAAGAATGCCGGCCGCGCGCGCCATTGCGACCAGGTGCAAGGTGTGATTTGTCGAGCCGCCGGTTGCCAGTAATCCGACGACACCGTTGACAAAAACGCTCTCATCGAGCATTCGACCGATCGGGCAATACCCGTCGGTCTGGTTCGTCAGATCGACGATCCGGCGTGCCGCAGATTTTGTGAGGGCCTCGCGTAGGGCTGTTCCAGGGTTAACGAAAGATGCTCCCGGCAAATGAAGCCCCATAATCTCCATCAGCATCTGATTGGAGTTGGCCGTGCCGTAGAAGGTGCACGTGCCGGGTGAATGGTAGGAGGCGGACTCGACGGTCATGAGCGCATCTTGCCCGACCTTGCCCGCGGCATACTCTTGTCGAACACGTGTTTTTTCCGCGTTCGACAGCCCCGACGGCATTGGACCGGCTGGAATCAGAATCACCGGCAGGTGTCCGAAGGCGAGAGCGCCGATGACCAACCCCGGCACGATCTTGTCGCAGACGCCAAGCAGGAGCGCGCCGTCGAACATGTCGTGTGACAACGCCACGCCCGTCGCCATTGCGATAACGTCGCGACTAAAGAGCGAAAGTTCCATTCCTGGACGGCCCTGAGTGATGCCGTCGCACATTGCCGGTACGCCGCCTGCAAATTGCGCGACGGCTCCCACATCACGAACAGCCTTTTTGACCAGCGCCGGATACTGTTCGAAGGGTTGATGCGCAGACAGCATATCGTTGTAGGCGCTAACGATCGCGATGTTCGGTCGGTCTTGAGCTTTGAGCAGTTGTTTTTCTTGAGAATTGCATGCGGCAAATCCATGAGCGAGGTTTCCGCAGGCGAGCGTGGAACGGCGTGGTCGATTGCCCTTGGCGGAAGCCTCGATGCGCTTCAAATACGCCGATCTGCTATCTTGGCTCCGCCTTCGCAGTTGGTCCGTGACCTGGCTGACGACCGGATCAAGAGTCATAGGAGCCTCCCTAAAGCTGCTGCCGCCATTTCACTCCTCCCATGGCTTCCGCGAATTAGGCGAATGATCTACGGGTTCCTGCCGGCTCTTCTCGATTCTAAGCGCTGGTTACTCGAAACTTGGATTGGGAGCACTGACATCAGCGAATCGAACTCAACGGGCGACAGAGCGCTTCGGAGAGCGCGGAGGATTTTTCTATTTGCGCTTGCACGTTGATCTCGTGTGCTCATCCGAAACCAACCGCAGATGGAACGGGTTGCGAGTTCTTGTTCATTCAACTCGATAAATGTGCTGAGAAGACGAGGCGCGAGTTTTTCAGATGAGATTTTATCGGATGAAATCTGGACGGGAGCACCTGCCGGCAAAAACTCTCCCTCAATGAGCCGTTCTTCCATCATATCGCCGCGAAGCGTCCCATCGCCGCGGGTAACACTCACGACCAAGTGCGATTGGCGGTCTGGGTCGTTCTCGCATTCGGGATAATGATAGAGAAAATCGATGAAGAGTTCATCGTTCTTTGTGGTACGAAGCGAGATCGATACGGGGTGATCGAGATTGAGATTGAAGGGGTTGCGGTATTGTTCCGTGCGGTCGATCGCGTTGATGTGACACGTCGCCGATGCGTCGGAACTGTGTTCCACAAACGTAACGTCATATTTTTTATCGAGCGGTCGAGAGGCGGGTTTTGGGGCTTGTTCGCCGACGATGGCGAACACATGAACCGGGATCAGCATCAGAGCGCCCGAATCGAAGATGCAGAAGAATGGAAAATGCCCTTCTCCACCGAAGAAAATCCGACCCTGCATGTCGTGAGGAGACTCCTGTGAATTGCCCAAGCTGTCAGAATCCGCTGTTTCCCAGCGCGAAATTTTGCGCGAGTTGCGGCGCGCCCGCCCCACAAGAGACGCAAGTCGGCGCCTATACGGAGCCTGTTTCCGAGAGCGGCAACCCCAAAGAACCAATCGTTCTGGACGACATGACGATCCGCGTTCAAGGCGAACTCGTTCCCGTCGCTGATGTCGAACTCGGCCGTGCCCAGTCCGTCTATTTCGAGCATCACATCCTCTTGTGGAAGCAACCGAACGTCACGCTCGGTTTCATGGGAATCCAGAACGCGGCCAAGCGCTTCTTTGCTGGTCTTCAGATTTTCATTTCGACGGCGCAGGGGCCCGGAAACATCGCTTTCTCACGTGAGGCGTCCGGACAGATCGTTGCGATGCGTTTACAACCCGGTCAATCGATCGATGTCCGCGAGCATCAATTTCTGCTAGCCACGAGCAACGTTGCCTACGACTTCTATTGGCAACAAGGCCTCGCGAACATGCTTTTCGCGCGGACCGGTCTTTTCATCGACCGTTTCACGGCGCAACAGGGGGAAGGCGTACTCTTGATTCACGGTTACGGCAACGTCTTTGAAAAAACCTTGGCTGCAGGCGAGATGCTCGATGTCGAACCGGGCGCCTGGCTCTGGAAAGACGCGAACGTCCGGATGGATACGGTCTCCGTATTGCAATCACAAGGCGCCGGCGGTCTTCTCGGCGCTCTCGGTTCGTATGTCGGCGGAGCATCGATATTGATGAACCGCTTCTTCGGCCCAGGCCGTGTCGGCTTGCAATCAATGACCTACCATGAACCGGTTGCAGAGGGCGCTTCTCAGACCGGCGGCACAAGCAACCTTGGCGGCGTTTTCAACCAGCTCTTCGGGAATCGACAATAAGCCGAATCGACGGGGAGGTTTTTTCTTAAAGAAGAACCTTTTTATGAAAGATCTTTTTCAATATGGGTCGCGAGTTGTTGAACAGCGTTGCTAAGGGCTGCGCGCACAGCAATCGAGGCGGATGCGGCGACATTGGCACCGCGATGCGTCGCATTTCCTCCCGCAGTTGTAGACCAAAGAACTTTTCCTGCGCAACTAACCAGACGTAAATGTAATTGCGCGTGCACATGCCAACCGTCGAAAGCGCCGGTCGCATCTGCCAGACCAAGCGTGGGGATCATTGACACGGAAAGCGAATCGCGGGTTTCCGTGTGCGTCAAAGTGCCGATCAAGATGCCGCCACCGCCGACCTGTCGGCAGATCGAGGTCGAATCACTCATTGCTTCGAAGGGGTCGATCGGTGGAACCATCGCCGACCGTACGCGCACATCCGAGAGGAGCTGCACGAGTTCTTGCGTCGCATAGGTGTATTGCGCGTCGTCTTCATCGGGTTCCCCGAACGGAACGACTGCGTAAAGTTCCCGACTTGGGGAGGCGAGTGGCGATGCCGACGGAATCGGACCCGGAGTTGAGCTTCCCGGGAACTTGAACGCAGTAAGGGCAACTTGTGGCTTGGTCGCTCCGAGCAACATGACCATCAGAACCACCACACGAACAAATCTCAACGCCATCTTCTTCTCCCTTCGCCATGCAGGGAAGCATCGCCCTGCCGAGACGATCCCCGTGAAGTGTGCTCTCTCTAAAAATAGTAGCGATATCGGCGGGGACCCGGCAGACGCTCTCGCATTACGTAGATCGTGAGCACACCGGCCGCAAATCCGCCGATATGAGCGAAATACGCGACCCCGGGTTCTTGCTCGGGGTTCGTTTGTGAAAACCCCAAGATTACTTGTATGATCGCCCATACACCGATCACCGCAACCGCCGGAAGACGTATGATCATCGGGAAGATCAGGATCGGAAGTATGGTTCTAATCTGGTTGCGGGGGAAATTCACGATGTAGGCTCCCAATACTCCTGCAATCGCCCCCGATGCACCCAAGGATGGGATATGCCCTCCCGGGTCGACCGAGATTTGCGCGATGCCTCCGACGATACCGCAGAGCAAATAAAATACGAGAAAGCGCAGATGCCCGCACAGATATTCAACATCCGGCCCGAAGACGAGCAGGAACAAGAGATTGAATCCGATATGCAGCAAGCTGCCGTGAATGAATTGGGAGGTCACGAGGGTCAAGAAGGGAGATCCCGGACTCGGCGGCGGCAGACGAATTCCGTGCATTACGTCGTAGGGAATGAGCGCAAAATTGTCGATGAAAGTCGTGGGATCAACATCGAGCATCTCGCGTGCGAAAACCGCGATGTTTATCGCAACGATGAGATAGACCACCACGGGGAAGATTGGCTGGCGATCCTCGTCGGCGATCGGAATCAAGGATTCAGTTGTAAGCCAAGCGTGGCGCGACGTTCCGGATAGAGCAGGTCTCGTTCACCCGCGAAGATTTCAAGCTGCGGGAAGAGATTCCAACCGACATAACTGTCGAGCGTGGGATGACGCGGATCGTAAAAGCGCGTCTCGAACTCCGCTCGTTTCGCATCCACCCGAGCCAGCACGCCGAGACGCGAGTAGAGAATTCCCCCGCCGAAATGCAGATCGTTGTGATTGAGGAGAACGCCGAGGTTCGTCGTCGAGGAATTCCCAATGTCGTTTTCGCCCAGCATCATGCTGAAACGTCCATTCGGCAAAAGGTACACGTTCACGTCGCTTTGTGGTCCACGATCGTTCGCGAGCACCGGCGTTCGATTAGCAACTCCGCGATCGGTTGCTAGTTCGCTCACCCGCAACGATCCGCTGATGAAGGATGAACTCCCAGTTGAATTCGTTGAAGTCGGGGCGCCGGCCGGCGACGGACTGCTTCCCGTCGGCTCCGGTTTGGCGCGGGAATCGACTCCGTAGACGTTACTCCGTCCGCCAAGCGAACCCGCTAGGGAATTGATTCGCTGCGCCGTCGCGTCGAGTTGTGCGACGGCATCGCGCAATTGACCTTGCGTTTGCGGATTCCCGGTTACTTGGCGAAGATCGGCGACAAGACTATGGATGGATTCCGTGGTTTGTTCAAGTTGATGCGTCGTTTCGACGACGTTCTCGTGAAGCTTGGGATCGCCGGAGATCTTGGCAAGCGCCTCCGTTGATCGGTTTAGCGATGAAGACGTTTCCTGCAACGTTGCTAAAAGACTATCGACTCGTTGCGAGTTTCTCGCGGTGGTTTGATTGAGCGTGTTCGTCATGCTGACGACGTTGTTGCCGGACGTATTCAAGGACGTCGAGACTTGCGCTACGAGATCGGTTACTTGGCGGCTGAGCACAAGCAATGAGAGATCGGCTCGTTGCGTCAACTGATTGGTGTTGTGCAAGGTCGCTTGCAATTCTTTAAGCAAGGCAGGGGTTGTCTGCTGCAATTGCGCAAGCAGCTTATCGAAGCGTTGAACTTCATTTTGTCCTTGATCAAAAAGGTCACCCACCGAGGCGCTGTTGAATCCGCGAGGCTGTTGATCAAGAGCGAGCACCTCGTGCGGAAGTACGGGGGTTTCTCCGGTCGGGGCAGCACCAACGATCACCTTGGGCGGAACGATGAGCAGGACAGGTTCCCCGGTCAACGGCGCTTGAATGAGGAATCGCGAGCCCCGCGGGATCTCATAGTGGGGTTTGATCGCGACGATTACATCGGTCGTATAGTCGGGTTCGAGAACAACCTGATCGACCGTTCCTATCGGAACACCGCTGAGAAACGCCGCCGCTCCGGCCTCAAGCCCGGAGGCCGATTGGAAACGTACACCGATTCGGTACCCGGATGCTCGGGTACCGAAATCGGTCAAAATAACCAAAAAGCCGGCGAACACAATGATCGCGATGAGCGTGAAAAGTCCGACGATCGCTTGACGGGACATGCCTTTCCTCACCTCCTCAAATCGGAATCGGTCCGACTTCACTACCTTGTAAGAACTGTTGGACGATGGGGTTCGACGAGTTCTTCAGTTCCTCCACCGTCCCATAGGCGATGATCGCTCCTTCAAAGAGCATCGCGACGTAGTCTGCCATTGCATAGATGCTCCCCAGGTCATGGGAGATCACCACCACGGTCCCGTTCAGCTGCCGGCGAAGCCGCTTGATCGTATCGGTGAGCACGTGGGTTATGATCGGATCGAGGCCCGTCGTCGGCTCATCGTAAAGAACCAATTCAGGGTTCGTCACGACCGCACGCGCGAATCCCGCCCGCTTGAGCATCCCTCCTGAGAGTTCGGATGGAAGTTTATCGTTGATCTCGGCAAGACCGACCGACTCAAGTGTTCGGTGGACGATCCCATCGATCTCCCTAGGAGAAAGCTTCGTGTGCTCGCGCAACGGCAGAGCGATGTTGTCGCCAACCGTCATGCTATCAAAGAGCGCGGAAAACTGAAATGCGAATCCGATCGAGCGGCGGAAAAGCACAAGTTCCGACTCGCGCATGTGGCAGACGTCGATCCCCTTAACATAGACGTGCCCCGCCGAGGGCTTTCTCAAGCCGTTGAGCAAGCGCAAGATCGTCGATTTCCCAGCCCCGGAAAGTCCCACAAGACAGGTAATCGCGCCTTCGACGATATCGAGAGAGAGATTTTCCAGAACAACCCGCGACCCGTAAGAGAGACTGACGTTATCGAGGCGAGCAAAGATCACCCCGGGTTTCGATCCTCTTCGGCGGATAGGAGCGTCTGGATTCATCTTAGCTTACACCGAAGAGGATGTATGAGAGCAAGAGATTCGCTCCGAAAATTAAGATGATTGAAATGACGACGGCTCCCGTCGTTGCGCGACCCACCCCTGCGGCTCCGCCGCGCGTTTGCATTCCTTGATATGCACCGATCACCACGATGATGACTGCGAAGAAAACGGTCTTCAGCAAGCCCTTCTCGACGTCGAGTGGAGCGATTGTTTGGCGCATCGAGGTAATGAACGAGTCGTGGCTGATGTGCGCGATCCCGGAGGCGACGTACATTCCGCTAAGGATGGAAATCACGTCGGCGATGATCGTTAACATTGGCAATAATGCGATGAGTGCGAGCAAGCGAGGGACGACCAAAAACTGTACTGGAGAAAGACCCAAGGCATCAAGAGCTTCGATTTGCTCGGTGACGGCCATCGATCCTAATTCCGCGGCGATCGCCGCTCCGACGCGGCTGGCGACGACGATTGCCGTGAGCATCGGCCCCAGTTCCCGAACGATCGTGTAGGAAACCGCTCCGCCGACCAAGTTGCCAACGCCGTATTGGACGGCTTGCTCGGCGGACTCCAAGGAGATGACCATCCCCGTGAAGAGCGACGTCAACACGATGATCGGCCACGATTGGAAGCCGAGCATATACGCCTGTGAGAGCGTCTCGCCCATGCGAATCCGCAGCTGAAAAATATATCGCGCGCAGTGCGCAAAGAGGTCTGCCACTCCCCCGACGTATTCGAGAAAGTTCGTTGTATCGCGGCCGACCTCTTCGAGCGGGTTCATACACCGCCGTCAAATTCTGTTAACAGGGTGATGATTCCCCGTGTTGCTTCAACGCGGCGCGCGGTCACTCCGCGTTCGGCGGTGAGGTTAAATTGCACCTGATTGACGTGCGCCAAGCGGCGATCCACATTCCGAAGATGGTCGCACGCCTCGCGCTCGAACTCGGAGAAATATTTCTTGACGGCACGCAGATAGGCCGCGGTCGTCGTCGGGTCGGGCGTCGCTCCCCTCGCAAGTTCAGCACGAAAGCGTTCGTGTGCGCGAGTGAGGTTTCGGTCGCAGATTCGAAATCGCTCGACTTCAGCAACCAGACTGCGCAAGCGTTCGAGATCAGCCACCGATCGTTGGAAGCAACCTGGGCGCACGATCGAGCGCTCGTTGCTGATGAGTGAAGAGTTCGCGGATGCCGGCTTCCGCAGTTTCCAGGAGTGTGTCGAGCTGCATTCGATCGAAGGGTTTGGACTCCGCGGTTCCCTGCACTTCGACGAATGCACCCGCATCGGTCATCGCGATATTCATGTCGACCTCAGCACGGCTGTCTTCCTCATATGCGAGATCGAGCAAGGTCTTCCCGCCGACGATTCCAACACTCACCGCGGCGAGTTGCCCGGTGAGAGGCCATTCCGGCGAACCCGGCTTGAAATGACGAGCGACCGCCAGGTAGAAGGCGACGTAGGCTCCTGTTATCGCTGCCGTGCGCGTCCCGCCGTCGGCTTGAAGAACGTCGCAATCGATAACGAACGAGCGCTCACCCAAGGCTTTGCGATCGGTGATTGCCCGCAAGGCTCGTCCGATCAAACGCTGGATCTCGTGGGTTCGACCGCCGAGTTTTCCTTTGGTCGCCTCACGCTGCGTGCGTTCCTGGGTCGCGCGGGGAAGCATGGAATACTCCGCTGTAACCCAACCCTCACCGCGTCCGCGCAACCACGGCGGAAGGCGCTCCTCAATGGTGGCGGCGCAGAGCACCCGCGTTCTTCCGATCGAGATCAGTGCGCTGCCTTCGGCGAAATCGAGGGTGCCTGCTTCAATCTGAACGGGGCGGAGTTGACAAGCACCCCGCCCATCAACGCGTCGATCCAGCGCTCCGTTATTCAACGGTCACCGTCTTCGCGAGATTCCGGGGCTGATCAATATCCTTCCCATCGATGTCGGCGATGTGATACGCCAACAATTGCAGGGGAACGACATTGACGATCGGCGAGAGCAGTTCGGGAACCTTCGGAACCCAAAGCACGTGATCGGCGAGCGCGGCGGCCTCGTCGTCGCCGCGATTGGCGACGATGATGATCGGGGCTTCGCGTGCGCGCGCTTCGGCGATGTTGGATAGCATCTTCTCCCGGACGCGTCCGTCCGTCACGATCGCGACGACGGGAACTTTCGTATCGAGCAGCGCGATGGGTCCATGCTTCATCTCTCCCGCAGCATAGCCTTCGGCATGGATGTACGAGATTTCTTTGAGTTTGAGCGCGCCTTCGAGCGCCGTTGGATAGTTCACGTAACGGCCGAAGAACAGCACCGATCGAGCCTTCTTCAACTTTTTCGCGACTTTCCGGATCTCATCGGAGGTATTAAGCACGACGTCGATTGCAGGCGGTATCGATCGTAGTTCCTGGGCGATCGCACGAAGGTGTTCTTTAGGCGCCGACCCGCGCAAACGTGCGAGATAGAGCGCGAACATCACGAGGACCGACGCTTGCAGAACGTACGCTTTGGTCGAGGCGACCGAGATTTCCGGGCCGCCGCGCGTATATGCGACGGCGTCCGCCAAGCGCGTCAGATGCGAACCGAGAACGTTGCAGACGCCCATGACCGGCGAACCGTGCTGCTGCGCGACCCGCACCGCTTCGATCGTGTCCGCGGTTTCGCCGGACTGAGAGATGGCGATGGTGAGCGTACGCCGGTCGAGCACCGGATCGCCATAGCGAAACTCGCTTGCGAGTTCCATTTCAACGGGAATGCGTGCGAGGGTGCGCAGCAAATACATACCGACCATTCCGGCATAATACGACGTCCCACACCCGATGATCGAGATCTTATTGAGATCACGAAGGAGGTTCTCGTCAAGTTCCAGTTCACTTCCGAGATGAACGTCGTCGGATTCGTCGATGCGCCCGGCTAAAGTCTCTTGCATAACGCTGGGCTGAACGGACATCTCCTTGAGCATGAAATGCTTAAAGCCGCCCTTTTCCGCCGAGGTGGTATCCCAGGTAACTTCATGCACCTCGCGTTCGATGGGATTTCCGTCGTAGTCGGTGAGGTGATAGCCGTCGGCTTCGACGATCACCATCTCGCCCTCACGTAAGATAATCTGCTTGCGCGTGTAGTGAAGAATTGCCGGCGTGTCGGAAGCCACGAACATCTCATCGTCGCCAATGCCTACAACAAGCGGACTGGCGCCATTGCGTGCAAAGACCAAGCGCCGTGGAGATTCGGCTGACATCACGCCAAGCGCGTAGGCGCCGGTGACTTCACGCAAGGTTTGACTGACGGCTTGCACAAGATCGCCCTTGTCGTGCTCTTCGAGCAGGTGTGCCAGCACTTCGGTGTCGGTCTCGGAAGAAAAGACATGGCCGCGTTCGATAAGACGGGCCCGCAGGGACGCATGGTTCTCAATAATGCCATTGTGCACCACCGCGAAGCGACCTGAGCAATCGAGATGCGGATGAGCGTTCACGTCTGAGGGACGACCATGCGTTGCCCAGCGCGTGTGCCCTAACCCGATATGCCCGTGCAGAGGTTCTGCATCCAAGCGCTCTTGTAAGCGCGCAAGTTTACCCTCGGATTTGCTGCCGACCAAATTTCCGCCGTCGTCGATGACCGCGATTCCCGTGCTGTCGTAACCTCGGTATTCGAGGCGTCGGAGCGCATCGAGAATGATCGGAACGCTATCGCGTCGTCCAACGTAACCGACGATTCCACACATGCGCTACTTCTTCCCTTCGCGAACGATGTGGATCATTCCGGTCTCGACCTCAGCAAAGGCCGTGGAAACGGGCTTGTTGGGATTCGAGTCTGCAACCAACGGCGGGGCGCCGTTGTTCAATTGCTTGGCACGCTTGGTGACGACATTAACCAAGGTGAACTTACTGTCGACGTACTTGAGAAGTCCGTCAAGATCTCCAAAAACTGTACTCATGATTCCCTTATGGACTGGAGAAAGCGTTCGTCGTAGTGGTGGATGCGGAGTTGGTCGGCGCGGATGATTGCGGTCAGATCGGCGACAGCGGGGAGTTGGTCGTTGGAGCGGACGTCGGCTTGGGCATTGATGACCGCATAATCGAATTCGCGGATGAAACGGAGTTCTTCTTCGGCGATCGCGAGCCGCTCGGCGATGGCGGAAGTGGATTCGGTTCGGCGTTCCAAGAGGCGTACGCGTAAGTACGAGAAACGATCGGGAAGAAGAAAGATCAAGACCGCCGCCGGGAAAGCCTTCTTGATCTCAAGCGCTCCATTTACTTCCGGTTTGGCGATGATGCCGTACCCCGAGGCGAGCGTCTCCTCGACATACGCCCGTGGGGTTCCGTAGAGGTTCCCGTTGTATTCTTTTACTTCCAAGAAGTCTCCGACCGCTTGCCGTTTCTCGAACGTCGTTCGATCGATGAAAAAGTAGGCTTCTCCTTCTCGTTCGCCGGCACGTGGCGCACGCGTCGTCGCCGAGACAGAGTATCGCAAACGGGGATGGCGGCGCATCACCGCCTCGACGACAGTATCCTTTCCGGCACCCGAAGGACCTGATACAACGAAAAGCAGGCCCGGGCCGTGCAATGTTCCCTCCATCCGACAAGCCTCACTAGTTCAAACATGGGACCCGCGTGACCTGCTTGGCCGACCGATCGACTGAGAATTCGCCGCCTTCCCCCGGAAGAAGGAGGTTTGCTGCCTGGATTCCGGGTCAAAAGCGAGGACTTCAGCCCGGCTCGATCAGAGAGACCTACGAGCGCCGTGCGTCCCAGGCACTCTCGGCGCCGAGCGACGAAGCCCGGCGCAAGGTTCTTTACAATCTCAGGAACGCTTAGACTTTCCTGCTTGCGCGCCGGGTCAGCGACGGATGGGTCGTTGAGGAACTCGCTGGGGGGCTCGAAGGGGTCGATAGTAAGGACGGCTCTGCCAAGGTCGGCTCTGCCTGGATTAAGCCTTCTTCAAGGAGAATCTTTTGGGCTGGAGAGCTCTCTGCAATAACCGCTCTCGCGATCTTCAAACTGTTGACGTTCATGAACGTCGTAATATTTACGCTGACATCTGAAGCACAACACAAGGCGGTTCGTTCTCCGGAGGGAAGCGTCTCCAGCAGTATTTTCCCACCTCGATCGGTAAACTCACGATAGAGAAGTCGATCAAGTTTACGAGCGATTTTCTGGGCCCGGTGGGGCGATGACGCAACCCCAATATGATGTTGCAATAAAAGCCACTCAAAAGTCTTCTGATCCTCGGCTTCTTTTCTCGCGGCTCGAGCGTCAATTTTCCTCCTAATATCGCTGGGCGTAAGTTCGGCAATTTGATTATACAATTTCAGAAACGAATCCGCATGAGACTTGAAGGCGTGATATGGATACGGGGAACCACCTTCTGCGTGAATTGAGCCGGAAATACCGACACGCCCCGTATTCGTCACAAATAAGAATGCGCTCCCATCTTTTCTATCATCCGGGTAATCGTTATTCCAAAGTTTAGCTATTCGATCTCCCGCTTCTTCAACGAAGAGCTTTGCGTGCCGCTCAGATGAAAAAACAATCTCCGAATTACTTACTTCGACACTACTATCATCCGATGGAAATTTATTGATGATATTGTCCGGCCCGAATGTCGCCCGGAGGACAGCCAGATTAATCCTCGGCTGGAGCGTTGCGGTGTCCAGAAATTGACTCATGCGCATTCTCCTCTCTCGCAAGGGCCTATACAAAGGCACAGACCTCGCCCGATTTGAAACATCGTAACAACCAATTCGTCAACGAAACCGAGAAGCCTCCGGCCCCGCAAGAGATTTACGTGTTCGTCGTATGCGGACATCGACCAACGAACATCGCATCTCCAAAAGAGTAGAACCGATAACTCTGTGCAATTGACTCTCGATAGGCGCTCATCGTGCGCTCGTATCCGGCGAACGTGCAGACCAGGACGAGCAAAGTTGACGCGGGCAGATGGAAGTTGGTGAGTAATCCGTCGACGACGGAAAAAAGATACCCTGGACGGATGAACAAATTCGTGCAACCGACGCCCGAACGGACTCCGCCGTCCGCAAGAGCCGCTGATTCGAGCGCACGTACCACCGTTGTGCCGGCCGCGATCACGCGACGTCCTTCGCGCTGCGCTCGTAAGACCGCATCCGCAGTCGTCGCGGGTATCTCGAAAGATTCCTCATGCATGATATGATCGGCGATACGTTCGTGAGCGATCGGCCGAAACGTGCCCAAGCCAATGTCGAGAACGATCGAAGCGATTTCAACTCCGCGTGCGCGAAGATCCGAGAACGTCCGGTCAGTGAAATGCAATGAGGCCGTCGGAGCTGCGACACTGCCGGAGACGCGAGCGAACATGGTTTGATAGCGGTCGGCGCGTGTTGGGTTCCCGACTCCGATATAAGGTGGAAGGGGAACATGTCCGCATCGCTCCAAGAACGCATCCATCGGTTCGGCGAGATCGAACTCCAACTCGCGAAGGCCCTCATCTCCGCATGCGGTAACCCTCGCGCGAGCAGTCGCGTCGAGGAGGATCTCCGTGCCCGGTTGCAATCGGCGGGCTGGTCGCGTGAGCGCAAGCCAGAGCCGGGCCTCCGGCGTGAAGCGTGAACCGTCAGCCGGACGCAAGAGCAAAAGCTCGACCTTCCCACCGCCCGGCTGACGTCGTCCGAAAAGACGCGCACGAACGACGCGCGTCTCGTTGAGAACCAGCAGATCACCGGGATTGAGTAAGGAAGGAAAATCGAAGAATTTCCGGTGCTCGAGTTCTCCATTCATACCGACGACGAGCAGCCGCGACGTATCCGCAGGTGTCACTGGCTCGGAGGCGATCAGCCTCGGATCGAGATCGTAACCGTACGCCTGGGTCGCATCGAGGTCAACCGTCATCTTGGAGGTGGAATCCGTTTTAATAAAAGGCGAAGCGAGACTGCAGTCATCGGTGATTGCCTAAGTTTCTTCCTATGGAAAGCCGATATTGAAAGACCGGAAGAGACGTAGGCGGTTCGCGCCTTTCAGCATTGTCGGGATTTGAATCGGGTGGTAATGAGAGGAGCATGCGTTCTCGCTCATTTGCAGGCCGACTGACTTCGTCAACAAAGAGTATGCCGCCTTTTCTGAACATCTCTAAATATGCCTTCAAAGTCTGTACCGCCATCGGCATGTTTGCAGGATCAGTCTTCGAATAGAGTCTGTCGAAAATCTTGTCGAAGCTTGTCCCGCGTGGATGCTCTTGGAGAAACTCAAGTATGTCGTCTCCACGTTTTTGCCGTTGTCTGAGATATATTTTAAGTTGCTTGGCTGGGTCGTTGACAGGATCGCCATGTCCACCGAAGATTTTGGTCACGGCTCCTTCATCTCCCGCAAATCTTTGTCTGAGCATCTTGATCGATGCGATATAGTCGGCCATATCGCCACCCTTCTCTAGGGGCGGAATGTACACCGTCGTGTTTGCGATGACCGTATCGCCGGTAAGGAGGATTTTCCCCAAACCCGGAATCTCGGCGCAGAACGTGATGTGGTCCTTGGCGTGGCCTGGAGTATAGACGGGGAGGATCTCGAGATCGCCAAATGTGAGGAGTTCGTCATTCTTGATATCGTAATCGTGAGGAAAATCTGAGGATGGGTGCGTATAAACCGGCGCTTTCGTAAGTTGACGAAGACGGGTCGCTCCCGGTGAATGATCCCAATGATCATGCGTGAGGAGAATCGCACGGATGGGAAGACCAATGCCCCTCGATTCACGAACGATCGCATCGACGTGCCCACGATGATTGTCATCGGGCCCGGGATCGATGATGATCAAACCGCTGTCGCTTTTGAGGAAGTAGGTATTCGTACCATTGAGGGTGCCGGCGGTCTTATTCGGCGCAGTCAGAACGCCGACGCGATCCGAGGGCCAATCAAGTTTCGAAACCAGTTCTGATTCGCTCATGAGAAATACTCCGCCTTCGCTAAGGCGGCAACGGGGTGATCGTACGCTTGTTGTCTATCCATAAATTGGCTCCTCTTCAAGCCGGCGAGGCGTATTGAAGTGCAATGAGTTTGAGAAACCTGCGGGGATTCGCAGATCAGAGATGTGAGAAACATTCGAGGGAATGCGAGGAACCCCTGGTTACCACGCACCCTTATCGGTACCGCCGGATCCCCGCGGAAGGCCAACGCGAGGAGGAATTTCCCCTTAGCAAGGCCATATACGGAGGAGTCCTGGTTCGAAACTTGATCCTTCCTAACGAAAGGGCTCCTCTTGTGAGCGACCATCGGCTCTCTCGCGAAACCTTCGTGAAACGTACGGCACTGAGCGCCGCCGGTGTCGCATTCGGCGTGCCGGCCTTCCTTCCAAACCGTGGCGAAGCGGCGAACGAGCTTCGCATCGGCGTGATCGAACCGCGAACCGGAGTCTTCGCCGGCTATGGACATGGCGAAACCATGGGCATCGCTCTGGCGATCGATCATTGGAATGCTCATGGAGGGGTCATGAGTCGCAAGGTCGTGACCTTCAGCGAGGACGATGATAACGATCCCGGCGTCGGAGTTGAAAAAGCGCGGAAACTCGTTCAGCAAGATCAATGCGTCGCATTGATCGGTACCTCCAATAGTGCGATCGCGCTCTCCGTGAGTGCGACGGCCAAAACCCTCGGTGTCCCCTTCATCTGTTCAGGCAGCCACGCCGATGACGTGACGGACAGGAAATGCAGTTACAATACCTTTCGGGTCTGTCACTCGACGTGGATGGAAACCCATGCGACGGGTCTTGACTTGGCCGAGCGTTTCGGGAAAAAATGGTACCTTATCGCTCCTGATTATGCCTACGGCCATGCGATGCTCGCCGGTTATCAAGACGTGGCGAAAAAAATCGGCGGAACGATCGTCGGCAGCGATCTCGTTCCGCTAACGACCACCGACTTCAGCTCGTATATCTCCAACGTCGAGACGGTGAAACCCGATCTCTTCGTCGTGCTCGTTCAGGGCGATCAGTTCACGTATTGCATCAAGCAAGCGGGCGCCCTCGGCCTAACGAAAAAACTGCCCTTAGGCGGTCCACAGGCCGATTACGAAGCTATCGCGGCCCTTCCTCCCGAGGATCGCATTGGCTATTGGGGCGTCGAATGGTATTACAATTCGCCTTCGTGCATCGGCAAACCCGGAAATTCCGGACATTGGTTCGTTTCCAACTTCCGCAAGCGCTACGGCATCCCGCCGACGGCGCGTTCGGCATTCGGCTATATTGCGATGGATACGATCCTTTGGGCAATCACTGAGGCACAGTCGACCGACACCGTCAAAGTGGCACGAACACTTGAGGAGAAGCGCTTTCAGTCAATCTTCGACGGTCTGGCGTATTACCGCAAGGTGGACCACCAGCTTATGTGGCCGATGTGGATCGGCGAAGTTCGCAAGAACGGCACCGCTCACGATCCGTATGATCTGTTTAACATTATCGGTCGTCAAAGCGCGTCAGTTATCGAAAAGCCCGCTTCGGAAAAAGCGGAAACCTGCCATATCGAGTATCCATAGGAAGAACTAGGGTACATACCCGGCGCGGATTTCTGAATGGTTACGAATTCTTCACCTTGAAGATCTCGTAAAATTGCGGAAGTGAATCAACCGAACCATTCTCTAATCGTTTGAACACTTTGCCGATTGGGTTGCAGAAACTTCCGTTCCCGAGTTCAACGATCAAGGAAAACAAGCCCATCTTATCTTTCAAAGGTGTCAGTTCGGTATCTCGCCAAAAGGCTCCGTCGTTTCGGACGAGAACCTCGCCGACATAACAACCGAACGAAAAGAGCGATTCTCCGACCTTATCGACGGGAATCCCGTCGTTGCGCATCTGTTCGATAATGGCGTCAACGGTCGCCAAACTCTCCGGTGAATAGTCGAGATCAACCTTCGAACCATGTCGTGCCGCTTCGACCGCGAGGGCTGCATGCTGCGGCGCGAATGACGCGAGGGGAGGAAATTGAAGACGTAGTCGCATCGGCTTATCCCTTAGTGATCGTCGTACCGGGAAAATAGAATGCAAGAATCTCTTGGGGGGAACGGCCGGCGCCGGCCATGCCTTTGGCGCCCCATTGACACATGCCGACGCCATGGCCGCTACCGCCGCCGGAGATGATGACCGCATCGGAAGCCGGGTCGAGATTGATTTCGAATAGCAAGGTGCTGCGTACGGCGGTCGCCCCAAGTTCCGAACGGAAGGTCGGCGCGGGCACCGTTATACTTCCCGTCTCTCCGTCAAAGGAAATCAATCTCGGGCGTCCGCTAGCATCGAGGTCGTTCAAATGTGCGGCATGAAGCGACCCGATCGATGTGAGTTGCGCGGCGAGCGCACGCATGAGGGTTTCACGCGAGAAATTTGAACTCCAGCGATAATTTGGTGCGGCTATGCAGTTCGGATCGACTTGCGCGATGAGATATGGGACGGCAAGATTCCATACATCCGCCGCATCGGCGGTGTGACCACCGCAACATGACGAATAGACTCCGTCGACGATTTTCCCACCGTGCATGAGGAGCGCTCCCGCCGTCGCATCGATTGCTCGGTTCGCGCTCTCCGTTTCGTCGTCGATACCACCATGCACTTGTGCGCTTACTGTAGACGTCACATCGTACGGATGATCTGGACGGATCCGCGCCGTCGCATAACTTCGGGCAACGATCGCTTGCGCTTGCAAGGCCGCCGTAGGCCATGACGCGGGCATCTCCATGCTAACCACACCGTACAGATACGCCTCGATAGGCATCGTCGCAATAAGACCTTGTCGTCCACTTCCTAAATCGACGACGGAGAAATTTCCACGATACCGCCGCCCGTTGAAACTGAACGTTTGATCCTGAGAAGGACGGGCATCGAAATTCCCTTTTGAATCCGCGAGCAAAACGCGAATATCCGAACCGTGCGCGCCCCCTGTCGAACCTCCGAGAAGAAGCGCCGCAGCCGGCGGATCTTGCTCAATCTCGTCGTCGTCGCTTGCAGCGGCCGGAAACGGCGTCAAGGCTACCGCCATCGCAAGAAGGGCCTCCAACGCACGACGGCGCCGTATCGGCGTGAAAACGCCTTGCTCGTGCCCGTGGTTCGTGTCATCCCATTGGTTCATATATTTGTCATACGGTTCGCGGAGATATTCCGTTCCGCCCTATCCCTTCCTATTATCGTCGTTTTTTCGCCTGACAGGAGCCGGAAGAACCCACGCCAAGCCTCACAGCAATCGCTCCTGGCGAACCGTACCAGTACCAGTCGGAACCGGAATGCCAAGGTGCTCGTATGTCAGGGGCGTGGCACATCGACCGCTTGCAGTGCGCTCAACGAATGCGCACTTGAGTAAGTACGGCTCGACGACATCTTCGAGAGTTTCGGCGTCTTCCGTCAAGGTCGCGGCGATTGCGCCGATACCGACGGGGCCGCCGCGATATTGCTCGGCGATGGTCCTGAGGAACGCCCGATCGAGGCGGTCGAGTCCCCTGTCGTCTACTCCCTCTCGCGCCAGAGCGTCGTTGGCGACCTCCTCGGTGATCCGCCCGTCCGCTCGCACTTCCGCGTAATCGCGCACGCGGCGTAGCAAGCGGTTGGCAATACGCGGCGTTCCCCGACTACGGTGGGCGATCATCCGTGCGCCCGCACGTTCGATATCGACTCCGAGAATCACGGCACTGTGATTGACGATACGCTCAAGTTCCGCGTCGTCGTAATAATCGAGATGATAGCTGATCCCGAATCGATCGCGCAGCGGAGCCGAGAGCATTCCGGCACGCGTCGTTGCTCCGACCAGCGTGAAGCGGGCGAGGGGGAGTTTGTAGGTCTTCGCATATGCGCCGCTGTCCATCACGATGTCGATGCGGAAATCTTCCAATGCCGGATAGAGATATTCCTCAACGATCGTGCCGAGCCGATGAATCTCGTCGATGAAAAGAACGTCTCCCTCTTGCAAGGACGTCAAGATTCCGACCAAATCGCGCGGCTTTTCCAAGGTCGGTCCGGAGGTCGGGCGAAACGCGCGTCCGAGTTCCTTGGCGATCAATGCCGCGAGAGTCGTTTTCCCCAGGCCCGGCGGTCCATAGAACAAGACGTGATCGAGCGCATCGCCGCGTCGTTTGGCCGCATCGATTGCGATGCGTAGATTTTCGACGACGCGCTGCTGACCCACATATTCCTCAAAGGTCTGCGGCCGCAAGCTCATTCCGATTACTTCCTCGGCGAACGTGGCTGCGGGAGCGACGACGCGCGCATTTTCGTCGCCGTTCAATACGACCCGACGAGCGGAGGGCTCCTCGCTCATCGAACGAGCTCGAGGTCGGCGCGGTGTTTGTAAACTTCGGAGAGGAGCGTCTCCGCATCGACGACGTGTGGAACCAACGCGAGAGTTCGTTTAATCATCGCTTCGGCTTCCGAGCGGCGATATTCAAGCTGCACAAGCACCGCCAAAGCTTCAGCGGCGAAATCTGGAAAGGTCGTCCGCGGTTCCGGGCGAGGATAATGTCCATCGGGCTCCTGGATTAGCAAGAACCTCGTTACCTTCCCCTGCAATTTCGCAACGATGTCGCGCGCCTTCTGTTTACCGATTCCCGGCAGCTTGACCAGAAACGCCTGATCGTCCGAGTCGATGGCCCGCGCGATCCGCGCCATAGGGAATGAGAACGCCCTAGCTGCCGTCTTGGGCCCGATACTCGCGACGCTTATCAGAGCCTCGAAAAAGTCTCGCTCGACCGCATTGGTGAACCCAAAATACGCGAAGCGCCCGCTGTTTCCGTCGATCGAGAGGCTCGCGTAGATCTCCAGCGTCACCGGCGTGTCGTCGGCGTGGCTGCGGAGCTTCTCGGCGACGCAGGGCGGGAGGATGACCTCGTACCCGATCCCGCCGACGTCAATGACGACGGAATCCTCGCTGCGCTGGACGATCCTACCCTGTATACGTGAAAACATTCGGAGAGAGATTCACGCCGCTCGCCGGATACGCCTTGTCGCAAGGAGTGGTCCGCGACGGAGGATCGGCTTCTTGTAAGCCTGAAGGGGCAGCCCACGACGAAGAGATCTCAAGGCGCGGCGCCTTGAGTCGTCTTGCTATCCAAGGAGTCCTTCCGAATACATCTACCGTTACCGAAAGGAATGAACATCGATGGATACATTCCACCCAAATAAATCCGGGAATATAGCTAAGATAGCCGTTTTTACCGCTGCAGCCGGCATCCCGGCGGCTTGCGGTCTTGGATACCTACAGAATCATCCGCAAGCGGTCGCGACAATTTCTCATACCCTAAGTGAATCGCTTTTGCATATCGACGGCGGACTCACATTCGTTCCGACCATTTTCCAGGAAAATCGGTTTGATAAAGCTAAACCGTGCGATTCCGCTGCTAACCTAAAAATATCAACGTTATCTGCTTTCGAGCACTCACGCTGACGAACAGAACTGTTTCCGAAAGGAATGAACATCGATGAGTACACCCCCTTTAAATAAACCCGGAAAATTAGCGCAAATAGTCGTGTTTGCCGCCGCAGCCGGCATCCCGACGGCTTACGGTTACGGTTGCGTGTTCGTACAAAATCATCCGCCGGTGGCCACGAGTATCTCCCATAAGCTGGATCAAGTTCTCAGGTTCATTCCGAATATTTCCCCGGAAGATTCTACGAAAGCGGACTGGATCCCCTGGATGGGTGCCTCCGCTCCCGTGCGGAACACTCCGAAAAGAGGCATGGGATAGTCTCCGCCTAAGAAATTGCGGCCAATGGTACATTTCTGAATTATCTGCCGTTCGCTATCGCGACCAGGTCCACGCTTGGATCTCCGGCATGTCTTCGCCGTGCTCGCGGATGTATGCCCGATGCTCAATCAGTTTATCACGGAAGCGCTCGTGTACGTGCGCGCCGATGCGTTGGAGACGTGGAACGCGTTCAATGACGTCCATCGCTAAATGGAACCGATCGAGTCGGTTGAGGACGGCCATATCGAACGGCGTCGTCGTTGTTCCCTCCTCGACGTAACCATGCACATGCAGATTCCCGTGATTGGTCCGCCGGTACGTTAAACGGTGAATCAACCACGGATACCCATGATGCGCGAAGATCACCGGACGATCGACCGTGAACAACGCATCGAACTCGCGATCGCTCAGGCCGTGCGGATGCTCTGCTTCCGGCTGCAAACGCATGAGATCGACGACGTTGACGACGCGTACGCGCAGATCCGAGAACTCCGCTCGCAGTAATTTGACGGCGGCTAACGTTTCCAAGGTCGGCACGTCTCCGGCGCATGCCATCACGACGTCGGGCTCTCCTCCCGCGTCGGTACTCGCCCAGGACCAGATTCCCAGACCCTTGGTGCAATGGACGACGGCCTCATCCATCGAAAGAAATTGGAGTTCGGGTTGTTTTCCCGCGACGATGACGTTGATGTAGTTCCGGCTTCGCAAGCAGTGATCGACGACCGAAAGGAGCGTGTTCGCGTCGGGCGGTAAATAGACGCGCACGACCTCGGGCTTCTTATTCACGGCGAGATCGATAAAACCGGGATCCTGATGCGAAAATCCGTTGTGATCCTGCCGCCAAACGTGCGAGGTTAGAAGGATGTTCAGGGAAGCGATCGGCGCCCGCCACGGAATTTTGCGCGCCTCATCGAGCCATTTCGCGTGCTGGTTGAACATCGAATCGACGATGTGAATGAATGCCTCATAGCACGAAAAGAATCCGTGACGGCCCGTCAACAGATACCCTTCGAGCCAGCCTTGACAGACGTGCTCGCTAAGAATTTCCATAACGCGCCCGTCCGATGCCAGCATCGCGTCATCATTGGGCTCGGTCTGGGCCATCCAAGCGCGGCCGGTCACCTCAAAGAGCGCATCCAAGCGGTTGGACGCAGTTTCATCCGGCCCGACGACGCGGAAATTCCGCTGCTCGGAATTCATCGACATGACATCGCGTAAGAAACTGCCGACAGCACGCGTCGACTCCCCGACGACGGTTCCCTGCGGCTCGACAGTTAATGCGTAGTCGCGAAAATCGGGAAGGCGTAATCCATGCAACATGAGGCCACCGTTCGCATGCGGATTAGCGCCCATACGACGATCACCCTTGGGAGCGAGCGCGGCGATCTCCGCACGCAAGCGACCGTCGTCATCGAAGAGTTCGCCGGGACGATAGCTCCGCATCCAGGACTCAAGCGTGGCGAGGTGTTCGGGATGAGCACGGGAGACATCGATCGGCACCTGATGCGAACGCCATGACCCTTCGACGCGGTGCCCATCGACGATTCGTGGGCCGGTCCAGCCTTTGGGTGTCCGCAAAACGATCATCGGCCAACGTGGGCGCCCAATCCGTCCGGGGTGCTCGCTTTTACGGGCAACGCGTTGGATTTCCGCGATCTCGTCGAGCACGCGATCGAGCGTCGCCGCCATCGCACGATGCACCGCCGCCTCTTCGCCTTCTTCCCCGCCGAACGCGCCCGCCGCCGTCGCGTCACCTGAGGTCGTCGACTGCGCGGAGGCAAGCTCAACGAAATGCGGCGCGTAACCGTATCCCCTCAAAAGTTGCTCAAGTTCGTCACGTTCGATGCGCGCGAGAATCGTGGGATTGGCGATCTTGAATCCGTTGAGGTGAAGGATCGGAAGCACCGCTCCGTCGCGTGCCGGATTGAGAAACTTTGTCGAGTGCCACGAGGCGGCGAGCGGTCCCGTCTCGGCCTCTCCGTCGCCGACAACGCAGGCGACGACGAGATCGGGATTGTCGAAGACTGCGCCGAACGCATGGGCCAACGAATATCCCAGCTCACCGCCTTCGTGAATCGATCCGGGCGTCTGCGGTGCGATGTGGCTTGGAATACCGCCGGGAAAGGAAAACTGCCGAAAGAGTCGGCGCATCCCATCCTCGTCTTGCGTGATCTCGGGCCAAAACTGTGTGTACGAACCTTCGAGATACGTGTTCGCGACGATCCCCGGCCCACCGTGTCCGGGTCCGGTGACATAGATCATGTTCAAATCACGTTCAACGATCGTTCGGTTTAGATGTGCATAGATGAAGTTCAACCCAGGCGTCGTACCCCAATGACCGAGGAGACGAGGCTTCACGTGCGCAAGCGTCAAAGGCTTACGTAACAAAGGATTGTCGAGCAGATATATCTGACCGACCGAAAGATAGTTCGCCGCGCGCCAATATGAATCGATTGTCCGAAGGTGCCCGTCATCGAGTTTCGCGTCCGCGTGAGAGCTTAGCACCGTCGACGGCGCAATCACTCGCCGCCCGCAGCCTTTCGGTGGTTATGTTTCTCTTCTTCGATCACGGCGTGACCGCGTTCGATTGCCTCACGGATTCGCGCTAACAAATCGTGTGCTGTAGCTACGGCGATCCGTCGGCCGAACACCATGTCGAAGGCCGCTCCCGCCGCGCCTCCCGGAGGTACGTACGATCCGGTTAGAACCAAACGAAAGGCGTCGTAATCTTCCTCCGCTTCGACGGTGATGTTGCCGCTGAAGGACGGATAGGGCCCCCGTTCGGGTTTCCATTCCACCGCGATCTTCTGATACGTGAATTGGGGAGCGGGAACCGGCGTAAGCGTCGCGACGACGTCGCTCTCCGCAAGCACCTCCTCCTTTCCACCCGGAGTATGAAAGGGGACTCGCAGATTCAAGCGCAAAGCGTGATGCCGTTCGAGTTCGGGCGGGTGCTCAGTCTCTTCGCGGAAAAACGCTTCGAGTAAGCTCGAAGATTGATTCATCGGACACCGCACGACGACCCACTCACTCAATGTACTCTGCACGATGGCTCTCCCAAACGGACGACCGTCGAATTCCGGCCTGACTCCGCCTTACATGTACCCTACGAAGACCTCCTGAACCTTGTATCGCCCGCCCTTCAAGCTTCCAGCAGAGGAAGCGTGCGCACGAGAAGGGTACACTCCTCAAATCATGGCCCACTTGCACGACTCGATCGAGATCTTCTGCCCCTACTCGGCCGCATTCGATTTTCTCCGGAGATTCATCTCCGAACACCGTGGGCAGCTTCCGCTTGCCGCCTCGCTCGATTCAATTGGTTTGCCGGCGAGACTTCGCCTCGAACGCGACGTGAATGTTCACCTTTCCGAACGCCCCCATGCTGCTGGGGATTTGCGCCGCGGCCCCGATACCGTTGAGATTACATGGGAACCTGCGGATGGTGGCCCATATCCGCACTTCTCCGGGACGGTTCGCATCAAGCCGTCGCACGGCCATTCAGAATTCATTCTCGACGGTACGTACGAGCCGCCGCTCGGGTTGGCAGGGAAGCTTTTCGACGCCGCCGTTGGGCACCGAATAGCCGAGGCGACCGCAGCCAATCTTCTGGCCTCATTGCGCTCCTCGCTCGAAGCGCAATGGTTCGCGTTTACGGTCGCTCACGCGTTTGCACAGCACGAGGGAAATGTGCGTGCTGCGTCTGCGGAGGCGCCAAACATGACAAGCAGCTTCCAAGAGCTCTCGGGTCGAGTGACGTTTCGCGTCGACGGCTCTTACCTCGGTTGTTGCATCGTCGTTGACGGAACCATCGCCGGGACCCCGCTCATGACTTCCGGCGAGCATGTCATCGATCACGAGTTCGCCCAGTCGCTGGTCAAGTCGCTCATCAAAAACCTCAAACTCGACAGAGAGGATCCTGATCCGGCATCAAAACGAAAATAGCGGAGCCTATTACATCCCGACTGACAGCGGTTGTCTCACCAACGGCTCTTGCACATGTTGAAAGTCGAGCCTTCGATCGATCATCGGCGAGGGATCTTCTCGTTTCTGCATGGGAACATAGGTATGACTCTTCACCACCAATTCGCGACTCTCGGACGATATTGGCCGATACGCATCCACAATTCCAACTCCGCTTATCGCTTTGTCCTGATACTCCCCCGGCTCGCCCAGCTTCGCCGGATACGAAAAACTAAGCATCCTGTCATCAAGCAGCGCCATCAGATGCAGTGCGATTTTCTCCGGCGAAATCATCGATCGATCAGACGGCGATGAGTATTGTGCGTCACCATAAGAACGTAACCGGCCATTAGCAGTGGATTCGAGAAGAAGACTAAGATAGGTATCCGTCGCTAAAAAGTCGAGGAATATTATTTTCCGTTCATCCTCGGCGATAGCCTTTAGACGAACGTCGGGACCCATACTCAATACGACGACATCCTTGACGAGATCGCCCGAGGTTGAAAGCATATCGGAAAAGAAGGGTGAGACGATGATGTCCTGATAACAGAGATACTTTTGCAGAGCAGAATTAATCACGCAATCAAGTGGTTTCTCCGTGGATTCTTCGGGAAAATGTCTTGCGAAGATCTCCTCCGACGGATGAAGCATGGGGATGGTTTCGGCAAGCTCATGGACTTTCGATAAGACATCTGATCCGTTCGACGGCGACTCGTGCGGCTCTTCCCGATTAATTTTTCGGCGCCTCGTGAAACTGGGAAGCTCCTTCAATGCCACCCGAGCAGCGAAAGCACGGTTTCTTTGTTCGGGCTTCGTGGTTGCTTGAATCGTCTGCCACTTCGCGAAGCCCTGTTCAAGAAATCGCATCGCATCTCGCTCTTGCATTTCAGCTCGAATTTTATCCAGCGACCGCAATGCGATCGTTCCGTGACCTTCAACATATTCGCCTATACCGATGGTAAGCGCCAAACGCGCCGCGATCTCGGCATGCTCAACGGAGGGTTTAAAAATATGAATGCCGAGCGTGGGGTGATCTGTCTTGAATGACCCCTCATCCTTAAAAAAACCGAGGCGGATCCGTAAGACTTCCTCCCCCCCTTTGTCACGGAATGACGCCCCTTTGTTATGAGCGAGCGGAATCATTCCGTACTTCTCGTCCAGTTCAGCACAGAGCACATTTAATTCGTCATAGTAATACTCGCGCATGAGTTGAGACATTTTATCCGTATCACTTAGATTATGCGCCCCAAGGAAATCGACGTCTGGATCATTACGGAAGAGAATCGTGTTCCGAGTTTCGTCGTTGTTTAATCGAATACGCCTTTTTTTCTCAAAGTCCCCAGTTTTCCAATACGCAGAAAGCTTTTTCAGCGGATTGGGATGTTCCAAACCTTCTTTCATTTCTCCGAGGATCTTGTTCGCTGAACGCGTTTCTTCGAGAAGGCGCATAATAACGTGCTTTGCGCCTTTCTTCGTTTCAGAAGGACGGTGTACGTCCGCACGGGATCGCGGCGTATTTGTTATGAGTTTTTGTGCTTCGGTCGCAGAACTTTCACGAGTCTGCGGCGAAAGAGCTGTCGTAATCTCCCGCGAAAGACGCTCCGCCTTTTCGGTGTACTTCTTCCGCTCAACGGCGAGCCGTTGAGAGATTTCTCTCAAACGTTTGATTGGCGTTTGATCTTCATCTCGCGTCGAAGCCAACTGGGTCGGATTGAGAAATGCGTTGTGTTGATCGAGTACGCTTTCAAGAGACATCTTCTCGACTGCTCCTTGATCTCGAAAGTAAAAATGGTTCCGTGGAATCGATATAGTTATCTGAAATTAAAAACAAGCAACGATTCGCGAATGCGAGCCTTCGAGTGTGAAGCCATGTGATCCTGTCTTTATTTGGAGAGTATTCTTATCATTAAGAATTTAAGGCAATGTTTCTTTTCCCGGCGAGGTCGTTGACGATATCCACGAGATCTTCCTTAAGGAACGTTAACGGACGCCGACCGACGGCAGGGAAGGAATCACATCGCGCAAGGGCGATCCACTCCGGATGACACACCTCGATCCGCCCAAGCAAGATAGCCATCTGTGTAATGAAGCCCTCACTGTGGGCAAGATCCGCACGAAGTTTACGGCGATCGCCACTGGACAGGCTTTTGCGTATGGCTGCGAGCAACAGACTAGGGCTGCTTGGTTCCTTGAGCTGAGCGCCAATACGCAGCTGGACGCGATCATCGAGACATCCGTAAGTTTGGATGAGGTACTGATAAATCCCGAAGCGTTCGAGAAACTCGAACAGGCGATCGAGAGCTTACCGAAGCTCTCTCCGGGCCAACACGTGCAGACACTGGATCCGGCCGGTGCGTATCCAACAAGCGTTCTAGAATTTCATGAAGACGTTGGGCGGATTGCTAATATGGTTACCGACAATCCCGAGCGTGGTCATGCGGCATCCGTCATACGCTTCATGAAGGACGTCGACCCCGCCGCGACGATCGTACGACCAGCGGAAATCCATCAGGCACTTTTAGAACCGTGTCTAACCTATATTAAATTGCAATTGACGGAGTTGACCAAGGGGCGAGCGCAATCACGTTCTGAAAGCATGATTCCACAGGAAGACCATTCAAACTCCCGCTGCGCGAACCGTCGACCGCTCGACGCGTATCGCTTCATGTAAGAATATTGACGGCCCGGGCGGCGACGACGGCGATCGTCAAAAGCGAGGCGCTTGATTGGATCAACATCAAAGTCTTTGCCCAGGGCGTGAGCGGCATCGTGTCGGTCGGACTGAACGCCGTCGCGTTCGTGAATGCGACGTAGACGTAGTCGATAAACGTTGGGGACCAGGGTTGCCTTGCGCAGCCGGGCGTCATCATCTGAGGAAAGAGGAAATCCGGTTCACGATGTTCGGGTTTGAGGCGTTCACCCGGGCCGCCGCGATCGAGTTCCCAATACCAAAGTGCGAAAACGATGACATTCGTGAGCCAAATACCGACCGATGAGTACAACAACTCCGGCCCACCAATCGACCTGCCGTTGAAGATAAGGTTGTGGATCAAAAAGAACAACGAAGCGAGGTTCGCCAGATTGACGACGCCGATGAGTCCGAGACCAAGCAGTCGGTGCCAACGCGGTCCGTCAACGGTACGTCGCGGCGAAATGAAACTGAGTGGAATAAGGATCGCCAATTCCAGCACCGACACGAACCAAGGCGGCCCAAGCGTATAGCGCGCCGGCAGCAGAAAATTTAGCAAAGCTGCGACAATGACCGCGAGCGACGCGGGCCAACGCGACTCGCTTGCCGCCGACTCTCCCCAAGCTTCCCGCTTCTTAGTGGACATGGGTGAAATTTCCGAGGCGAATTCCAAGCGCGGCGATGCGCACCAAAGCTTTCCGCATTCCAACCGGAGATTCCGGTCGCCCAACGACGGCGAAGTATCGCTCGGGATCGATGTTCAGCGTGCGCGTCTGAATCATCGCAACGCGAACGCTCGCAAGAAACGACTCCATGGCGACGAGTTCGTCGGGATCGTCGGTAACGCCCGGATGCGTCAAGAGATTTAAGGAAACCCGTAAACCCCGCTCACATGCCAAGCGAATGCTCTCGAACACGTCGTCGAGGGTGTACCCGACCGGACGATAATAGGCGGCATACACCTCCGGGCGAAACGAATTCAAACTTATTCGGACGGCATCGAGCCCAGCGTCGATGAGCATTCGCAATGAACGTGGGAGGCTCCCATTCGTATTACAGTTGACAATTCCGGATGAATGCCGTGCGCGAATTCGTTCAATTGTACGCGCGATCAGGGTCGCGCGAAGCAACGGTTCTCCCTCGCATCCTTGACCGAATGAAACAATTCCCCCCGGTACGCGTTCGAGATGGGCAAGCGCCGCGCGCACCAACTCGTCGACCGTCACGTCGTCGAGAATCCGCGCTTGCGGCGAGGGAATACCGGCATCGGCATCTTGCTCAGAGATGCACCCGACGCAGCGCGCATTACAACTCGGCGAAACCGGCAGGGCCGCTTCTCCTTTCACCAAGAAATGGTTTTGCGCCGTGAAACATCCGTACTCAAGTGAACAGCGCGCGACTTGCAGAAGCACGCGATTGTGCGGATCGTCACGCAGGCGTGCTGCGACCGCAGCTTCCAGTTCTCCCTGAGCGAAATGCCGTGGCGACCAATCAACGTCCTCATCCGTTTTTACCGCCGCCGTCATGAGGCGATCGCCGACGACCGCCGCGAACGCGTATCCGTACAACGGCAAGGTCGGCGATCCCGGTTCGCTGCGGTATGCTGGGAGCAAGAGCCGCGTATACCCGGCGGGCAACAAGACTCCCAGCGCCGTACGCTTGGCGGAACGCCCGTGGGCAAGCAAAGGCGTACGGCCCGGCAGCATAGTCGGAACAACTCCCGGCGGGGCGGCAATCAGTTCGTCAAGAGCGACCGGACGGACGACGCCGGCGTCGGCCAAAGGTTCGCTCTCAGGATCAAAAAACACCGAGCCCCGCCGATCGGTATACGCGAGTCCGATACGAGACGGCGGCGTTTTCATTTTTCGAGCGCTCATTGCAGGACCGGAAGATCAAAGGTGTGTGATTCCAGATATACCGCCGGACCGATGAGCCGCGCCGAATCACCCCGTTCCCACTCGACGCGGAGAAGTCCGCCGGGAACCTCGACGGACACGGGCGTCGCAAGTCCATGCCGCCATACAGAGGCCACAGCCGAAGCAGCAGCGCCGGTTCCGCAGGCTTGCGTGATTCCCACACCACGCTCCCAGTGACGAACGCGCAAACTCCGCGCATTGACGACCTGAGCGAAATGCACGTTGACGCCTTCGGGAAATTCCGGCATGCGCTCGATTCGCGACCCACGAGCGGCAACATCAATGCTCTTCACATCGTCGACAAAGAACACCGCGTGCGGATTACCAAAGGAGACGAAACTGTAGCGTAAAACTTCTCCGTCAAGTTCAAGCGAAAGTTCTCGCTCACCGCGCGGTGCGCGCGGAGCTCCCAAGTCAATCGCGATTGCCCATTCTCCAGATCGCTCGCGAATTTCGCAAGCGATCGGTCCGGCAAGCGTGCTGACGCTGAAGCGATCTCCCGCTCCGCGTTCCGCTAAATAGCGCGCCGCGCAACGCATACCGTTCCCGCACATCTCCGCTTCACTGCCGTTGGCGTTGATGACCCGCATCCGGGCGGCAAAACCCGGAGCATCGGATAACACGAGCACTCCGTCGGCGGAAGTCGCTGGATTCGAGCAAACCGCCCGCGCGAATGCCGGATAATCGGTTGACTGCCCGAGGCGTTCGTCGATAAGCCAGAACGCATTTCGGGTTCCGTGCATTTTTGGGAGGCTCTCCCAGGGAAACTTCATCGAACGCTCCTAGCTAACATTCCGATCTTCACCGAAGGTCACCGGAAACCTTTACCACATTTTATCGATGCTGTAGCGACGGCTTCGGGGCTCTGACGGGCAAATCCATCCCAATGAATCCCCGGCAATCCGCTGTAGCTCGTCGTAAGCCTTTGCCGCATCGACCCAATGGAGGTTCGGTTCGGAGCGCAACCACGTCCGTTGTCGCTTCGCGTAACGACGCGTCGCCCGCACGAGCGCCGCATCCAGTTCCGCCTTCGACGACCAGCCGTCGAGATATGCCAGCGCCTGCGGATATCCGACGGCGTCGGCGGCGACCGCTCCGCGACCTATGCGCCGCGCTTCCTCAATGAAACCACGCGCGAACATCGTCTCGACGCGTTCGCCGATGCGCCGATCCAGTTCCTCGGTATTGACATCAATGGCGATTTTGACGAAACGCAGCCCGAGTTCGCGCAGCGTCGGCGCGGGGATGTCGTCTACCGGCGAGGTTACGCGCGGCGCGAGCGCAATCTCCAAGGCGCGTATCACGCGATAGGTGTCACGCGCAGCGAGCCCTTGTGCCCGAGCAGGCGCGCGCACAGCAAGCCATTCGTGAAGAAACTCCGGCGGATGAAGTTTCGCTTCACGCGCTAAACGCTCGCGCATGCCGAAGTCGACAGTTCCACCTAAACGCACGTCGCCGCAGAGAGCACGTAAATAAAATCCCGTTCCACCGACAACCACGACGCGCCGTCCGCGGGCATGGATCTCACCAATCAGGCGCGTCGCGTCTTTGACGAAACGCGCGGCCGAATATCGCTCGCGCGGATCAAGAAACCCCACCAGATGATGCGGCACGCGCTGGCATTCTTCTTCGCTCGGAGCGGCGGTGCCGATCGGCATCCCGCGATAGATTTGACGCGCATCGGCGCTAATAATCTCGCATCCGAAAACCTCCGCGATCTCGATTGCCAGAGCCGTCTTTCCGGACGCGGTTGGTCCGGTGAGGATGAGCACTCCGTCATTCATTGGACCGCGTCACACGCGTTTGAAGAAGCGGGCGAGTTCATGGGGTTCGATCCGAACGATCGTCGGCCGTCCGTGCGGGCAATGCATGGGATTCCGGCAGCGTTCGAGCCCCGCAATCAATGCGGCCATCTCTTCGAATTCAAGTACATGTCCTGCGCGAACAACCGAATGACAAGCTAACGTTGCCCAGATGCGCTCGCGCGCCGAAAGTCCGGGAATCTCGTCGCTGAGGTCGGCGAGATATCCGCGTAAATCAAAGGCGCGCGCACCGTAACCTGCCGGCGTTGCCACGACGCGGTAGACACGCTCGCCGAACGGCTCGATATCGAGGCCGGCCTCCCCGAGCGTCTCGCGGGAAGATTCGAGAAGCTCGGCCTCATTCGCGCTGAGTTCGATCACATCGGGAAGCAGTAACGGTTCACTGGGAGCACCGTGTGATGCACGCTCGGAAATTATTTCGTATGCGATTCGCTCGTGCGCCGCATGCTGATCGACAAGGACGAGCGCTCGTCCGTCAGTGGCAAGAAGATATGTTCGATCGAGTTGCGCGAGAATGCGCAACGACGACGCACGTTCGGCATGCGGCTCCATCTCGAGAAACGTCGGTTCCTCAACGGGAGTGAGCGGTCTCGCGCCGACAACCATCGGTGCGGAATCAAACGACGGTATGGACGACGGAGTTGTCGGAGGAGCAAACGACAGTGAACGTTGATGACGCGCCGTTGCATCATCGGCAAGGGCCGTACGGATCGCTCGTCGCGCAATCTCTCCGATTGCCGCGTCGCGACGGAAACGAACCTCGCTCTTGGTCGGATGCACGTTCGGATCGATTTCGTTGAGCGGCGCGTTTACGAACAGCACCCCGAACGGCTGACGGCGACTCATCGCGTAGCCCGCATATCCCGCCGTCCATGCACCCGCCAAAGCCGTGGAACGCAAGAGACGGCGATTGACGAAGAGATGCTGCAAACGACGATCAGCACGTTCGAATCCCGGCCGATTAACATAGCCGGTGATCGACGCGCGTTCGTCGCCTCCGGCTTCCAAGGCGAGAAGCTGCGTCCACGTCGGACCGAAAACGTAGGCTAAACGTTCTTCGAATGCGCGATCCGCCGCAAACGAGAAGGCTGTCCGTCCACCGTGCGATAACGAGAACGCAACTTCAGGATATCCGAGCGCCAGCGTCGAGAAGAACGCCGAGATCCGTGCGAATTCAGCCGCCGGCGTTCTCAAGTATTCGCGACGTGCGGGAACGCGCCCAAAGAGATTTCTCACTTCGACGCGCGTCCCCGGGGGGGCGGCGAGCGGCACAACCGTATCGACGCTCTCTCCAGCGACCTCCAGGGCGTAGCCGATTTGTTCGCCGGCACGCCGCGAAACGATGCGCACATCGGCCACAGAAACGATGCTGGCGAGTCCTTCGCCCCGAAATCCCAGCGTGGCGATCGCGGAGAGGTCACCGGCGACGCGGAGTTTACTGGTGGCATGGCGAGCGACGGCTAGCGGCAATTCGTCGGAAACGATTCCCTCTCCGTCGTCGGCGACAGTAATGGAGGAGAGTCCTCCGTCCTCGACCCGAACCTCGATTCGCCGCGCTCCGGCGTCGAGTGCGTTTTCGACGAGTTCCTTCACCACCGACATTGGGCGTTCGATGATCTCGCCCGCCGCAATTTGTCCGATGAGGATCTCGTCGAGGAACCGAATCGACTGAACGTCCGCCGTCGTTTCTCTCACGAGACCCCCTTCCGAATCAGAACCGCACTTTCCTAGCGACCCCAACCACCGCTTCGCGAGACGACCGAGGCCTTTTTTTCGACGGACTGGCCAAAAGACCGGCCCTGGAGCAAATCCAGAATACGTCGATCTGCCTCATGCGTAATGATCTTAAGCGTATTCTGGATTCGGGAATGTTGAGACTTCACAACGTGAAGCGCCTTTCGAGTGGATTCGCGTATCTCATAATTCTTATGGACTTTATCAGCGAAGACAAGCGTATCAATCGCATCTTTTTGACGTGCGAGTCCCCCGAGCATGTGTTTCAAAGACGGCCCAGGTTCGCTTTTGACCTGGTCGGAGATGTTTTTCGGAAAAGAGGCTCGCTCATCGCGGGCATCGTGGGCTTCGTTGACACATGCTCTGAGCGATTTCATTTTCTCGATTTCGGGAAGGGTAAAGGATGCTCCGGTAAAGGCTTTGCGTCGCGTTGAAAGATCGTACAAAAATTTCTTAGATTCTTCCTCCGAAAGGTCCTTGTCGGAGACTCTCCGAAACATCTGCATCCGGTTATCAAGGCAAGAGTTGACGTCGGCGACGAAGGCATCACGATTGTTTTGAACGTCTTCTTGAACGACGATGAGGTGATCTAGAGGATGAACATCCTTTGAATTTGTAATGGGTGCCTTAAACATTCTCGCTGTCGCATTATATGCGCTTCTAAGCAAGCTCGCCGCAGCATCCAGGGTCGGAGCGACCAGTGCCGGCTTCCGTTCCCACTGAACCTCAATGATGTTTCCGCGACGAGAAGATGGGATAAGCACGTCCATCGCTCGACAGAAAAGATACGCCGCCGACACGTCCGCAGCATCCCAGGAGAGGCGCTTGGGACGCGCGACTGAAACGGTATCACTATTTATCATCAATAACCAATCTAGAATTCGAAAGGGGGATCCCTCGCAGAGGGCTCCCCAAGTATTATATTTCGGTCATTCGCCGGCTGAGGAGATATTCCTTTCATTGCGAGATCCGGTTTGAAACGGATATATTTCTCGCCGTCGTCACCGACGTCAGCCGACGCATTCCTTGCTTTATATACATCCCACAATAGCTCGAAGGCGAAACCTCAAAAGCTCGTTTCAGGATTCACGCTTAGTTCAGAAGGTGTGACCTTTTTAGCTCTTTCTGCTCGAGCCCTAAGGTGAGTTGCGTCTCCTCTCGTTGGTTGGGTGCAGCGAGCGGTGCGCGCAGCGGAACTCGTTCCGATAAAGTGGGACGCTCGTCGAGAGCGGATGCGATCTCCTTCGCGCGAGAGACGACGCCGGACGGTAATCCTGCCATGCGGGCCACATCGATTCCGAAACTCCGCGAAGTGCTTCCCGGCAAGACCCGATGCGAAAAGACCGGAGCACCCGACGTCACCGTATTCTCGACGGCCGTGACGTGAAAATTCCCCAAGGCCTTCCAGCGTTCGTCCAGGGCGACAAGCTCGTGAAAATGCGTTGCGAACATCACCATCGGCATCTGTCGCTCGAGACCAAGAAGGTACTCGCAAATCGCTTGTGCGATCGCGAGCCCGTCCACCGTACTCGTACCACGTCCCAGTTCATCGATCAACAACAGACTTCGCGAGGTGCAACGCCTCAGAATACTTGCGGCTTCCGCCATTTCAACATAAAACGTCGATTGTCCTGAAGCGAGATCATCGCCCGCACCGATTCGCGTGAAGATCCGATCAATGACGCTCAGGGTCATCGATCGCGCCGGCACGAAGGAACCGATTTGGGCGAGGATCACCAAGAGCGCGGCTTGCCGCAAGAAGGTTGACTTACCACCCATGTTCGGGCCGGTCAACACCATGAAACGCGTAAGCTCTTCACCCAGGTGAAGATCGTTCGGTACGAATTCGTTTCCGACTAACATCTCGACCACCGGATGACGTCCATCGAGAATCTCCAGACGACGTCCGTCGATTAGGACCGGGCGCACGTATCCGCGCTCGCTTGCGATTTCCGCCAGACCGCAGAACACATCGAGCTCCGCAAGCGCATCCGCTGTTGTGAGTAACCTTTCGACACGCCCCGCGACTTGTTCGACGAGATCTTGAAAGACCGCTTCCTCAAGGCGAAGTTGGCGCGTTTGGGCGCTTGAGATCGCCTGCTCGAGTTCCTTGAGCTCCGGCGTGATGAAACGCTCTCCGTTTGTCAAAGTTTGTTTTCGGACATAATCCGCGGGAATGGATGAACGATTGCTATTGCTAATCTCGATACTGTAGCCGAATGCGCTTGCATATTTCACCTTCAGTGACTTTATTCCCGTGCGTGCGCGTTCGCGCTCCTCCAAGGCGGAAATACGTTCACGTGCTTGCGTTCGTAGCGCGACGCATTCCGCGAGTTCGGCGGACGCGTCAGGTCGAATCACGCCGCCGTCCACCAACGTCGCCGGAGGATCATCAAGCAATGTGCGCTCAAGGAGAGCAATCAGCTCGCCGTGTTCACCGAACGTCGCTCCCAAAGGTTCCAGTAAGGGAGGAAGCGCCGCACGCAAAGGTGCGAGCAAGGTCAACGTTCTCTGCAACGCCGAGAGGTCGCGCGGTCCGGCGCGACGATAACGAACCTTTTGGGAGAGACGCTCGAGGTCGTACACGTTATCGAGGAGCGATTGCAAGCTCGCTCGTGCCGCGTAGTCACCGATCAATATCTCGAGGTGTTCTTGACGCTGCTGGATCAACGCGCGATCGAGCGACGGAGCAAGGAGTCGGCGAGCGAGCAAGCGAGATCCCATCGCAGTTCGTGAACGATCGATCGTCGCCAGCAACGTTGCCTTCGAATTTCCACCGAGGGCCTTTGTCAACTCGAGATGTTTGCGCGCATTGGCATCGATCATCAGATGCGTACCGGATTGATAATACTCGGGAGTTCTAAGTACCGGCCCCGCATTCGCAAGGCCCACACGCCGCACGAAGTCGTCGAGCACAGCAAGCGAGCGCCCGACCACACGCGACTCTTCCATCGAAAATGAACCGCGTGCGCTTGCATCGACTGCTCCGACCAATGCGATCGGCGGTGCGCTGACGCGCGTACCCGGCATTTGCCGTTCGAGGACCGTGCGAACATCCGCCGGAAGATCCGCGACGATTTCCGCAGGGGAGAGCCGCATTAATTCGGTGACGGCTTCGTCGAGTGCCGTCTCTCCAACGAAAGCCGTCGCTGCCGTGCGCCCAGTCGAAATATCGGCATACGCTACCGAGACGGCCTCTCCGCACGTACTGACGGAAGCAAGATAATTATTAAGTCCACGTTCGAGCAAGTGCTCTTCGATGACGGTACCCGGAGTCACGACGCGCACGACATCGCGCCGCACGAGTTTATTCGGGATCGGAGGCTCTAGCTGCTCGGCAAGCGCCACGACGCGACGCTGCGCAACCAGTTTGGCGAGATACGTGTGGAGCGCGTGGTGCGGAACACCCGACATCGCGATGCGTCGACCACCACCGGCCTCTTTAGAGGTCAGCGTGATCTGTAACGCACGCGCGATTGTCTCAGCATCTTCGCCGTACGCTTCGTAGAAGTCTCCGACACGCGACAGCAGCACGGCTTCGGGATGCTTGGCTTTCATCTCGAAGTACTGCTCAAGCATCGGCGAATACACCGCCCCATTCCCCTCCCCCATTTACTGCCCTTTCCCGATTCCGGATACGTCGTCGCTACGCGCCTCATGTACTGCGGTACACTTCGGCGCTATGCTCCATTCTCCAGGATGGAGAGGTGCCGCGGAGCACAGAATGTGCGGGAGCGGCCTCATCTCCGAAACCGGGGAAGGGCAGTAAAGCGCCATAGGTTTCGTCAACATAGCTTGCTCCTCAACATTGCTTGCTCCTTGGTAATGACGGTACTCACGATTATCGTTCGATCGCCGACAGGTCGATGAGTGGGCGTAGCACGGGACGGGATGGAGCGTCGTGGTGTTCGGCATCACCGATCGCGGTTCCCATGACGCCCCAGGTGAATGCCTCTTCAATGCGGACATCGATCCATGGGCGTGCCGGGTCACCTAAGAACTCCACTCGCGGGACGATCGCGGTCACGTTGTCGGTCGTCTTGAGCGCGAGCTTCTGCGGATTTTTCTTCGAAGGACCCTGGATGAGCGCACGCTGAACTCGGCCGATCTTGCGTTGATGCGTTGCCCGACATGCCGCGTCTTGCGCGGCGACCAGCCGCTTAAAGCGCTCGGAACTGACCTTCGGCGGAACTTGTTCCCATAGCGCTGCCGGTGTGCCGCGCCGTTGAGAGTAAATGAACATAAATGCTTGCGAAAAAACACCGCTTGCACAATAGTCGAGCGTCGCCCGAAAATCCTCTTCGGTTTCACCGGGGAAACCGACGATTAAATCGGTCGTGATCAACCAACTCGGAAGATAGCGCCCGAACCAAGCGACCCTTTCTTGATACTCTGTGAATGTGTATTTCCGATTCATGCGCCGCAACATCGGATCGCTCGCCGACTGCAACGGCAAATGCACACGGGGATTTAATTGGGGAATCCGCGCAAGGTCGCGAACCATCTTTTCGCTAAAATCCTTGGGATGTGGTGAAATGAATGTCAAGCGTTCCAAGCCCTCGATCGCGGCAACCGCACGGCAGAGTTCACCAAAGTCCGCACCTGTCGCCGGTTCGCGATAGGCGTTGACTGTTTGACCGACGAGCATGATCTCACGCGCTCCGCATTCGACCGCTCTGCGAACCTCTGCGAGAATCTCCTCCATCGGGCGATGATCGAAGCGCCCGCGCACGTGCGGGACGATGCAGAAAGTACAATAATATGAACACCCTCGCTGTACCGTCACGAAGGCGCGCAAGTGCGAGTACGCGTCGCCGATGCAATCGGCTTCTCCGCCCAGCGGTTCTTCGAGCCAACGTTCATCGAGTGAGGAATCCTTTTCTTCGCCGGCTTGCTCACGCCATTTCACGAGCGTCTCACCCAAACGCGCCAACTCACTTGTTCCAAACACTCCGTCGACATGCAACAGGTTGGCCTTTAATTTCTCACGATCTTGCTCGGCTAAGCACCCGCAGACGATCACGCGCACATGCGTTTTCCGATCCTTGAGCGTTTTGAAATGCCCAAGGCGTCCGTATGCGCGCTGCTCGGCGTTATCGCGAACGGTACAGGTATTGAGAACCACGACGTCGGCATGTTCGGCCTGAGCCACGACTTCATAGCCGGCGGCCGAGGCTTGCGCTGCGATCGCGCGCGAGTCGGCCTCATTCATTTGGCATCCGTGCGTTTCGATATAAATCCGCGACATAGTACCTCGATCTACTTCGATTTGGTCGTTTGGCCGCTTAGGGTTCCAAGCAATGCTAAGGGCAAATAGAGACGCCCGTCGATCTGTACCGGCACACCGGCGTATCGGACGTTTGTTCCGTCGAAGTTCACGTTCGCGTCGCCGAGACTGCCGCTCACGTTGTGACCGGAGTAGTGGATCTGAAAGTGCGTTTCATCAACGGAATAGGCTTCCTCCGGCAAATAGTCATCGACAAGAGCAACGACGCCGGAACTCTTCTCATGGCGTGGAGCGGGTCGCACGATCAGGTGCGTCGTCATCCCCGGCACGATGAGGAACGTTTCGTTCATGAGCCCTTCGTGTCCCGTGACGCTCAGCTGATGCGTTCCGGAAGCGAGCGTATGAGGGCCTCCGGGCGCTTGGGGGACCTTCACTCCGTCGACGCTCACGTTCGCGCCCGGCGGCAGGCCATCGAGTACATAACTCCCATCCCCCCGAGCGGGATGCGGTCCAACTTGAAGCTGGAAACTTACGAGTGCGATGTGATCAGCGTCGATCGCTATCGCCTCCTCATGAAGCTGCCAGCCGCTCTTGGTCACGGTGACGGTATGGCTACCGATCGAGAGCGCAGCCGTAAGCACGGGTGAGCGACCGACATAGGTTCCATCGATCCAGACCTCGGCGTCGGTCGGCAGTGTGGTGACGTAGGCTCCTCCCGACGGAAGGGTTGCGCTCGATTCGGGGGCCGGCGTCGAACTCGGCGCTCCGGCCGGCGTCACCGCGCTGACCACGGCGGTCATCGGCAATGCGCACACGAGGATCGACAGGATGATTCCTGGGATTCTGCTCATACGCGGAAATGTCACAGCCATCGAACGGGACTTTCGCTCAAATGAGGAGAGCATCCCGGCAAGGCGGGCGGTTCCGCTCGTGTCGACGGCGAAGATGGAGGGGATGACTTCCGATCTCTTCGGGCCTATCCCGGCTGATCCGGCCGGCCAAACAGCCTCCGGCCAAGGCGCCGACGACGAGCAAAACCCTTTGGATGTAGGCGACGACAGGGCGGGAGCAAGCATAGCGACGGTAGCCATCGTCGGTCGACCGAATGTCGGTAAGAGCGCCCTTTTCAATCGTTTGATCGGGAAGCGGCTTGCGATCGTTGACGACACCCCGGGCGTGACGCGCGATCGAATCTACGGACAAGCCCAATGGCGTGGTCGTAGTTTCGGCTTAGTCGACACGGCCGGCATCGACGCCGATACCCATCTCGCCTTTTCTGAACGGACCCGCGCGCAAGCCGAGGCCGCGGCACAAGTCGCCGACGTGATTCTCCTCGTCGTTGACGCCGCCCTCGGACGCAATCCGCTGGACGATGAAGTCGCGGAAATCGTCCGCCGCACGCGACGGCCGGTTCTCCTCGTCGCCAATAAGGCAGAGTCGGAACGCGCGCGCATGCAGGTCGCAGGCGAATTCGTGAGCCTCGGCTTCGGTATGCCCATCGAAGTTTCGGCCTTACACGGCGAGGGAACCGGCGATTTACTTGATGCGATCGTCGACCGCCTACCGGAAAATACCGCCGCCCCCGACGCCGAGGCGAGTCTCTCACTGGCCTTTATCGGCCGACCTAACGTCGGCAAGAGTTCTTTGCTGAACGCGCTTCTTGGTGAAGACCGCTCGATCGTTTCCGACGTTCCGGGAACGACACGCGACGCCATCGACTCACTCTTCACCTATGCTCAACGCCGCATAAGGCTCATCGACACCGCGGGCGCTTGGAAAAAACCACAGGCTCACGGCTCGATTGAATATTACGCTGCCTTACGTTCCGTCGGTGCGATCGGTCGCTGCGATGTGGCGATTCTCGTGATCGATGCGACGGCGGGCCTCATGCTGCAAGATCGCCGATTAGCCGGCATGGTGCTCGAACAAGGTAAAGGCCTCATCATCGTCGGGAACAAGTGGGACCTGGTCCGCGAGCAAGGCGAGTTCCAACAATCCGACCTCATCGCCGCGTTGCGCGAGCAGATGCCGTTTGCACCGTTCGTTCCAATTACGTTTCTTTCGGCGTTTACCAAACGCCGCCTTCAAAGTCTCATGCCCGTCGTCTTACGCGTCGCAGAGAACCTCAACCGCCGCATTCCCACGGCTGAGTTAAACGCAACGATCCGTTCCGCCGTCCATGCGCATCCCGCTCCGGCACAAGCAGGCAAAGTCTTGCGCATCTTCTACGGGGCGCAAGTTGCCGTACATCCGCCTCGCTTCGTATTCCACTGCAACGACCCGGAACTCGTCCCCGCGTCATACAGACGCTTCATCGAAAACACGCTACGCGCCAACTTCGATTTTGAGGGCGTTCCGCTCGATATCGACTTCCGCGAACGTACCCGGTCTCGCGACACAGAATCCTCGTCCTCTTGAACCCAGTCATATCGGCCGCCTTTACGGTAGCAGTCTTCTTCCTGTCAGGGTTTCTCCTCGGTTCGATTCCCATTGGGCTCATCCTCGGGAAGCTCATTTTCAAGACCGACATCCGAGCACAGGGTAGCGGAAACATTGGAGCGGCCAATGCTCTCCGCACACTCGGCAAGGGCGGCGCAGTCGCGGTGCTCTTCCTCGATGCGTTCAAAGGTTTCATCTTACCCTTCTTCCTGAACCCTCTCTTCTCAGGCTCGCTCGTGGAAAGCACATTCCTTCCGCTTCATATCCATATTCCCGAGCACCTTCCCGCCGCCGCGGCTGCGCTGGGATCGGTCATCGGCCACTGCTATTCCCCGTGGCTACGATTTCGTGGAGGAAAAGGCGTAGCGACGCACCTTGGGGCAATGTTCGCATTGGCGTGGCCTGCGGGGCTGATCTTTATTGCCGTGTGGCTTCTCGCAGTTGTGCCGACGCGACTCTCATCGCTCGGCTCACTTACGGCAAGCGCCATTTCCGTTGTCCCGCTCTGGCTATTCGGAGGCCCTGCGGCCGGAATTTACGCACTCCTAGCTGCCGCCGTCATCTTTCAGCGGCACCGAGAAAATATTCGCCGCCTCTATCGCGGAAGCGAACGACCTCTCTTCACAAAGGACTAGAGCGGCATGGCTAATCTCCCTGAAGAGCTGGTACCATCAGACCAGTCGACCTCATTGAAAAGCGTGCTCGAAGATTTTGAAAGGGCCGCCGATGAGTTGGACAAACGAGCACGAACAAAAGAAATGCTGTTCCAACAAATCAAGGCGCGTCTTGAAAGAGAACGCCGTGATTTTGAAGCACCTCCTCCCTCCGAGCCTTCTTCCAAAGACCAATGGATATTCCGCGTCCGGAAACGTCTCGGAAATGCAGCCTTCGCCATCGAGGAATGGGCGGGGCTCACCCGCAGGCCTCCCACGGATTACAAAATTGTCATATCGCAAATCGAGAACACCTCCCTCAATCGCGTCTTCCATGGAGCTTTCCAAAGAGAGCATGCACAAAAACTTCGACGAGACCTTGAGGAACGATATACGATACGGACACTTCGCGCGGGAGGAACTTCCTATTGCGATAAACGCGGATATGAGGTCATGCGTGAGCAAACTCAACGGAACCTCAACATCAATACGAACGAACATTCAGAACCGAAAATGAAACGGACAACACGCATTCTTGTTTACGATCTCGATCGAATCCATATCGATTCGGCTGCGAAACTCGCACGTGCGGTCGGTTATCCGGCGGCGCTTTCCCGGTCTTCTTCCTTCTTCCATGATCTGGCCCTGACAGCCTTACTGGAACACGCCGTTGCCGCCGAAGCAGAATTCGTTCAGTGGACGTGGGAACAAGCCAAAAGCCTCGCTCCCGTCGAGAGGAACCTCGCTGTTCAATTAGCGATTGACGAGCTCATTGACGAGTCCGTGCCGGTTATCGAGATTCCGTCGCGAGAATATATTAAAATACTTCGTGATCGGAAGCGCAATGAGGTAATCCCCGAGGTTTCCAAGCTCATCGAAATGCGTCAGGAGGAACAGCAAGCCGAGCGGGAGAGACGCTTTGATGAACAGGCTGCGCTCCTCGAACACCACGGCCCAGCCGCTTCGAGGTCCGAACAAGCAAGGATTCCGAAAAAGAATTCCTCGTCAGTTCCATCGAAATGGCCGTCGCAATTGGGCCAGGGGTAACGAAGCCTCGCTCGCTTCCTCTGGATTCGCGCCTCGTGGAACGCAGGAAACTGCCGATACGCACCTTCCGGAGCGCCTTCGGCGCGAAGGGAAACATCTGAGAAAAGATGAGGCGAGCCCGGCTTTGCCGTATGAGGCTCATCGATGATCTCCAGTAATGATTTCCGCAACGGCGTCACCATTATCCTCGGCGGCCAACTTTGGACGGTCATCGAGTTTCTTCATGTGAAACCGGGGAAGGGATCGGCCTTCGTTCGCACCCGCCTCAAGAACGTCAAGACCGGAGCGACGGTTGAGCGGACGTTCCGAGCAGGTGAGAAACTTGAGCGAGCCACGGTAGACAATCGCGAAATGCAGATGCTCTACAACGATGCCGACGGCTATCATTTCATGGACAATGAGACGTTTGAGAACGTCACGTTGCAGCGCGAGCTGATCGGCGATCCGGCCGACTTTCTCAAGGACGGCATGAAGATAGCCGTTCAATTCCACGACGACGTCCCGATCGGCTGCGATCTGCCCGCCCATGTCGAGCTACGCGTTGCGGAGACCGACCCGGGTTTCCGCGGCGACACGACTACGAATGTCACCAAACCGGCCAAGCTCGAGACGGGGGCGACGGTCCAAGTCCCGCTATTCATCAATCCCGGCGACCTCATCCGCATCGACACGCGCGACCGCCGCTATATCGGACGTTCCTCCAACTAGAGCGGTTTGCATGCTGATGTGGCGAGGCGCCGCAAACCGCTCTAGCGGTCTGTGCGATGAGCGGCGGTCTGCTGACGCTCTTCCGCACGAGGTTCGGCGATCCTCAAAATCCGCAACCGATAGCGCGGATCATAGCCGCGGCGACTACAGCGCCCGCACGAGACTTCGCCGCGCGGTCGCCGTATGCGCGGGATCTCAATCAAACACGCATCGCATCGCAAAATGAAGCGCGGCTGACTTTTCTTGCGCGCGGAAACCGCCCCCAAATCATGGTAGATTGAGCGCAGACCGACTTCACGCATCTTCGTGCGAAAGGCCTTTCCATGCCCCATGCCTTCACCCCGCATATGCAGCCAAGCGTGGATCATCTCGTGGAGCAAAGTCTCTTCAAGCGCGTCGGGCCATCGTTCGAAATGTTTCGCTGAAAGCTCGATCAACGGTGGTCGATAGGTGATACGACCGGCGAGGTTCGAGAAGCGCGTGTTGTAAGCGATTCGATGGGGACGAATCTCCCCACGAAAATGCTGCGCGTTCAAGCGAGCGAAGAGGAGCTGGAGCGTGGCGACGTCGGGAAGCACCAAAGCGACTTCGTAAAACATCTTCAAGTCTCCGTTCGCAAAGGAGACCGAGCCCGCGGATCAGGAACATCTCCATGTGACCCAACCGCCGACACGCGGACTTCCGCCTCGCGTGTATATTCCCATCGTCCTCGTTTTCGCCGCGGCCTTCCTCGGCATCATCGGATACTTTCTCCACGTGGCATACGGTGTGAGCGGTTCGGCGATCGCACCAAGCATGCGTCTTTCAGCGGCCGCGACTCCGTCCGCCGCTACGGCAACACTCGCACCTGGCGAGGAAGAGGTCCCGCAATCCGGCGGTGCGGCCTCGGGAAACACCTCGACGGCTCCGCTTGAAGGAACGGGTCCGCCGCCTGCCGTTCGCGAGCAAATCGACGCGTACCGCACTCGCTTGGCTCAGAACCCGCGCGATCTCGCCGCTCTCGTTGGTCTCGCGTCAATGGAATCGACCGCCGGGATGGATGACCGTGCGGTTCCGCTCTATCAGCGCGCGCTCGCTCTGGATCCAAGCAATCTGGATCTGCGCACCGATTATGCGGCTGCTCTCCACGGGACGCACGACGATCTCGGTGCATTTCGCGAACTGCACCTCGTCCTCGCGCACGCGCCTGATCTTCCTGCGGCCCTCTATGAAGAGGGCGTCGTCGCCGCGGCAATCGGACGACGAACGCAAGCCGCCGCGGCCTTTCGCCGATTTCTTCGCGTAGCACCTCATGACGTGCGCAGCGACGAAGCCCGCACCGCCTTGGCAAGTCTGGAATCTCCGTGAGTATAACGAGACCGCCGACCGTCGCTTTCCAGGGGGAGCCCGGAGCCTTCAGCGATGACGCAGCCGAGAAACTCCTTCCCGAAGCGACTACGCGAGGTTTCGAAACCTTCGACGAAGCATCTGCTGCCGCGGCTGAGGGGAGCGTCGACTTCGCGCTCCTTCCCGTCGAGAACTCAATCACCGGCGCGATTCCACGAACGTACGATCTTCTCTGGATCCACTCGAACCTGCGTATCCTCGACGAAACGATCTACCGCGTTGAGCAAAATCTCATCGTCTTGCCGGGGGTTTCCGTCGATGAGTTGCACGAAGTTCATTCCCATCCCGTCGCATTGGAACAATGTCGGATCTTTTTGCGCGCGCATCCGCATCTTCGCACCAAAGTCGTCGGCGACACTGCAGGCGCCGTGCACGCGATGGTTGAGCGCGGAGATCGCACAATCGCCGCAATCGCCTCTCGCCTGGCCGCGCAACGATACGGCGCCGAGGTGCTCTTTCCCGCGATCCAGGATAGCAGCGAGAACTTCACCCGCTTTCTGCTCGTCTCCCGTCAGGGCTCCGCTCGCCGGAATCTCGGACGCGCATGTGTGGCGCTCACACTTGCTCATCAACCCGGCGCGCTTCGTGACGCGCTCGGTGTTTTCGCCGATGCCGGAATGAATATTCGTTCGTTGGTTTCTCGCCCGACGCAGGATGCGGCGTTCGTCTATCGGTTCTATTGCGAGATCGAGCACGTCGACCAAAGCAAACTCGATCAAGCCCTCAGCAAAATCAGTGGAACAAGCCGGATCCTGGGATTCTATTAAAGATCCGCAAACCGCTATAAATCGCGTAAAAATGACCTCCAAGTCAGCTTGCAGATCGCTCTATTCCGTAGATGCACCGGGCTTGCGATATATCGGCAACGGGTCGACCGATACACGCACTCAGCTTTACCATATTTTTCACGAGGTCGGCATTCGATGTCGCCGGAGTGCCGTCGGGGAGCTGAAGGTTATTTTCGAACCCTATTCTCGCATGGGCACCCAATGCCGCGGCGAGGGTCATGCACCGCGCTTCGGTGGAACCGAACGCACACAAACTCCAAGGCCATTCGCTGGGCCAACTCGCGAGAAATCGGAGCACTCCACCCGGTTCTGATTGCTGTCCGGTCGTGTAACGTCCGAGAACGAACAGCGCGTGCGGCCGTTCATACGCTACAACGCCGCGCTGAACGAGCGCGCTGAATCGCTCGACCTCCGTCCCCGAATAGAGAATATGCTGAACGCCGATCCCGCGATGGGAAAGCCAATGGTAGAAATCCGACGCCGTTTGTTCCGCGCTTTCGTCGGGAACCAATTCGCCAATCGCAAGGGAAACCGCCTCGGGCAAGAGCGTTCGCACGAGTGCCATCTGCTCGTGCGGCATATAACGACCCAGCGCCTCCGTGCTGATTTGAATGAGGACGCGCTCACCAAGTTCACGGCGGATCGCGGAGATCGCCGCACGATACGCATCCGCATCAAGGGTATGGCGTCCCTCGCGATCGCGCACGTGGAGATGCAGCATCGTTGCCCCCGCTTCCACGCTCAGAGCCGTCTCTCGTACGATCTCGTCGGGTGTCATCGGAAGTGCAGGATGGTCGGTTTTGTTTCGCCGCGCACCCGTTGGCGCGAGAGCGAGCGCGAAAGGCAGAGGAAACAGCGCTCGTTCATCGCTCATAGAGAGGCGACTGCGGCATCGATCGCGGCCTCGAGTTTATCTACGAGTTCACCGATCTGATCGCGTGAGATGATGTACGGAGGCGCTAGCAGCACATGATCACCTTGCCGGCCGTCAATCGTTCCACCTTTGGGATAACACATCAAACCGACCGCCATTGCCTCACGCTTGACCCGCGCGGGAAAATCGGACGCTGGAGGAAACGGGCGCTTCGATGTGCGATCCTCCACGAACTCTAACCCGCGAAAAAGACCGCGCCCGCGAATATCACCGACATGGCAGTGATCAGCGAAGCGCTCCGTCAACGCGGCTGCAAGCTCGTCTCCTCGTCGGCGGACGGCCGAGATCAGATCCTCATCGCGCAGCGTCTTCTGGACCGCGAGCGCCGCCGCACAGGCCGTCGCATGACCGACATAGGTATGGGCATGTCGAAAATTCCACGGACCTTTCTGCAGGGTATCGTCGATGGTTTTGCTAATAAGCATCGCTCCGATTGGCTGATAACCGGCACCCAAACCCTTGGCGATCGTGAGAAGATCAGGTGCGACACCATCCTGCGTGCACGCGTGCAGCGTTCCCGTCCGACCCATTCCGCACATGACCTCATCGAGGATGAGCAGAACTCCATACCGATCGCATATCTCACGGATACGCCGGAAATATCCGGGAACCGCCGGAACGGCACCCATCGTCGTTCCGACGACCGGCTCTGCGACGAATGCGATGACCGTCTCTGACCCAAGTTCGAGAATCGCGGCTTCGAGTTCATCGGCCGCACGACATCCGTACGCTTCCTCCGTCTCGTCGGCCGCCTTTTCGCGATAGGCGTAGCACGGCGCGATATGTGATGTCTCGAGGAGCAGTGGTTCGAACGCCCGGCGAAACCAGACATTGCCTCCTACTGCCAAAGCTCCGAGGGTATTCCCGTGATAACTCTGACGCCGCGCGATAAAGCGGTGTCGTTCCGGCTGTCCGATCTCGACGAAATAGTGCCGAGCCAGTTTCAGCGCGGCCTCCACGGCCTCTGAGCCTCCTGAGGCGAAGTATACTTTGCTCAAGCCCTCAGGAGCGCGCTCAATCAAGAGATCGGCAAGTTCTTCCATCGGTTCATTGGTGAAAAACGCGGTGTGCGCATACGCCATCGTCGCGACCTGTCGTTGGATCGCCTCGATCACTGCCGGATGCCCGTGTCCAAGACAAGAGACCGCTGCCCCGCCGGACGCATCAAGATAGCGGCGTCCGCTCTCATCGATGAGGTAACACCCGTCACCGCCAACGGCAATCGGCATCCCCCCAATACCATTTCGGTGCATGACTCGACTCGTAGAACGAAGCATCAATGACCCACCCGCCGCGAAAACTATCTTACCTTAACCGTTTCCGAATCGAGGGACAGCCCCCTTTCCCGATCGTTCACCTATTTAAAAGATCGATACTGACCGATCAAGGGCCGAAGCGAGACGTCAACATTCGATTCGTAAGCGGGGAAGAAAAGCGCTCAGATCAGCGGTCCTCTTGGTGGATTCAAATATCCGATGTGGAGATCTCCGCCGACGGCATGGAGCTCAGATCCTCGCGCGCGCTTCGGGTGTAGACGCGCAACTCGGCGATATCGCGCGGAAATAAGAGATTGAGCGTCCAATCAAAGGCGACGCGAATCCGCCGATCGATTCCGGGGAGACGCAGAAGATAATACGACCGCCACAGGAAAAACGCCGGAAAGCCCGTGAGCAGAACCTTTCCGCGCAGCGACGCGACGCCGCGCCGCGCGCCCAGGGATGCCATCATTCCCATCGCGCGATAACGGAAGGCTTGAGTCGGTTTTCCGCGCAGAGTTCGCACGATATTCTCGGCGAGCCGTGGCCCCTCGCGCAAGGCATGCTGCGCCGTTGGCGGATACGGTTTTCCGTGTTCGTCGGGAATCGAGGCACAGTCGCCGATCGCCCAAAGGTTCGGCCGGCCGTCGATCGCGAGGTCGGATTTGGTCGCGATGCTCCCCCCTCGTGCAAGGGGAAGGCCGAGTTTCCCAAGCAACGGCGCGGGCCGAGCACCCGCACTCCAAACGATCGTCGCTGAGGGAATCACCCGCCCGCTCTTCAAAAGCAAACCGTTTGCGTCCGCGCCCGCGACGAGATCACCCATAACCATCTCGACGCCGCGACGACGCAGCTCCCGATCACTATAGGTTCCCATACCTTCAGGCAACTCCGGAAGCAGACGTGCACCGCCCTCAACCAAGACGACGCGAATTCGCTCTCGTGACACGTTGCGGTAAAAGCGCGCGACGCTATTGAACAAATCGACCATCTCTCCCGCCGCCTCGACGCCGGTAAATCCACCACCGACGAAAACAAACGTCAATAAACGTTCGCGCTCGCGTTCATCGCGAGTCACATCGGCGATCTCCAGCATCGCGATCACGTGGTTCCGTAAACGGGCTGCATCTTCAATGGTCTTGAGCGGAAGGACGCGCTCGGCGACGCCCGGCAAGCCGAACGTGGAGGTCACAGCCCCCAATGCGAGGACGAGATGATCGTATTGAAGTCGTTCCCGCTTTCCCAAGATGGCATGTTCGACGTAGACCATGCGCGCAGCGAGATCGACACGGCGAACTTCCGCCAAGTGAAAATTTGTCCGGTGCAATTGCGCGCGAATTGGTGTGAGAACATGGCGTGATGCGAGTCCTCCCGAGCTTACTTCGGGGAGCATCGGCGTAAAAAGCGTGAAATTCTCGCGGCTCACGAGGTCGATCTCCGCCTCCCCCGGTCGAAGAAGGCGCTCCAGCTTCGCCGCAGTGGCGATACCGGCGAAACCTCCCCCCAAAATCACGATACGGGCGGCGCGTTTCTCCAACATTATGAAATTCCTATCACCGAGGCTCAGTCTATCTCCCATGCCTACACAAACCGGATACACATTACGTCCACGATTTTGCCGAGCCTACATTTCTTGTAACTCGAAGGTTCAAAGTCCTCTCCGGAAGATGGGTTCCGGTTCAAATACCTGGGGATTTGCCCATCTCAAAGGCGAATGGACCCAACGTGGATGATCAGCGAGGGGCGAACGACCAATTTCCCGGAAGCGGGCGCAATACGGGGGAAGGCTCCCAAGCCTCGGTAGTCGAGGGAAGCTACATCCCGCCCAAGCGCGGCGGCGGGAACCCGTGGCGTGGAGCCGGAGCGAGCGCCGTCGGGATTGGGCTCATCCTCGCGAAGTTTAAAGGATTGCTCTTCCTCTTGCTCAGCGCCAAATGGTTCTTCCTAGCAAAAGGCATCTTCATTTCGTCTTTCTCGTTTTTGGCATCCATTTGGTTCTATTCACTTTTCTTTGGTTGGAAATTCGCGGCGGTCTTCACCGTCCTCATCCTCATTCACGAACTTGGGCATACCCTTGCGATGCGTTTTTTCGGCGTCCCCTCGAGCCTGCCGTATTTCATCCCGGGCTTCGGGGCCTTCGTCCGCATGAAAGGTCCGGTAGCCTCTCCCCATTCCGAAGCCTATATCGCGCTCGCCGGTCCCTTCGCCGGTGGTCTCGCCGCCCTCTGCTGCTATCAACTGGGGCTGAGTAACGGCGACCATTTCTGGGTCGCGGAAGCGTACACGGGCTTCTTCCTCAATGCGTTCAACCTTCTGCCCATTCCGGGCTTGGACGGGTCTCGCGTTCTTGCCGTTCTCTCTCCGCGTCTGTGGATCTTCGGGGTCGTCGGCCTTCTCGCATGGGCCTTTCTCGCACATTGGTGGAGTCCGATTCTGCTGCTCCTCGTCCTCTTTTCAATCCCGCAAGCAATCGCCGCATGGCGCGGCGACTTTGACGCACGTTATGGCGGCCTTGAGATTGAACAACGCATCGGCGTCGCACTCTCCTACGTCACCGTTCTTTGGCTTCTCATCCATTTCATGTCGCTCTCCCACATCCCACCGGAAGCACTTCACCACGCGATCGGATAATCGATGAAAGAGAACAACCTCGAAACGTGGAATCGGACACATCCATCTGACGAAGAAATACAAAAGATGGTCGACGCCGACCCGGACGCTGCTCCGATTCTCACGAGGGAAGAGTTAGATGCTAAATCATTCGTAAGAATGCCTAAACCAAAAAACGCGAAGAAAGACCGTGAGCCTCTCCCTCGTGTTCGTCGACGCGATTAGGCGTGAGCGCGCATGGTCTCCGGGTCAACCCCAAGACCACGACAGAATTCCTGATAGACGAGCGGAGAAATTTCCGACGGTTTGATTTCGCTGCGTCCGCCCCAAAAAACATTGGTATAATCGCAGGTGATCTCGGCTTCGCGCAGATGTTCGTCGATCTTCGCTTTATGTGCGAGCAGAACGTCTTTCTCAAGACCGTGAGCGACTCCCATGACGTTGACGTTACGAAACTCCGGACCGCCCTCGCGCCAGTACGCATGCGTCATGATGAGATGGCGACCGACCTCACGACCCGCGTCGATCTCGCGACCCTGCGGAACCCGCCAGTGGAAGAGCGCATTGTACCGCGTGACGCGCTCGTTCCCCGCCGTTGGTTTCACATGCTCGAGAAACGTCGAGAAGCGACCAATCACGCCGCGGCCTTGCAGTGCCTCTGCAACTGTGAAAAACTCCTGGAGTGAGACGCCGGCTTCTTGCGCGCGAGAGCGCCACAGATCCGGCACCAGTTCCTCGATTTCGAATTCCCGTTTAAGGGCGGTAAGCACCCGCCATTCTTGCACGCTGAGTTCAACGAGGTTCGTATCCACCGCATCGGCCAAGACCTCCGCACGGCTTCCCGGTTCAAGACCACGCCGACGAACGTGGCCGACCCCGAGCACAAAAAGGCGCTTGGCGGGCATGATCCGGTAGCCATCGGCACCGATTCGCCCTTGCAGCAAGCGGACGTGGGCCTCCAATCCATACCCCTGCGGAACCTTCAGGGTTGTCCAGAGCCGATAGCTCGCCCCTGGTGTCGCCGGATCGGCGGTCCGAACGACGACGTGTCCCGAGAACGGATCTTCGCGAAAGAGGAAATCGAAGGCCGCGTCGAGCTTCTCGGGCGGAAGCTGCCAGGCGATCAAGGCTCCGTGGGCGAGGTTGGTCGCAAGCAAGGTCTGCCGGACCCGCCGAATCACCCCGCATTGCAGCATCGCCCGGATCCTTGCAATGACCGTTTCCTCATCGACGCCGCTGTCGCGGGCGATCACTCTGAGCGGATCACGCTGGAACCCCACGACGCGATCCTCGGAAACCGCCAGAATCCGGGCATTGATTTCATCCGAGACGGAGACGGGAAGCTCAGCGACGCTCATTCCGCAGGATTCCCGCTTGACACAAACAGCGCCTTCCGGCAAGGGGAATTTACATACTCGAGCGCCGTAACGAAGGCTCGTCGCGTTGATTTTCTCGCGGACGATCCAGGATTTTATGAAGACGAGTTCGAACCTGGTGATCCGAAATTCGCGAACTCAGAGATTTTAGATGAATCCGTGCTGCATCTCGCTCATCCGCCTCCGTTGGAGGATGTGCTGCAAGGGCAAACAGCGTCCCAATGAGGATTTGGGAATCTTTGATATCCGACGCCATGTTTCTGAGTTTGAGATGGATGTCAACAGGATCCGACCACCATGCGAATTCTCCCCATCGAGCAATCGTCTCGATGGCTTTTCCGAGCTGCTCCTCATTCCGAACCTTTCGAAGATCGTCGAGGACGAGATCTCGCTCCTCAAACCCATATTCAATGTATTGCGAACCGCAGGCAAGATCCAGTAAAACCGGAACTCGATCTTCATCATTCTTGATTTCTCGCGACGCTCGAAGAACGCGACGAAACGCTTTTTCTTGCTGCGGTGTTGACAAGATCAGGATACGCTCAGCGGCTTTACGAAGAGAGGTCGCACGCTGCTTCTCATCTTCACTGCGGTCGGCATCCTTGAACGCACTTGAAAAAGCTTTCCAAAGCGGTTTCTCCAATTCCGGAGTTTCGCTAAGCACCGCAAGATAGTTTAAACCCTTTCTACGCGTTTGTGGGTCTTCGATTCTCTCAATGAGCGGGAGGCTTCGAGAAATTATTAGCCTTGACGCGTCATCATTGGGAAAAAGTGATCCTCCATCGTAAAGCAAATTTTTGAGCATCTCATAAAGGCAATCATCGTCCGCGATTTTTTCCACCACGTTAAAATAGCGAGCACATCCATCTAAGCGAGCTTCACTCGGTAAGTCATTAATGCTAAAAAATGAACTCGCCAGCGCCATTTTCTGGGAACCCTCATTGGGCATCTCCCCGACTTCTGTAATGAGGTGAACAAATGCCTCCAACCGATCATTATCGTTTAAGTAATAGAGATGTCGGCAAAGTTCACGGATATCTCTCGCGCGATCAATTTCCTCCTGGCCTCCCCCCTCGTTGCGGACGCAATCGAAAAATCGCTCCTGCAATCGCTCCCGAAGTTTCTCATAGAAATCGTTTTCGCGGAAATCTCCCGGAAGATGCTCATCGAGATCATCTAATATGCTCATTTGCTCAGCGACAGGCGCGTCCCGCATTTTTTCCGGAATTCCTTCCAGAAATGAATGCAATTCCTCTGTCTGAAGTTGTTCTTGATATTTACGGAATAGAGCGTAGTCACTCCGACGATAGTCGTGCTTATAACTAAGTGAGACCCGTCCGATAACTCGCAGGATGTCGCCCGGTGCACGAAGTCGCCACTCCTCCTCAAGGAGGTTGACGTGCCCGCCAAGAGTGAGCAGCGCGGCATACAACCTCAAGAGGCTCTCGTCGGTCGTCTCCAGCAGATTTGTTGGAGTGTCGAACTCCTTGAGCGGACCAAGAATCCCTCGGAAGGACTGCTTGGTCGGGTTTTCATGCAAGGCATTCACATCCGCAATAAAGCGCTCAATATCCATGTTCATTTTTCCCTCCATATTTGAAGTGCGGCGTCACCATCGTCGTCCGTGGTCGCGTGGCGGCATAGATACGGCACGCAGCAAGGACTCGGCTTCGCGTTCAAGCCCTTGTTCGTAAACTTTCGGGTGAGTCAAGTAGAACAATGCCATGAAGCGCAGAACGAATCGATGATTCCGCGGATCGGGCAAGCCCGCGAATCGATCTGAGGCCTGCCGCACGAAGTATTCGACCCGCTCCCGCATCTGTTCCTTTCCCGCATAGCAGGTCGTGAAATTGAGGTCGCCGTGATCGCGATCCTCTTTTTTGTCGATGAACGAGTCCAGCAAGATATGAAGCGCGGAAACGGCGGGAAAGTAGGCTTCGTATGTTGCCGCAACGGCCTCTTTGCGCCCGGCAAACACCTCGAAAAGCGGCGCGTAGACGTGCAAGTTCGAACCCGAAGCGCAGGTGAACTCGTACCACCGAAGATCAGCGAATCGCCCATTGCGGCTGCGGCGCTCGTACCAAGCGATGCACGCGGCGTCGCGTTTGTCGGGCGAATAGTGTTTGTAGGTCTGCATTTCGGCGTAAAATTCCGCTGCTTCTCGAAAGACGGGGAGCAGTTCCGCGTAACCGTCGAGTCGCTTGAGCGCACGCTGCGTCCGCTCGACGAGATTCAGAAGATAACCGTTGTCGTCACCTACGGGACCGCGTGCGTAGTAATCACGCGGCACCGCATGAGGATCGAGCGCATCGGCAACGGCTTGGTGAAGCACTGGATATGCTTCAGCCGGCACGTCGGGATGCCGGTCGCAAAGATTGTCGAGATAATCATAAAGGGACTCAAGGGGCGCAGCGATTTCGACGTAATGATGCGCGGCAGGACGTGGGAGAAACGTCGCCAGAATGCATCCGCCGGCAACATGGAAGGCCTTCTCTTTGATGCTCCCGAGGGCTTCGATCCGTAATCGGTCATCGGGAATTGAGAGAGCCAATGCACGGATATCGCTGAGTTCCCGTTCGGCGTCGGGTACAATTCTTCCCAAAAACCGCTTGAGGGGAAGCAGCGTCGACAAGCCGTCACCGAGGAGAAACCGTCTCCGTGACGGACTGGTCAGCACATGACACGCCACCCAAACGATTTCATCGTTCATAGCTGCATGCCGAGGGCGCGATTCAAAGAACTCTAGAGATTCGCTCCGGTTTGGTAGAGATAGGCTTGTTGAGCTTGACGCAGATTATAGACAGCGCTCACACGGGCCGTCAGCGCCGATGTGAACGAAACTTGCGCGTTGAGGAGCAACGGCAAGGTCGTTACCCCAACACGATACTGAGCCTCCGTCGCTTGAAGAACTTGCGACGCCTCGTCGTATTGGTCTTGGGCTTGGTCGAGTTGTGCCTGCGCGCTGACTAAGCTAATTAGCGCTTGCTTGACGCCGAGTTCGATCGTCCGTTGCGCCCCGATCAATTGAGCATTCGCAGAATCAAGATTCGCTTGCCCCTGCGCGCGCTGCGCCGCCGTAATTCCCTGATCGTAAAGCGGGACGCTAAGCGAGAGTCCGATACTGCCTGTGTTCCCGTAATTTCCGCCACTCGAATCCATTGATGCAAGACCGTAGGATCCAAGACCATTGAGCGTCGGGAAAGTCCCGAGTTTCGCGGCCCGCAAGGCCGCCTGAGACGAGAAAACCTGTTCCCTGGAAGCATCGTAATCGGGTCGTGCGGCAATTGCGCGCGCGAGCGCTTGCGCGTACGTTGGAATCTTCAGCGATCCGAACACGGAGGCATCAAAGACCGGAGTATCGTCAAGGGGAAGCACGTTCGTATCGGCCGGTAAACCCATCGCATTCGCAAAAGCCGTCTGAGCATTCTCTTCGACCCCTTGCGCCTGCACTAATGAAAGTCGCGCTTGAGCCAGGGGCAATTTCGCCGTGGCGACATCGACCTTCGAGGCCGTTCCCGCTTGGAATTGTGCTTGGACGAGGTCGACTTGGACCTGATCGAGCTTGAGCGTTTCGAGAGCGACCTGCGTCTGCCGTTGTGCTTGCAAGGAGGCGTAGTATGCCGTCGCCACCCCATATCCGATCGTTTGCGCTTCGCGCCGGGCCGTACCGATTGCGGCCTTATCATTTGCACGCGCCTCATGGAGGAGCGCGACGACTTTCCCTCCATCAAAAATCAACTGCGTCAAATTAACCGACGCCCCGTTCGAGGTCTGCGTGGAGTTCGTTCGCCCGTTGCCTGAACCGTTCCCATTGTTGTTATTATTCGACGTATTGTTGTTATTATTCGACGTAGCTCCGCCGAAAAACTGACGTGACGTACTCGCGCTGCCGGCAATGTTGGGAAAGATCGCCGTGCGCGACAACCCGACCGCGGCATCTTGAACACGAACGCTCGCAAGGGCGACTTGGAGCTGCGGTGAGCGGGCCAATCCCACGTCTACTGAGTCTTTCAACGAAAGCACATGCGAGACGCCCGCCACTTCAGCATGCGATTCCACGCCCGGCATCGGCGTACCGTAGGCGGGATACGGCAGCGCTGTCGGCTGCGAGGCCGGAGCAAACGTCGGCAACGGATAGGGTGTCGGCATCGCAGCCGGGATTTGGGCGCCGGCGCCTGGTTTCGGCTGCGCGCTCAAGGCGATCGCCGCTAGCACGAGCGCGAAAAAGAAACAGCTTCCCACACGGGAAGAACGGAATCGGAACATTGAAACCCGGCTATTCATGAAATCGGTACTCATTTCGACGATGGCGCTCCAGATGACGCTCCAGATAACGCTCCGGCGGAGGGATTGGTCACGGCAACGACGCTTCCATTCTGTAACGCATCGGAGCGCGTCGTGATCACCGTCGTTCCCGGCTGAATTTGCGGACTGCGGACTTCCGCTTTCGTGTCGGTTTCCATGCCTACATCGACCGGCACAGCGACGGCCTTTCCGTCCTTGACCGCGAAGACCGTTGTCCCGTGCTCCCCTTCCGCCAAGGCGGCTTTAGGCACGATGACGATGTTTCGTCTACGCTCTTTGATCACTTGAACCGTTACCAGCATTCCTCCCCGCAGGACGCCGTCAGCGTTGGGTTCGATGAGCCGAGCGCGATAAGAGAGCGTCCCCTGGGTGGGTGTCGCATTGATATCGAAGATCGTGCCCGAAAAGATTCGTCCGGGGACGCTCGCCGTCGTGAAAGTCACCGGCGTATCCTTCCGCACGTTAGGGAGCACGTCGTCGGGAACGTTGACGTCAACATAGACCGGATCAATCTGGGAAACTTGCACGATCGGTTGGCTTGGGCCGGCAAATGCGCCGGGATCGACCAAGCGTTGCGTGACCACACCATCGAAGGGTGCCGTGAGCGACGACTGCGCGATCTGCGTCCGAAGCAGAGCGACGTTCGCCGTCGCTTGATCGAGAGCAGAGCGCATAGCCTGGGTATTCGCTTCATCGACGGCGGTTTGCCCGAGGCTCGCCTTCGCCGCTCGAAGCGAGGCTTGCGCGGCGAGCAAGGCCGAATGCGAATCGTTGAGCTCTTGTTGCGCTGCGACGTCGCTTGCACGCGCTTGCTCAAGGGTGGTTTGCGAGACATACCCTTGGGCAAAGAGCTGCTGATCGCTTTTGTAGACGAGTTCAGCGTTCGCGAGCGCCGCTTCATCGCTATGCACGCGGTGCTGAGCTTGCTGGAGAGACTGCTCGGAACCCTGATAGGCGCTCGTATATCCCTGCGATTGGATCGGATTTCCGCTCAAGGAGCTTTGTAGATGCGCGTGCGCCTGCTCGACGGCAGCTTCATTTGCCGCAAGCTGCGCCCGTAACGACGAAGTGTCCAGCTGGGCCAAGAGCTGACCCGCATGAACGAAGCCGCCTTCGGTGACGTTGACCGCGGTGACCGTTGCCGACTGGGTTGTGCTCAGGGTTGCTTGGAGATAGGGAACAACCTGACCATCGAGCGCGGTGGCTGAAGTGAGCGTTCCGCGTTCGGCCCTGCCGACCTCAACGGCGAGGGGCGGCGGACCGTTCGGCCCGCCTGCCGATTTCGCGCACCCGGACAACCCAACCCCGACCCCGACGGCGAATAGCAGCGCGACAAGGGCGCGCGCCTCTGGAAAAATTCCGTGAACTCTCAATCGTTTCGACTCCCTCAGGGGATAGCGGTTTAGCGCGGATTCCCGTGAGCCCTCTCGCCTTACACCTTTTGGAGCGTTTTCTTCGGACGTTCGCAAGCATGAAGCGGGAGCCCGCGGACGCCTCGAAGTATCATCAGCGCGTGAACACCAAAATTGACATCGGACGACGCTACGAGAGCCAGACGCGCATTGAAGAGTGGATGACCGCCGAAAAGGCGGGAAACAAAGGGGTGGACGTCCTCTCGACTCCAATCCTCGTGCAGCTCATCGAGCAAGCCGCGATTGCCTGCATCGCCCCTATGACCGCGCCCGAGGACCTCACGTTGGGCGCTCACATCGACGTAGCTCACCTACGGCCGACACCCGTCGGACTCATCGTCCGCGTCGAAGTTGAAGTTCTCGCCGTCAACGGCCCGCGCATCGAGTTCGCGTTCACCGCTTTCGATGAGCGGGAAAAAATTGCCGAGGGAACACACGAGCGCTACATCATGGCGCGAACGAAGTTCCTCTCGCATGTCGAAGAAAAGCTCACCTGACGCTGCACGTACGCATAAACCGCAAAGCCTTGACGCCGTAACTTTTTTCGAGGCGAAACGTTCGGTTCTCGCTTTATCGTATAAATGGAGCATCCGGATAAGTACGACCGAGTGTCGGCGCCTGAACTGCCGCTCGCAATTCTCGTTTGCGACTAAAGATAAAGGCGAACGTATAGAGTACAGCGACAAACACGAGCAAGCTCTGGTAGCCGACGATCAACGATGAATATTCGAGTAACCCACCGACCATCGCGCCGAGCAGATTCGCCCCGAACGCGACCGTCGACGATCCGACGACACGAAACCGTTCTGCGAATATCAGATTCGCCAAAAAGATTGGAGCGAACGCGAGAGATACCGCCGCGAGGAAGCGTAGTGGAATGCTCAGCGACAAAAGCTTGTCCGGCGGAATCATCCAGGCGAGAACCAATGTTGCAAATAGCGCGACATATAGGCGCGCCGGTCGGCGGAATCGGACGCGCCGTGCAAGTTCGACCGCGGCGAAGACCGACAAGAGGATCCCGAAAAAGACCAGAGCGTTCACAAACCAAGTTGTGCCGAAAAGCAAGGCAAACTGCACCACGTTCTTGGTTTCCAGCAGCAGGAAGGCTGCTCCCATGAAGAACAGGTCCAGGTAGCCCCGCATCTGCCCAAGCGGTCCGGCCGCAGCTCGAATGAGCAGGAGCGACGTGAGAAAAATCGACGCGATTGCAATCAGATATGATTGCGGGATCGAGCGAGTTCGAACGTAAAGAAATGGGAGATCATCGCTGCTTGGAGCCGGCACCGACACGACCACGGGTGCCCAGACATGTGCGCACCGCACGTCGCCTTTCTTGAGACCGACGATGAGAAGGGAGAACCCGCCGCTGAGAGTCCCAATGGTATCAACGCAAGGCCGTTGACCGTAGGTAAGTTCAAGGGTGTGGCCAAGGCGATCAAGCAACCAGTTCTCACGGTAGTAATTGTACATCCCGAAGGCACCTCCGACGTTGAGGTGCTTGCGGGCGGTGCTCATTGCCTCGGCTGTGAAGAGGTAGCTTTCAAGCCGTAGCGACGATTGCCCTGAAACAAGCGTTAGCGAGTCAGGTAGAGCGAAAAGGATGAGGTCGTAATGTTCTCGCGTTCGCTCGAGAAACGCTCTTCCGTCGTCGATGTGCATGGTCACTTGCGGTTGTTGGTATGGATGCTCTGGATTCCACTTCCGTCCGATTCGATAGATATTCGGGTCGATTTCGACGGCGTCGATGTGCTTGGCTCCGGAGGCGAGAGCAATGGCTACGTCACTTCCATTTCCGGCGCCTACGATAAGTACGTTTTTGAGCGGATTTGACTGGATGCGCTGGTAGGGTAGAAAATAGACCGGCTCGACCTTCTTCCGGTAGCTTGAGGTTTCAATCTCCTGGTGAGGGATACCGTTCACGCTGAGGAGCATTACGTCCGGGCGCCCCTTCTCACCGTGAAATTCCTTGCTCAGCGAGATCTTGTAGTAGGGCGACCAGCTGTTGGCAGGATTAATAGACTCCTTTCCGAGCATAATGAGGATCGCGGCGAGGGCAACAATCTGGACGTAGCGGAACGATGGACTGTACAGGACGAGAAATGCGGCGGATACCACTGCTCCCCACACGACCGGCGGAGCGCCCAGAAATGAGAGGAGTGAGAATCCCGCTATGCCGGCCAAACTACCCAGGATATCAAGCCGATATGCGTCGAGGGGCAAAAACTCAGCGAACGAGCGGGCGACACCTTGAGCGATCGCAGCCATCACCATTGCGACAGCGAGGAAAATCGCGGGCAGAGTCACGCCGATGGGAAGCCCGCTCGTTTTCGGAATGCAACCAAAAAAAATGATTTGACTTCCCCCACAATCGACCGCTACGGGGAAAATACCGATAAATCCAACCAGAAACGCCAGCATAACCGGAGCCCATGCGAACATATCGATCCGGGATTTGGCTCGAAGAAACCCAATTCCAATTCCCAAGAAGCTTCCCAGCAATACGAAATTGGTGAAGTACGTTAGGTACGTGACGTCCGAGCCGGCCCAGCGAATGAGCGCAAGCTCAACAAAGAGCATAAGGAAACTCAGGAGGAAGAGCCGCCCCCTCCCGGACACGGCTATTCCCTTGCGAAGTACCATTTGGCTGTTCGTCATAACGGGATTTATCGGCGAAAATCGTTTTCCCCAGGATAGGGAACAGTTGAAAAGGGAGTCGCCGGCAGGGGGCCTTGAACACCTTGTGTGCAGAAGGGGGTAATTGTGCTCGGAATTTCGCTTCCTTGGTCTGCCCGGTCACTGCTCATTCTCATGCTTGCCGTGGGCGCTTCCTTCGTGGCCGAATCAACGAGCGCGTCGGGGGAGACTCCAAGCCTTCCCTCCGGCCTTACTCCGTCGGCGCCGTTTCCGGCGGTGCTCGCTCAGTCGTTCGCTTCCGACTCCGTCGCGAGTGGAGTGCGCTTCGGACGGTACCATCTTGAGACCATGGCCGGTCCGCTCGTCGTCGAAACGCTCGCCGTCGACCCCCATGAACCTACGATCCGCCTCGACACCGTTCTCGCAAACGACCGCCTCGTCTCACCGGGTGAGACGATCGCTTCGATGGCGGCTCGAACGGGGGCAGTCGGGGGCATCAACGGCGATTTTTTCGCGATCAGCCAAACAAATGAACCGCTCGGAATCGTCATACGGTCGGGAGAACTTCTGCGCTCTCCCGACCAGAGGGCCGCGCTCGTGATCGACACGCAGAGACGCGCGCACCTCGGCCCCCTCGGCTTCTCAGGGCAGGTCATAGACGGATCCACCTTCTGGCCGCTGACGGGAGTCGATCTCTTCCCCCCTTCCGGCGGCGCCAGTCTCATGCAACCCGCATATGGCCCGATTCCTCCGCGATCCGGGGTAACGCTCGTCGAACTTGAGATGACCCCGGACGAACCCTCCACGTATACGGTCGGTGAGATCCTCGATGCGAGCGAAGGTGCGGGAGCCGGCCTTAGCCTCGCCTTCGGTCCCGCCGCCTTAGCGATCGCCCCGCCTCCCCTGCCCGGCGATAAACTCGAGATTCAGATGAGTACCGAACCTGGATTCGGCGATGCCGTGACCGCGCTAGGCGGCGGACCTCTCTACCTGCGAGACGGACGGATTATCGAAGATCCGCACCCTCCGTCACCCAGCGAAGCCCTTCGTCCGTCTTCACTCTCGGGCATTCTCACCCGCCCCGACGGGACGCTGGTCTTCGTTGAGGTTGACGGACGAGATTCCGAGTATTCCATCGGACTTACTCGCCCCGAATTTGCCGCCCTGCTCGAGGCGTTTGGAGCGGTCGACGCGATGGGATTCGACGGCGGCGGATCCTCGACGCTCGTTGCACGCATCGGAGGCATTGATAGCGCGGAGGTCCAGAACCGGCCATCGGATGGCAAGCCACGTCCCGTAGCCAATGGGCTCTTTGTTTACAGCTCAGCGACGCCCGGCCCCCCCGCTCGCCTCTCCGTCCGACCGGATCGCGCAGATCTCCTCGTCGGTGCGCGTCTTCCCCTCGCGATTCGCACAAGCGATGCCGGAGGAAGGCCGCTTGGATCGCCTCCACAAGCGATTACGGGATCCTCGGAGCCCGAGGGGCTTGTCCATGTCGGGCAGGATGGAACCCTAACGGCACTCCGTCCAGGCAGCGGAAGCCTCCTTCTCCAAAGTGGAAGCCTCGCTATTACGCTTCCCGTGAACGTCCTCGCGGCCCCAACACATCTGCGAATCGATCCTCCTCGTCCCGCGGTCGCAGCTGATGGAACTATCCGTTTGCATGCTGTTGCCGTTGATGCCGCAGGTGATCCTCTCGCGCTTCCGGCTGAGGTCGCGTGGGACGCGCAAGGAGCCGCGATCGACTCTGAAGGCATCCTCCATGCCGGCACACAGAACGCGACGGCGAGCGTTCGCGTCGCTGGAAGTTTCGCTCGCGCGGACGTTTCCGTCGGTGCGCGTCAAGCGGATCTGCCGATTCTCGATCCGCCGTTTGTCGAACGTTGGAACTTCGCCACGCTGCCTCGCGGAGGCCCCGGCTCCCTCACCAACGATAACGGCCTCCGACTCAGCTATGACTTCACCGAGGACGAGCGCGCCGCATATGCACGAACTCACATCCTCTTCGGCGGTACGCCTGAGTCGATTGACCTCGAAGTCGTCGGGGACGGACACGGTGCCGCACTACGCGCAGGACTGCTCGACGGCCATGGGCATTCCTTCGCGCTCACTCTCGCCCGAGCGATCGATTGGGTCGGAGAACGCCGTTGCGTCGCCAATATTCCCACGACGATCGCGCCGCCGATCACCTTAACCGAACTCTATGTCGTTTCGACTTTGAGTAATCCGCCGCTCCATGCGGCGGGTTCCGTCGTTCTCCGCCAAGCGCGTGCCGTCTTCGCCGGATCGCGCCTTCCGAAAGACCCCATCGCCTGGCAAGACGCCCAATAAGAAACTCTCGACATGAATCGCCGCTCTCCGTCATTGGGTCGCCGTTCCTTTCTCGGTCTCACCACGCTGGGCACCGTCGGGACGGCGATGACCGGCATCAGCGCCGACGATACGAAAGTCCTGAAGGTCGGATTGTATCTTCCATTCACCGGAAACATGCAACCGACGAGCGCTTCCACTGCGGCGGCCATTCAAATCGCCGTTGACGAAGCGAATAACGCCGGCTTCTCGGGCGATTACACACTTCGTCTCGTGCGTTTCGATCACGGCTCCCTCGGCCGCGATTTCGACCTTGCGCGTGCGGCCGAAAACGCCCATGAAGCGGTTTCCGATCCGCTGGTCGTCGCGCTCTTAGGACCGGCGTACTCTTCAATCGGATTTACAGCTATTCCAATCCTCAATGCAGCCGGTCTCACCATGATCTCCTGGTCAGCCTCGGCGCCGGGACTCACCAAGGGCGAAGAGGCAGACGCTTTACGAAAAGCCCGTCCCGATGCAATCGCATTCTTTCGGGTCTGCGGAACCAATGACATCCAGGGGCCGGCCTGCGCCCAGCTCGCACAAAAAATCGGCCTCGCCAAAATGTACGTTCTTGACGACACGGATCTCTCCGCGGGACTATACGGCACCGACCTCGCTGATATTTTCTCGATCTCCTTCAAAGCATCCGGCGGAAATATCGTCGGGCGAGAGGCGGTTAACAAGGATACAGATTTCACCACCCTCCTCCATCGCGTTCAGAATGCCCGGGCAGACGGACTTTTTTTCGGAGCTCTCGCGCCGCAACTCGCCCGCCTTCGCATCTCCATGGCAAGCGCCGGAATGCTGGGAACACCTCTCCTGGCGGGAAGCGCAATGTCCGAGCCGACGTTCATCGAAACGGCCAAGCGAAACGCTGTGAATTCTTATTTCACGCGCACCACCCCCGACATCGCCCACCTTAAGAACCCACTTGCAAAGCGTTTCATTCAATCATACCATCGCCACTGGCAAGCCGATCCCAATTCACTCCAAGCAGCTGCGTACGCTGCCGCTCAGGTTCTCATACGTGCGCTCCGCCTGACCCTCGCGACAACACCGTCTCTCAATCAAATCCGCGAAGCCGTTCGCATTCAAACCGCATCTGCCGGCGAAATTCCGACGGCCATTGGGCGAGTTTCCTTTGACCGTAACGGCGACCTACTTAACCCCTATATTAGTTTTTACCGCTACGACGAGCATTTCAGCGCCAATTTCGTAAATCAGCTCATTGTAAGGTCTTGAATTCGTAGGTCCAACGCAGGATTGCGCGTTCCAGAACCTTGTGTTCGAGCTCGTGGAGACGGGCGTCGAGCTGATCGCGAGATTCAGTGGGATCGACGCGCAAGGGAGCGCGGGCCAAAACCTCCCCTCGGTCGACCTCGCAACTAAGACGATGCACGCAGGCGCCGATCCAACCGGCGCCTGCGGCAAGCGCATCATCGACGGCGTGCGCTCCGAGAAAAACCGGAGTTTCCTCGCCGTCGGGCATGGTGATCCGATCGGCACGCGCATCGTACGGTAAGAGCGCCGGATGAATATTCAGCGTTTGGGGAAAATGCTCGATGAAATCTGGCCGGAGCACGTGCATCCATCCAAGCAGCAACACCAATTCCGGGTTACTCTCCGAGACCGCGGAGAGGACGCTGTCGTCGTATGCCTCGCGCGAAACTCCTTTCCGATCCCAAACAAGCGTACGTGAATCAATCGCGTTGCGGCGGGCACGTTCCAAGGCAAAGGCATCGCGCCGGTTGACCACGAGCAAACGCACATCGAGCGGTAAACGTCCGGCAGCCACGCCGTCGATCACCGCTTGGAAATTCGATCCGTTCCCCGACGCGAGAACCGTCGTTCGATACGGGCGATCCGGGCACGGCAACGGAAATCGATCGACGACAAGTCCGCCGGTTAACTCCCCGTAATAGCGGACAAGTCGCGGACCGACGGCAGGAATCAACGCATGTCGGTATCCTCGCTCCGCAAGCGCAATCATCGACGCTGCCAGCAAGACGGGGCCCAGTCCCTGCTTGCGGAATTCGGGAATGACGCCGAACGGCCCGAAGATCCCGATACTCGCGTCCTCCTGCAGACGCCGAAGCCAGGCGAAGCGCAATCCCCGCGCATCGTACGCCGCGAACCCAAGGCGACGAACGCCGTCACGCGCTACCCAGACTCCGCTTCGTGCGGCCTCGCTCGACCAGACGCCGCCGAACTCTTGATCGATCCACGAGAGAATCGATTCGGGCGTCTGATGATACCGTTCGATGCGGATACCGCGCTCACGATCAAATGCTTCGATTGCATGATGAACCGCCTCGCACGAAAAACGCGAATCATGCAGATCGACAAGCAGATTGGCGAATTCACGCAGGGGCTTTCCAACATTGGGCAAGAACGAGTTTCCTTTCGCCATCGTTCTCCCGCTTCGTTTTCAAGAAAGGGCGATCATGCAGATTCGCGTCGTTTCGGATTCCCTCGATACGCAAAAGCTCACCGCTCTCGTCGTTCCCGTCTTCTCGGACCGACGCTTGGACGGCATAGCCGCTCAACTCGACGCAATGCTCGGCGGGGCAATCACCGACCTGTATTCCAGCGGGGAAATCGCCGGAAAGTCCGGAGAACGCGCGTTCTTGCATACGGCGGATCGCTCGATCAAACGCGTCCTGGTCATCGGCCTGGGAGAACGGGAGAAGTTCGAAGCATCGGCTCTCGTCCGCTACGCCGGCGCCGCAGTTCGTCATTTGGGTAAACTCAACATCCATTCGCTTGCATTCGCCCTCCCCTTAGAAGCACAGCATCACGTGCGCCAATCGGCCTCTTGCTTGATTGAAGGAGCGATCGCCGGTATCCTCGACACCACGATCTATCGTACCGAACCTGATCATCCGATCCAAATCGACGAAATCATTCTGCTCGCGCATACCGATGCGCACACGTTCCAGGCCGATGCCCTTACCGAAGGCGCAAAACGCGGACGCATTCTCGGAGAAGCCATCAATTTCACACGCACATTGGCCTTGCGACCGGGCAATGAGATGACGCCGATCCACCTCGCCACCGCGGCCAAAGAGATTTCCCGCACGCACGGCTTGGCGTATCACGTGCTCGATGAAGATCAGATGCATACAAAGAAAATGGGCGCGATCCTGGGCGTTTCCCGCGGCAGCGATGAACCAGCAAGGATGATCGTCCTTGAGTACACCGGCGATCCCTCCAGTAAGGAGAAACTCGCTCTGGTCGGTAAGGGCATCACCTTCGACTCCGGCGGTATTTCCATCAAGCCACGAGAAAATATGGAAGACATGAAATACGACATGTGCGGCGGCGCTGCGGTCATCGGCGCAATGTCGGTCATTGGGCAACTCCGTCCGAAAATTAATGTACTGGGGGTCGTCCCCGCAAGCGAAAATCTTCCCGGTCCACGCGCGACCAAGCCCGGCGATATCCATCGCGCCATGAACGGCAAGACCATCGAAGTCAACAACACGGACGCAGAAGGTCGCCTGGTCCTCGCTGATGCGCTTTGCTACGCGCGCGAACTCGGTGCGACCCGCATTATCGACGCGGCGACCCTGACGGGCGCAATGGTTATCAGCCTTGGCCATGTCGCGGTAGGCACAATGGGCAACGACGAGGACTTCATCAAGCACTTCCTGCGTATCGCGAATACAACGGGCGAACGCTTCTGGCACCTGCCGCTCTACGAAGAATTCGCGACGATCGTCAAGAGCGAAATCGCCGATCTGCGAAATTCCGCGGGGCGTCCGGCGGGAAGTCTCACGGCCGGAAAATTCCTCGAAACCTTCGTTGACAAGACGCCGTGGATCCACCTCGACATCGCCGGCACCGCCTACCTCGGCACCGAATCGGCGCACCAGGCGAAAGGCCCAACGGCCGTCCCCCTCCGAGCGTTCGTCGCCTTCGTCGAAGACCTCGCTCACAACGGAATTGCCAAATCGAACAGCTCAACCGAAAAGCTCCATCCCGCCGCCCGTACGTAGGACAGAGTCTGTCGGCACTCTTAGATTTTGGCGCGAGCGATGACGATGCCCGGCGTTTGACCGAGTAGGCCAATTCGACGGCTCTCGATTTGCGCGTCCTCATCGTGAAGCTGCCGCCGGATCCGTGCGATCAGCCGGTCCTCCTTCGTTGTTAACAACGCGCATGATCCACCGTTTTTGATCGCGCGCTCAACGAACCCCGCAACGGCATCGAACAACTCCTGGTGTCGGTCGATCTTGATTTGCTTTCCCCAAGGTAGATTGGAAACGATGACGCCGGCACGAACGCGTGATGGGAAGCCGCGCTTCACGTCGTGAGTGAAAACCCGATGGAGGATGTCCGCTTCGTCCCCGGCGCCCTTGATCCGGGCAAGTCGTTCACGCGTCAGACGAACCGCCTCGTCTGAAATATCCGATGCAAATACACGAAGCCCGTGCCGCATTGCTTGAGCGACGATCGTTCCACTTCCACAGAATGGATCGTAGAGCCCATCGCGCAGAACCTGCGGGGTTACTCCTCGCATCCCAAGCCAAATGAGACTCGCCGCGACACTCGGACGGAGCGCTCCGTGCCGCGAGGGCGTCTCCGCGCACTTTCCGAGAGGTTGAGCGAATAAGTTCATTGCGATATGAACTCGATCCTCATCGACTTGGAGACGGAGGTCGACAGGTTGCCGAATCTTCGCGTCGAGAGTTGCGCCCTTAAGGTGTTCAGCGATGACGGCGGCGGGATCCCAGGTTTCGCCTTGGCGCCAGACCGGATTTCGCACCGATAGCGTCACCGACCATCGCTCGTGCGAACTTCGCGTATCGCGACTCCGTGCGCGGTTGACGGCAAGCGCTGCTGCCGAACAAAGATCGGCGAACTCGACCTCGTTGCGTATCTCAACCGGCCCCGCCACAAGAAGCCGCACATCGTCTACGGTTCGCAATCTCTCCCAAGCCGTCGTGGGCACATCCTCCGGAATCTCCACTCCGAAGAACCGGGATGATTCGACGTCACCGATAATCGTGCCGGTGGGAAACATCTCACGAAACTCCTCAAGCGCAACGTCTCCGAGACCCTTTGTGAAGTAGAGAACAAATTGTCGCCCGGACATGAGAACCTCCTTGGATCGCAAATTCCGCGAGGCTTCGACGACTTGATGGGGAAAGGGAACCGGATCATGCACATTCGCGTCGTTTCGGATTCCCTCGATACGCTCAACCTCGCCGCTCTCGTCGTTCCCGTCTTCTCCGACCGACACTTGGACGGCGTCACGGCCCAACTCGACGCAATGCTCGGCGGGGCGATCACCGACCTGTATTCCAGCGGGGAAATCGCGGGAAAGTCCGGAGAACGTGCGTTCTTGCATACGGTGGATCGCTCGATCAAACGCGTCCTGGTCATCGGTTTGGGAGAACGCGAGAAGTTCGAAGCATCGACTCTCGTCCGCTACGCCGGCGCCGCAGTTCGTCATTTGGGCAAACTGAACATCCACTCCCTCGCGTTCGCCCTCCCCTTAGAGGCGCAGCATCACGTACGCCAATCGGCTTCTTTCTTGATCGAGGGAGCGATCGCCGGAATTCTCGACACCACGATCTATCGTACCGAACCCGATCATCCGATCCAAATCGACGAAATCATTCTACTCGCGCATGCCGACACGCATACGTTCCAAACCGAAGCTCTGACCCAAGGCGCAGAACGCGGGCGCATTCTCGGAGAAGCCATCAATTTCACGCGCACGTTGGCCTTGCGACCGGGCAATGAGATGACCCCGATCCACCTCGCCGCCGCAGCCAAAGAGATTTCCCGCAAGCACGGTTTGGCCTTCCGAACACTCGATGAAGATCAGATGCAGGCAAAGAAAATGGGCGCGATCCTGGGCGTTTCCCGCGGCAGCGATGAACCAGCAAGGATGATCGTCCTTGAGTACACCGGCGATCCTTCCAGTAAGGAGAAACTCGCTCTGGTCGGTAAGGGCATCACCTTCGACTCCGGCGGTATTTCCATCAAACCCGCTGCGGGTATGGAAGAAATGAAATATGACATGTGCGGTGGCGCTGCAGTCATCGGCGCGATGTCGGTCATTGGGCAACTCCGTCCGAAAATGAACGTACTAGGAATCGTTCCCGCAAGCGAAAATCTTCCCGGTCCGCGCGCGACCAAGCCAGGCGACATCCATCGAGCAATGAACGGCAAGACGATCGAGATAATCGACACGGACGCCGAAGGTCGCCTGGTGCTCGCCGACGCGCTTTGCTACGCGCGGGAGCTCGGCGCAACCCGCATCATCGACGCGGCAACCCTGACGGGTGCGGTGGTTATCAGCCTCGGCCATTTCGCGGTAGGGACGATGGGCAACGACGAACGCTTCATCGAGCACTTCATGCGTATCGCGAATGCAACGGGCGAACGCTATTGGCATTTACCGCTGTACGAAGAATTCGCGACAACCGTCAAGAGCGAGATCGCCGATTTGCGAAATTTCGCCGGACGTCCGGCCGGAAGCCTCACCGCCGGCAAATTCCTCGAAGCATTCGTCGACAAGACACCGTGGATCCACCTCGACATCGCCGGCACCGCTTACCTCGACGACGAATCGGCTCACCAGGCGAAAGGCCCAACCGCCGTCCCCCTCCGAGCGTTCGTCGCCTTCGTCGAGGATGCTGCCCAGCACTAGGAGGACGACGGATTGGGCGCCCTCCGCAATGGCAGGAAACCGAGCGCCTTCTTAAGAAACGTCGGGGTATTCTCTTCAAAATCCATCGCTAAAGCCGAGGTTTTATGGGACTGCCCCTGCTGCCCACCATCTTTCAAAATCCTGATCCCAGAGAATCGTATGGGAATTTTCTTGCTCCGGCGGCGGTCCTGACATCGTCTTTGCCTCTGGAAAGAACCAATCGCGCATCGCATGCCGTTCGCGAAGTGAACGGCGGCTACGTTCTCAGCATGGCGGATCGGACAATCTCCATCGGCGCGCCAAAAGTGTCTCCAAGCGCAACTCCATCTCCGGAGCCGACCGATGACAAAATCGATAAATTCAATCGGGACCTGCGGGTCACGGCGGTCAAGAAAGGGGCTAATCGATACGCTTGCCGGGCCGACGCACATTCGACGGGAATTCGCTTTCCGTACTTGCTCAATTTTAGCGACGGGACCCTTCGCGCGTGTGAAGCCTTTCCCGGAACGACCTTCCCGCGAAGCCGAATTTTAGGGGTAGACGCGACTCCGGGGGGGGTCGTGAAACTCGAAGCGGTCCCAAATCAGCTCGACAACATGACGCGGCACAATAATACCGGCACAGTTCGCATTCTGATCCAATATCGCGATCTCACCGAATATCTTCAGGCGAAGAACCCGAAAACCTCTGTGGAAACCATGAAGCGAATTGCTACCGGCAACGTCTTTGAACACCTCTCGGTCGACCACAAGGGAATTTCCGCACGGATTTCCGGGGAGGCACGCTCGCCGGTTGCGCCGCTTCTTGCCGCGCCGGCGGTCACGATCGAGGTGAATTCCGCAGGCGAATGTCCCGTTGCCGAACTAATCGTCGGTGATACGAAAATTCGCAGCATCCGGGAATTCCCAAGTCCACGTCCCTGGTCCATTGACAAGTCTCAAAGTCCACCTCTCGAAGTGGAAACCATTGAAGTACGTACGGGGATCGAGATCACCACGGCTGATGCGGCAAGGCCGGAGCCGACCGCATCATCTCACAGTCAAAAGTTTACGATCACACCTCCGGCCGGTTTAACCCCGCAAGATTTCGCCGACGCGGTTCTGTCGGAGGCACGTATCGAGGCCACCGGCTCCTCCAGTCTTTCGATCAGCGTTTTCAGACCACAGGGCATGAACTTCGGACCGGACGACGTTGGCTTCAACGAATCAATTTGTACGGAACGGAATGCTCACATTCGCGCGATCCTCTCAGGAGCGACGAATGCGTCCAAGGATGGTCGCTCCATTGAGACACAGCTTCGGAAAATTACGGAAGGATCCGGTGTCAATTTCGGAACCTCGCCGGACGTTCCACGCGGACAATCCTCGGAGAAGTCGATGGGACACCGTTCGATATAGGACCGAGCACCGGGCGCGAAGAAATGACCTTGCATCCCTCACACCGCTTGCAAGGAGTCCAGACCATGAGAATCGCTTGTCTCGCGTGCATGATCATCCTGCTCGGTTTCACATCCATCGCCGGTGCGACAGCATCGAACGACACAACCCCGCGGGCTCCAATAGACCGCGCGTTGCTTGCACCGATCGATGCGCTCGTCGTCGCGATGAATCGGGACGACGATCGTGCGATTGCCGCACTCATGACGCGCGACGCTGTGATTCAGGACGAAGTCGCGCCGTACCGCTGGATCGGTCCCGACGCTGAGGAACATTGGTCTCACGACGATGGCTTGCTGATCAGCAAGCGTGGCGTTACCGCGTCTCATACGACTCGCAGCACGCCGACTTTCGTTCATCGAAACGCAGCGCACGCGTTCGTCATGGTGCCCATCGCATACGATTACACGCGCGGCGGAAACCGGCAGCATGAGACGGGACTCTGGACAATTGTCATGGTGAGAACAGGCGAGGTTTGGCGGATCACCTTCCTCGGGTTCGCGAAGACGGGTGATACGAGCGACGCGACCTGGGACGGGTGAATTCCGCCGTCTGCACGAGCGTGGAACCATTCACGGGACGATCGCGTTCATATCCGACTCTAATACTTCAACAGAATCTTCATCGTCGGCGATCTTGCGAATATGACCAGAAGCATCGACAAAGAATATCCCTCCACTATGTGCCTCGAGATACGCATCGGTTCCGGGATGCTCGCCGATCTTTTGATGCCAGACGTGATAGTCCTTGAGCACCGTCTCGATTTGCGTCTCGTCTCCGGTATATCCGGTAATTCCATCACCGAAGCGCTGAACAAATTTCTGCAGAACCGGCGGCGTATCTCGCTCGGGATCGACCGTCACGAAGGCGATTCGAATCGCGCGCCTATTCTTGTCCAACGCATGGCGCGCATGCACGAGGTGTTCGAGTGCGAGCGGACAGTTATCGATGCAATGTGTGTATCCGAAATAAAGCACCGTCGCTTGCAAAGGTTCTCCTAAGAGAGCGATGACCCGCCCCCGGTCATCGATGAGACGGGGATCGGCCGCCTGCAGACCAGGATTCCCCAAGAGATTACGTGCAACCATCATCGCGCTCAAAATCACGACAACGATGATTACACTGAGCATCCGCCACCGGCGAGTACGATTTTTCGCTGCGTTTCGCTTCAGGTTGCGCAGACTCGGCGTCATCGCGATACACCTCTCTTGTTGCACATTATCGTGTATCCGCTCACATTCGGATCCGATACGGCATGAACTTGGAAGGCGAGCCGGCCTTGAGGCAACCGGAGAAAGCGCCGTTCGAGCGGCGCCGCTGGGGTCTGCTGAACCCAATCGAGGACATCGTCCTTCCAACCGTCCGAGACGTAACGTCCCCGATCAACCGCACCGGGTCGCGGATCGCTCACAAACGTCAAGAGCACATCGTCGTAGCTCCAGACCTCGTCGATCGGAACATCGACACTCGTCTCCGGAGATAAACTCGCGAAGAATCGCAGTACGGAGGCTCCCTCAAAACTCCAGCCGATACTTCCGGAAATCGACCCTCCCTGAAGATCGCGCCCCCGGCAAAACCATGTTCCGACAAGCGTTTGATCGAGGAGATTCGGCGCCGAAGCGCCGGCCTCGGCGATTTGCGAGAAGGAACCAAAGGCGAAGATCGTGAGCACAAGCACGAGCCGTCCGGGAAATGAACGAATTGCTTGCGTCCGCAACTACGTAGGCTATGCGGGCGTGAGTTCTTTTTCGGTCTCGGCCGAGTAGCGACCCGAAGCCGCCGCCGCGTTACAGCGGGCGCGCTTGGAAAGCGCCGCCTGCCCGTCCGCCCAATGCGCGTCGCTGCCGCGCCATGCCGTCATCGCCGATTGGTGCAATGCCCGTCCGTACGAGAACGTGATCGGCCAAGGCGCGCGACCTTTCGCCAAGCGATTAATCTCGTTGAGATGCGCCGCGGCAATCTCGTCGCTCTGCCCACCCGATAGAAACGCGACCCCGGCTACAGCCGCCGGAACCGTACGCAAAAGTGTCTCTAACGTCGCTTTCGACACATCCAACACACCTGCTTGCGTCGGACACTTCATTCCAGAGATAACCATATTCGGCTTGAGCACCATTTGCTCGAGAATGACCCCCGCCTTGGCGAGTTCCCAAAAGGTTCGCTTTAGTGTGCGTTCGGTAACCTCACGACAGCGCTCCAAGGTATGGTCGCCATCCATCAGGACTTCGGGCTCAACGATCGGCACCAACCCACCCGCCTGGCAGATTGCCGCATAACGCGCGAGCGCGTGGGCATTCGCTTCAATCGCCCGATCGCTTGGGATCGCAGGTCCGACGTCGATCACCGCGCGCCACTTTGCAAATTTCGCTCCCAACCCGACGTACTCTGCGACGCGCTTGGCTAAACCGTCAAGGCCCTCGGTGACCTTCTCTCCGTGCGTATTCGGTAGCGTGACCGTTCCGAGATCGAGTTTAATGCCGGGAAGGATACCGTTGCGTTCGAGAACCTGCACGAAACTCGTGCCGTCCTTCTTCCCCTGACGAATCGTCTCATCAAAGAGAATCACCGCGCTGATACTCGAGGCGAGATCCTTCGTCGTAAAAAGCATCTCGCGATAGGAACGCCGCATCTCCTCCGTCGTCGGGATGCCGAGTTTCTCAAACCGCTTGTTGGCGGTTCCAAAACTCTCGTCGGCTGCCAAAATTCCCTTTCCTGGGGCAACCATCGCTTTGGCAACGTCGGCGAGCACGGTGTTCATCTAAGAGGTCTCCTTGGAAAGCAGATTGGGAGTTTGCGAAATGACGCCGTTGTTCGACGCACGCGATTGGGAATAGCGCAATATCGAGCTGAGATCATGTTTGGTCTCAACGGTGCGAACGGTGTTGGTCAGGGAGGAGATGATCAGCGATTGCGTATAGGCACTCCCGCGAACATAGCGGACGCCCTCGAGGAGTTCCCCGTCGGTCACGCCGGTCGCGATAAGCATCGCCAAATCGGATCGGCAGAGATCATCCAGCCGCAAGATTCGGTTGGGATCAATCCTCTCGCGGCGTGCGACCTCGTCTTCCCCGTCGCGTAGCCAGAGCTTGGCCTGCATGTCGCCACCGAGCGTTTTTACCGCGCAGGCGGTGACGACCCCTTCGGGAGCCCCGCCTATGCCGATGAGCATATCGATACGACTGCGCTCCTGAAGGGTCGCGATAACCGCCATAGCAACGTCGCCGTCCCCGAAAAGGCGCACACGAGCGCCGACCTCACGCAGATCCTTGACCTTGGCATCATTGCGGGGCCGTTCGAGCAGGGCAACGGTAATTTCGCTAACGGGACGCCCCATCGCGCGGGCCAGAGCCCGTACGTTCTCAGCCGGTGTAGCCTCGATTGAAACCAAGCCTCGTCCCGCCGGTCCAACGACGACCTTATCCATATAGGCGATCCGCGTGTGAAACAGCGAGCCCCGCTCAGCCGCAGCCACCACGGAGATCGCTCCATGGCCGCCTTTGGAGGCAAGCGTTGTTCCGTCAATGGGATCGACCGCGATATCCATCTTCGGCCCATCCCGGGTGCCGAGCAACTCGCCGATGTAAAGCATCGGAGCTTCGTCTTTTTCGCCCTCGCCGATGACGACGACCCCGTCAATGTCAACGTCTCCGAGCACCCCTCGCATCGCATCAACGGCGGACTGATCGACGGCAATCTTGTCTCCACGGCCAACCAATCGTCCAGACGCTACCGCAGCGGCCTCAGTGGCGCGGAGGAACTCAAACTCAATACGAGCGTCAATATGACGACTAGTCATCTTCCCGCGTTTCCCGTCTCACAAGCTGAATCAAACCTCTCTCATAGGCGGAGGATGCCGGGATGCCGCGCGGCCAAAGCCGCCCGGCGCTAAATCTCTCAATACGATCTCGGCCTGCTAGCGCCTCTTCGCCATCCGCCCCTCAGTCCAACACACCGCTAGAAGGTCAGCAGAATCTTAACCGACTTCTTCGGGAACCTGCGCCGCAATCGAAGTCGTCCGGCGAAACTCCGCGTGCCGACGTTCAAGGCTTCTCGCCATCTGGTCGACGAAGGCCTCGAGCATCCCCGTGAGCATGACCTTCCCGAGAATCGTCTCGACAAGCTTCCCCACTCGGCCTCGCCTTTCGAGGACGCTTCCCGCAAATTGGAGCTTACTCATGCCACTCCAGGGCCGAACCGTCAGGAGTACGCGCACGGGCGGTAAAGGGGGGACTCCCTCATCGGGCTGAAGCTCAAACCACATTGCTTCGTGAGAACGAGTGAAATCCGTCAAATCGCGCGTAATCGCGGTGGAAACCCGAACGCGGCGCGTGAGACCAATTTTCTGCGCACTCAACGGGAGGTGCAACGCAAGCTCAAAGCCCCCTCCGGCACCCAGCTCATCGTTAACGAAACCGTCGGCATATTCAACGACGGAGGAAAACGGGCAGTCGACCACACGGTCGATCGAAACGGACGAAGTACTCATTCACACCACCGCAATCCCGAAGCGAGTCAGCTTCTCGTTCATTTCGCACTTCCGCACCCTAACGGGGATTCATCACCCACTTCAAGAAAAGCGCTCTCTTGTTCGAGCTACAATTGAAGCAACCTCGGAAAGCTCACCTCAACAGTCACAAGTGCGAATTGCATAGTCATAGTTCTACCTGACTCTCCTCCCTCCATTATACCACTGAGTGTAAAGCAGCCGCGTAATCTGTATCACCAAGCTCTCTGTTTACCGGACCTGAAACCGTGGACGGTATCACCCTCCTATTCCGTCGATTGAACGACAATTACAAAAGATACGAACTATCTCGTCATGAAGTATCCCATTACTTGCAAAAGTCGAGAACCCATCCAGACGTAATGGAGTTCCTTCGACGGCAGTGATCTTCCCCCCAGCCTCCGCGACGAGAAGCGCACCGGCGGCGACATCCCACGGCCTCAAATCAAACTCCCAAAATACATCATAAACTCCGGCGGCAACATAGGCCAGATCGAGAGCTCCCGCACCGTCACGCCGCACGCCCTGCGTCTTCCCTGAAAGCACCGCGAGCAATTGCGAATTGCGCTCATAGTTCGTCGCGTTAAAACCCGTACACGCAAAGGCTTGGGAGATCCGCTCCACAGAAGAGACGCGCAGTGGTTGCCCATTGCGGAATGCTCCCCGGCCGCGCCGGGCGGTATAGGTTTCTTCAAGAATCGGCGCATGAACGACACCGCAGACGAGTTCCCCAGCACGTTCGTAGGCGATCGATACACAGAAAATCGGATGACCATGAGCGAAGTTCAAAGTCCCGTCCAGTGGATCGATGATCCAGCGTTCGTCCGACTCCCCCTTGATATCCGCGCCTTCCTCACCCAAGATGGATGCATTCGGAAAGTGCTCGCGCAATCGGCGGACGATGAACGCCTCGCTTGCGCGATCCGCATCAGTGACGAGATCGCCTCTGCCGCTCTTTTCGGCAACCTCCAACGGGGTGCGCCAATACCTCCGCAACAGCGCTCCAGCCTCTAGGCCTAGTTCAATCGCCAAATCTAGCGGGTCCATACGCCTCCTCATCGAGAACGACCATCTGATGATCTCGCATACCCGCCTCCTTTGCGAGCAGCTTGCGCTCGGCCTCCAGCTCGGAGCCGTCACATGAGCTTCGGCATTGGCTATATCTCCGACTTTATCGGCCGCTCCGTGGTCGTCCGAGAATCCGGGAAACTTCGGACCCTCGGAAAGGTCACGGACTTCCTTGTCACCAAACCCGACGACGCGTTTCCACGAATCGACGGCATGCTCGTCAAAACCCGGGACGGGCTTCGCTGGTGCCCAATTGCTGACGTCCTCAAGATCGATGAGCGCGGTCCAATCGTTCTCACACAACCGCCCAATGCTCCCCCTGTCTCCGACGAGCACGCACTCTTTCTGGTTGCCGACCTCTTCGATAAACAGATCGTTGACGTCAACGGACGCAAGGTTGTGCGCATCAACGACATCGAGGTGGCCCAGACCGGGGGGGCTCTCCGCATCGTCGCCGCGGATGTCGGATTCTCGGGCCTTTTGCGACGTTTGGGAATAAAGCATCTCGCGCCGTCGTTCGTTGCTCGAATCCCGAAAACGCTGATTTCGTGGAGCCATGTCGCACCGATCTCCGATGTGAATCCTTCCCAGGTTCGCCTGTCGGTCTCAGCCGAGCGTCTCGCCGGTCTGCATCCCTCCGAACTGGCCGATATCATCGGCGAACTCTCGGCCCAGGACGCCGCCCGCATCGTCCGTTCGCTTGACGATGAAACCGCCGCCGACGCACTCGAACATCTCGACAGTGACACTCAACGTGCGCTCATCGACAATCTGGGAACCGAACGCGCCGCGGACATCATCGAAGAGATGGACTCCGATGACGCGGCGGATCTACTTGGCGATCTCCCGCAAGATACCCAAGCGGCATTGCTTGCGCAAATGGAACCCGAGACTGCGGGCGAACTGCGCGACCTGGTTCGATACGCCGACGACAGCGCCGGTGGCCTCATGACGACGGATTACGTCTGGATTTATCCACACCGTAGCGTCTCCGCGACAATCGATAAAATTCGCGAGATCGCTCCTGAAACCGAATTCATCTACTACCTCTATGTCACCGATGCTGCTCGTAAACTCTTGGGGGTCGTCTCGCTACGAAGGCTCTTGCTCGCCCAACCGACCGCACATATCCATACCATCATGGATAGCGACATCGTGAGCGTCAGGCCGGCTACGAGCGGGAAAGAGGTTGCCGCAATCATTGCGCGTTACGACATGCTGGCTTGTCCGGTCCTTGACGACGAGGGCCGGTTACTCGGCATCGTCACGGTAGACGACGCCATCGATGCAATTCTCCCCGAGAAATTAGCGCGAGCTCTTCCCCATTTCACCCGTCGGTCCGGACGAAGTAGCGCAGGGACGATTGCATGAGCGAGCGAGAACACGCGGGCGAAGCATCCCAAACGCTGCCGAAACCTGCAGTACGTAAGCCGAGTTTGCGGCGTTCCCTCCTGATGTTCTTCTCGATCATTGGTCCGGGAATTATAACCGCTAACGCCGATAACGACGTCGGCGGCATCACCACCTATTCTCTGGCCGGGGCGCAATTCGGCTACACGATGCTCTGGCTCCTGATTCCGGTGACGATCGCGTTGATCGTCACCCAGGAAATGTGCGCACGCATGGGAGCGGTGACCGGAAAAGGCCTCGCCGATCTGATTCGAGAGAATTTCGGAGTCAAGATAACGACGATCGTCTTACTTTTGTTTGTGCTTGGAGACTTAGGAAATACCGCGGCGGAATTCGCCGGTATCGCCTCGGCGGCGCCCATCTTCCAGAGCTACGCCCCGTCAGCAATCGCGCCGTTCCTCTCGAAATTCGTGATGGTTCCAGTGCTCGCATTCTTGGTTTTCACGGCGGTCACGCGTGGCAATTACAAGATCGTTGAGCGGATCTTCTTCTTTTTCTGCACCGTGTATCTCGCGTATGTTGTCAGCGGGATCATGGTTCACCCCAATTGGCACGAGGTGTTCACGGCAACTCTTGTCCCGCATTTCACGCCGACCAGCGCCTATTTGGTAACGGCCATCGGCGTCATCGGAACGACCATCTCTCCATGGATGCAGTTCTATATTCAGTCAGCCGTCGTCGAAAAGGGCATTCGGGTTAAAGAATACGGATATTCCCGCCTAGACGTAATTAGCGGCGCTCTTATCACTGACGTAATCGCGTATTTCATTGTCGTCGCTAGTGCCGCGACGATCTTCATCCACAACGCGCACCTGGGTTCAGGTCAAACGCCGATCACGATCAACGATGCAGGCGACGTCGCCGCGGCCCTGGCGCCCCTCGCTGGGAAATACGCCTCGCTCCTTTTCGCGCTTGGCCTTCTAAACGCGGCGATCTTCACGGCCTCGATCCTGCCCCTTTCGACAGCTTACTATGTTTGCGAAGCATTTGGCTTTGAATCCGGTGTCGAGCGACGGTTCAGCGAGGCTCCGGTCTTCTATGCACTTTATCTAAGTCTGATCGTTGTCGGAGCGGGGTTCGTCCTTATTCCCGGCGCGCCGCTCCTTGGTACGATCTTCTACTCGCAGGTCCTCAACGGCGCCTTGCTGCCGATCGTTCTCTTCCTCATGCTCCTGCTTATCAACAATCGCAAGCTCATGGGGCCCTATGTCAACGGAGTGATTTTCAACACTATCGCCTGGGCCACCATTCTCATCGTCGGCGTCCTCACCATCATCTCCATCTTCACTTTGTCCCCATAAGAGGGAGGGGAGCGGCTCCTCCGTGCAATCCGTACATTCCGAGAGCGAACACTCCGGTGAAGATGAGCGCGGCAACAAGCGCGATGCCCCGAGCGACAAGCGAACCCGGCTCACGACGCTCGATCCTGTTGGCTAGCGGATACAAGCCTCCGGTAAGCAGCGCCAAGACCCAATGAAAAACCGGCGGTACGAGATGCGTGGTGATTGCAAGCGCGATTCCGAGCAGCACTTGGGCGATCAGCACAAAGACGACCACCCGCCGCGCAATCGGTACGAAGATCGCCGCAGCAGCGCAAAGCAAAACCAGGAGCCCACCGATGAAGTGAAGATTCAGCATGCTTGAACGCATTCGCCGTACCAAACGACGGTTCCGCCTCCGGCAATGCAACATGGCCCCGGAAGAACGGGGCCATGGTTATTAATTTCGACTTCTTTAAGAGCACGAGATGGAGCGCGGACGATAGCGGACCCGGCCTTTGGAGAGAACGGTCATTATCAGAGAGTGAATTACACTATCAAGATAGCACAACCTCGACGCGTCGTCCGCTTTCTTTACTCATTTATAACATCGATGCGTACCCGCGTGGGTTTGTGTCACCACAGAGGATATCGCTACAACGCTTTCTTGACTTCGTAAACAAGGAAAGGAACCGACAGCTCCTATTCCATATCGCGATATTGTGGACCCTTACGAAACGCGCCTGATCGTCGCTCCCGGCGGACCTCCACGGACGCCCCGCCGGATTCGACAAGGTGCACCAGCAACTCGCGCATGTCAAGCAAGACCTCCAGGATACGAACATTGACCGAGACAAGATTTCCCGTGTGGAACGCCGTCGAGTCTTCATCTGGCGCCTCATAGGCACCCAAAGCATGATGAAGCTCCTTCAAGATCACGCTGCGATCGCGCAACTCCAGGATCGAGCGAAACTGCCCCGCCGCTTCGTCGGTCGCGAGACGGCACTGCCCTTCGTGCGGGCTTGAGGAGATGTTCTCTCTCGAGGACTCTTCCGACATGTTGCTTGCTTTCCACGTCCAGGGCTCTTTCACATTTGATTTTCGATCAACCAACCTCCATTCCGTCGGAAGTCTTTGGGTAAGGCCCGCCGTCGCCGTACGATACCCTCTGAGCGCGTCGTAAGCGTTCACACAAGGAGCGATGACCCCTGTGGGCAACAGGAGAGACCGGACGGCCAAGATTTCCGGCGCTAGGAGCATTTGATGAAATACCGGACGTATCCAAAAACCGAAATCACGGTCAGCACCGTCGGCTTCGGGTTGTGGACGACCTCCACGGGCTGGTGGGGCTCAATAAGCGACGAGGATGCCGTGAAGCTCCTCGGTGAGGCTTATGACCTGGGTATAACGCTCTTCGATGCCGCCGACACCTACGGAAACGGTCGGAGCGAAGAACAGCTCGCTGCTGCGTTCGCCGACCGACGCGACCAGGTCGTCATCGCCACCAAGTTCGGCTACGACTTCTACAATCACGCGGACGAACGACGGGGCCAACAGGCGATCCCCCAAGACTTCTCCCCGGACTACGTGCGCTTCGCCCTGGAACAATCGCTGCGGCGTCTCCGAACTGACTATATCGACATTTACCAAATTCACAATGCTCGCCTGAGTGAAATCGAGAACGACGAGCTCTTCGCCTTACTCGAACGGTTCCAGGACGAGGGAAAAATCCGCACCTACGGAGCAGCTTTTGGTCCAGCCATCGGCTGGCTGGTCGAGGGTTGCCGAGCAGTCAGCGATCGCCATGTCAAGAGCATCCACATGATCTGGAACATTCTTGAACCCTTCCCCGGCAATGAAATGGTGCGTGCTTCCTACGCTGCAAACGCAGACACCGGATACCTTATTCGCGTCCCGCATTCCAGCGGGATGCTCGAAGGAAAGTTTACCTCAGAAACGACCTTCGACCGGAACGATCATCGAATCCACCGTCCGCGTTGGTGGCTCACCAACGGACTGAAGAAGGTCGAGAAGTTGCGTTTCCTTGAACGCTCGAACCGAACCTTGGGACAAGCGGCGATCCAATGGTTGCTTGCTGAGATGCGGGTCATGTCCGTCCTCCCGAATATCTACGATCGCGAGCAATTGCGCGAGTTTGCCCATGCGTCAGAGACACCGGATCTTACCCAGGACGAACTTGCCCGAATCGCTCAACTTGCCGCAAGCAACTTCGGCGTCGGCGATGAGCCGGCCACCTTTAAGGGCACGATGCGTTGGGAGGATGTGCCCAACCCGTCCCTAACAATCGCCGAATGAAAGTAATCTCCACCCAAGAGGCTCCCAAGCCCATCGGCCCCTACAGTCAATCAATTCGGGCGGGAGGCTTCCTTTTTTGCAGCGGCCAGATTCCTCTGGACCCTGCCTCCGGCACACTCGTTGAAGGAACCGTCGCCGTCCAAACCGAGCGGGTGATGGACAACATAGCGGCGATCCTCAAGGCGGCCGATATCTCGTTCGATGACGTGGTAAAGACAACGATTTACCTGATCGATCTGGGAGATTTCGCTGAGGTCAACGCCGTCTATGCTCGGTATCTCGGAAAGACACAACCGGCGCGCAGTACGGTTGGTATCGCCGAACTCCCCTTGGGAGCCCGCGTGGAAATCGAAGTAACGGCTAGGCTCTAGACCCAACGACGATACGACGTAATCCTCACGAGGGAAGGGGTTTTCAAGTTTTTCCCTATCCGACGACACTCGGTCTTCCGAAACTCTCTTCGTGAGCCATTGGGTTGCCGTCAGATCTGGACTACTCATGCTTGACTTCCTCATCAACCTCGCGGTCGGCGTCTTCGAGTTTCTCATGAGGATCGCCGCTGACCGAGGCATGTTCGGCTCCGCCGCCGAGGCAACCTGAAGCATGCCGACACGCCTTGGGTCTCAACTCACACTCCTGATCCTCCTGCCCCTCGTTCTGATGGGGATCATCACCGCCACAATCCTTGCCGTTTCGTTCAACTTCCAGAAAACCGCAGCGCTTATCCGCCACTCCAACGTCGTCCTCGACAAAACGCAACGGATCAACGCCGAACTCAGCGATGCGGAACTCGATATTCGAGCCTTTCTCACTCTCCACGACGCCCACTATCTTACGGATTACCACCAGATACGTTTGGACGTTATGGATCAAACAGCAAGGCTCAAAGAACTCGTCACGGAAAACGGCAACCAAGAACGCAACGCCAACTTCATCGCGGACGACACGACCACTTGGTTCTCTCATCTCGATCGCGTCGCAGATCTTGCAGGTAAAGGTCTTTACCACGCCGACGATTTCCAGAAATCGTTCTCAAATATTCTTGCACTTAAACTCAGTGCGAGCACCTCGCTCGCGGATTTCACGAGCCGCGAACAATTCATCGAAGAGCAGCGCCTCACCCGCCTTTCCTCCCAGTGGCTGGGCATTGAATTTGCCACGGGCTTGGGGCTCTTAGCCAGTTTGAGCGTGGCGATCTTCTTCGGAATGTGCATTCGAAAGATCCTCAACAACCGGGTGCGAGCGCTCCTCTATAGCGCTTCGTCGCTTGCCGAAGGTAAAGAGATCATCGGGACCTCGCTCCAAGGCGACGACGAGATTGCCGAACTCAACCAATATATCTACAGCATCTCCGAGCGCCTCCATGAGCGCGAAGCCACAGTCAATCGTTACCGTATCCTCGCCGAGGAGACCAGCGACATCGTTCTCTTTCTCGAAGGCGACGTCATCGTCGAAGCCAACGTAGCGGCGGCGCAAAGTTATGGATATTCGCGCGAAAAGATGCGCAACATGCCGATTTCCCAAATTCGTGTTCCGGAACGCCAGGACGACTTCGGTGAGGCTCTCGACACCCGGCCAATAGGGGATAAACGTTTCGAGACTATTCATCGTCGTGCGGACGGCAGCCGTTTTCCGGTGGAGGTCGCAATCCGAAGCACCGAACGCGACGGCAAACAACTGGGTGCCGCGATCATCCGTGATATCTCCGAACGGAAGAACGCTGAGAGCGCGATGCGCACCGCCCTCGACGCCGCCAATCGCGCATCGCGTTTAAAATCGCAGTTTGTCGCGTCAATGAGCCACGAGATCCGTACACCGCTCAACGCGATTCTTGGCATGTCGGAGCTTCTGCTCCGAACCAACCTCGATACGGAGCAAGCCGAATATGCGAGCACGGTTTACCATTGCGGCGAGGAGCTTCTGCGCACCGTGAACAATGTGCTCGACTTCTCGAAGATGGAAACCGGCCAACTTATCGTCGAAACCTCGGAATTCAACTTGCCGCACTGCATCGATTCGGCGACTCGGGCTTGCATGGGCGAGGCCCAGCGCAAAGGTCTTGTATTGATGACGTTCGTCGATCCCGAGCTTCCGCAACTAGTCCTTGGCGATGCCGAGCATCTTCGCAGAATTCTCGTCAGCCTGCTCGACAACGCCGTCAAGTTTACAAAATCCGGCCATGTCTCGCTCTCCGCTACGCTTGAACATCGTACGCGACATATCATCGATGTCCGCCTCACCGTCAAAGACACCGGCATTGGGATCTCCCCCGATATGCGCGAACGAATTTTCCGCCCATTTCTTCAAGGCGACAGCTCGGTCACTCGTCGCTTTGGAGGTTCGGGGTTAGGCTTGGCTATCACCCGGCGCTTGGTCGAACTCATGACCGGATCCATCGAAATCGAAAGCACCGAGGGTGTCGGAACAACCGCCTCAATCCGACTCCAATTTAACGTCGCCGGCAAAGAAACTCAACTTGAACTCGGGAACCTCAACGGCAAACGCGCATTGGTCGCAGACGACGATCCACTCTCGCGCGAAATCCTCGTCCGCTATCTCCGCGCTTGGGGTCTCAACGTCGAAGAAGCCGTCGGCTCCGATGTCGCTGCAGGGCTGCTGGTCGACCGTTTTGCGCGCAACTCGCCCTATGACATTGCCTTCCTCGACCTGAATATCACCCGGCTCGACGAAGAAGCCTTGCTCAATATCGTCGATCAAGTACATCGGAAAAATTCCCCGACACGCTTGGTGCTCACGACCGCTTTTGATTCCGACAAGCGTGGTGAACGGGCCGTCGCCGGCGGCTGCTCAGCATATATCGTCAAGCCAATTCGCCAATCGCAGCTCTTCGACTGCGTTTCTCAAATCCTCCAAGATCCGGTTGCCGGTAGTACTATTCCGAAACCCGAGGAACAACCCGTTTCCCCAACAGGAAAAGGCCGGATACTCGTCGTCGAGGACAACGCCGTCAATCAGAAACTCGCATCTCGCCAGCTCGAGAAACTTGGGTACACGGTCGCCCTCGCAGAGAACGGCCTCAAAGCCCTTGAGCACTTCGACCGGGCGAAGTTCGACCTCATCCTCATGGACTGTCATATGCCTGAAATGGATGGCTTCGCCGCCACAACCGAGATTCGAAATCGGGAACTGCGCACCGGAAAACGCACGCCGATCATCGCGATGACCGCCGACGCTCGAACCGAAGACCGCATCGCCTGCTTGGCCGCTGACATGGATGACTATCTGGCAAAACCAGTCTCCATCATGTCACTCGCACAGATCCTGGAACGTTGGCTAAAACAACCAATTGGCCAAAACTCATAAGGGCCGGAATGCCGTCGCGTCTTGGGTCTCACCTCACTTTGGTCATCGTCTTGCCGGTCATTTTCATCGCGACGGTAAGTCTTTTGATTTTCGCATTTACCCAGGACTGCCAACGAACGACGATCCTTATTCGACATTCCAATGTCGTTCTCGACAAGGCTCAACGCATCAATGCCGCACTCAGTGATGCCGAACTCAACATCCGCGCATACCTGTTCCTGCACCAACCGCGCTTGATCGAGCGCTATCGACGAATTCGCTCGGACATCATGATCCAGACAACAAGTCTCAAAGCACTCGTTGCACAAAATTCAACCCAGGAACGCAATGCAGCATTTATCGAAGACGACACGAGTACATGGTTTTCGCATCTCGATAAAATCGGCGATCTTGCCGTTCGCGGACAGTATACTTCGAGGGATTTCCAAAAATCGTTGCCAAACATCGTCACGATTAAACTCAGCGCAAGCGCATCGCTTGCGGAGTTTATAAGTACCGAACAAACCAACGAAGAACAGCTAGTAGTTCTTCTCACATCCCAATCGCGTAATATCCAAATCGTCAGCGCTGCTGCCCTTTGGATCGGCATCAGCTTGACGGTCTTCTTGAAACTCGGTATCCGCCGAGAATTCCAGAATCGGCTGCAGACCCTCCTCATCGCTGGCTCCTCACTTGCCAGGGGTGGGGATCTCCTCGCGAACGGACTCAATGGAAACGACGACATCTCAAAACTTCATCGATACTTCCATGTCATTTCCGAGCGCCTTACCGAGCGCGAGGAGAGATTGAACCGCTATCGCATCCTCGCCGACGAGACCAACGACATCGTCCTCTTTCTTGAGGGTGAAGTAGTCGTCGAAGCAAACGTCGCGGCGGCGCAAGCATACGGGTACGCACGCGAAGAGATGCGCGGCATGTCGATTTTCCAAATTCGAGCTCCCGATCTCCATGACAATCTGCGTCAATGGCTTAAACAGCGGCAACTCGGAGACGAGCGCTTCGAAACGATCCATCGTCGCGCGGACGGAAGCCGTTTTCCAGTTGAAGTCACAATGCGAACGACTGAACGTTACGGCAAGCGACTTTGGGCTGCGGTGATGCGTGACATTTCCGGCCGGAAATACGCTGAAAATACGATGCAAACCGCACTCGAGGCGGCGAACCGCGCATCGCATTTGAAATCGTTATTCGTCGCATCGATGAGTCACGAGATCCGCACACCGCTTAATGCAATTCTCGGGATGTCCGAACTGTTGCTCCGAACGGACCTCAATCTGGAGCAAGCCGAATACGTCCGTTCGGTGCATCTTTGCGGAAACGACCTATTGCGCACGATCAACAACGTCCTCGACTTTTCGATGATAGAGACAGGTCGCCTCACCATTGGAAGCGCGGAGTTCGAGCTTGCGAATTGCATCGATTTGGCGACCAAGGAATGCCTAAACGACGCTCAGCGCAAAGGCTTGGTGCTTACGAGCTTTGTCGATCCCAATCTTCCGCATATCGTGCAAGGTGATGGCGACCAAATTCGCCGCATTCTCGTCAGTGTGCTCGACAACGCCGTCAAATTCACGGAATCAGGCCAAATCTCGCTCTCTGCAACACTCGAACATCGCGCACGACAGATCGTCGGCGTTCACGTTACCATCAAAGACACGGGCATAGGAATTTCCCCCAATTTGGGCGAGCGCATATTCCGTCCCTTCCTTCAGGGCGATGGTTCGATCACTCGCCGCTTCGGAGGCTCCGGCTTAGGCCTGGCTATCACTCGTCGTCTTGTCGAACTCATGACCGGCACAATTGACGTCGAAAGCATCGAGGGAGTAGGAACCACGGTCTCGCTGCACTTCCAATTCAACGTGGTCGAAAAACACGCAATGGTTGCCGATTCTTTCACCGAAGCGGACGCCCTCAAGATGGGCAATCAAAGCCGAATCCTTGTCGTCGAGGACAACGAGGTCAATAAGCGGCTTGCCGCCCGCCAGCTCGAAAAACTCGGTTATTCCGTCACCCTCGCCGGAAACGGACACGAAGCCGTCCAGGCGTTTGATCAAATGAACCTCGACCTCATCCTGATGGACTGCCATCTGCCCGAAATGGACGGTTTCGCTGCGACGATCGAGATTCGCAAGCGCGAACTCCGTACCGGAAAGCGTACACCTATTATTGCACTGACCGCCAACGCTCGACACGAAGACCGTATCGCCTGTCTGGCGGCCGACATGGACGACTATCTAGCAAAGCCGGTCTCACTGGATTCGCTTTCCGAAACACTCAAACGCTGGCTCTAGGATTGTGTCGCGGTTTCCTTTTTGAAGGCGGCGACGTCGTCCACGAACGCGGCGATCGCCACCTTTAGCCGAGGAAGGAGAACGTCGACAACCGCAAGATGGTCGTTGCGGGAATTCTCTTCAATCTCAGCGGCGATACGCGATAATTCCATCGCCCCAATATTGCCGGCACAACCTTTGATCGAATGGGCACGCGCTTGAGTTACTAGCCGCTCTCGCGTCATGAGCGAGCGAGAGATCCCCTCAAAGGCTTCGCTCACCGTTTCAATTGCAAGATCGAGAAGGGCACCGACCTCCTCACGATCACCATCGAAGTCTTCAAGCAAGCTCTTAAATGATGTAGTTGATGACACAAATTCCTCCCGTGGGAATTTTCATGGCCGAGCGTCCCCTCGAGAGCGAATCTCAAGAGCGTACACTGACTCGACCAAACCTGCATATTGGGACTCTACGAAACGGCGCCGTACTTTAAGCGTCGGTGAAAGCTCTCCCTCCTCGATGGTCAAATCGCGCGAAAACAACGCGACGCGTAATACCTGCTCAAAGGGAGCCAACTCAATAGTGTTGTGATAAACTTCTCGGCAAATGAAATCCCGCACATCCTCTCGCGCCGCAATCTGTTCACTGGAGAGGTACTCAAGTCCGAAGTCCTGGCTAACAAGATCCCAGTTCGGCACGACCAGGGCCGCCGGATGCGGTCGACCATGACCGACGACAATCACTTGCGAAATATACATGGAGCGCTTGATTGCACTTTCGATGCGGGACGGGGAGATGTACTTGCCGCCCGTCGTTTTCATTAATTCCTTCTTTCGATCGGTGATCGAGAGAAAGCCTTCCGCGTCAAGAAACCCAATGTCGCCGGTTGAGAACCATCCTTCGGAATCGATCGGAGCCTCGCCGGGCCGATGATAATAACCCATCATGACGTTGGGTCCACGGACGAGAATCTCTCCGTCCGAAGCGATCCGCACCTCAACCCCCGGAAGCGGATGACCGACCGTTCCGAAGCGGTTCTCTTCAGGCCGATTGATCGAGACGCCCGGTGAGGTCTCCGTCAAGCCGTAGCCTTGGTAAATGATGATGTCAGCGGAGGCGAAGGTCAGTGCGATATCCGGATGCATAGCGGCGCTCCCGCTTACTCCTTGGCAAAGACGATCTAATCCCAAGCGTTTCCGAAGTTTCTTGAGCACCAAATGTCGTGCGAGGAAGTATTTTAAACACAAAAAGAACGAAGGTGACCGTCCCTCAAAGCGGGTTTTCATGTACGCACGTCCGATCGCAAGTGCCCATGGGACGAGCGTCGCTTGAATGCCTCCGCTTGAACGAGCCCGCGACACGATTCCAGCAATGACGCGTTCGCAGATTCGCGGAACGAGATTGATCGCGACGGGACGGACAGAACGCAAATCCTCAAGCACATTCTCGGGTACTGTCAGGTGATACTGGAATTCTTTAACAAGATAAACGAATATCGCCAAATGCTCGTAGATGTGCGCAAACGGTAGGACCGAAAGGACGGCATCCCCCTTCTTCAAGTGGGAATACGCGTATTCGATAACGGAACGTCCGTTCGAAGTCAGGTTGCGGTGGGAAAGCATCACGCCCTTAGGCTCTCCGGTGGTACCCGACGTGTAGATCAGAACGGCAAGATCCTCAGCATTCCGTGTCGCCGGGTCGGATTGCTGTTCGACGTGTTCCGATTCGATCCACATGCGTCCGCGGCGTTCAAAATCCCCAAGCGACTCGGTTCCTTCACCCACGAATGAGATGATCTGAATTCCCTTAGGAGCGATGAGCGAGAAACGTCGCGCATCATCCGGAGTTGCGGCAAAAACCACTTTCGCTTCACTATCCGCAAGAATATAGTGAATCTGATCGAGCGCTTGCGTGGGAAAGATTGGAACGCTGACACATCCGGCGAAAATCACACCAAGATCGACGACGATCCAATCGACGGAATTCGGAGCGATAATCGCAACGCGATCTCCCGCTATGACTCCCAATTCCGAAAGCGCACCGGCGACGGCTCGGATCCGAGTAAGCAACTCGGCCGCCGTCAAAAAAAGCCATTGGCCATCGGTTCCTCGCTCGCCGAGGATTCGCTCGTTTGAACCGGAGAGTGCCGGGAGGAGGAATTCAGGTATTGTCTGCACTGTTCGCTAAAGCGTCCTCACCGATCACCGAGATTTTTTGAACGTTCGTTAAGAATGAACTTCCACCTCGTCCGCCAACAGGATTCTGCCCACTCTCGAACGAGAGTGACTCCCACATCGCCCTCCGTGCGAGGAGACTCGAATGCTCCGCAAGGTTCTTTGTGCGGCGAGCGCCGCCGTTAGCATCGTCATTGGCCCCGCAGTGACATTTGCGGGCGAGAGCTCCGGCATCGCCCCGCCCGGCGCAGTTGTCCTCGAACCTTCTTCTGGAGGGTCGACGAAGTCGAAACTCAGTCTCCCAACCGGCCTGAGTTATACGCTTGACGCCTCCTCAGCGACGCTACTCGGAAACGTTGGGTGGCCAACAAAGGGGTTGCCCGGCGGCTTCGATGCCGCCCTCTCCTATGGGTTTAACCCTCACATTCGAGCTTCGGCGGGATATTACACCGTGCAAGAATTTCCGGCGGGCTTCGCCCAAGGAACGGTACCGCTTTACCTTCAAGGTCTATCGGCGCCGATCGGGAGCGTCAATCTCTCGCAGAACGCCATCAACGCCACAACTATGGATAAGATCTTCGTCGGAGAATTCCAAACGCTTGTGCGCGTCGGCCCCATTCCTCTCGTCATCGCGCCGACATACCTTTCGCGCACCGCGAGCGTCGGCGGGAGCGACGACTCGGCCCTCGTCGAAATCAACGGCTTCCCCCAGTACGTTCATACGCGAACATTCGAACAGCAGATGGTTGCGTTCACGCTGCCGTTTCTCGCATCACCGAAATTTTTCGGAACGTATACGTTTGGACCACAATGGAACGTCAATACCTCGGGTGCTAACGCGACGAACGCGGCTCAGATTTTTCAACTTCTCTCCCTTGAATATCACGCGACACCACAGCTCAGAGCCTTCTTCCAGCCGGCGCTCATCAAGCCGTACACGCCCGTCGATCCATATCCTCAACATCTGGCGACGCTGATCTACGGCGCATCGTATGCGTTCGCAAAACCCTTCTTCGTTCAGGGTTATGTCAGCACCGGAGTTCCGACAAATCCGATCGATCCCAATCGCCTTGGGGTCGTGAGTATCACCTGCCAACAACTTCCTTGTAGTCCAAACCAAAGCGCCGTCCAGATCGGCGGCCTCAAGTCGACGCAATACGTCCTCCAGATCGGCATAGGCCGACCTTCGGTCGTCCCGCTATGAGGAGCCTTCCGATGAACGCAAAGTCCATCCGAATGACGGCGACGGCTGTCCTCTTCCCGCTGATGCTGGCCGGTTGCGGCGGCGGATCCTCTTCGACGCAAGCAGTTCTTCCCACAAACGTTTTCGGGACGATCAACGGCTCGCCACTCCTCACCCGCATCGTCGGCGTCGGCGACAGTCTCACTGCGGGGGAACAGTCAAACGGCTTGCTCGGCAAGACGATCACGCCGAATCCGCTCGGAGCGCTTTCTCCGTTTCCGGCAGTCTTCGCGACGCAAGGGAACGGATATTACGCCCTCCTGTGGTCGCAAGCCAACGGTGGAGCGGATCCGCTCAATCCGGCCGTTTCACCGCTTGCGCTCATCGCACCGCCTGGATTGGGTAGTAGCGGATCGGTGTTGGTTCCGGCGACGGCCGGAGGTCTGACCACGATCCAGGCTCCGTGTACCGGGCTCGATCAAACCGCACTGACATCCTCGACCGCGCTATCGACGCGTCTCAATCCCGGCGCCACCCCTTTGGATGTGGCGATTCCCGGCCAAACGCTTCATGAAGCCCTGTACCAATTTCAGCCGACTGCAAATCCATGCGTAATCTATCCGAATGCCGGTCTGCAAGCCCTCAACGGCATTTTAAATGCCGAGAACCTTTTCTTCAATCCGATTCTCGGAAATTTCAGCGCCAGGACAACTCAGGTCCAAGCAGCGGTGCGCGTGCAGCCGACCTTAGCGCTCGTTTGGTTGGGCGAAAATGACTTGCTGAAGTTTACCTTCAGCAACGGTGCGGTCGCGGCTTCGAGCGCTTCTTCGTTTCAAGCGGACATGACGCAACTTATCACGAGCTTGCAGAATGCCGGAGCGAAGGTTGCCGTCGCGAATGTTCTCAATATCCTCGCCGCGCCGCAATTCCTCGCGGTACCGGCGATTCACGCAGCACTCATGGCAAACGGAGTCCCCACTGGTATCAACGCGCCGATCACGGCGGCGATCGACGCGTTCCTCAGCGGTTTCAATGTCGGAAACGGTGGATATCTCACCCTGACCGGATCGACGAAGATCGTCGCCGTCGTCCAAGCGAGTCTTCCCGCGATTATCGGCGGCACTTCGCCCGCGACGGCGATGCAGGCCGGGTTTACTCTTCTGCAATCATCAAGCAATGCCTTCGGGCCCGGAGATTACGTCACCGATTCCACCGCGACGCAAACGACGCAACTCGTCGCACAATATAACACGGCGATCGCCGCGGCCGTCGGAGGACGCGGTGCGGCCTTGGTCGACGTCAACGCCATCGCACTCCAAGTGACCGGCAACGGCGGGGTCTACCCTCTTCCCTCAAATCCCCACTGTTGTTCGATCGCGTACGGCGGAGGTTTATTCAGCCTCGACGGGATCCACCCGTCAAACACGTTCTACGCGCTCATCGCCAACGCGTTCATTCTAGCAGTTAACAAGGCGTACGGCACGACGATTCCCGCAACCAACGTGGCAACAATCAATGCGACCGACCCGTTCTCGCCGCATTAGCGCACGCTTCAACTTTCCCGATTCGCCTCTACCAGCATATTCGTTGGTGTTCTTATTCATCTTTCTAACTTTCTTTAACTACAGAACATCACTGAATTCAGTTCCCGCCAACGGGGGGTATTCACCCTAATGCACGGCGATTAGCCCGTTGAGATAATTACTCGGCATGATCCCTCCGTATGAGCAGAAGCATTGCTGGAATGTGAAGACGGTTTGATGAACCCAGTACAAGGGCGGGGCGTACTCTGTCACCGTGCTGTTTCCGGAATTCACGACGAAGAGATAACCGTTCGCATCGAGCGCCAATCCGATTGGGGTTTGCAATCCGACGGCAATCGTTCGCCCTGGTCCCACATAGGGAGGAGCGATCTCTGTGACGGTATTCCCAGAACTATTCGCAACGAATATGTCGCCTGCGGCGTCGACCGCGAACCCACTGATGCCGGCGCCGCGAACCCGGTTGAGCGGATTCGCGATCGTTTTCACAGGAGCAGCGGTGTATGGCGACGCATATTCGGTAAACGTTCCGTTTCCTCCATTCATGACGAAGAGATTCCTCGCGCCGTCGAAACCGAGCCGGCTCGGCCCGTTGATGTTGCTCGTGACTATCGCCGTTGGAGCCGAGTTCGTCGGTGATACATATTCCCCTACTTCATTCCCTACGGAATCCACTACGAAAACCTCGCCAATTGCGTTCAACGCCATGGAAGCATACGAATGTAATCCGGTCAGAGGCGTCACTAACGCTGCGTTTCCGTTATAGGGAGGAAGGTGTTCCTCCAACTGAGCACCGTTCCAAAGCGTGAAAAGATTGCCGCCGGCGTCGAGAGCAAGCGCCGAAGGACCACAGCCGGTAATTGTGCTTGCCGACGCACCGCAGCCAATGATGCTAGCCGGAGCTCCGATAAACGGCGTCTTATACACCGAGACGGAATTCCCAAATATTGCAGTTACACCG
>DASZHL010000093.1:0-20434 GCA_035937855.1 Vulcanimicrobiaceae bacterium
AAAATCCCCCCCCCCCCGCTTGCCTGCTTGCTTCCTAATACGTTTACCCACTTATTTCATGGTCTAAGCGGTTTTCTCCTAAATATCTTGCATCAGCACCTTAACGACGCTCAGGCAGACGGCTTCGTCGTTTTGGTTGAAAAGGTTCCATCCGACGTCGACGACGCCGCTTCCGGGTTTTTTCTCGGTCTTTCCAACGATTTCCAATTCGAGGCGAATCGTATCACCAATGAACACCGGACGTGAAAAACGAATCTTTTCCGCACCGTAATTCGCAACGATCGTTCTCGAATGCGCCGGAACGCCGAGTCCTCCGCCGAACGCCCAAATCATCATCCCCGGAGCAACGCGTTGTTTAAAGATTGAATCGCGCTCAGCGGCAACCTTATCGACATGCACGTAAAACCAATCGCCGGTCAACGAGCACCACATCACAATATCCGCCTCGGTTATCGTTCGCCCGCGACACAACTGGCGGTCGCCGATCTTCAGCTCCGAATAATTCCGTTCAAGCAACCAGCGATGATCAATCTCTCGCGACATCGATACCCCTTAGTTTTCGTCGAGTTTTAATACCGCCATGAATGCCTCTTGCGGCAGATCGACGCGTCCCACGCGTTTCATCCGTGCTTTTCCGACCTTCTGTTTCTCCAAGAGTTTCCGTTTTCTCGAAATATCGCCGCCGTAGCACTTCGCCAACACATTCTTCCGCATCGCTGCGACCGTTTCACGCGCGACGATCTTTCCGCCGATTGTTGCTTGGATCGGCACGTCGAACATCTGTCGCGGAATTAACTCCTTGAGTTTTTCCGTCAACGCCCGCCCACGACTCGCCGCCTTCTCGCGCGCGACGATGAACGAAAGCGCGTCGACCGGCTCGCCGTTGAGCAGGATCTCAAGCTTGACGAGATCACCTTCGCGATACCCCATCAGCTCATAGTCGAGCGACGCATAGCCCTTACTTCGTGACTTGAGTTGATCGAAATAATCGACGATGAGTTCAGCCAACGGAAGCTCGTACGTGAGAATCACGCGACCGTCGACCAAATATTCCATATTCTTGAGCGTGCCGCGCTTGGCCTGGGTCAGTTCCATGATCGCTCCGACATATTCGGGCGGAGTGATCACCGTCGCGAGAACGTACGGCTCATCCATCACCGCAATCTTATCGCGCACGGGCAGTTTAGCCGGATTGTCAATCAACACAACTTCCCCATCCGTGAGCGTGACACGGAAGACCACCGAAGGTGAGGTCGCAATCAAATCGAGACGATAATTCCGCTCAAGCCGCTCCTGAACGATTTCCATGTGGAGTAACCCAAGAAAACCGCAGCGAAAACCGAACCCCAAGGCGATCGAACTTTCCGGTTCGAAATGTAGGGCGGAATCGTTGAGGGCGAGCTTCTCGAGCGCATCCCGCAACTCGGAGACCTCCACGCCCTCATTGGGATACAGACCGCAGTACACCATCGGAACGATCGGTTTGTAGCCGGTAAGCGGCTCGGTCGCGGGATGATCGGCCTCGGTGATCGTGTCGCCCACATCGACGTCGCCGATCGACTTGATATTCGCGATAACATAGCCGACATCTCCGGCGACGAGAGCCTCCGTCTTGCGCATCTGCGGAACGAAGACGCCGACCTCGGTGCATTCGTAGACGCGCCGTTTGTTCATCGACATGAACTTGATGCCGGGACGCAGCGAACCGTCGACCACTCGAACGTAGGAAACCACGCCGCGATAGGGATCGAATTGCGCGTCGAACACAAGCGCTCGCAGCACGTCGGCCCGTCCGCGTGGTGGAGGAACCCGCAGCACGATCGCTTCGAGAATCTCCATTATTCCGATGCCTTCCTTCGCGCTGCAGAGAACAGCCTCGTCCGCATCAATGACGAGCAATTCCTCGATCTCCCTCTTCACTCGGTCGGGATCGGCCGAGGGCAGATCGATTTTGTTAATTACCGGAATGATTGTCAACTTCTGTTCGAGCGCGAGATGATAATTGGCGAGCGTCTGCGCCTCGATCCCTTGGGCCGCATCGATTACCAGAAGCGCCCCTTCGCAGGCACCAAGCGATCGAGTAACCTCCGAGGAAAAGTCGACGTGACCGGGCGTATCGATGAAATTGAGGCAATACGTCTGACCGTCACGTGCCGTATACGACAGCGTGACCGGATGCATCTTAATCGTAATTCCGCGTTCACGCTCGAGATCCATCGCATCGAGCATCTGTTCTTCCACTTGCCGCGCGGCCACTTTCCTCGTAATCTCCATCAAGCGATCGGAGAGCGTGGTCTTTCCGTGATCAATATGCGCGATGATGCAGAAATTGCGAATCCCATGAGCGACGATCTCTTCACTTGGGTTCGGGCTCGTACTCATCGAGGGCGTCGCGCTATCGATAGACGCTGAGATAGCACACGTACGGGACGATCCGTTGCGCGATATAGCTCACGGCGAGAAAGACGAGCATGAACGAGATATCTAAACCGCCGACCGGCGGGATGAATCGCCGAACAGGATCGACGACGGGTTGAACCACCCGATCCACATACGAGGTCCAAGGGCCCCGCAAGCTCGGAACCCAGGAAACAAGAGCCGACAAGATCATCGCCCCAAGGAAGAGCTTCAACAAGAGGGCGACAAGCTGGTACAATTGACAAGAAAGCGGACTCACACGATCTTCTTCGTCACATCACAACACATTCCCGGCATTATATGAAAAGGCCTAGAGCGACCACGTGTCCTTAGTAGGCCGCACATCAGTGGCCGCGCATCGGCAGCGCGTACATCGCATTGCAGGCGGCCTAAAAGTGGCTTGATTCGTGTCGTAGGCGAGGAGCCTAGCGGCGAAGTGTACCGCAGTACATGAGCCGCGTAGCGACGATGCATACGGCACGAAGCAGGCCGCTTTTACTTGAGTTGGGCGAGTATATTCGCGGGAACTCCGTTCAAGAAGGGCACCGGGTCAATCGGGCGGCCGTTGAACATCAGCTGATAGTGAAGATGCGGCCCGGTCGAGGCTCCGGTCGATCCCACAGCGCCGATCATCCTCGTCTTCGTCACGTACTGGCCGGGATGAACGTCGATCTCAGAGAGATGGCAGTACCACGTATGGTAGCCGTTGCCGTGGTCGATCTCGATTCGCTTGCCGTATCCGCCATCCCACCCGGCGAAAACTACCACCCCCGCAGCTCCCGCGTGAACCGGCGTTCCATAATCAACGGCTAAGTCGACCCCTTGATGAAACTCGGGCCAAGGAGAAGTCCTCCATCCAAAGCCGGCGGAAATGGTCGCTCCCTTGACCGGCGTGATCGACGGGATCGCCGCAATTAAACGAGAGTTGGCGAGCTCCTCGAGATTCCGTAAGTTCAGAACATGAAGCGCCTGCGTGCGAAGCTCTTGGTTCTCGCGTTGCATCGCCAAGGATTGGTCGCGAAGTTGTTCTACCCGGGCTCGAATTGCTTGGAAACCGACGCTTCGCATCTGCTTGCGCGTACCGCTCGCATCGGAGCTCGTCGCCGACGTGGTGGATGAAACCGAGCTAGCTTCCGGAGCGCCGACGAGCCGACGAATTACTTCATCTTGCTTCTCGACCTTCTCCAAGATGTCGCCAAGGTATCTGGTCTCGGCATCGAGCCCACCGATCCGTTGTTGCTGCTCGAGCGCAACGTCGCGATAATGTGCGGCCGAATCAGCCGCCTCGTGCATACGGTTGGAGATATACCATCCCCCTCCGCCCGATACGAGGACCAAAAGAGCAGCCACCAAAAGCACATGTGGCCAATGGAAGGTGACCCGGAAGACCCCATATCCCGACGGAGGAATGATTTTAATCATGAAACCGCGGGGTTCAATTGGAGTGATCATCCGATGGTGACGCTCATAGCGAGTATGACCAAGTGGTTCGGCTCCCTTATCCTCATTGATGAGAACGTTGTGATTCTTTCTTGTATGGGATTCTCTGAATTATCCTGCGGCGTCGTCGCCACACAAGTCAGCGATGGCTTCCCTTTTTCTCGAGATTACTTCGGACAACAAGCAAGAGGGAAGAGCTCCTGGAAACATTTTGGCAACAATCGGTGATCGACAGAAGATTCACGGCATCATGCCGTTTGAAGCGCGGATTGCTGTTCGATCCAATCCCTCCTGCTCCTCCGACCCCTCTTCTGCGGTGTCACAGGGACATTGCCGGTAACATCACCCGGCGGGAGAGGGACGACCGTATCGAACTTTCTTCCGCCCATGAGAGGTGCCCATGAATGGAACCTGTCAATCGCCCAACCAAAAAAAACCTTGCCGAAGATCCGGTTTTTCGCGGCACACACGGAGATCCGAGTACCGTTGCTTCCTTCCGGTCCTGGCGGGGTTGACGGGGCCACATTGCGCGAGACCCGACCTCCGGCAAGGCGCCCCGATCATACCACAGCCTCGCGGCAATCACGATATCCGTTGTCGCAATGAAACTTTTATTCGAAAGGTGGAATTCATAGGGCGCACTAATGTCCAGGCGGCGTCACGCTGGGAAGGACGCTCGGTGCTCCCGTGAACAGCGGAGCGGGTGACGGCGACGCACTCGGCGCGGGAGACGGCGATGCGATGGGATCTCCATAGAGCACAACTTGGTATTTCTGATCAGCCTCGAGAACGAGTTCTTCCGCCAGCGATGACGAAACAAGGCCCTTCCTTCCGACGAGATCGATGTCGCTGCTAAGAATTTGCGGATGTACCGCCGACGGCTGTTGTCCCGGTGACGGGACTTGTCCCGGCGTCGGCGATTGTGCCGGTAACGGCGATTGTCCCGGTAACGGTTGACGTCCCATCGGTGGCGGTTGTTCGGGCGATGGAACCACCTCTACTACTACAATTGAGAACTGTCGGCCCTCCGGAAGCTCTTGCGCGGGGAGGTGGAAGCTCATTGCTCCCAAGCCCCAGAGGTTCAGGTCCTCGCGCGGAATGAGGGTCGCTTCGACAATCGCCACGCGATTCAAGGACGCTCCTTTTCCCGGCGCGGGAGGAGCATCGGATGGATGAAGTTGCAGGGTAACGCGGAGATGCGCTGGAGTAAATGAAGCTCTTGGTGAAGGTGCGGGAGTTCGAGTCGGAGGCGCGGACGGAGACGGCGACATCAATGGTGTGGTCGAGGAAGCGGGCGACGGCGCCGAGGGCGATGCGTGAGATGAGGAGACCGCAGCCGGGCTCGGTGAAGGGCTCGGCGGAGCGATCAAGCTGACATCGAAACGGATGCCTTGGAGGCTGGTCGACGCCGTCCGGTGCTTCGCATTAAACTCGATGTCGGCATTTGTCGAAGACGAACGGGGAGTTGCCGGAATCGCGCTTCCTTGGGCCCCCTGGGGGTTCGTACCGGGAAAAGCACCGGCATTCGGCGTTAGCCCTTGTTGCTGGAACGTGGGAACACTACTGCCGAGGTTCCCCTGACATGCCGAAAGGAGTACCGACCCACCGAGCAGGGTGAGAGCGAGTGCGCGCAGACCAAAAGTTTTCACCTGCAAGCTCTTCTCCATCGGCGCTCGCTTCCCCACGTGAAGCTTCCAGCGTCATACGTCTCCCGCGAAATTGGATCTCAGAAGAGGACCCGATAGGCGCCGACTTTCCCGTCGCCATCAATGCGCAATTCGGCAGTCGCAGTTCCCCGATCGAAGCGCAACTCATACACATAACGCATCTTGTCGGGATCCGCGGCCTTTTGCCCAAGGCCAGAATATGAGCCCAGCCGATGCATCCGATCGGAGAGATCGCCGAGCGACGCTCGCGTCACCGTCGCCTTCGCCGCATCATCGAAATGAAGAACCGTCCTAGCGTAATCGTCTTGATAGACGGCACGAGTGATCTCATCGACCAAGTCCCCGGGACCAGATGACGACGACGAACCCGCACAGCCCGCGAGCGCGAACAGCATCACGATCGCGAGAAAGGGGCGCAGTCTCCCTGGCCGCGTGTGCTTCAGTATGCCCCCCATCCGTATGCGAGCGCCGTTTGGGGCACGTGGGGATGGGATGCCGGAGCCGAAACAACGTGTGCCGCTCGCGGAACGGGAGCGTGCGACTCGCTGATGCTTCTATCACCGGGGGCGACAATCTGCTGCAGGCGGGCAATCTGATCATGCTGCCGAGCGACCTCATGACGGAGCGAATCCTGCACGGCGGCCTGTTGCGAAAGCTGCACGATCTCGGCGTGTTGACGGGAGATCTCACTCCGGCGCTCCGCATTGAGCACTGCCTCATGCGCGCGAGCACGGCGCTCCTTTTCGAGATCGAAGACCGCTTGATTACGCTCCGCCTCAAGTTCGGTCTGACGGCGAGCCGCCTCGTCTTGTTGCTCGTGCACTAGGCGATTGTGATTGATCGTCAGCAGCGTACCCGCCGCAGCTGCCCCGGTTAGCAGGATGTTACGCCCACTTGCGGCTCCATCGGCGAATACGGGTCCCGATCCCGCTACCACCATGCCGAGCAGCAAGACGAACCCCAAAGTAAAAAAGCGCATCTTGTTTTCCATAAGAACCTTCCTCCAGATATCGGAAGCATTTCTCAAATCCTCGTCAAGACCCCTTTCCCGTTGACGGAGGCGGGTAAGCACTCTCCCGTCAGCGCGGCGATCACGTTATCTACCGCAAGCCTTGCCATCGCCGCACGCGTCTCGACTGTCGCAGTTCCGATATGTGGAAACACGACCGCATTGGGAAACTTTAGAAGCGCATGATCGGCGGGAAGCGGCTCGGGATCGACGACGTCGATTCCCGCTCCGGCCAAGCGTCCTGTCGCCAAGGCTTCGACCAGTGCTTCGGTCAGCACGATTCCGCCGCGCGCTACATTAATGAAGTATGCGCCGCGTTTCATCATTGCGAAGACCCGCTTATCGAAGAGTCCGCGGGTTCGCGGCGTGAGCGGGAGGCTTAGGACAACGACGTCCGCCTCGGATAAAAGGGTGTCGAAATCGCGATAAGATGCACCGATCTGATTCTCGTCCGAACGCGGCGTCCGATTGGAATAGATCACCGGCATACCGATGTTGCGCGCTCGACGCGCGATCGCCGCACCGACGGCTCCGAGGCCGACGATCCCCAACGTTAGGCCGTACGGATCGTGACCGTCCGGCAGGCGGACCCCCCGTTGCCAAGCTCCCGATCGCACGTGATCAAGCGCGGCCGGAATCGTGCGCAAGAGCATCAACAGCAAGATCCAGGCGGTCTCGGCCGTTGCTTCAGCGACAATCCCCGGCGTATTGCCGACAAGAATGCCGCGCCGAGTACAAGCCTCCACGTCAATGTGTTCGTATCCGACCGTCGCCGTCGAGACCACCCGTAAATCCGGGCCCGCGGCGATCAGTTCTTCGTCGACCTGCAAGCGGCGAGTGCAGAGCAGACCCACCGCACCAGGTAGAACTGCACGAACGCGCTCGGCGAGCGCTCTGCGAACATCGGGAGCGGCGGAAACGTCGGAGTTTCCTTCGGAGACGTCAACACAAGGAAGCACACCGCGCAAGCGTTCGAGTTCGCGCGGAGGTAAGGCGTAGGCAAGTACGACATGGCCGGTCATGCCGCAAAGAGTACGCCCCGCTTGAACGCTCTCCCCGCTCGCTCGTCCCGATATTCGGGAAAATACCGGAAGCATTGACGGGGCCGCCGCGGCATGGTACAAGCTGGGGTATGCAATTCCGACCGCGTATTCGACCGCCTCACACGCTCATGCTTCGTGCATCGAGTGCGTTGATCGTGTCCTAGACGCGATCGTCCGCCAATCGACCGAAGTATGAGCGCACCGCAACGCGGGGCGCTCTTTCCATTTCCCGGGTCCCTTCTCCCGACTTCTTCTCATGAATTGACGGCACGACGATGATAACGAGCAGAACAATCGCTCAAACGAATCTTTCCTCCCTCCGGCTTCGCCCCATCCGCGCTAAGGACGCGCCGGAACTTGCTCGCCTTCGCGCAGCCGGCCTTATCGAACAAGGCTTTCTGTCCGAAAGTGAGGTGCGCGAGTTCCATTCCACGGCTATCCGGGAGATCTTCACGATGATTCGCTCAGGAGAACTCGAGGGTTGGCTGGCCGAGACGCCGATGCGAGCGGTCGGATGCGCATGCGTTGTTTTCTGGCGCCGCTTGCCGTATGCCGACGGCAACCTGCATGCGGAGATCTCCGGCGTATACGTCGAGCCCGAGCTGCGTCGCTTCGGAATCGCAACAGAACTCGTTCGGGAAGCGGTCGGCTCCGCTCGCTCCCGCGGCGCCCGCAATGTCACGCTCACCCCCAAGGAGAATTCACGAGCGATGTACGAGCGGCTCGGTTTCGTAGACTGCGATCGCATGCTGCTCAACCTCTCCTCTCAGGCAGCCGCCCGTACGGCGGCCTCACCGCTGGAGTAACCATGCGCAGCGACGGCGAACGTGGGGACACATCGCTACTGAACGCTCTCCCCATGGGGAACTGTACATCTCTCTTGACGTCGAGGCGAACGGCCCGTGTCCCGGACTCTTCTCGATGCTCAGTTTCGGTATGGCCGCGTTCAATGTCGAAAAGGAACTCGTCGGAACCCTCTCCCGCAATCTGGACGTCCTTTCCGACGCGGGTGTGGATGAACGCACGACGGCCTGGTGGGCCAGAGAAGAGAACGCCTCGGCCTACCGACGCTCGCGCGAGGATCTCACGTCGCCCGCTCGGGCGATGCTCGAGTGCCGCGCCTGGCTGCAAAGCATGCGCCGCTTCGGCAAGCCGGTGATCTGCGGAGCGCCCAGCGGTTTTGACTTTACCTACCTGTACTACTATTTCCAACGTGAACTCGGCGAGACGCCGGTCGGCTTCGCCAGCCTCGACCTGCGGAGTTACGCCGCCGCTGTTCTCAAAAAGCCGTATCGAAATGTCGGGAAGCGGCAATATCCGCCGGAATGGATCGATAATCTTCCACACACCCATGTCGCGCTTGACGATGCGATCGAGCAGGGCTGTATTCTTATCAACGCAATTCGCGCAAATCTCGGTCTGCCGCACATTGTCGGCTTCATTGATCGGCGCGAGTCCTCCGGTCCCGACATCCTGACCGGAAATGTTTCGGAATGAGAGGAACGTTCGCGCTCCTATTCCTGATCGCGATTTCGTCGACCTCGATTTCCGCCGCGTCGCTCTTCGGACACCGCACCCAAACGACGTTGCCGCCAATACCAATGCCGTCACCCTCTCCATCTCCCTCGGAAACACCACCTCGGAAAGTCTCCGATCTCACTGCCACGGCATTCAAGAACGGTGCGGAACGGCAAGCCGGTCTCTTCACATTGTGGCGCAGGAACGGCAATGTTTACCTCGAGTTGCGCCCAGAACAACTCAAGCACGAGTATCTCGAAGAAATTGTGCCCGCGAACGGATTGGGCGGCTTTGGTCTTCACGCGGGACAGGTCTTTCCCGGGGAAGTTGGAGGGCAGGAAGCACGCATCGTCCGGTTCGAACAGGCGGGGCCGGCCATCGCGATGGTCTGGCCCGATAATCGCTTCGTCGCACAAGAAGACACCCCACTGGCGGCAGCCGTCAAAGCCTCGACGGCCGACTCGGTCGAGACGATGCTGCCGATCGCGGTTCATGAAAAGGACGGCGGTCTGATTGTCGACCTCAAGCCTCTTCTCGGCGATCTCCTTGGTTTGGGCAATGAATTAAGCGAATCCGTTCGCAATCCGTTCAATCCCTTAGGCGCATACCATCTTGATCCGGAACGAACGTCGTTCGGCCCCAGCAAAGCCTTTCCGAAAAATGTGCTCATCGAGGCCGAGCAAAGCTTCGCATCGCTGAATCCCGATACGATCGACACGGTCATCGACCCGCATTTTGTGCGCATCGGCGTGAAATACAACCTTGCGGATTTGCCCACCGATCCTTCGTACGTGCCCCGTCTGGTGGATGATCGTATCGGCTTTTGGAGCGATCCGCATCTTCGTTTCGATCATCCCGAACTTTACGACAACCGACTCGAATACGCCGTCCGTTGGGACGTTCGCGCCTCCGATCCATCCAAACCGATCTCTCCGGCGGAACATCCGATCATCTATACGATCGGGAAGACGGTTCCCGTCGAATACCGCCAGGCGATTCGCGACGGCTTGCTCGAATGGAATAAGGCCTTTGAGCAAATTGGGATATCCGATGCAATCGAAGTACAGGACCAACCGGACGATCCGAACTTCGATCCGGACGATCTCCGCTACAACGTCGTTCGCTGGGTCACCGACGCCCATAGTGGTTTCGGAGCTGAAGCCCAGCCGGTATGGGATCCGCGCACCGGCGAGATTTTTCGAGGGGGAATTCTCCTCGATTCAAATCTGGTCCGCTACGGCGCCTTCGCGCGCTATGACTTCCTGCTCACCCCGACGAGCAATCCGAATACGATCGTTCCGCTTACACCCGCTCGTCGTTCCGCAAACGGCCTCGAAGATGAAGCCGCGTATGGCCGCGGCGCTCACGAACAATTCTTCTTCGGCGGTCTGGCGCTGGCGCTGATGAACGGCCACAATCTCCGCACGCCGCCGCCTGAATTCGTTCACGACTATCTCAAGATGGTCGTGCTCCATGAAGTCGGCCATAATTTCGGGCTCGGGCACAACTTCATTGCACATCACGCGTTTACGACGGCGGAACTTCAAAGCAAGATCTTCACGCGATTCAACGGCATCACTTCTTCGGTGATGGAATATGCACCGATCAATCTCTGGCCGAAAGGAACCCCGCAGGGCGAATATTTTCAGACGACGCTCGGGCCTTATGATTATTTCGCGATCCGTTGGGGATACGCACCGATTCTCGGTGCGAAGAGCAGCGATGACGAGCTCCCGACCCTTCACCGTTGGGCCTCGGAAGCAAACCAGCCGCGATACCTTTTCGCCGGCGATGAGGATGCGCAATGGGACGGACACGCCGTTGATCCGCGCGTCCAGCAATTCATGCTCAGCAACGACGAGATCGGATGGTGTGCGACCCGCGCAGATCTCGCCTCATCCTTGTTGCGTACGCTCGACCGACGATTTCCGGCCGAACAAGAACCTTGGGAGATCGAACGCCAGGCTTTCGCGACCCTCGTCAGCCAACAAGCGAGTTGCACGACGGCGATGAGCCATTATCTCGGCGGCGAATTTCTCTCGCGTGCGCGGCGCGGAGATCCCGATGCGCCCGCACCGCTGACACCCGTCTCCCGCGCCCAAGAACGACGGGCTTTCGATTTGCTCGATCGCTACGTTTTCTCCCCTAATGCTTGGACCTATTCGCCCCAGACGCTGCGACGTCTGGTCTACACGGAATACGAACCGCTTCTGGACTTCACCTATCCTCCGATTCCCCGCCACGATATCTCGCTGGGATCGCTTGCCGCGATCTATCAGAATCGAGCCCTCGAATATATGTTTTCGCCCACCGTCCTTGCGCGAATAGCTGACCTTCCCAGCAAAGCCGCACCGAACTCGACGATTTCGCTCGCCGACGTATTCTCGTGGACGCAAAACTCGGTCTACGGTGATATCTTCGCCCGGCAGCCGATCAAGGGCGAAGTCCGCCGAAATCTTCAGCGACGCTACACCCGTCTGCTCGTGGAATTGGCGATGAACCCGCAATCTGAAACGCCATACGATGCGCAAGCACTCGCACGACACGAGTTGACCGACCTGGCTCGCCGGCTTCACGACGAACTCACGCGGAACCAGGCCGATCTTCAAACCCGAGCGCACCTCGAAGCGATGAACGTCGACGTCGACCGCGCACTCAACGCTACGCAAACGATCAACCTGTGATTTGCGACACAATCGACGTGGTGGAGCACCCCCTCAAAATCGGGGTATTTTTCGCGAATATTTGAAATTGTGTCCTCCGTCGCACGTGCCTTCAATGCGATACTGATATCCTGATTCAGCGAGCTTGAGACCTTCGGCTTGAGCTCAAATGGATTACCTAGAACGCGAATTACACGGCGCAAGCAATCTCGATGTATGAACGAGGTTCTCTTTCGTATGCGGATCTGAATCCGTTTGTTCGTTATGGTAGCACCTAACATTTCCGTCACAACGACGGCACTCTCGCAATTGGGAAAAAAATGACTGCACTCGTCGCTCTCGTCGGCCATCCAGCCTATCAAAAGCTTTCCATTCCTCGTCTCAAAGTGATGCTTAAGGATGGAAACGGATGATCCGTCTCACACGCATCCTTCGCATAACGACGGTCATCATACTCGGCACGCTCTTCATTTTCGCAGGACAAAGCGCGACATTTGCACAACCCGCCCCCAAATCTCCGAACCAAACGGCCGTTCTTTCGGTGACGCAGATCCCAGCGCAGCGAGCGGCGGAGATCGTGCGGCGACTCTTCCCCTCAGCTCACGTGAGCGTGGACCCCAACGCCAACGCCGTGCTAGTCGTCACCTCAGACGCCGACATCGCGGCGATCCGCAGCGTTCTCGCCGGAATCGACGTGCATAATCCTCTCGCCCCCGCTGTGGCGGTGGTCAATTTACAGCATATCGAGCGAGGAGAGGTCGTCGCCGCGTTGCGAGGCCTTTATCCCGCCGCGCATATCGATGCGGGACCAAACCATTCGCTCATAGTACGCGCCTCACCATCCGATCTCGTCCAAGTCCAAAGCCTGATCGCTTCGCTGGACGTTGCCCCGACGCCGCCACCGACACCCGTAGACGTGACGCCCCCGGCTGCCGAGGTCGTACGCATCGCGTACGCCGTTCCGCGCGACGTCGCGCGGCAGGTTGCTTCGGCGCTGCACCATGCGCGCGTCCGCATCGCCGGATCGAACCTTCTGATCGTTGGTACGCCGGATGACGTCTCTCGCGCGAAAACGTTGATCGCTGCGCTCGATCATCCGCCGGCCGACGCGCGCTATTCCGAAATGTATCATCTTCATGTGTACGAAGTGACGTCGGTTGCCGATCTTTTACAGCGTTCATTTCCCGACGTTGCGTTCACCGTCGAAAAAGACGTCAACGCCCTTTCGGCATTGGCAACCGACGGTGAGCAGCGCCGCATCGCCGATGCGATCGCCCAACTCGATACGAATCCCACGCCTGGCGCAAACGCGGGCGGCCCCGGCGCATCAGGTGGGGGATCCGGCGAGATCGAGATATACACGCTCCACGCGGCGATTCCCGGAGCGAACGGCGCACCTTCAACGAGCGCCTCGGAACTTGCGACGACCGTAACGCAAGCGCTTTCGACGATTGCGCCGGACTTACGAATCACCATCGTGGCCGCTTCACAACAGCTCATTCTCGCCGGAAATCAGTATAGCATCAAGTCCGCGCGGGATCTTCTGGAACGTCTCGACATCGTGCAACCCTTGGTGGTGCTCGATACGCAAGTCATCGAAGTCGACGAATCGATTGCCAAGGACCTCGGGCTTTCGTTGCCGCAGCCGGTCATTTCATCGGTCTTCAGCGAGACTGACGCGCCCGTTGATGCGAACGGAAATCCCAAACGAGTCATCGGCTTCCAGTCGATCCAGCGGACGCCGTTGTCTCTGCCGCTCCAACTCAACATGTTGATTCAGAAGGGAGACGCGCGCATCTTGTCCGATCCGCGCATCACAACGATCTCCGGACGAACGGCGACGATTCGGGCGGGTGATACGATTTCCGTTCAGACGACCGCCGGAGGTGGGGCGGGGACCGTTGCGACGACACAGCTCCAAACCTTCCAAACCGGAGTCTCGCTCGACATAACGCCAATCGTCAACGCCGACGGATTGATCACCGTGACCTTGCATCCGACGGTAAACAGCGAGACGGGAATCCTCAACGGCATCCCTCAAATCGCGACGCGCGACACGCAAACGACGGTTGCACTCCGGGTAGATCAAACGCTGATCATCGGCGGCTTGATTCAAGATTCGTCGTCGCATTCAGAGAACAAGATCCCCATCCTCGGCGATCTTCCACTCATAGGGCCGCTATTTCGTGAAAAACAGACCAACTCTTCGCGCAATGAATTGATCATTACGGTGACGCCGCATATCATCGATCCGATGCAAGAGTCTACGTTTCCCACGAGTCCGCTCCTCATGAGGCCCCCGCCGTTCCGGACGCTTCCCGCAACGACGGAATTGCCGCTACCGCGCTCGCGGAGAGGGCAATCCATCCCGTCGCCGACTCCTTTGGTTCCGGTTCCCTCGCCCACGGATGCCGCGGTATCCGACGCCACCTCGCCAACGCCGTCGGCAACAATCGCTCCGGCCGCTCCGCCAAACCTCAATACCTTCACCTACGGAACGGTCCCTCAGAATAATTTCGCCAGACCCACTGACGGCGTGCGGATCTTCTACGCGACCTTCGCGCCGACTGTCCTAACCAAGGATCGGACGGCAATTCTCAACGTCGTAACCACGACGAACGTGACGCAGGTGCATCTTCAGTACGGCTCGTCATCCAAACAGCTTGTCATGGTTGGTCCTGGTCAATGGCAAGGCAATATCGTGCTCGGCCTCTTCAGCGGCACGCTCCCAACCCCGCCATCGAACCTGAACCTCACGCTGGTCGCCGCTAAGAATGATGGGACCTCCGCGTCAATTCCCATCACTGCGAGCTTAATTCCGTAAGCGTGGAAGATGCGAAGTCGGATTACCCTTGCCGTCCCGGAGCCGAAATATCCAGATAAAATGCCACGAGCCGTGCGACTCTTGGAGCAATTGGATATATTCGTTCCAGGAGCATGATGATATCTCCTCCGCGACGCTCACGGGAGAGTGCAACCAGCATCGCAACGAATCGTTCAGGGTCAAAATCTAGAAGATCGCAGAGGAAATTATCAACCGACATCGCGACGACATGATGCGGAGTAGTTGTCGATTGCGTGAAGTGCCGGAGGTTTTCTGTGACGATGATCCCAGCGGAGGAATGAACTGCGGCGGCGAGGACATGGCGATCTTTCGGATCGTTCGTCATCGCGGGAATGCGTGGTTCATATCCGGAAACCAATGCTTCAGGGAATGCTTCGTTCATATGTTTGCGAAGGTGGAGAAGCTGTTGCGGTGTGCAAGCCGCAATGCGAATGATCGCTCGTTCCATTTCATTGAGAACATTCGTGCTCCACAATGGATGGTAAAAGTTATCCTCTGCTGCAGTGAGGAGCACATCGCGTATGGTGAATGGGACGAGAACGCACGCGTCGAGGATGGCGCGGGGACGCGTGCTCACCCGTTTGGATGCTCGATACTGCGAAGACCGGCCAGATACTTCGTCGCCGCTTCGTCATGATCATACAGACCATATTCCTCGGTTAATTCGCGAAGGCGGCGAAGGTGCTCCCGCCGTTCGCGACGGCGTGAGTCGGCGTACGCAATGACGTCGTGCATGGCAACGCGGCGATGGCGACCAGTGCGCTGAAAAGGAATCTTTCCCGCCTCAAGCAGACGAATGAGGTAAGTTCGTGAGACTTCGAGGATGTCGGCAGCCTTCTGGGTTGTCAGAAGCTGATCGCCTGGCACGATGCTCATGCCGTGTCCGGCGGCGAGAACGTGAGCGACGCGAAGAAGCGCCTCATAGAGGGGCCTGGGTAAGGCCATGAGCTGATGATCGGGACCAATGAGCATCCCCGCTTCTTCCGGACCAAACCGAGCAACCGCTTTCCCGAACTGTTCGATACGGATCCGATCTTGGGCGGTTGGAGCTTCGACAAGGATGGCGGATTGTGGAGTTAGCATCAGGATACCCCTCAGACGATTTAAACGAAACGACCAGTTTCGATTATAGCGGTTTCACCTTTCCTATGCAAGTGACCGTACCCCCTTCAAGACGTTTCGAAGCGCGCAATCACTTGTCGATATCTCCTCGGAATGTCAGATTGCCGGAGAATTGAACTTTCGGGGCTCTCGTATGAGTGGACGCTACGTGGAAACCGGGCGTGTCGGCCTAAACTCGGGACCACCGTCATCGCGACGATCGAAAAGGTGGTCTTATGAGCGTTTACACCAACGGTAACTTTTACGGTTTCTCCCTCATGACGATACCGCGAGATGGACGACATCCTAACAAGCGATTACGGTGAATTGAGCGACTTACCAGCCAACTCTCGCGGTTGGTTGGCGCACGCCGGCAGGTTGGATATGAGCCAGCAGAGCGGGAATCGAAATCGGTGAGCCAGAAGTGGCGCTGGCTACAGTATACTGAGGACGAAACCGGGTCAGCTCCACACTGTGCTCTCGTCCGTCTGTGGCCATCAATATAATGGAACTCGGCCAAAGCAAAAATACTTCCGGGCCAAATAGATGACGTCCAAGAATATAGCGAGCCTCGAATACAGCCGGAACGATCAATCCGATAATAGCGCCCGCACCCATGAATCGCCAAATCATGCTCAGAATCCCCCCCACGTGGAGTCACCTGGGTCTTCGCTTACGTTCGGGGGCGCGGGCCCAGGCTGAGGGGCAGGAGCGGCCGGTGGTGGTCCGAACTGATTTTCGAGGTTATCGAAAAAGGTGTACGGATCCACGTCAGGGGTGACACCTAAGTTCGCAGCGTTCAAGACATTCGCCGTTTTCTCTGCACAGTTACTGGTCCAAAAATTGTAGGGGTACCATTCAACGAATTCATGTAGTCCTGAACTGCCTGATCCTGCGCCGACGTGGTGGGGATCGTAATCGAATTAATTGGAATTTGGGTATCGGTCTGAGTTATTCCAGGAACAGTCTCTCCAAAGAAGGGGTTCGGGTCCACTTGGACCGGATAGAATCCCGTTGTGGTTGTGGTGTCGACTCCTAAACCGATGTGTCCTAAGCCGAGTCTGAGCGCTGAATTCAACGCACTAGAATTCTCATTACGATGAGGGCCAGAGAACCAAAAACGAGCAGAACCGCGGTCACCGTTGCCCGCTCCACGCCGCGTCGCCCTTGCCAATACATAATCAGCAAGTAGACCGCGTATAGACACGCAGCAACCGTGCCCATTGCACCGAAACATCTGAGCTTTGGATCTGTACAAAGCTCTCTTGGAACGAATATATACAAGAATGATACGCTTCGAGAGATCATTTCGAAGCTTATTGCCGGTACGCCGACAAGCAAGAATAACCCTGCGAACTTCCAGAAACCAATCATCTTGCCGCGCAGCATCGGGCCGCTGAGCATAACCCCCGTTAGTGGCCCCACTAGAACGAACGAGATCACACCAATGAAGCAAGCTAGGTAAAGGTCGCCCTCTAAACTGGCAGCGGGAGCATTATGCAATATCGCGAGATAGAATATCCAACCTACGCTGGACACCGCAAGTGGAATAGCGAGCCACATCGCCCGTTTAACCATTGATATCATTTAGTAAATACCAAAATCAGAATCAGGTAGGGGCAGGTCAAGGCCAGGAAAGTCCGTTCCTGGTGCAAATTGACTGGTATCTGGCATGGGCACGCCTGCGGAATTCAGCAGACCTGAAATTGCGGAGTTCGAATTTTCGTATAGCAGGTTATACAAGGTATTATAGTTTTGATAATTTTCCGCCAAATCGCTCAGCAAGTCATTAAGTTGCTGCTCGGTCATGCCCGGCGGTGGTTGGATCGGGCAAGCGCCGGGTATCCCAATATCCGCATTTGGATCATAGTTTAGATAGTAAGCGCCATCGAAAAATTCTGGTTCAAAACTTATTGTTTGGCCATTATCCAGTAGGATGAAAAGATGGCCACCAATTGCAGTGCCGGTTGGCCAATACCCACCTACGTCATGCCATCCAAGGGAAACCAGGCCCAATGGGTCGATGTATCCCAACGGATCATTATGAGCATACGCGTACAGGCTGTACCGACTGCCGTTGAAACCAATCGGGTCGGGTTGCGTGTAGCGTTGGTAATCCGGTCGGTACCACCGCGCGCCGTTGTAAAACCGCCCGGTGACTCCGTTCGGGCCGGCGGTCGCAACGAGTTCTTCGGCCTCCTGTCCAGGCAAGCGTAACGGCTGATGCGCGTCGGGCGTACGCAGGCCGCTAATCTTCCCCGAAGGGAGGTAATCCGCTTGCCAGACAACCTTCCCCGCCTTCGTCGTTTGCATGAACGCCTCCCCCATGCGGCCTGTGATCGTCCATTGCGTAGTCCCGCCGATGTTCTCCTGGGCTACCGGCATACTCCCAAACCAAATGTACTCGTATGCAGGCGCTCCGCTGGTCAGCGCAGATTCCGTTTGCAGCAGACCATTATCGTCGTAAATCGAAGTCCGTGTGCCGGTTCCCGCTATGCTCGCCGTCACCCGGCGTCGCATTCCGTCGTACGCATACGTCAGCCCATCGCCCCTTGCAAGAAGCTCCCGCGATGAGTACGCGTATGTGTTCGTATCGAAACTCAGCTCGTTTCCAGCCGCATCGTTGCTGAACGTATGTTGCGGTGGATTCCCAGGCGAGCAAGTCGAGATTCCGAACAATTGCATGTTCGAGTAGTTGACGTAGTTCGTCGTGACTGCCAGAGCTCCGGACTGCGAACAGCCTCCGGTTCCCACTGCGCTTTGCGTAAAATTTCTAATACCCACGTTTTCGCCGCTCTGGTCGTAGGTGTACTGCGTCTGCTGACCACGGGTGTTGGGCACGAAGTCTCCGCTCTGCGAGCCTCCCAGCAAGGCGGTTCCCATCGGCATGCCGCTGCCATCTTGGGCAAACGCGTACGTGTACGAACTGCTCGCAGACGAGCTAGACGGATCCGTCGCCATCGTCAGTAAGCCCGAAGGATCGTACCCATACTGCACGTCCGAGAGCGGCGCACTCCCCGCACCCGTAACCTTATTCTCGATGAGATTGTAGTGGCCGTCGTAGGCACGGGCCTCCTTCACCCCGTTACCAAACGTCAGATTTTGCAAAGGACCGAATGGCAGATATGTCGCTGCGGAAACGTAGTCGCTCGTCGTGGATTTCACCGAAATCGGTCGATCCGCGTAATCGTACCCGTACGTCAACACCCGACCCGAAGGCATGGACTGCGTCTCGCGGTTTCCATCGGCATTATAGGTGTACTTGGAAACGTACGACTGCCCGCCGATCACCTGCGTGCGACTCGCCACCAAACCACGACGTTCGTACGTCCAGGTCGTTGAGCCGCTCGGATCGGTCATCGCCGTCCGGCGACCGATCCCGAAGGGGCCTTGATCGTACGTCGAACTTACCGTTTCGGGGCGGCGCTCCGCTGCGCATGGAGGTTTTCGCAAATCAGAGGACCTCCCCATACGCCATAACCTTAATACCATCTGTTTTTTTTCGTTGCTAGGTTGATAAAAATATTCACCTCATACCCCCATGGAAATATAAGAACGTGAGATATAAACCTCGCACAAAGAATTTTATCCTTGATTTTTTCACTATAATTATAAAGATGATAGCCTAACGGCTCCTCGACGACGTGAATATTTTTGGCTTCTAGCTCAGCGCGCAAATTGCTTTCCGTTTTGCCTTGCGTTGCGATAGAGACTGTTGTAAAAACTGATCCGAGAGCGCTTATTTCACTCTGGTCCCAATAAATCATGAATATGGCAATGCACAATAAAATAGTTAGTGCCTTTACGCCGTACGACATCTTGCGCAGTACTGTATTGATATTATTAAGCACTAACACCCGGGCTTGCTTCCAGGACGAGGCTTGTCGGTACCAGGATACCAGCCACCCTTGCCTCTATTAGATTTCTCTTGGATCTTGTGGATCTCGTTTAACGTTTTACCACTTTTTCCAGATTCCATGCAGCACGTGAGTTTGAATTAGATCCCCCGAAAAATCCGCCCGTAAAATCGTAAGGAACAGGAGTGATGTCTGCGCTATTTTTTATTACGTTGTCTTGAAATTGTGCCATCGTCTGCCCCCGAGGCGGCGTGATAGGAACGCCTTTTCCGGGATCTTTTTTCCAATCCTTTAGGTCTTCACCTGGCTCATTTACTAGCATCCCATTGACATTCTCGCCGCTAATTGTCGTGGTTGTCTGCACAGAGCTTCCCTTCGTAGGAGTTATAACGATATATCCATGGTCAGCAAGGCCGGCCGTCTGCTTCACCCCATGCTCTGACCAGTAGACATCTAGGCCAACCGGATCAATAAACTCCAACGGATCGTCGTGAGCATACGCATACAGGCTGTACCGACTTCTGGCGAAGCCGATCGGGTCAGGTTGCGTGTAGCGCTGGTAATCCGGTCGATACCACCGTGCGCCATTGTAAAATCGCCCGCTTACACCGTTGGGTCCGGCGGTTGCGACGAGTTCTTCGGCCTCCTGTCCAGGCAAGCGTAACGGTTGATGCGCGTCGGACGTACGCAGACCGCTGATCTTCCCCGAAGGCAGGTAATCCGCTTGCCAAGTGTGAGCGAGCGTCAAAACGCCCCCGGGTTGCGATCGTGAAAACGCCCCCACCTTTCCCCACTTGAAGGACCTGGAGCCGCCACTGTCCGGCGACTCCAGGAGGAAAGGTGATTCTCGTGTCCCTCTACGACACCATTTCG
>DASZHL010000094.1:0-3183 GCA_035937855.1 Vulcanimicrobiaceae bacterium
GTCGGCGGGCACTTGGTCTACGAAAGCACTCACCTCGCCACCGACCGACCGCTCCTCTCCAACTCGTGAAATCCTATTGGTGGTGGATCGCCGGAGCCTTCGTCTGCATCGGAATATTCGCTCTCGCCCTCAACGATACGATCTACCTCGTCACCTCACCACCATCGTTGGGTTGGCATGTACCCTTACGCAAGTTCTACAGCGTCCTCGCATTCGCTCTCGTCGGAATCATTGGACGCCTAGGCTCCCAGGCCTTATCGATACGAAACAGCCCCCTTACGCAAGTGTTCGTCGTCGCGATTTTCAGCGGACTCATCGAAATCGCCCAACGCATCGACGGATCTCCGGAGGATTTCGATTCGAATCTCTTCGATATCGCCTGCGGCGCCCTCGGCGGCGTAATCGCATCGGCACTCCCAATCCGCCTCCCAGGGATTCGCTGAAAATAATGTAGCAAAGCGCTCTAGGCAGGATCGAGTTCGCGTTGTGCGGCAGCGTTGAAATAACTCGCTTGCGGGTGATGCATTATCAGCGCCGCCGTCGATTGCTCGGGGACGATTTGGAACGCCTCGGTAAGACGTGCCCCGATCCGCCGCTCGACTTCGAGTAAATCCCACACGATCGCATGCTGAGAGAGATCCGGGCATGCCCCGTAACCCCACGAATAGCGCTTCCCCTGCCCAATCTCAAGCCCAAGTTCGGATCGAACGCGACGATGCGCAAACTCAGCCAAGGCCTCCGCCGATTGCACCGAGAACCCGTGCAGAAAATAACTCTCGCTATAGTCGTTCTTCGCATGCAATGCCTCGGTCAGTTTCGAAACGCCGGAACCCACCGTCACAACTTGGAACGCGATGAGATCACTCGCGCGGCCCGCGTTGGGTTCACGAAGATAATCGGCTAAACACAAATGCTCGCCGCCGACTTGTCGCGTGAAATGAAAACGAGACAGTTCACGCGAATGGTCCTGTGGATCGTACACGATCACCTCATCACCCAAACCCGCAGCTGGAAAATAAGCGTAGACGACGCGCGGTTCGAGTAAGTCTTCTCCTGCCGCGCGACGCTGATATTGTTCGCGACGCGGATCAAATTCCTCGCGTACCAAACGTTCCCACTCGGCCCCCTTCACATTCGCACCGCCCCAGGATAAACGATACAGGCTCTTCAAATCGAAGCACGGCCATATATCGCGCACATCAATCTCGTCGAATACGCGAACGCCCCAAAACGGCGGTACCGGGACCTCCGCGACGCGAAGATGCTCACGCGCACCACGCGCCGGACCGGAAGCGACACTCGTCTTCGCAGCGGCGAGCGTCGCACGCGCACGTTCGGCTTCCTCGCGTCGCTCGCGCGAGAACAGCGTGCGACGCTCGCTATCTCCAGTCAAACGATCGACGATATCTAAGCCTTCAAACGCATCGCGAGCATAGTAGACCCCGGGCTCAAAGTACCGTGTTCCTCCCTCAACCCAGGCGATCCGACGTCCGAAATCACGGTTGATCGCGGCTCCACCGATGACGACGGGAAAATTCAGTCCGCGCACGTCTTGCTCAGAGACACAGATCGGCATTTGTTTGGAGGTTGAGACAAGCAAAGCCGAAAGGCCGATCGCATCAGCCTTTGCTTCAATCGCCTTGTCCAGAATGACGTTCATCGGAACTTGTTTTCCGAGATCGATCACCGTATACCCATTGTTCGACAAGATGGTATTGACGAGATTCTTCCCGATATCGTGCACGTCACCGAAAACTGTCGCAAGCACGATGATGCCTTTACTGACGCCCTCTTTTTTCTCAAGAAATTGCTCGAGATGCGCAACGGCTTTCTTCATGACTTCCGCCGATTGCAAGACGAACGGCAGAATTAGCTCACCGGCTCCGAATTTGTCGCCGACGTCTTTCATCGCCGGCAAAAGCACTGTATTGAGGACGTCGACCGGATCGCGCGTCTGTAAAACCTCATCAAGCATCGCTTCGATTCCATCCTTGCGGCGCCGCAAGATCGCGTCATGAATACGCTGCTCGATCGGGCGATCGTCCTCGACGCTTGTATCCACGGCGCTTTCGGGAACGACGCCTTTCACCTCGAAATGTTCGATGAGTCGCGCCAATGCATCGGGACGACGGTTAAGGACAAGATCGTCGCATAGCTCGCGCTCCGTGAGATCGAGTTCGGCGTACGGTGAGATTTCTTTGGAATGCACGAGCGCCATATCAAGCCCGGCCTCAACGCAATGATGCAACATCACCGAGTTGAGCGCGGCACGCGCGGGAGGCTTGAGGCCGAAACTCACATTGGAAACGCCCAACGAGGTCAAGACGCCCGGAAGAGCCTGCTTGATCGCGCGAATGCCCTCGATCGTCTGGACTGCCGAGTCGATAAACTCCGCATCGCCCGTCGCGAGCGTGAACGTCAGCGCATCGAAGATCAAGGCTCCCGCAGGAATCCCATATTCTCCGACGACGATTTCATGAATTCGACGCGCGACCTCAAGCTTGCGCTCGACAGTCTTGGCCATTCCTTGTTCATCAATGGTAAGCGCGACGACGGCGGCACCAAAGCGCTTCACCATGGGCATCACGACATCGATCTTCCCCCGAGCGTTCTCAAGATTGATCGAGTTGATGATCGGCCGACCGGGATAGGCTTCAAGCGCGGCTTGGATGGCCGAAGCCTCCGTTGAGTCGATCATCAGGGGCGCCGCAACCGACTGCGCGAGCTTTTTCACGAGGATCGCCATCTGCTGATCTTCGTCACTGCGCTCGGTGAGAGCCGTGCAGATATCGAGCACGTGCGCACCACCTTCGATCTGCTCACGAGCGACTAACACAATCTCATCGTAGTCATCGGCTAAAAGAAAGCGCTTGATCTTTCGCGAGCCTTGCGCATTGATACGCTCACCTACAATCAGCGGACTGGGATCTTGAACCATGGAGAGCGCGGTCATCGCCGACGCAACCTCCTCGACGCCTTTCCGTTGCGGCGAGCGGCCGACATGGCCGTTGACGACTTCGGCGAATGCGCGAATATGCTCCGGCGATGTTCCGCAACATCCACCGATAACGTTGACGCCGAAGTCTTGCACGAAGGAACCCAGCGCCTTGGACATTTCTTCGGGCGTTTCGGGATAGATCGTCTCGCCGTGAGGACCCATCAAGGGTAGGCCGGCATTTGGAA
>DASZHL010000095.1:0-24984 GCA_035937855.1 Vulcanimicrobiaceae bacterium
CGGCTACGGTCGAGATGGCGACCCCGAATGTCTATGCCGATCAGATCGAGTGGTTTTGTCGGACCGTGAAAGATCGGAATCTTTTGATCGTGAGTACGCATCCCCACAACGATCGGGGCACGGCGGTCGCCGCGGCCGAGTTGGCGCAGATGGCCGGCGCTGAGCGTGTTGAGGGTACGCTTTTCGGCAACGGTGAACGGACGGGGAATGTCGATATCGTTACGCTGGGGTTGAACCTTTTCAGTCAGGGAGTCGACCCCGGTTTAGATCTTCGTGAGATCGGCGAGGTGGTACGCACCGTTGAGTATTGCAATCAGATGCCTGTCCACGCTCGGCATCCCTATGGAGGGGAGCTGGTCTTCACGGCGTTCTCCGGCTCTCACCAGGATGCGATCAAGAAGGGCTTATCCGTATTGGCTCGCGAGGACTCCACCCTCTGGGAAGTTCCGTACTTACCTATAGATCCAAAGGATATTGGTCGTACTTACGAAGCCGTCGTTCGGATTAACAGTCAATCGGGGAAAAGCGGCATCGCCTATGTGCTTGAATCCGATCACGGAATTGTGGCGCCGCGCCGCCTCCAGATCGAATTCAGTCGTGTCATTCAAGAAGTGGCCGATGCAAGCGGGCAAGAAATCTCCTCAGGCCAAATCTATGAAGTTTTCGCCCGGGAATACCTTGCAGTGGGTCCCGGCGAGTTCGCGTTGCTCGATCAGGAGATTGGGAATCAAGACGCTCGTGACGTCGGTTCAGTGAAGGTTACGCTCGTTCGTGACGAGCAGCGGCGACGAATCGTCGGCGAAGGCCATGGACCGATCGAGGCCTTCATCGCCGGAATTAAACGTGACCTCGGCGTCAGTCTGAGCGTCTGTGATTATACAGAGCATGCCGCCGGTAGTGGTGCCGATGCGATCGCGTGGGCCTATATCGAAGTCGAAGCTCAGGGTACGCGGACCTTCGGCGTCGGCTACGATGCGAACATCATTCGCGCATCTTTGAGCGCGATCGTCAGCGCCCTCAATCGCCTCTCGCGCTCGGGGGTGGTGCGGGTCGAGGGGGAGATTCTCACCCCAAGTTTGCTGCCGCCGCCGGCATTCGCCCTCTAATCGCCATTGTCACATCGTGAAAAACATTACCTCGCGAGAATTCTCCTGGGCGAATCCTGGAATCCTCGAAGGAATCGTTCTTGACCGTTAACAAGTCGTTTATCGGATACTGAAGAACCCACGGATCATCTGAGAATCGGGGCAGCAGCGCATTTCTAAACAAAATGAATACAATTCTCCGGGAAAACCAGGAGGGGTATTCGCGCGCTTTTCACGAAAGGAGGCTCTCGCAGCATTCTGCTGTGCTTACGGATGCGTCTGCGAAGGCGTGTCGCATCGGTGGAGCGAGGAGTTTCCTTCCAACGGAAACCGTTGTCGATGTATGGAGGGGTTCTTACATATCCTGCTTTAGGGGCGAAAGCCCCTAGCCGCGATTGCTGCGGGTACTCGTGCTTTCGGGAAACGTGACATTAATGCTGGGAGATACGATAAGCAGGCTGTTTGGAACCCAAGGGTCGATGACTTCAATTGTTGGGTACCGTCTAATTAGGTTGTAAACATGAATAAACATATCGAAGATGATGCTTTCGAAGCCGCGACTGAATGGGCTCAAGGGACGGGTCGCCGTGGACTGAACGCCGCGGATGGACGAGTCGTCCGAACCCTGATTTCGCTTCGCGTCGCCGCTCAGCGCGTTGAGAACGCCGTGGGCGCATGGGTCGTCGACTCCGACTTGACCGGCGCGAAGTTCTCGCTTCTGTTGACCTTGGCAAGTTCCGAGCAGCAGATGCGGCTCTCCGACATCCGGCGTCGTTTGGGAACGACTCAGGCGAACGTCACCGGCTTAGTCGGAGGACTCGAGCGCGATGGTTTCGTCAAACGGATCGCCAGCACGGAAGATCGGCGCGTGACTTTCCTCAAACTGACGCAAACCGGACGCCGGGCTCTCGACGGGGCTCTCCCAAGCTACCTCACGCAAGGCCGCGCGGCCCTCAAGGCATTGAGTTCAAAGGAACTCGAGGTCCTGGTCGACCTCCTGGCGCGACTCTCGCGAGGCCTAGACGCCGCCCGCTAGGAGAGCGGCTTGCTTCTTGCCGTATGCGTCGTCGCTACGCGGCTCATGTACTGCGGTACACTTCGCCGCTATGCTCCTCGCCTACGACAAGAATCAAGCCACTCTCCTCGTGCCATTCGATGAAACTTCGTTGGCGTCGTTTCGGCGCTTTACGGAGGATTGTATCTACGGAAGTGTGTAACTGCGATGCTTCGACGCTGGTTTCTCTGAATGAAGGGCCTGCTGGGAGATCGCTTTTCCACACTGCTGTGGACGGGACCAGACCTATCATGTCCACGATGAATTCGGAATGCTCTTGGGTACGACCACAGGTCAACAGCCTCTGCTTTTGAGCGGCTTGCTTGCAATACAACGCCGTCGATGGAGCCACTTTCGAGGTGGGTCCCTTCAAGAAGAATCTCATCTTGAGGAAGGAACGTTCGTGGTTCATCCGCGAAACGCAGGCACACGCATGGTGCGGGTGTGATGTAATGGTAGCCTGCGACCTTCCCAAGGTTGATGCGCGGGTTCGATTCCCGCCACCCGCTCGCCGCGTTCGGACGCGGGTGCTTCGGCGACGTAGCCAAGTGGTAAGGCGGAGCTCTGCAAAAGCTCTATGCCCCAGTTCGAATCTGGGCGTCGCCTCAGTCCTTCCTCCTTCTCTCCGCGACTATAGGCATCATATGTCGTGTTAGATCGTCGGCGCGGTCGTTTCCGCGGAGATAACCTTCGCGAAGCCTTGGCGCTCGGCGGGATGCTGGTCATCTTCGTTATCGTTGCCTTGGTTGGCTGGTATCGGATTTTTTCGCAGCTCGATCATGCGGCTCAGCTGCAGCGCGGGCTCGAGGCTTCACGTCACGAACTAAGCGAGATTCTGAGGATTCAACTCAACGAAGAGAGTGGGCTCCAAGAATACACCGCGACGCGTCAGAGCTTCTTTTTGGACGCGTACCTGGAAACGTCCGATCGTTTTCACACGCGCCTTTCCGTCTTCGCACAAGATACGGCTCCACTCGGTATTGCGGAGCTCCCCTCGCTTCTCAAAGAGATCAGTGATCTCCATGACACGTGGGAACTCAAGGTCGCTCGACCGCTGCGGAAGGATCCTGCCCGAAGAGATTCGTTCTCGCTCCAGGCCTTAGGAAAGGCATTGGCCGAGCAAATTGACGGTAGCGCGGATCGCGTGACCTTCTTGCTCGACGATCGGCTCGTGCGTGCCCAAGACGACCTCAAGCGCAATACAAATCTCACGCTTGCCGCGGCATTATTGCTCATTCTCTCTATCGGCGTCTTTGGAATCCTCTTCGTTGGGTCGCGCGCACGGATGCTTGAGAACCTGGATCGCGAGCGGAGTATTATTGAAACCCTTCAAGGTGCGTTTCATATCGGCTGGGATGAGCTGCCCGGAGCTCGGATCGGTGTCTCTTACCTTTCAGCGACGCGCGGATCCGCCGTCGGCGGAGATCTCTTTGATGTGCGCCGATTGAACGATCAAAGCGGGTTGGTTGTAGTTGCCGACGTCAGTGGGAAGGGAGTTGAGGCGGCGGTCAACACCGCGTTTGTCAAGTACTCGATTCGCACGCTAGCGAGTATCTCCGATGATCCGGCGACGATCCTCCGTTCGTTCAACGAGATTTTCTTGGACACGATCAAAGATCCAAGCGTCTTCGTGGTCGTCTTTCTTGGGATTCTCGATATGCAAAAGTTGCGTTTGACCTATATCAGCGCCGGACACGCAGGAGCATTTTTGCGCCGGGGTAACATGGTTCAACAGTTGCCGGTCTGCGGTCCGATCGTCGGCTTGGATAGCGGGTCGGAATTCGAAAACCGGATCGTCGAACTCGAACCCGGTGATCTCTTGGTTCTCGCCACGGATGGACTGACGGAGGCCCGGAATGCAGCGGGGATCCCGCTTGACGATGCGGGAGCGATGCGATGGGTGGAAGTGGGCACGAGCGATCCGCAGACTCACGCCGATGAGCTTGTCGCGTCCGTGAGAGAGTACAGCGGCGGTGAACTCGACGACGATCTCGCCCTGCTCGTGATCGGCGTCGACGGCGCTTATTCGACAATGGGAACGTCTTCGAAGAACGGTTCCGAATGACTGGGCTCGTCAAACGCATCATCCCTTGTTTAGACGTTAAAGCCGGGCGCGTGGTAAAGGGAGTCCGTTTCGACGATATAGCAGATGCCGGAGATCCTGTCGCGCTCGCGCGGCGCTACGAGCAACGCGGCGCCGATGAGTTGGTTTTCCTTGATATAACGGCAACGATCGAGGGGCGGAGCGCAATTCTCAACATCGTGCGCGCGGTCGCTCGGGAGTTGACGATTCCCTTCGCGGTCGGTGGTGGTGTGAGTAGCGTTGAGAATGTGCGTGAGTTGCTGCGCGCGGGTTGTGACAAAGTTTCGATAAACAGCGCCGCCGTTCGGAACCCCGATATCTTGGAGCAGGCCGCCCAGGAGTTTGGCAGCCAGTGCGTAGTGGTCGCGATGGACGCACGCCGTGCGGACGGTTTTTGGGAAGTCCTCGTCGACGGTGGCCGAACGACGACCGGCTTGGATTGCGTTGCATGGGCGCAGGAAGCGACCCGGCGTGGGGCGGGGGAGATTCTCCTAACGTCGATGGATCGCGACGGAACAAAATCCGGTTTTGATCTCGAGTTGATCCGCGCAGTTCGCAAGGTTACCGAGGTTCCGGTCATCGCTTCGGGCGGCGCGGGCTCCGTAGAAGATTTTGCTGCGGTCTTCACACAGACACAGGTCGATGCGGCGCTCGCGGCCTCGCTCTTCCATTATGGGGAACTCGATATCACCTCGCTTAAAGCCGCTCTTGCGTCCTATGGAATCCCCGTGCGCCCCGTCGCACCGAACTACCAACGCACTGCCGGCTGCGGGGCTTAGAAAAGCATTGGATATGTTTGAAGATTTGAAATGGGACGCTGACGGTTTGCTCCCCGTTGTTCTCAGTGATGCAAAAAGCGGCGAGGTCTTAACGCTTGCCTATGCCGATCGTGAGGCGCTTGAACGAACGCTTCGCGAGCGAACGACGTGGTTATTCAGCCGCTCGCGAAAATGCTTATGGAAGAAGGGCGAGACCTCGGGGAACGTTCAGCATGTCGTCTCCGTTGCATCCGATTGTGATGGTGACGCGTTACTCTATCGCGTGATTCCTCATGGTCCGGCTTGCCACACCGGAGCCCGAAGTTGCTTCGATCACGAATTGCTTCCCACGGATGAGCGCGGCGCAAATGATCAGGTTTTCGCGCGTGCGCTCTCTCATTTGGGCGAAACGATCGAACAGCGACGGGGCGCTGATCCGGCCAAAAGCTACACGTCGAAACTTCTTTCCGAAGGTGTCGACCGCATTTGCAAGAAGATCGGAGAAGAAGCAACGGAGGTCGTGATCGCGGCGAAGAACGCTTCGCACGCGGAGATTGTCTGGGAGGTTTCCGACTTGTTCTATCATACGCTCGTTCTACTCGCCGAGCGCGGAGTGGCGCTTGACGATGTGGGGGCGGAACTCCTTCGTCGGGCACGATAGGACGTGCCCAACGTCGCAACGCAGGATCCGGAATTGAGAAGGCGCTCTCTGCGTTTGCGCGACTTGCATGGTATTGGACCGGAGTTGGAGCGCAAGCTTGCGGAAATCGGCATCGCGACGATCGAGGATCTCGCGACGACCTATCCGCGCGATTATAAGGATTGGCGTAAGCCGACACCGATTGCTGAAATCGTTCGGCGTGCGCTTGAGCGCGCCGTTGGTTCGCAGACCGGCGAAAGTTTCGAAGAGATCGCGGTCGCCGAGGTCACCTCCTTGCGCGAAATTCGCGCTCGCGTTTCGCTCGTGAGTGCCGAACTTTCCGATGCGAGCGGGAAAATCACCGCGACGTGGTTCGGACGGTGTGGGTTGACGCGTTCGCTCTCGGTCGGTGATCGAGTGTTCGTGCACGGGCGCGTCTCGCTCAAACGCATGCGGGGTGCACTCGGAGTCGAACTCAACGTGCTCAATCATCGTCGGATGAAAGACGGTGAAGACTACGTCGGTGCGGTCGTTCCCGTCTACCCGGCGACCAAAGATGTGGGATCACGGACGATCGCAAAAGTAATTGCAGCCAATTTCGATGTACTCGCCGAGAGCGTCGCCGATGAGATTCCCGAAGCGATTCTGCGCGCGCGCGGTTTTCCACCGCTAAGGGACGCGTGGTGCGACATGCATCGGCCGCGTACGCCGGAGGCAGCGCTCGCAGCACGGGAAGTACTGATCTTCGCTGAGTTCTTCGACTTAGCACTGGGTGCGGCACTGCGCCGCGTCGAGCGTGAACAGGAACGAAATGCGCCGGAGATTATGGTTGCTGAGACGACGCTTGCGGAATTTGCGGCTACGTTACCCTTTTCTCTGACAGGTGGGCAACGCCGGGCGATCGCGCAGATCTACGCGGATCTGCGTCGTCCCGTTCCGATGAATCGTCTCTTGCAAGGCGACGTCGGGAGCGGAAAGACGTCGGTCGCGGCTGCGGCAATCGTCGGCGCATACCGAGGCGGGGTGCAGAGCGCGCTTATGGCGCCGACGGAGATCCTCGCTGCACAACACGCGGCCAAGCTTGTGCCGCTCTTGCTGCCGCTGGGCATCCGAACCGAAGCGCTTTTCGGCAGCATGGGAGACGCCGCGCGCGAGCGCGTACGCGCGCGGATCGCTTCCGGAGAGTGCGAACTCGTCGTGGGAACCCATGCCTTGCTCACCGACGGCGTGAGTTTCAATAATCTCGGCTTGGTCGTCATTGACGAACAACATCGTTTTGGAGTACACCAACGCGCGAAATTGCGGGCAAAAGGTTGCGCACCGCACACGCTGGCGATGACGGCAACCCCGATTCCTCGTACGTTGGCGCAGACTCGATTCGCGGATCTCGATTTCACGCTCATCGACGAACTTCCGCCGGGCCGTACGCCTGTTGAGACGTATGTGCTGCGGGAGAGCCGTAAGCTTCGCGCATATGAGTTGATCCGGAAGAATATCGCCAAGGGAAGGCAAGCATACGTAATTGCACCCGCGATCGACGATCGTTCATCCAAGAGCGAGCGCGACTCTGGTCTGACGCAGGCGATCGAGGAGTACGATTATGTGCGAACGGAGGTTTTTCCCGACCTTCGCGTGGGTCTGGTGCACGGGCGCTTGCCGTCGCGTGAAAAAGAGGACGTCATGTCTTCGTTCGTTCGCGGTGAAATCGACGTTTTGCTGGCGACGACGGTGGTCGAAGTCGGCGTCGACGTTCCCAATGCCGTTGTCATGGTGATCTTGGACGCGCATCGGTATGGGCTTGCGCAACTTCATCAACTGCGCGGGCGCGTTGGTAGAGGATCGGCACGCTCATACTGTGTCCTGGTATCCCCCGACGAGCGCGGCGCCGGCGAGCGTCTCGACATTCTCGCGAGGACCAACGACGGTTTCGCGATCGCCGAGCACGATCTTCGTCTCCGTCACGAAGGTGAACTCGCCGGCACCGAACAATCGGGACGTTCCCAGATGTTGGGAAGCCTCATCGATGACTTCGCGCTGTATATGAAGGCAAAGGCCGATGCTGATGCGCTCGCCGCGAGCGATCCGAACTTGAGTCGGCCGGAACACCAAGCTCTGCGCAAGCGAATCGAACGTGTGGAAGGGGAGCGGGAGATCCGCGTCAGTTCTTGATGGGAAAGCGTCAAATTGCCGTGGGTTTCGATTTCGATCATACGCTCGGGATCGATAACAAACTCGAACGATGCGTCGGGACACTCGTCTTCTCGGAGTTGCTCAATGCACGTGGCCGTCGCGTTCCCATGGAGATCATCGAACATGCGCTCGACGTTGCGGTGGAACGGTTTCGCCGCTATACGTCTTTCTTCGATACGTCTTTCATCGATGAAGCATTACATGATGCGTTTGTCGGGTTGGGTGGTGAGGCGGATTGCCTTCTCCTAGGCGAGCTTTTCCGGAGGCGTGTTTTGGAAGCGGCTCCCGAATTTGTTCGCGCGCTTCCCGGAACGCGGGAGATGCTCGACGGATTACGTTCCCTCGGTGTCCGGTGCGCCATTCTCACGAATGGATGGAGCCCTTTGCAAGAACGCAAAGCCGAGCTGATCGGCTTTCCGGGCCCAGTCTTGGTGAGCGAGTCAATCGGCGTGGGGAAGCCTGATCCTGAGGCGTTTGCACGTCTGGCCGAAGTTTTGGGTTTGGAATGCGAACGTTGGTATGTCGGAGATGATCCCGTGGTCGATATCGGTGGAGCGCTCGCGGCGAACTTCCGTGCCGTCTGGTTTGATTGGGAGCAGCGAATATATCCCGCGGACGTGCCTGCGCCGACGGCGACGATTCGAAGTCCGGCGGAATTGCTCGCGTTGATTCAAGGTTCGCTCGCGAATGCAGCGAACCCGGCGCCGTAATGGCGGGATCTTTAGCGAACAATCGGTCACTTTCAGTTCGTGTCGGCGCCGGCACCCTGGGGAGCCGCCGCATTCGTGCTCCGCGCGGGAGTGACATCCGACCCACTCCCGAACGTGCCCGTCTGGCCTTGTTCTCGATCCTTGGCAACCGTGTCGTCGACGCACGTTTTCTGGATTTATATGCGGGAAGCGGCGCCGTCGGATTCGAGGCCCTCTCGCGCGGCGCGCGCGAGGTCGTTTTCGTCGAAGCCGACGCCCGGACGGCGGCGAGCTTACGGGCGACTGCTGAGAACTTCGGCGTCGCCGATCGGGTAATGGTCATGCGCGCCGACGCATCACATATCGCATCGCGCTTGCGAGGCCGCTTCGATCTCGTCTTCGCCGATCCGCCCTTCGCGCAAGCAGCTCCTTACCAAGCGCTTGAAAGCCTCCGCGCCTGCGGCCGTCTTGATGCGCGGAGTTTGATCATGTACGAGCGGCGTCATTCGGCACCGGCATTTGCCTGCCCCGGCTGGCGAAGCGAGCGTACCGAACGCTATGGAGAAGTTGCATTGGAGTTTCTTCGTTTCGATGGATAAGGGGAGTTTGGCCTCAATTCATGCAATCTATCCGGGATCGTTCGATCCGCCGACGAACGGACATCTCGACGTCATCACGCGGGCTGCCAGACTCTTCCCGATCTTGACGGTGGCGGTCGTCGTCAACCCTCAGAAGCGCGATTCGTTCTTCGATCTCGCCGAGCGCGAGCAAATGCTGCGAGATTGCACAAACGATCTTCCCAACGTCCATGTCGAGCACTTCCACGGGCTTCTCGCCGATTTCATCCGAAAGATTCAAGCCAACGTCATCGTCAAGGGCCTCCGAGCCGTTTCCGATTTTGAGAGCGAGATGCAGTTCGCACACATGAATTCGTTCCTCTCCGGTGTTGACACGATGTTTTTGATGGCCGATGCCAGTTGCTCGTTCCTGAGTTCCAGTCTCATCAAAGAAGTTTTCTTGGAGGGTGGCCCCGTCGACGAGTTCGTGCCGGCACCCGTCCTCGCGTTCATGAACGCGAAACCCATCCAGCGGAGGAAGTGAATGTCGATCTATCGCGTCATCGATAAGCTCCAAAGCTATGTGCGCGAAGGCACCTGGCTCCCATTCGGCTTGCGGATCATCAGCGAGGAGCGCCTCTGCGAGTACATCGACAAGATGCGGGCGACGTTACCCGATGAAGTCGGGCGTGCCAAGCGCATCGCGACAAACAAAGACCGGATGATCCGCGACGCTCAAGAGCGTGCGGAACAAATCGTTTACGAGGCAACCTCGACGCAGGCCCAACTCATCGACCAGACCGACATTACGCGCCAGGCCCGTGTCACCGCGGAGATCGTGCTGCGCGAAGCCGAGGAAAAAGCGCAGCGTATTCGCCTCGGGGCTGATGCCTATGCCGCCCAAGTTTTGAGCGAGTTGGAATCGCGTCTGGCGACCGCGCTCGGGTCGGTCCAGAAGGGGCAAGAGGCGCTTGTGGCTCAGGCTGCTGCAAGAGCCGAAGCAGAAGCGAACGCCGAGCGGGCGCAAGAGGCGGCGAAATCCGGAAAGACCAGGGTCTCCCCCAGGGCGAGCAAGCGCGTGGAATCCGGCGTCGATTTCGCGGAAATCCCGAACTAGTGCCGCCAAGCGAATCCCGCCTCTGGTCTCCTTCGTTCATCGAGTGAGGCTGAGAGCGTGGCGCTTGGAATAGCGCCATGAATCTAGGCCGACGATGCGGCGTGGAGCCTCAGCCCTCACACGCCGCATCGGCTTCCGATGAGAAGAAGAACCCCTGAGGATTGCCCTTATATGCTCGGACTCACGCTCGGTCGCTCGACTCCCGCGTCGCTTCTCATCGTTCGCCGCTTGCTCATTCTTCTTGTCTGCGTGCTGCTCGTTCCAGGTATGCCCCTGAGGGTACTCGCGCAGAGTGCCACGGGCGAGATCGACCTCGACGTCGTCGACTCGGGCGGTCAAGCCGTTGGAAACGTACGGACGTTTCTCCTCGGTGCGCAAAACGCGAACGCGCTCACGACCGCCTCAGGCTCGATCAAGTTCACGGACGTTCCCATCGGAATCTACCGTATCCGCGTTCAACTGCGGGGCTTTGATGGTGCGACGACACACGAATTCGATCTTCTGCCGGATCGCGCCGTTCACGTTCGCATCACGCTTACGAAAGTAACGCCCGAGGAACTCGCGGCTCGTCGCGCGCGCGCCGGAGGTTCGCAATCACGCGGCGGCTCACGCGTGGATGCAAGTCTAAAAGTCATCGCCGATGTCGTCGCGCGCCCGAAGGTCGACATCACGACCACGGATATCAACGGGGAGAGTCCGGTCCGCCGGCTCTCAGATTCGCTGTCGGATGCGCTCGACAAACTTGCCGGCGTTTCCGTAACTACCGACGCGACCGATCCGAACTCTCCGGTCCAAATCTCCTTGCACAATCAAGACGAATCGCAGACGGCACTCACGCTCGACGGGATTCCACTCTCAGCGCCCGGCTCTGCCGGGAACCTCCGTGGTATCGGTACGGATCTGTTCTCGGGATCTTCCATCAGCTTCACGCCGACGGCCGGCGGAGTTGCGGGCAGCGCGAATTTCTCGACGCTGTCGCCGACGAAAGCCTTGCAGTTTCGCGCGAACGGCACGACCGGAACGTATGACCGTTCGAACTACCTCTTCGCAATGACTGGTTCCATCAAAAATCTTGGTTTCGTGCTTGAGCATACGGACCGCCTCGCGAACAGCCCGTTGACTTTCCGTGATTACGAAGATCAGAGCGGCCTCACGTACCCACACGGCGGCAACTCCGTAAGCGAGAGCGACCTGTTTAAGGTGCGTTATGCGTTCGGTGATGAACGAACGAGCTTCACGGCTTCGGCGCTTGACACCAATCGCGAAGCAACGGCTATCTGCGCGCAAGATCTCACCGTGCTCCCCTGCGGCATCGGCCCGAACAATTTCACTTTCGGACGCTACGGACTTGCGTATGGTACGCTCCAGTCACTCGTCGGAAACGTGCAAACGACGTTCACGGGGTACGCGAATTCGAGTACGCAGAACACGGATGACCTCGATCGGTATATCGTCGCCTTAAATCCGGCCGCCGGCAGCGATCCGATGGATCCGGCGTCGTATATCCCGACATTGAGCCCATCGGAATCGATCACGAATACGCTCACGCGCGGCGTCGCGTATAGCTCGTCGCTTGCGCAGGGGAACCACACGTTCAATCTTGGCGGAAATACCTATTCAGCGATCAATTCGTCCACGCCGATCACCGGGTCGCCGTATGTCACGTCGTTCACGAATGCCGCCTCCTCGACGCGCTATCAGTTCAGCGACGTCGTAAAATCGAACGATCATCTGACGTTGACACCGTCGCTTTCGTTCGCGGACACGAGCGGCCTCGGCGGCTCCTTTCTCGCCGGAATGAGCACGTCGTGGACTCCGAGGACGGGCGACGCGTTTTCGCTCGCACTCAACGCCGGAAGTTCACAGCCGAACCTGAGTGCGGTTCGTTCGTTCTCCGATCCTCTCTCGGCGCGCTTCGATTGCGGAGCCCAATCCGCAGTCGTATCCGGTCCCGGCGATACGGGCGATGGTTCGGCGCAGTCGGCAACGTCGATCAATGCGACGTGGGCTCATCGCTTCAACGGCGGCGCGACGCTCTCCGCAACGGCGTTCTCGCAACTGCAGAGTGGTCAACTTATCAACGCGCTGATCGCGGAGCCGACGTCCTATTTCAATTCGGCCGGTGCCGGTTATCTTCAAACGCTCGACGCGGCCTTCCATTCACCGACGGTTTGCGGCTTGGGGGCTACCGACCCGACCGTGTATGTGCAGGAATCCGTTGCCGCGACGCGTCGACTTTACCAAGGAGTCGACCTCACCGGGCGATTTGAACTCTCGCCGTATATCGCGCTCTTGCCGTCGTACTCCCTGAATCTCGCGGTTCTCGAAGCCGCGAGCGATCGTCTGAACGACGGACCGTCGACGACGATCGTCGGTGCGCAATTGCCGAATCGCCCGATCCACAAGGGCAACATCACGCTCGATGGCCTCATTCCGCGGCCGGGGATTGAACTGCTCGCCAACGCCCAGTACGTCGGAGCGAATAATCAGCAGAATCTCGGTCCGTACGTTAGTGTGAGCTTCGGTGCGTCGCACAAGCTCGGCCCGGGCCAAGTCACGCTCTTCGAAAATAACGCATTCAACGCGTACGCGGGAGTTTTCGCAACCAATTCGAACGCGCATCCGCTCGCGCTGTCAAACGGGGCGCAGTATTTGACCGGCGCGACGCCGTTGTTGCCGCGCACACTGTTCCTTTCCTATGCGGTCGCCGTCGGCGGTCCGGCTCCGGGTCCGGCGTTTAAGCAGTTCCAACATGCGCGCGTCGCGCAGGTCCAACCGACGCCGGAGCCTACTGACAGCGGTGCACCACGTCGCAATCAGCGGTTCGCATCATATCCGCCGCCTGCTGGGACCGATCCGCTGACGTCCGCGACGACGCGCGATTCGTGTGACGTCGCGGCGCAAGCCTTGGCGAAGCCGATGTTCGACGCGTTGCATGCGTATGTTTCCGCATACGAAAAGGGGGAGACGACGCCCGCCGTGCCGGGTATTATGCTGATCGCACACAAGACTGCGGTAGGGTCGGCGGTGCCCTATTTCATCGAGTTGCGTTCAAGTGCTCGGCGTCCGGCGACCGGCGGCCCTGGAGAGAGCGGCACGCGCGGCTTCGGCGGCGGAAACCGCCGCGGCTTCGGTGGTGGGGGCGGCGGACCTGGAGGTAGTGGACCGCCTGGAGTTGCTCCACCTGGTGAGGGAGCCGGAGGCCCAGGCGGATTCGGAGTTCCATCGACGGAAGGCGGTGAAGTCACGGCCGGTTCGACGACGTTCAGCACACCGACACCCGAACAAGAAGCGGCCCGCCGAAAGTTCGAAAACTCGCCGGAAGTCAAAGAGTACCGCGCCTTGCTCGGCTGCGCATACATCACCGTGCTTCCGCAGGCCGACGCGACGGCGCAGGGCATCGTCATCGAGGGCGGACGTCCGGGTTTTATCTACGTGCCCGGCATCGGTCTGACGTTCGTGCAAGAAAAACAATTGCCGCAAGGCGGCGGCAGTCTCAAGGGCGGAGCCTCATGAAAGACGCTACAGGGTATTTCCTTGCTCGCACGGCAGACACCGCGATCCAACGTGCCGGTCGGTACCGAACGCGTTCGCGTTTCTCATCCGATTCGGCCAGTGACGAAGTCCTCGGTCAGTTTATTCTGCGGAGTTGTGAATATCTTCGTAGTCTTGTCCATTTCGATCAGGTTTCCGTCATGGAAATACGCCGTGTTATCCGAAATACGGGCCGCCTGCCCCATGTTATGCGTCACGATCACGATGGTGTAATTTTGCTTCAGCTCAAGAATCAGATCCTCGACCTTCATCGTCGCGCCCGGATCGAGCGCGGACGTAGGCTCGTCCATGAGCAGGATCTCCGGCTCGGCCCCTAGCGTCCGCGCGATGCACAGACGCTGTTGCTGCCCACCCGAAAGTTCCTTCGCGAAGCCATTGAGTCGGTCCTTGACCTCATCCCATAGCGCTGCGGCCTGTAAGTTGCGTTCGGCGATCTCGTCCAGAACGCGCCGGTCCTTTATCCCACGGATGCGCGCGCCAAAGACAACGTTATTATAGATCGACATGGGGAAAAGATTGGCTTGTTGAAAAACCATGCCGATCCTGCCGCGTACGGCGACGTCATCGGTGCCGGCGGCATAAATATCCGTATCATCGAGCAGCACGCGGCCGGTCACGCGCGCATTGTGCGTATGGACCTGCATATTGTGGTCGTGCATCCGGTTGAGCGCACGAAGTGCCGTGGTTTTCCCAACAGCTGAAGGGCCGATGAGCGCCGTTACTTCATGATCCGGAATCTCCATGCTCACGTTCTTGATGACGTGATCATTTCCAAAATACACATTGAGGTCGTCGATAACCATCTTCGGAGACAAGAGCCTCACTCTTCCGTTCAGTTCCGTATCTCGAGCCGGAACGCTCGAATCCGTCTCCAATGCGACCCTTCCCGGTTGTGGTGTCTCGTTCTGCTCCCGTCTCCCCTGGAAGTGTCCTCGAATTCTCTCCAAAAAACCGGGAGGATCTTCTCGCGGCGTACCTTCCCGATCTCCGTCGTCAGAAGGGACATTCCCGCGTTTCACCGCTCGTCCTGATGGCTCAAAAAGACGTTTCACAACAGCTCTCCATGTTCCTCATTATTGACTCCGACTCATGCGGGACCATCTTCTTGATCGATGTTACCGCGACTTCCCCAACCCCTGCTTCGGGTCGGCTAGGGTAGGAATATCGCCTGCGCGAATCGCCCAGGTGACAAGCGGTTTTTTTGATGTATGATGCGTGATGCTTTTGGGGATGAGACATGCGGACGACTTTGGTTATCGATGATGATGTGCTCATGGCTGCAAAAGTCCTAGCGGCGCTACAGCGTAAGAGCGTGGGGCAGGTAATCTCCTTGCTCGCACGGCAAGCTCTGCGACCCAATCCACAGGTCGGGAGAGTGCGTAATGGGGTACCCTTATTACCAATACCTTCCGGCGTTGCGCCGATGACGCCCAAATTGGTGAATCAAATACGTGACGAGTAGCCGTGACGTTTTTTCTCGATGTGAACGTATTGATCACTCTGATCGATCCCGTGCGGTACGAAAGGCGCGGCACTCCATGGGTTCATCCGTGTAGCGACGACGTGTACGGCAAGAAGCAAATTACTCTAATGGACTTCTTTGACTGCCTCTCGTACGGCTTGTGGGGCGCCGGGAGTTGCCATGGCGGCTGCTTCGGTGTCGACGCGATTGCGGACGAAGGGACTATCACGGCGCAGATCTTCGAGTAACTGAATAATTTTTGCCGACTTTTGCTCGATTAAGCCGGCAAGCTGTAAGGTCAGGCGTTCTCGATGGGTGGCAATTCGCTCGTCTCTTTGTTGCGCTCCGAGAATCAAGGTCGTCATGAAGAGCGAGAAAAGGGAAACAACGAATTGAAGTCCGGCAAATGGAGGGCGATCAAAAGGGACCATTTTCAGAAAAACAGCGAGGAAATTTATCAAAATCCATAATCCTATAACGACCGTAAGACTTACGAAAAACCGCGGACTTCCCAAAAATCTCGCCACTCTCGCAATGATGCGATGAAATGCGGTGGCTTTATTTGCGTGCTCTTCCTCAAGCGTTGCAACGGAACGGATTGTGTCTTCAATATGGGATGGGAGGTCGGAATGTTTGATAGGCATACTCCTGGATACCCCACCTCGTATGCGGGATATGCAAATCGAAGGAAAGTTTCCCATTTGAATGGATTCGGGAAACATGATGTTCTCAATTCGGCTGCCCTCATGCCTGGCGACTTGGGGTGCTGGGCGAACTGCGCCCCCGCCCTCCCACGCCGCATCGTCTTCCATCGATCAGAAGAACCGGAGCACGATCAAGCGGCGTCGAAAGCGGAGGCCCATGGATGACGACGCTCCCCTTGTGGTAGCCAAGGAACGAACGGCGCGCCGGTGTGGCGCAGGTGAGGCCGACGTTGGAGGATCAATTGCGTGAAGCGTTGCCGTTTTGAATGATCGAAGATGCTAAAACCCGCTGAAATAGCGCTGCTAGCCTGGTCGCAGATGGACGGGATCGGCCCGCGAACAATATACCGTGTCCTCGCGGCGGACGAGTGGATGGACGAAGCAGATCCTCAACCGTTGCTTCAGAAATTCGCTGCTGGCCGGCCTGAGACTGAGCGAAACGACGCTCTGGAGGCCGCAAAGCGGATCTGCGAGCAAAGTAACCGCGAAGGAATAAACATTTTAACGATGAGGGACCTTCGATACCCCCAACCCTTGAGGAATATTGTCGATCCGCCGCCCTTTCTTTATTTTCGCGGAACGCTCCCCGATGATTGGGCAAACGCCGTCGCCGTCGTTGGGACGCGCGAACCTGATGATAAGACAACGCGCGCAACGATGAAGGTTGTCGATTCACTCACGCGTCGGCGCTCGACGATCATTGTCTCGGGGCTCGCGCTCGGGACCGATACGATTGCCCATGCGGTCTCGCTTGAATGCGGTTTGCGAACCGTTGCCGTGCTTGGCAATGGCCTCGATACAGTCTATCCGAAGGCAAATGCGGAACTCGCGCAGCGGATTGTTGATGCTGGCGGATGCCTTCTATCTGAATCGCCGATCGGCTGCGAAGTATCGAAATTCAGCCTCGTGGCACGCGATCGGTTGCAGAGCGGACTATCAACGGCAACCTTCTTAATGCAGAGTTCGCTCGACGGTGGGAGTATGCACACGGCCCTCTCGACGCTCACGCAAAAAAGGACGCTGATTGCATTGAAGCCGCCGGACCCTAAGAATCCGAAGTGGCGAGGGAATGCGTTCCTTCTCGGCAAGCTCATCGCCCCGCCTGCTACGGGTTGCATCGCGCAGTTCCGTTGCTTCTCACGACCATTCGCGCAGGCGATGTCCGCAGACCTTATTGAACCTTTCGTGGAGCGCGGTCTGGAACGTGGCTTTGTTCCGCGCGAAGAAGAAAAACTCACATTCAGGTTTGGCCTCTAGAAAATTCCGGAGTCGCTGAATCTTATACCGGCGGCGCGTGGACGTTGTGGGCGAAGGCTTGGAGACGATCGCGATCGAGGGCGCGGACGCGCCCTCGATCGAGTTCGACGGCGCTCGCGTTCTTCAGACGGAGCAAGGCGCGCGCGGCCATATCGCGGACGGTTCCGGCGGCGGCGGCGATCTGTGCTTGGGAGAGATTCTCAATCCCCGAAAGCCCGCGGGCCATGCCCGTTGTCGAGGGAGCGTACGAGAGCAAAAACTTGGCGACGCGTTGGAGAACGTGGGCGAACGCGAGGTCGGCAATGGTGTCGATCGAACGACGCCGGGCTTGGGAGGCGTCGATGAGGAACCCGACGGCGAGTTCGGCGTCGAGCCGACACGCACGCAAGATGGCGTCGGTGGGAAGCAGGACGAGGGCGCAGTCGGTCAACGCTTCTGCTCGGGTTGTGGCGCCGCCCCCGTCGAAGGTCCCCGTCTCGTTGAGAGGATCGTTGGAGAGGCGCTCACCGAGCGAGTGAGTCTTTCCGTCTGGAGAGAGCAGAGTGTAGACGACTTTGCCGGAGCGGACGAATGCGAGGTACGGCCACATTTCGCCCTCGTCATAGATCGTTTCTCCGGTGCGATAGCGACGCTCGTTGGAATTCGTCCCTCCAAGGATCTCGCAAAACAGGTCCTTTCAGCCTCAGAAAAGAGACTTTTTCCCCATGAGTTATCATGCGGTTGTCGCGTTCCTCGGACACTCGATACAATGCTTTATTCTGTCCGCCGAACCGTTCTCGGCAGGATTCCGATTCGCTACGTGAAAGTTGCTGGTCTGCCCAAACATTGGGCAGCGAAGACTATGAAGGAGTGACCATGACCGAAACCGTCCGCGATTCCATGCAGTTTGCGCATCGCGCAAATGAGTCTGCCGTGACTGTGGGTCTACTGCAGACAGGTGCATGTAACCTTATACAGGTGGATGACCCGCTCGGAGAACTTGAAAACAGCGAATCCTAGCGCTTTTCTCAAGAATGCGGAGTTCTCGTAATCCTTTATTGCCCTATCGCTTCCGTGATCGGTTCCGTGCTCTCAACGGCATAAAAACGATGCTACGGACCTCGGAAACGGATAGCGGACTTCTCATAGAAGGCTGCTCGTCAAAAGACATCCGAACTTTTGGCACAGAACCGACGGACGAAGAACGGATTTTGAGAACTCCGCACTTTTAAGAAATTCTTATAAGTTGCAACCAAGTCACACTGGCGCCCAAGGAAGATTTGAGTAGGTTTTGCTTGCGATGGGTGAACGTTTATGGGCTAAAAACCCGGGTCTTCTCGTTTACACTGATGAAACGGCGAGCGGCTGGAGAATCGTGCTTGAGATTTCCTCTGGATCTCCCCCTCTGATATTGGATGATCCTCGCCTTCTTTGGGCATTATCCGTTCTGCCAGAGTATTTCTCTCGCGAGGATGCCCTTCTGCTATGGAATACTGAGGACGACGTGCGTTCTGTTACGGAGCAGCTGTGGAAGTTCTGCGTATCAGAACTGCTCATCATTGATCATAGTGAGAGCTGCTCCGCGTTGAGTCATGAGCGAGATTGGGCCTTTTATCACTCCGCTACCAGATGCTATCCATTTCTAAATATGTCTCAAAAAAGTGCCTTCAAAGACGACAATTCTCTTATGCGTTCATACCTAGAGATTGACCCATACCCAGGCGTATATCTAAATCTCCCATCAACTTTGCGCATTCACCTCGAGAAAATCGAGCGCATCTTTCATCGAAGCTCGGAAGACATCTCGCGGATGGGATTTCATGAACAATTAGCGATTCTTTTCGACGGGACATTTGGTGAGCGACAACGCCTTAATCCAAGCGTCAATGAAGATCATGTTCAGCTTGAGCTTCTCTTTAAATCGATTCCTTCTGGGGGCGCTCGGCATCCGACGGAGTGTTTCGTGTACTTCTCTACCGGGCCCCTTCCAGAAGGATGGTTCCACTACAATGTCCGAGACAACTCGTTGGATTGTCTTCCGAGGGAAAATGGGAGAGAGCCGCTTTTCTCGGCGATACCTGCCCTGAATGTTCTTTGTGGTGAGAACCCGGATCAACAGTTTTTTGCAGTTATTCTATTAGCTTCAATGATGGAACGAGCCGCCTGGCGCTATCGAGATTCCCGTTCGTTTCGTGCCGTCGCGATTGATGCTGGTCATGCTGATTACCAATTTTCTGTTATTTCTAAACTTAGTGGCTATGCATACGCACATATTCAAACTTATGACGGAGTGGCTCTTGCAAAAGCGATAGGCTTAGATGCAATCTCGCAACCGATCTTGTCCGTTGGCGTGATGCATCAAAAGAAAGTGGATGGAAATGGATAAGATGTTACCACAAGCTTTTGATGGCGAAAACGACCGTCGTCGGATTCGACTTGTGCGAGCAGTGCTGCTGAGTTCACTAAGGGGACGTACTCCCTTAAGCCTTCAAGAGGCACAATGCATATTTGAGTTGAGTCGGCGAATAGATGGTAAGAATTATGACCGGGGAGAATCTTTCCCAATACAATTTGATTTATTATGTAGAAGGGGAATTCTTTCGACGGAAAGCGACTCCTCAAAGGCAAATGTACTTATGAAATATGGATGGGCTCGAGCCATTGAGTACTTATCGTGTGCCGTTGAAGAAAAATCAGCGCGATCTCGTTGCGAAGATAGTAATGAAGACAATCTGCAGCGAGTCAAGTATTTCATGGAAACGCCTCGTCGAACGGCACTGGAGGCCGCTCTCGATAGGCGGAGTTGTCGCCGTTTTGCGAGAGATGTAATCTCAAAAGCTGTGTTTGACTTTATCTTATCGAGTTTGTATGAATGCGCGAAAAAAAATCCCGGCGTCGTTGTGTATCTTACGTCTCAAGGCATCGAGGGTATTGAGAACATCTCATACAAGATGTTCCCGGATAAGCACTGTTTTGTTCCATCGAACAAAATCATGGATAGGCATGCCTTACTTCAATCTACTCAGGGACAATGGTGGGTTGGAGGCGGGGGAGGCATATTTTGGTTGGGTGTTCATTGGGACACCTTAAGGGAAAGGCGAAAAGGAGAGTTGGATGGTTACCTTGACCATCTGACTGATTTGGGACGAATGGGGCAAGCTCTTTTACTTGCGCTCTATGAATCGCAGTTAGGAGCTTGGATGACTCCTGCGATTAACGAACAGATTGCATCTGAGGTTGTGGGAAGTGACCCTCAGCACGAGGAAATCCTCTACCTCATTAAATTTGGGATGCCCGAAAAGCAACGCAGAAAGACGCAATAAGAACGATATATAAAAATATTACCAATCCCCATAAGGGCATAACGACGTTTCGCAGGTCGGAGTTAAGCAAGAAGTGCTTAGCAATCCATTGTGTATCCCTTCGAGCAACAACAAGGATCGTTCAGTCTCGGTGTCGTGAGGGAGGTGACGATGCCCCAGTTGTTTGGAAACTCCTATGGTGCAATTGATTTCAAGAGACGGGCAGCTTCTTCACGAGCGTGAAGATGAGGACTAAATTCAGCCACAAGTTGAAGAGCCTTGCAGGCACGTTTCATTCCGGCTCTGCCAGCAGCCAAAGCTTCAGCCTCGCGCCAATCATCCCATGATCGATCACAAGGAATTACATGGATAGGATACTTCGTCCAGTAAAATCGATGCGTTGAGGATTCCGACCAATTCGCATAGACATCCTCCCAACCGTATGTTTGATCGAACGCTTGTAAACAAGTTTCGCTAATCTCCTCTGATATCGGCTGGTATCGTACGTCCATCGATAATCGAAATGAGTTTCCAGTGTGAGGCATAGGACGATGGAGGGTCAGAGGGCTAAATAGAAGGACATCTCCTGGAAATAATTCCCCAGAGTGTACCGTGGCCGGTTCAACTGTAGCCTCCCAACCAGCAGGACCACTCGCCAATCGCAAAGGGAAAATTCCGTTATTATGACTTCCAGGGACAATCGCAAGTGCGCCCGTCCGTGGACCAACAGGCACCAATGGAGCCCATGCAGTGATCGTCGAAAGTGCTCCTTGTATTTCCGGATAATCTTGATGCCACCCTTCACGTAAATCTACGAGAGGCTTTTGTCGAGGAAGCGCAGCCCGTAGCTGTTTGCGAGGATGGATTAGAATGTCTTCTTGGCTTTGGACACGTAGAAGCGCAGAAATAACGCGCAATATATCTTGGACATGTCCCAAACTATGAAAAATCTCAAGTGACCATATATAACGATAAAATTTGTCATATGAACACGATTCATCGGGGGCGGATATATTCATCGTATTTTCTTCGAGATTATCGTCAGCACTTCGTAATATAAAAAACTCCCTGGCGGCCTCCAGCACCCGCGTTCGAAGCTCGTCAACCTTTGAGCGAGGAAGGATTCCGCGCAAGTATAAATACCCGTCACGATCGAGTCTAGCTCTGAGAGAGGGTTCATCTCGTAGCAGTTCAGTTGAATCCACGAAGTTAGAAACTGTTACCATCGTCAATCTCCGAGGAGAGCGAATCTGCAAAACTGACTTTCAAGGTTAAATATGCGACATTCGTCATGTTTTTGCGAAGGAACAAGAAAATGTGACTCGGGCAAGAGTACATTAGGATCCATCGTCCACTTCGTTGGATCAGCTGCTTCTTCTGCTGGCAGAACATATGGTGCAAGCAGCGCTGAATGGCTTATATAGTCATTGAGGCGTTGATATCGAACGTCAATGGAAAATCTATTGTTTTGTGTGCAATTAGGTAACGCTGCATGAACAGTAAGAGAATGAAAAATAATCACATCTCCAAGGTTCGCGGGAACAGTGACCCAGCGATGATCATGAGGGCTTATGTCAACAATTTGTGGTAGCTTGTTTTCAGAACTTTGGTGAGATTGCCAGAGGCCCTTGTGATGTGATCCAGGAAGAAAGCGGAGAGGTGCATTTTGTTCATCCACGTCATGAAGAGGAATCCAAACTGTTAGGGTATCAACGGACCCTTGAACGTAACGATAGTCCTGGTGCGGTTCTGTTTCGAACGCTTTTCCTGGGGGTGCCAATCTGAGAAATTTGCGCGGTTGAACAAAAATGTCAGAACCGAGCAGCAGCTCGATTATTTTATAAAGAACAGGAGGTCTTGATAGTTTATGAAAAGACTGCATTCCGTAAAGGCTTCTGCGCATCTCTAGGGATTTATGCGGTTCAAAAGTATATGATCTGAGCGTAGTCAGGGGACTTATAGCCGTACACTCGGGGCGAATTACGCGAGCGAACTCCGTAATGAAATCTGTAAGCAGATCTTTTTCAACGACGTTGGGGAGCAGGGAAAAGCCATCCCGCACAAGATCTTTTTTCGATCGAGAGGCAAGCGCTTCGATTGAGATTATCCTATTTCTCACCAGGATGAGTGCTTTCTTGCGGGTTTTTCTGGAGAAACAATCTCCAACTTTATATCGCGCTTTTCCTCATGAGAAACTGCAATATACACAAAATTTGTTAGATCGATTGATTCGCAGTTGCCGACGATTTTTAATACATCCTCTCTCAATTTTATTTGTCGCTCTGCTGAAGAAATTGCGACATTTGCGTAACTTTTCAAGAACTCAATGTACATGTCGATCGTTAATGAGAAATTTTCCTCGTGGAACGTCCACCATGGATCAGAGAATAAGTTGCTTTCGACTATTTCCTTTCGCCCCTCTAGCGCACTCGCTTGGATACTATCAAAATGGTCATTTCCCTTTGCAAGATCAGGCCAATTCCCTTTCCCGGAAAAAACCTCTTTATTAAGACGGTCTCGAAGCATTTGATCAGAGAGTAGCGGAAAATTCCAAATTACGCCCAGTGCCCCTCGGGGACGAAGTAAGTTCGCCGCGCGCGAATAACCAACTGACGGGTCGACCCAATGCCAGGCATTAGCAGATACTATGGCGTCAAATGCATTGTTCTCATTCGAATACTCTTCGAAGAGATCGGGCCGGACAACGACATTGTTGTGCCCTTTGGTCTTTTCTATAAGCCTTTCTCGAAGCGCATCTCCTGGCTCTAGGGCCGTAACCTGAAGACCTCTATCCAATAGCGCTATCGTTAGCTGCCCGGTGCCGGCCCCGACTTCAAGGACGCGCGAGCCGGACCTCAGGTTCGCATGCGTCATCAAATCGGAGACAACCTTGTCGGACATCGCTGGACGCGAAGAATCATAGCTTGTAGCAACACTATCAAAAGCAAGCCGATTCGCCCGGTTCGTATTGGCCTTCATCGTGAATCTCCTATTATCTCAAAAATACGGAGCTCCCGTAAGCGTTAACGAGGCGGTCACTTTTCGAGCGTTTTCACGTATTTAGCAGGGGCAAAACGGCATAAGGACCACGGAAATAATAACTTTTGCGCAAAAGAGATGATGAACGCTGAATGCTTCCCGAGAACCTCGCACTCTTGAGCTTCCATGGAGAACGCTTTCGGTAAGCGGCGAGCTGCTCCCTTTTCGGTGAGTACTTCAAAATCTTCTCCGATGTGGGGTCGAGAAGAGACATCGCTTTCGTTGGCACTCAAGGTAATCGCGCTCTGAGTAGATCATGCGAGCGTTCAATGCGGTCGAGCAGCCTTCTTTGCCCGTCATGAAATGGAAATGGTTAGCCGGAGCTTTCAACCCGGCTCCAGCCGCCTCCGGGCGTCCTCCAGATTGGTGACGAAGTCTTGCCACCATCTCTGTGAATCGGCAGTATCCGCGTGCGGCTTTCGAAATCGCGATACGTCTTTAGCAACCTCGGCGAGGGGCCATCGCATCTGATAGAGTTGGAACGCGCCTGGATCGAATTTCAGCGGCTGCGACGCTTCGCTCGAATACGGTCGCCAATCCGTTGCAATGCTGGTCCCGGCATAGACGAGGTCGCGCTCGCGAGGAGCGATTAAGAGGGTCTCCCAATCGATGAGAGCGAGAGCGCCGTTGCCGGTCCGTATGATGTTCCCCGCATGCAAGTCTCCATGCGTGAGAACCCATGAATCCAATGGCTCACCTAGTTGGGCACAGAGGTCGTCATGGAGAGCGAATAGTCTTCGGAGTGGGGTTGCGTATTCGCGCAACAGGTTACGGCAACATTCAGCATACGGTCCGCCGTCCCAGGCATTATCGATCGTTTCCAGAGCAGCGTCGAGTTCGGCCCGGTACCGGATCGAGAAATCCTCTCGCTGGACCAATGTGCGCAGCATCGTTGGTGCCACTGCGTGAAGTCGGCGGAGAAGCAGAAGAACGGCACGGCGCTCATTGTCCGACCGGGACTCACAATAGTCTAGGCAGATACTTTCGACATATGCGAACACGACAACGGCATATCGTCTCCCCACAATGTGAAAAATGTTGCCGGTAGAGTCGAGTAAGGGCGCCACCACGAATTCGAGTTGCGCTTGCTCACGGAGCATGAGCGTGGCTCGATAGAGTGTATTGAGTTCGGCGAGACGGGACGAACGTTTGGTTCGGGATCCGGCCCCATAGAGTTCGTGAGCGGTGAGAAAGAAGTGCCGCCCGTCTGAATCCGTCGCATTCCAATGATGGCAAATAGAACCGACGGGCGCATAGGTGAGCGCGGTGACATCGATTCCCCACCATCGTTCGAGCAGAATGAGGAGATCACTTGAAGATAGGTCATCCGGTTCGGTCTGCATATAGTCCAGGATTCGCGAACGAGCGGGGAAACGCGCAGTAGCGGAACCTTCACACCGGCGGCGCGTGGACGTTGTGGGCGAAGGCTTGGAGACGATCGCGATCGAGGGCGCGGACGCGCCCTCGATCGAGTTCGACGGCGCTCGCGTTCTTCAGACGGAGCAAGGCGCGC
>DASZHL010000096.1:0-88468 GCA_035937855.1 Vulcanimicrobiaceae bacterium
GCCACACGGACGTTTCAAGCCTTGCGGATCGCCGTCAACGATGAGTTACACTCGATTGAGCGGGGACTCGCCGGAGCGATCGACGTCACCCGTGTCGGCGGGCGTATCGCCGCAATCAGTTTTCACTCACTTGAAGACCGCATCGTCAAACAGACCTTTCGGAGCGACTCGCGTATGAACGTGCTCACGAAAAAACCGATCGGTCCCGGCGCCGATGAAATCTTGCGTAATCCTCGCTCCCGCAGCGCGAAGCTGCGAGTTGCCGAGCGTGCCGTATGATCGCTCGTTCGCTTTCCCGGGTGACACACCCGACGCTTCCTTCGTCCGCAGCGATTCGCAGCGGTCGCGGGGCCGGCGAACGGCGCCGGAAGATTGCCGCGCGCACGCGCTACGCGATGCTCGCACGCCTTGTGGTTTCCGTCGTATCGGTCACTGCGCTCGTCATGGTGTATCTTTTGCTGATGGCTAAGGCGACGCAGTTGAATTACGATCTCGTGGCGGCAACCCACGAACGGACCCAGCTCCAAGCGCGGACGGCGCATCTCCAGGATGTGCTCTCGACGCTGGAATCACGCGAGCGGCTCTCGCAGTACGCGCGCGAACTTGGGATGACCGAACCTCAGAGTTTTACCGTCGTCGACATTCCCACCGAGCACGTCGCGCAGCGTCAGAGCAGCGCTCTCGCGTTCCTATGGTCGGTTCGTGACTGGCTGAAATGAAAACGCGCGGAGGAACGCGCGTCGTATCGGAACACCGCAACGTTCGACGATCGGCATCTCGCGCAAAGCTGTTCTTCTACATCCTTGCAGGGATCGCCGCGTTTCTGGTGCTGCGCCTCTTTATTATCCAAGTGCTCGAGGGTCCCAAGCTCGCAGCTATGGCACGCGTCCGGCATTCGGCGATCTTGAATCTTCCCGCTCAGCGCGGATCGATCTACGATCGGAACGGAGTTCGCCTGGTCGGGTGGGCTCCCGCTTCAAATGTGTTCGCGGAGCCGGCGCTCGTACGGGACAAGGCGGCGACTGCAATGCGTCTCGCACCGCTCTTAGGCTATTCGACAGAGCGCATCCTTTCCGCGTTGACCGACGGCACGCCGCATCGTCTGTTGCGGCGCAAGGCTTCACAAAATATCGCCGACCGCATTTCGGCGATGAAATTGCCGGGCATTGAAATTGAGCCCGATGAAACGGGCATGCGCGAAATTTATGACGGGCGTTCAGCTTCGACCGTGATCGGGATCACGGGAGCCGACGACGACGGGCTTGAGGGTCTGGAGTATTCGTTCGACGGAATTTTGCGCGGAAAGCCGGGTCAGATTTCGATCATCACCGACGAGTTCAATCGTCCGCTCCCGTTTGTACATCCGCAAGTAAATCGGCAAGCGGTGCAAGGAGACGGAATCCGCTTGACGATCGACTCGTATCTTGAGTTCACGACGCAGCAGATTCTCGAAGAAACGATCCGCAAGTGGCATGCCCGCTCAGGGACGGCGATCGTTATGGATCCGTGGAGCGGCGCGATTCTGGCGCTGGCGAACGCCCCGGATTATGATCCGCAGCATTATGAAAGCTCGTCGGACGAGGACCGGCGGGATCGGGCGATCACCGAATCATACGAGCCCGGCTCAACTTTCAAATTGATTACCGCTGCCGAGGCGCTCGATAGCGGGATCGTAACGCCGGAGTCCCGTTTCCCCAATCGCGACAGTATCGAAGTCGGTGGTCGCGTCATCCATAACGCCGAGGATGGCCTGATGGCCGGAACGTCCGGCTCTGAAACGCTCGGCGACATCATTGCATATTCGCACAACGTCGGTGCGGCTGAGGTCGCGTTGCGTATCGGCAAACGGCGCATGGACGACGCGCTCCAAAAATTCGGATTCGGTCATTCCAGCGAAATCGAGTTGCCAGGCGAGAGCGTCGGCATCGTCCCCAGGTTGCAGGACTGGAGCGGTACTTCGCTGCCGACAATCGCTTTCGGCCAAGGAATCGCAATCACGCCGATCTCGCTTATCCGCGCGTATTGTGCCTTCGCTAACGGCGGCGTTCTTATCCGTCCGCGGGTGGTCGATGCGATCCTCGATCCCGACGGGCGGAGCATCTACCAATATGGTCCCGAGATCGAGCGGCGGGTCATTTCGGCGCACACGGCGGAGATTTTACGCACGTATTTACGCGCGGTCGTCCTTCATGGAACGGGCAATCCAACCGCCCAGGTTCCGGGGTACACGACTGCGGGGAAGACCGGAACCGCGCAAATCGCAGAGAACGGATATTATTCCTCAGGCGCGTTCGTGGCGTCGTTTGTCGGGATGATCCCGGCGGATCGTCCGCGCTTCGTCATCCTCGTCAAAGTGGATCGGCCGTCCGGTTCGATTTACGGGAGCCAGGTCGCAGCTCCGGCGTTCGTGCGTATCGCCCGTGCGGCGATGCTCCACGATGGAATCTTGCCGACGCGGACCAACCTGGTGGATCGGCCCCTGGCGTCGAAGCCTTCGTTATGACTGAGGTTCCGTCACGCTCGTCCTCGCTGCGTCGTCTTGTCGCAGCCCTGGACGAGGCGCGCGTTCAAGGGAACGTCGAGCGCAAGGTCGTCGCTATGGCAGATGATTCACGTTCCGTCGTCGCCGACGGAATTTTCGTCGCTTTGCGTGGTCAGCAGGTCGACGGACATTCCTTTATCGAGGCCGCCCTTGCGCGAGGGGTTTGCGCAGTCGTACATGAGCCTCATGAGGAGATCACGGAGCGCGTGCTCGCCGCAGGTGCGGTATCCGTCGCGGTACCCGACACGCGCCGCGCCGCATCGCGCTTGGCGAGCGTTTTCGCCGAGGAACCGTCCAAGGCAATGCGGGTCGTCGGGGTCACGGGGACGAGTGGAAAAACGACGACGACGTTCTTGATCGAGGCGATTCTCAACGCCGGGGGCGTTCCGACCGGCCGCATCGGGACGTTGGGGGTGGGTTTTCGCGACCAGACTTGGCCTCTGACGAATACCACTCCGCTCTCGCTCGAATTACAGGAGACCTTGCGTCGTTTGCGTTCGCTCGGCGCCCAGGCGGTGGCAATGGAAGTTAGCTCGCATGCGCTTGCGCTCGATCGAGTGGCCGATGTCCATTTTTTTGCCGGCGTTTTCACGAATTTGACGCGCGATCATTTCGACTTTCACGGGACGATGGAAGCGTATGCCGCTGCCAAACGCCGTCTGTTCGATCTCGCGGATATCGCGTTACTCGACATCGACGATCCGCATGGTCGCCGCTGGGCGCAGGAACTGCGTTCGCAACGGCGCGTGATGTCGTTCGGCTTCGATGAGTCCGCCGACGTCTCCGCGCGCGATGTGCGGACCACGCAAGACGGTGCGAGTTTCGATGTCGGAACCGCGCATTTCCGGATTCGTTTATTCGGTCGCTTCAATGTTTCCAATGCTCTGGCCGCGATCGCGGTCGCCCGATTGTTTGACGTTCCCGATGCCGTCAGTGCGAGTGCCCTCGAAGCATTCGCGAACGTTCCGGGGCGAATGGAGCGGATCGACGGCGACGGTCTTCGCGTCCTGGTCGATTATGCGCACAAGCCTGATGCGCTCGAGCGCGTCCTTTCTTCGGTGCGGGAGATCAACAGCGGACGAACGTGGACCGTGTTTGGATGCGGCGGCGGTCGCGATCGAGGAAAACGCCCGGAGATGGGGCGCATTGCCGAACGCCTGAGCGATCGCGTTATCGTCACGAGTGATAATCCCCGCGGTGAAGCACCGCAAGTGATCGTCGACGAAATTCTCGCCGGGATGTTGCGGCCCGATCGTGCGATTGTCGAACTCGATCGCCGCCGAGCCATCTCGGTCGCAATTGAAGGCGCGGCGAGCGGCGACATGATCCTCGTTGCGGGAAAGGGTCACGAGCCGTATCAGATCATCGGGGATCGCCGACAAGCCTTCGACGATCGCGACGAAGTGCGTGCGGCCCTCAAGCATCGTACGCGTGGGCGGGGCATCGGTGGCTGAGCGCTCGCGCTTCGCCGTAGACGTCGAGGGAATCGCCCCGGGTATCACGGCACTGCCGGTTCGCACACGCTTAATCCTCGCGGGGGATGATCTTCCGGGATTGGTTGCCGATGCGGTGCGCGGAATAGTCACGTCCGATGACGTTATTGCCGTTTCCGAGACGCCGGTCGCTATCGCGCAGAACCGGGCGATCTCCGCCGAGCGGATTCGTCCGAGTCGCTTGGCTTACGCGCTCGCCGCGCGCGCGGGTTCCCTGGCGACGGTCAATCAGCCCGAGTCCCTGCAATTGGTCATCGACGACGTTGGTGTCGGCAAGGTGCTCTACGCATCGGTGATGCACGCAATCGGTCGTTTGCGTGGGAAACGCGGGGTTTTTTACGAGATTTTGGGCGAGGCGATTTCGGCGATCGACGGCTACACCGGAACGCTTCCGCCGTTTGAGCGGATGATCGTTCTCGGTCCGGAAAACCCCGACGGCGTCAGCGTGGAAATCGCCGAACGCGTCGGCGCGCATGCGGTGATCGTCGACGCCAACGACTTGGGAATCGCGAAAATCTTGGGAGCCTCAGCGGGCGTCGCACGTTCGCTCATCGAGCGGGTATTGCGGAGCAATCCGCACGGGAACGGCGATGAGCAGACGCCGATCGTCGTGCTGAAGTGGCGCGGCGAGGGTCCGAATCCTCTGTTGGAGAGATCCCCTTGAGCGCGCTCTGGATTTTTGCTGTGGTGTTCCTCGTTGGTGCGGTGTCCGTGCGACCGCTGATCGCGCTCCTTCGTTCGCTCGAATATCATCAGTACGCGTACGAGGATGCGCCGAGCACGCACGCCGTTAAGACGGGAACGCCGACCATGGGTGGCCTGCTGTTCTTGCTCGCGCTCGTTGCGGTGATCCCGTTTGCCCACGATCGGTTTGCGTTGACGGTGATCGTCGCCGGGCTCGGGTGCGGCGTGGTGGGATTTCTCGATGATCTCGTGAAGGTACGCGGCGGACGGAATCGCGGTTTGCGCGCGCGAGTAAAATTCCTCGCGTCGATTGTGGTGGCATTGCTGGTCGCGCTGTCGGCGATAGGGTTTTCGCATGGTGCGAATTTCGTATTGCAGGCCATGAGTCTGCACCTATTCGTTCCCACGGCGTGGTTCTTTGTCTTGGCCGTGCTTGCGCTCATCGCTACGACGCACTCCGTCAACCTCACCGATGGGCTCGACGGCTTAGCCGGTGGATGCATCGTACCGCCGTTGTTGGTGACGGCATGGTGGGCGTATCGCGCCGGGATGTTCGGCGTACTCAACGTCGACGCAGCGGTGCTCGCGGCGGTATGTGCCTTCTTGATCTACAATCGGTATCCGGCCAAAATTATGATGGGCGACGTTGGGTCACTGGCCTTGGGCGGAGTACTTGCGGCGACTACAATAGTACTCGGGAACGTGTTACTCTTACCATTGATCGGCGGAGTCTTCGTCGCCGAGACGCTCTCGGTCATCATTCAAGTATCATCCTTCAAACGAACGGGAAAGCGCATCTTTCGCATGAGTCCGTTGCACCATCATTTTGAACTTGGCGGAATGCCCGAAAGGACAGTGACGCATCGTTTCTGGATCGCGTCGACTCTTTTCGCGCTTGTGGGAACGGCGGTGACGCGATGAGCGAATTCCGATATTTCGACTCCCGCGAGCGCGCGCTGGTCATTGGTCTGGGGCGAAGCGGTGTCGCGAGTTGCCGCGTCTTGCGCGAGCGCGGAGCGAGCGTTATTGCGACCGATGAGAACGCGAGCGCGCTGCCGGCCGGGACGATTGCAGATCTCCAAGCGATCGGAGTGAGTTTCGTTCCGCCCGAACACCTGGACAAGGTTTTCGGTGAGTTGAGCGTCTGTGTGCTTTCCCCGGGAGTTCCGCTCAACGGAACGCTCGTGCGGCGCGTGCAAGGAGCCGGTATTCCGGTTTTCAGCGAGATCGAAGTAGCCTATCGGATCTGCCGCGCACCGATCGTGGCGATCACGGGGACGAAGGGGAAGACGACGACGACTGCGCTGGTAGGGGCGCTTTTCCGTGCCGCGGGGAAGACGACGCACGTTGGGGGCAATATCGGAAACGCGTTGATTGCCGAGACGTCCGTCGCGCAGCCCGCTGATTGGGTGATCGCGGAGGTCTCATCGTTCCAACTGGAGACGATTCGCTCGTTCAAGCCCCGGATCTCCGCGATTCTCAACATCTCTCCGGATCATCTTGATCGGTATTATTCAATGGAGGAGTACGCCGAAGCGAAGTTTCGCATCTTCGCCAATCAAGATTCCCACGACGTTTTCGTGGGGAATTTTGATGATCCGTACTTGCAGCGTCTGCATAGCGGCGACGATGCGAAGCGTTTGCACGCGCGCAGCGAGTATTTCTCGCCGAGCGGCAACCATCACGCGGCGGTCTATTTGCACGGTGATTCCATCGTCCATGCTCCGCCGACGGGTGACCCTCGGACCTTAGAACTCTTGCGCATCGCCGAGATTCCTTTGATCGGCACTCACAACGTCGCCAATGTGATGGCGGCGTTCGCGATCGGCTTGGCCGCGGGACTCGATCTTGAGGCAATGCGTGATGCGGTTCGCCGCTTCGCGCCCTTGCCGCATCGCTTGGCGCCGGTTGCTGAAATCGACGGCGTTCGCTACGTCGACGATTCGAAGGCGACCAATCCAAGTTCGGTAGTTGCCGCCCTGACTTCATTCGCGCAGCCGGTCGTATTGATTGCGGGCGGACGCTCCAAACGGACGGATTTCAACGCGATGCGGGCGGCAATCGCCGCTCATGCGCGGGCCGTCGTCCTGATCGGAGAGGCTGCCGACGAGATCGCCCGGGTCGTGGGGGCAATTCCGGTGCATCGTGCCGCATCGATGGAAGAGGCGGTACAAACGGCTCGCGGCATTGCGCAGCAGGGCGACGTCGTGTTGCTCTCTCCCGGATGCACCTCATTCGATATGTTCATATCGGCGGAAGCGCGCGGTGATGCGTTTGTCGCTGCGGTCTCCGCGCGGGTCCCCTCGCATGGCCTCTAACGTACGATCCGCCGCCCCGCGCGGTCCCGATATTTGGCTGGTTGGAGCCGCCGCGGTGCTCACCGCGATTGGTCTGGTGATGATTTTCAGCGCATCGAGCGCGACGGCGTATGCCATGCATCACGATGCGTTGTATTATCTCAAGCGTCAAGCGGTTTGGCTTCTGGTTGCGTGCGGAGCGGCCGTGTTGGCGTACCGCTTCGATTACCGCAAGCTTCGGCGAACGGGTCCGGCGGCGTTGCTGCTGACGCTGGGGGTCTTGATTCTCGTGTTGATTCCGCATATCGGATTGCGCGCCAACGGTGCGCAGCGTTGGCTCGGATCCGGCGCGTTTTCGATCCAACCGTCGGAGTTCGCGAAACTTGGACTCGTGGTGTATCTGGCAGCCGCTTTGGATGCCAAGGGCGAGTTGATTCGGTCGTTCACGAAGGGCCTGTTTCCGCTGGCGGTGGCCGTCGGTGCTTGTGCGCTGTTGATCTTTAAGGAACCCGATGTCGGGACCGCGAGTTTGGTAGTCTTCACCGCGGCTGCGATGTTCTTCGCAGCCGGCGCGCGCGTCATGCATCTGGGGGCGGTGGCTTTCGCGACCATACCGATTCTTGTTTTCAGTTTTTTGCACAAGGGCGGATACGAGAGTAAACGTCTCCTGGCGTTTCTCAACCCGTGGGCGGACGAACAGGGGGCGGGCTACCATATCGTTCAGTCGTTGCTCGCGCTGGGTAGCGGCGGCGTGAGCGGCGTAGGCCTGGGCTTCTCGGTCATAAAATACTTCTATCTTCCCGAGGCGCACACGGACTTTATCGCCGCCGTACTCGGAGAAGAACTCGGTTTTGCCGGAACGACGCTCGTTGTCGCGCTGTTCGTCTTACTCGCATATCGGGCGGTTCGCATCGCGCTCACATCGTCGGATCGCTTCGGGTTCTTGCTCGCAATCGGTTGCACGGCCACGATCGTCATTCAGGCGTTCGTGAACCTCGGCGTCATCACGTCGACCTGGCCCGTCACCGGAGTTCCGTTACCATTCCTCTCGTTTGGTGGGAGTTCGCTCGTCGTCAGCCTGGTGTGTATCGGGCTCCTTGCGAACATCGGAAGACGGCGAACGTCGCGAGGATCACGCGCATAGGTGATGTCCGGAGTGAATTGATTTATGAGCGTAGTAATTAACGTGCCCACGGTTATTTCTTCCCAGCCTGGAGACGAGAAGGATCGTTTTACTCGCCTGTTCGCTTCACAGGCTGGGAATGCGACGGCCCAGCGTGCGAAAGTGTTTCTCGACGAAGCGGGAGTCAGTACGCTCTCCGCTTTGGAAGAGATCATTTCTTCGATCAATTTTTCCGGAAAAGATCGGAACGCTGTTGATACGTGGATTGATGTTGCGGATGCACTTCGGCACGTCCGGCGGCAAACCAATGCCGCGAATTCACGAAGCTGGGGGATAGCCGATCGTATATGTCTAGCGCTTACCGAGAATGTATCGATTGATAAGAAACGAAGGGCCAAAGCGTCGCTCTTTCGGGCGAAAATTGCCCATCGTTCCGGACGTTCTCATGAAGTGGAGGGCCACGTCCGGCAAGCATTTGAATTGAATCCGCATGATGCATATTCGTATATATGGGCATCGAGATTTCTCGGGCGGTTTCCTGATCGCCGTATGGAGTCCTTGCGGCTCGCCATACGAGCTTTGACTCTTGCGGAGGAAGGAGACGATAGGGAACTTTTGGTGCGAGCCCTGCTCCAGCGCACGCGAGCAACGCGAGGCCCCGAGCAGACGGTATATGGACGTGAAACGGTTCGTGTTGCGAAAGAATTTGGCGATCTGAAATTGATGTGTGACGCGCTGATCGCATGTGCGCGATCGATGCGAGGTTCCGAGCAGGTCGCGTATGGGCTCGACGCGCTTCGTATTGCATCTGAGATTTGCGATCCGAGAAAGGAGTGTGAGGCACTGATTGTCATGGCGCGTGGAGCGCACGGCCAAAAGCAGACCGAGTACTTGATTACCGCCGATAATATTGCGCGACGCATCAAGGATCGCAGCTTCAGGGAGCAAGTGCGAGGGATCATGGGATCATCGAGGAAACTGTAATTGTGGTAATATCCGGCGCTCACAGAAGCGGTACCATAGTCGTCCACAACAAAGTTGTGAATGTTGCTTCGGTCCGACAACGCAGCCCGTTCCGTTATCCTGGCGGAAAAACTTGGTTAATACCACGAATTCGCCAGTGGTTCGCGCATTTTCCTAGAAGGCCGGCAGCGCTTATCGAGCCATTTGCCGGGGGTGCAATTGTTAGTCTTACGGTTGCGTTTGAACAGCTTGCTGACGGCGTGGTTATGGTCGAGCGCGATGAATTTGTGTGTGCCGTATGGGAAACAATCCTCAACGGCACACACAAAATCCTTGCAGAGAAAATTCTTAATTTCGATGTGACAATCGAATCAGTCCAGGATGAATTGATGAAAAGTGGTCTGTCGCGGGAGGATAGGGCATTCCTTACAATACTCCGCAACAGGGTTAGTCGCGGCGGAATATTGGCCCCTGGGAGCGGCCTTATGAAGAGTGGCGAAAACGGAAAAGGCATCGGATCACGTTGGTATCCCAAGACGTTATACAACCGTATTATGGATATCGCGAAAATTTCCGATCGCGTTCAGTTTTTTGCCGATGATGGGATCGCTTTTCTGAAAAGGAGCGCGCACCGTGCAAACGTGGTATTCTTCATAGACCCACCTTATACCGCCGCAGGGAAAAAAGCCGGACGGAGGTTATATACCCACTACGAACTCGACCATGAAGAACTTTTCGATATTGCCGCGACGTTGCAGGGTGATTTTCTCATGACGTACGATAGTTCTGACGAGATCGAGACGCTCGCTCGTGAACATGGCTTTGATACTCAACGTATCGCAATGAAAAACACCCATAATGCAGAAATGAAGGAACTTCTCATCAGCCGCAACCTCGACTGGATCAGGAACCTCGATTAGTCGCGTGCGCGTCATCCGACGTCGAAAATTTCATGCCTCAATTTGAGAGAAGAGGATTGTCCCGACGGTCGTGACGACGGCGATGACGACGACGAGTACGGCCGCGTCGAGCGCGTATGGGAATTGATGGATTCCACCGAGAGTGCCGCGCACGCCGTCGATGCCGTAGGAGAGCGGGTTTAGCGACGTGACGACGGTGAGCGCCGTGGGCAGTTGGTTGAGCGGAAAGAGCGCGCCCGATAGAAAAAACAACGGCATCACCAGGAAATTCATGATCAGCGGAAAGCCTTGCATGTCGTCGAGTTTCGCCGCAATCGCGCTCCCCAGGCCCGTGAACAGCAGCGCGATAGCGAACAAGAAGAGCACCGCGAGCGGTAACTCCTGCGGAGTGGACGGACGGAAACCGACGATCAGCGTCACCAGGAAGACGATGCAGCCCTGAATGAGTGCAACGGTCGCGCCGCCGAGCATTCTTCCGAGCAAGATCGCTGTGCGTGAAACCGGCGCGACGAGAGTTTCCTTGAGGAAGCCAAATTGCTTATCCCAGATGATATCCATGCCGGAGAAAACCGCCGTGAAGAGTACACTCATCGCGATGACTCCGGGGGCGAGAAAGGTGATGTAATCGCCTCCGCCCGCTCGTGTGTAAATCGGTCCGAAGCCGAAACCCAATGCGACCAAAAAAAGGACGGGCTGCGCGAGTGAGGCGAAGATCCGCGCCCGCGATCGGGAATAGCGCTTGAGCCCGCGCAACCACAAGATATAAATCGTTTGCATCGTGTTATCTCCTCCAGACGCGCTGCATGAGCCGCATCTGATCGGAGCCGCCGGAGGACTCATCGCGAATTTCCTTGCCCGTGAGCGCAAGAAAGGCGTCTTCGAGGGAGGTCGTCTTGGTTTGCTCCATGAGTTCAGCGGCCGTGCCTTGGGCGATGATCCGCCCGTGGTCGATGATCGCGATACGCTGGGCGAAGCGCTCGGCTTCTTCCATGTAATGCGTGGTGAAAAAGACGGTGATGCGCTCGCGCACATTGAGATCGCGCAGATGCTCCCAAATGCGATTGCGCGTCTGCGGATCGAGTCCCAATGTCGGCTCGTCGAGGAAAAAGACCTTGGGATGATGGAGCAAGCCGCGCGCGATTTCGAGGCGACGCTTCATTCCGCCGGAAAAACGCTTGACTGGATCGTTCCGTCGATCCCATAGTTCGACCAAACGCAAAAGTTCCTCGGTGCGACGATGGCGCAATCCGCGCGGAACGGCGTACAACATGCCGTGGATCTCCATGTTCTCGGTAGCGGTGAGTTCGCCGTCCAGACTCGGGTCCTGGAAGACGATGCCGAACGACCGACGCACATCGTCGGGAGATTTTGTTGGATCAAAGCCGTTAAGGGTGATTTGGCCCGATGACGGCGCAAGCAAGGTCGTCAGCATGCGGATCGTCGTGGTCTTTCCCGCGCCGTTGGGACCGAGAAACGCGAATATCTCACCCTCGGCGACTTCGAACGAGATGTCGTTGACCGCAACGAAGTTCGCAAAGCGCCGCGTTAGTGCGCGAACGGTAATCACTGCGCTGACTTCAGTGCGGGCATGGGGAAGAAGGGCGATGCCCGAAGAGAGCACCAATTTTATGAAATTCCGAACATGTATTCATGAAGGCAACTTTGTGAGGCCGGCCGGTATGCCCCATTTGGCATGCATGATTCTGAGGTTCGGCCATGTCGAAGGTACTCCTTGGAAGAATGCCGGAATTCAGGTTCATGCTTGCATCCGGCGGAAACTCGCCGTGAGCGCCCAGCAGACGATGCATGCGCCTCGTTGGTTGAGATTCCAGTCAGAAGGGCGGTTCGTGGTGAAAGCGGACGATCACTCATCGGAAGGTGAAATGCGTTTGCCGGCAGCGTTTGACCGGCAGCGGGAAGATTGGGAAGCCAGGCGTGCGGCCGCGCGACTTCGTTCGGGAGCGGGTTCGGGCGCAACGAATCGAACGATCTCCGACCTCCCGCTAAAGCCGCTCTATGCTCCACAGGACGGGGCGCAGCGGGATCTCGCCCGCGATCTTGCCTACCCGGGCGAGTATCCGTATACGCGCGGAATTCATCCAAATATGTATCGCGAACGGCTTTGGACCATGCGCCAATTTGCGGGTTTCGGCAATGCAAGGCAGACCAATGAGCGTTATCACTACCTTCTGGGGCAAGGACAGACGGGGCTTTCCGTGGCCTTCGACATGCCGACGCTCATGGGTTATGATTCCGATGCGCCTCGGGCGTTGGGTGAGGTTGGGAAGTGCGGTGTCGCCGTCGACTCACTCGCGGACATGGAGCAACTCTTCGCCGGTATCGACATGGGAATTATTACCACATCAATGACGATCAATGGTCCGGCGTGCATCGCATTGGCGCAATATATCGCGGCGGCGGAGAAAAAGGGCATTCCGCGCGCGTCGCTGGGTGGCACGATCCAGGCCGATATCCTCAAGGAATATATCGCCCAGAAGGAGTGGATCTTCCCGCCGCGACCGCACGTGCGCATCATCGTGGATATGATGAGATTTTGCCGGGACGAGATGCCGAAGTGGAATACGATCTCGATCAGCGGTTATCATATCCGCGAAGCGGGATCCACCGCCGTGCAGGAGTTGGCGTTCACGCTCGCCGACGGTTTCGCTTACGTTGAGGCGGGGATCGCCGCCGGGATGGATGTCGATTCCTTCGCTCCGCGTCTTTCATTCTTCTTCAACTCGCACATCGATTTTTTTGAGGAAATCTGTAAATTTCGTGCCGCACGCCGCATCTGGGCGCGTCATTTACGTGAGAAGTTCGGAGCGAAAGATCCGCGTTCGTGGCAACTTCGTTTTCATACGCAGACGGCTGGTTGCAGCGCGACCGCCCAACAACCGATCAATAATGTCGTCCGCGTGGCGTACGAAGCGATGGCGGCAGTGCTCGGCGGAACGCAATCACTCCACACGAATTCGATGGATGAGGTCCTCGCGCTGCCCAGCGAGCGATCCGTCGAAGTTGCATTGCGTACGCAACAGATTCTTGCGTACGAAACCAATGTCGGAAATGTCGCCGATCCGCTCGGAGGATCGTATTTCATCGAGTCGCTGACCGACGAAATCGAGCGTCAGGCCGAAGCGTACTTTGCCCAAATCGCTCAGTTCGGCGGTGTGATCGAGGCGATAGAGGCGGGTTTCTTTCAGCGCGAGATCGCCGATGCGTCATATCGGTATCAGCGTTCGCTCGAATCGCGCGAGCGCGTCATCGTCGGAGTCAACGCTTTCGAGCGCGCGAACTCCGAGCATGATATCGAGCTCTTGAAGATGGATGCAACGGTGGAGCATGAGCAGATGCGTGCCGTTCAAGCCGTCCGCGCACACCGCAATGCGTCGCGCGTAGAAGAGCGACTCGCGGCGCTCAAGAGCGCGTGCGCCGATCCGTCGCGAAACGTAATGCCGCCGCTCATTGCCGCCGTCGAGGCATTCGCGACCGAAGGAGAGATCGTCAACGCCATGGTCGAGGTCTACGGTCGCTATGTCGAGCATCCGGTTTTTTAAGGAGTCGATCCCCATCAGAGATCGCAAAATTTCGATGAGTTTTACATGGGAGTGGTGAATGGGCTGAGGGTGAGTACTGAGGTGAGGGAACTTTCTGACGATGAGCTTCGCTCACGCTTGGCTTGTGGCGAAGGAGAGCGGGTCGAGTTCAAGGAGCATCTGACTTCAGAGGCGCGCAAAGCGGTCTGTGCTTTGGCGAACGATCTAGGAGCCTCGGGGGAGCCGGGCCTCTTCTTTGTCGGAATTGATGATCAGGGTAAGTCCGTCGGCTCAATCGTCGATGATGCACTGCTGAAGAATTTAGCACAGATCCGAACGGGCGGAGACCTCCAACCCCTTCCGAGTATTTCTGTTCGGGCGCTCTCGACCGATACCGGCCCCTGCGCGATCGTCATCATCGAGCCGACGGACGATCCCCCGATGCGGTATCATGGGCGTATTTGGGTTCGTGTCGGATCGACCACGCAAGGAGCTTCTCCTCAAGACGAACGTCGCTTGGTCGAACGGCGGAGGATTTCGAATCTGCCCTTCGATCATACGGCAGCTCCGGGTGCGGTGCTCGATGATCTCAATATACTCGTATTTGAGCGGGACTATCTTCCGGCGGCATATGCGCCCGACGTTCTCGAACGGAACGGTCGAACACTCGAAGAACGCCTTAAGGCGTTACGATTGACGACGGTTGGAGGGCGACCAAGCGTTGGCGGAGTTCTCGTTCTCTGTTTGGAGCCTCGGCGCTTCATTCCAGGGGCCTATATTCAGTTCACTCGATTTGCGGGAACGGATATTCTTTCTCCGATTATCGACCAGAAGGAATTGAGCGGAATGCTTGATGATATGGTTCGTTCCATGCTCTTTCTCCTGCGATTAAACGTTACTGAATCGCTTGAGGTCCGGCCGGGGGAGCGCGACCGTCGCGTCTCTTCTTATCCGTTGATCGCGTTACAGGAGATCGCAATCAATGCGATAATGCATCGTGCGTATGACACCTCGAATGCGCCTGTTCGCATCTCATTTTTCGACAATCGCGTCGAGATATCCAATCCAGGAGGACCATTCGGACAGGTCACCGTTGCAAATATCGGTGAGCCGAACATGACGGATTACCGGAATCCGCTTGTCGCTGAAGCTTTAAAGGCCTTGGGATTCGCGCAACGTTTTGGATTCGGGATTACCGCCGCTCGCGCGGCATTGCGAGATAATGGAAATCCGCCGCTGGAAATCAAAGCTCAGGCGAATTCCGTCAGCATGATATTACGACCTGCGAAATGAACATGATCGAGGTCCACATCTCATCGACGGCACCGATCGTCTGCGTAAGTCGGAAAGTTCACATAAATTCCCACGAAGACGGCTTTGCTCGAAAAAAGAATGCAAAAAAGGCCCACGCCCGCTTGAGTATTACCTGCCACGAATGTGCCGGCAACGATTTAACGTTGGTGCGGCGCTCGCGCCGGAATCGCCTGCGACGAACTTCGAGGCCAAGGACTCGCTGCAGGTTATTGCGTGAAGGTCGGAAGCACCCTTCCGCTCTAGGGTGAGGATGGGCGGGCCACGGCGAAGGATCCCGTATGATCGATCAACCGCTGAGAATCGTCATTGCGAAGGCTGGGCTGGACGGGCACGACCGGGGGGCCAAGGTGATCGCGCGGGCACTGCGAGACGCCGGCATGGAGGTCATCTACACGGGCCTCTTTCAGACCCCCGAGCAAATCGTCCAAACGGCGATCCAGGAGGACGCCGACGGTATCGGCCTCTCGATTCTCTCAGGGGCGCACATGACGCTCTTCCCGCGGATCGTGGAGGAATTACGCCGCCAGGGCGCCGAGGATATCGTCTTCTTCGGCGGAGGAACGATTCCATCGGACGACGCCCAAGCGCTCAAGGCTTTGGGAGTTCACGAGATCTTCGGCCCCGGCACCTCATTGGCACAGATCGTCGATTTCGTCGAGCGTGAATGCCGGAAGCACCGCCGGACGATCGGTTGATTTGCCCATTCCCTAGTTTTCGCCCGACGGAGACGGCCATAGCCATGCCGCGCCTCTCACGCCACCTGAATCCCGGTGGAGCGCTTTACGGATCGGCGTATCGAAGGCATCGCTGAAGACCTCATTGCCGATGAGTGTCGGAAGTATGTCGTACAGAATATCAACGTTCGATAAGCCGCCGCCCAGGACGATAACGTCGGGGTCGAGGATGTTGATAACATGAGCAAGACTGCGAGCGAGGCGGTGGGCATAGCGGGCGAATCCGTCGCGGGCTCGGGGGTCTCCGGCTTGCGCGGCTACGGCGATTTCTTGGGCGGTGAGCGTTCGTCCCGTTTCCTCGGCGAAGTGCTTGGCCATACCCGGTCCCGAAAGCCAAGTCTCGATGCACCCGAAGCGACCGCAGTAACATGCGGCTCCCGGACGTTCGTCTTCACGCGCCCAGGGAAGCGGATTGTGACCCCATTCGCCCGCGATGCCGTTGCGGCCCGGCACGACTTGGCCGTTGATCACAATTCCGCCGCCGATGCCGGTACCCATGATCACACCGAAAACCGCGGACGCGCCGGCGGCGTTACCATCGACGGCTTCAGACAAGGCGAAGCAGTTCGCGTCGTTTGCGAAACGAATCGGTTGATCCAGACGCGTTTGGAGATCGCGTTCAAGGGGTTTTCCGTTCAAGATGACGCTGTTCGAATTTTTTATCAGTCCCGTTTTCGAGGAGATAGCGCCCGGCGTCCCGATACCGATCGTTGCGCGGCATCCCAAGTCGTGTTGAGCGGATTCAATCAAGGCTGCGATCGCCTCGATGATCGCGGCGTAGTCGTTCTGCGGTGTCGCAATGCGTCGCCGGAGCAAGGTTTCCCCTCGCTCGTCGAGTGCGATGATCTCGATCTTCGTTCCACCGAGGTCGACGCCGATACGCATGGATTGGCAATCCTTTCAGAAAGGTCTACTCCAAGAGACTTTATTCCTGAACAACGCACATGGTAAACGTAGGTGCTATTGGTGTCTGCGTTGCCTTTTCGCGAGGTTTTGCTGATTTTCGGCGGCAAGGGCAGCCGCGTTATCGCGCTGCTGCCGGACCAATTCCGCTTTCGCTGCCTGTCGCCGCTCCGCGTCGTTCATTGGCGCGGTACTTTGCTGAGCCTCGGCTTGTTTCTCTGGGGCGTGTTCTCGAAGCGCCTTTCTCTTTGCAAGCCTCTCATCCGCTCGTTGAATCGTCAGCGCTTTATCTGTTTTAAATACGCGGTGTTGCGCGAGGTATTTTTCGGGTGTTGGAAGGTCCGTATACTCCTCCGGTAGCAAACTCGAAAATTTAGCCGACGCAATCTGATCGATAGCAGAAAAAACATTCTCACGTGTGATTTCTTTAACGACAATAAGGTTCGGCTCCGTGAAGCACACTGACGAATCCAACTCGCCCTCGCACGTTTTTCCAAGCGTCACAATATCATATATATTTAATTTGAACATTTTCCCGGAGAAGCGAATAGCCATATCTCCGAGAAACCCCGGGCCTTCTTTAGGCCATGGATATCCGTCCAGATATTTTGGAATATAAACCGTATACTCGATATCCTCTGGTTCTGCCATTGGCGTTCCCTCTCGTTTTCCCGAGCCGCCTCGAAGGCGGCGGTCGTCTCTTGGCCCGCTCGCATTGTACGCCGGTGCGCCATTGTCCGACCTGCCTCTCGTGGCGGCTGCTCGGTTTTCCTTGCGGCACCTCCTGCGTACGGTTTCGTTCGTCACAAGCAGCTTTAGTACCCTTGCCTCCTTCCGACGGGAGCTCGGCAATCTGATCTTGTACATCCCCGCGTATGGGAGTTAGGACACGGGTCGCCCCGTCACCGACCGGCGACCCGCACATCGCGACGGGATACGTCGCGTTCATGAATTATGCGTTCGCCAAGCAGCACGGTGGTGAGTTTGTCCTAAGGATCGAGGATACCGATCGGACGCGCAGCACCGCCGCCTCGGAAGGCGCGATCCTCCAAGCACTCCATTGGCTGGGCATCGCGTGGGATGAAGGGCCGGATGTGGGTGGACCGTACGGACCTTACCGTCAGAGTGAACGGTCCGAGATTTACCGGCGATACGCCGATCAGCTCCTCGCCGAGGGACATGCGTTCCGCTGCTATTGCACGCCCGAGCGGCTCGATGCCATGCGCGAGCAACAGCGGCGAGAAGGGCGGCCCAACGCCTACGACGGCCGCTGCTTGCACCTGAGTGCCGCTCAGCGTGCCGCCGAAGAGGCCGCAGGTCATGCCTCGGTTATTCGCATGAAGGTCCCCTCAGAGGGAACGTGCGTCGTGAACGACCTGCTTCGCGGCCCGATCGAGTTCGAGTGGAGCAGCGTCGACATGCAGGTGCTCCTCAAGTCCGACGGCATGCCGACCTACCATCTCGCCAACGTCGTCGACGACCATGAAATGCGTATCACCCACGTGATTCGCGGTGAAGAGTGGGTTTCGTCCGCGCCTAAACACATTCTGCTCTATCAATATTTCGGCTGGGAGATGCCGCAGCTTGCCCACAACCCATTGCTGCGCAATCTCGACCGCAGCAAGCTGAGTAAGCGGAAGAACGCGACCGGCATTCTGTTTTACAAGCAGATGGGTTATCTGCCGGAGGCCGTCCTCAATTTCCTCGGCCTCCTTGCGACGGCGACGGCCGAAGGTCAGGACGAGATGATGGACCTTCCGGCGCTCGTGAAGCATTTCGATCTGAAACGGCTTCCCGTCGGGGGTCCGTACTTCGACGTCGAGAAGCTGAACTGGCTCAATGCGCGTTACATTCGGGAGCGCCTCGACGTCGACGCGTTCGTCGAGCGGGTGCGCACGTGGGCCTTCGATCCACAGCGCGTGCGTGCGATCGCCGCGCTCGCGCAACCGCGTATCGAACGCCTAAGCGATCTGGGACCGTTGACGGCGATGTTCTTTTCGGGGCGATTGAACGTACCCGAAGAGCGGCTTCTCGACGGAAAACTTGATCGAGATACCATTCGCAAACTGTACGTGCTTAGCCTCGCGGTCTGCGACGGCTTGCAAGAGTGGAGCGTGGCAGTGATTGAAACGGCACTGCGCGAAATCGCCGATCGTTTGGGACGTAAATTTCGCGACATCGTTCGGCCCTTGTATATCGCGGTGACCGGAAGCCCAACGTCGGTGCCGCTCTTTGACTCCATGGAAATTCTCGGCCGTGATCTCGTACGCGAGCGTTTGCGCCAAGCGCTCGCGACTTTAGGCGGTGCGACCTCCGCTGAAATCGAAACCTGGCGTTCCGCTCCAATAAATGAGGTGAGTCTATCATGATCCGTCGTGCGATTGTTCTTGCCGCGGGCAAGGGAACGCGAATGAAAAGTGCGCGCCCGAAGGTTTTACACAACCTCTGTGGTCGCGAAATGCTGTGGTATACGTTGCGGGCATTGCGTGACGCGCAGGTCAGTGAGATCATCATCGTCGCCAATTCGATGGTCGCCGAGCACGTCGAGTCGCTCGCCGCAGACCTTGGAATCGATCATGTGAAAACCGTGATCCAGGAACCGCAGTTGGGAACGGGACATGCGGTGCAGACCGCTCTGCACGCCATGGAGCCGGGCAACGCACGCGTCGTGATCCTCAATGCGGATATGCCGTTGATCGACGAGGAATTGATCCGTCGCGTCATCGGCATCGACACCGCCGTCCTCGCATTAGCGACGGTCCGCATGCCGGTAACGAGCAATTTCGGTCGCATCGTTCGCAAGGGAGATCAGGTGACGCGCATCGTCGAAGTGCGCGATGCCGGCGAGGAAGAACGTGCGTTGGACGAGATGAACGTCGGACTTTACGGGTTCGACGAATCCCGCCTGCGTGCATCCGTTGCCGATCTGTCGCCGGAGAATGCTCAGAATGAATACTATCTGACCGACACCGTCAAATGGCTTTCGGAGAGAAACGAGCGTGTCGTAGCCGTGAAGGTTGACGATGCTCGGATCGTGCTCGGTATCAACGATCGCGTTGAACTGGCGATTGCGCGTGCCCATCTCAATGCGCTTTTGTGTGAGCGACACATGCGTGCGGGCGTGACGATCGTCGATCCGGCGACGACGTATCTTGAGCCGGATCTTGAGATTGCGGCGGACGTCACGATCCTGCCCAATACCGTCATTCATCGTGGAACACGGATTGGTGCGCATAGCGAGATCGGTCCCAACACGCGTCTCCAAAATGCGACGATCGGCGAGCATGTTGCAATCAGCGACAGCGTGGTCGTGGATAGTACGGTCGGGAATTTCTCGGTCGTCGGTCCATGGGCGCATTTACGCGGCTGGACGGAACTCGGAACCGGAGTGAGCATCGGAAACTTTGTGGAGGCCAAGAACTCGATCTTTAGCTCGGGAGTCAAGGCGCGGCATCTCTCGTATTTGGGTGACACGACGATCGGAGCGCGGACGAACGTGGGAGCCGGCACGATCACCTGCAACTATGACGGTAAGAAGAAGCACCGCACGGAGATCGGCGAGGATGTCTTCATCGGTTCGAACTCGTCGCTCGTTGCACCGCTGCATATCGGAGATCGAGTCTTGACCGGAGCGGGTTCCGTCGTCGTGCGAGACCTTCCCGCCGATGAACGCGTCGCGGGAAATCCGGCAAGATCACTCGTTCCCAAAAACGGCAAAGATCGGAAAAAAACGGCCGCCGCGGAGTGAGTGCTGAAGAGAGCACAGCACTTCCCGATGTAGTCACAAAGCAAACCGCTTTAGGAATGCGGTCGCTTTGCGATGAGGAAAACACTTTCACGACCGTCGTACCATAGCGCTTCGGGGTAATTGTGACGGCGAAAGAAGGTGGCGGTCTCGAGGGTGAAACCGCCGCGCTCAAACGCTCGACCGAGAATCTCCGGATCGAAGACATGCATCTGCTTTGGGATGAATTTTACGGCTGGGTGATCGGAATAGCGTGCGATATCCTCAATCTCGCCCGGCCAAGCGACTCCCGCGCGTTTCCGCTCCTCAAAGACGGGGATGAACCGCTTGTAAAGTTCCTTATAAGGCGAATCGACCAGAACGAAGACGGTTCCTCCGGGAACCAACCAACGCCGCAGACGAGTGATTCCCTCCATCAATTCCTCACCACTGAGAAAATGAAAGACTTGCGACGCATGAACGGCTCCCAGACTCGCATCGGCGAAGCGAAGATCATAAGGAAATCTACCTTGCCGTATCGTCAAGCGTTCGCGCTGTCCATCCGATAACGTCGCCGCGAGACGATCGAGCAGAGTCGTCTCGAGATCGTTGGCGACAACGCGGGCGCCGGTGCGAAGTGCTGCAAGCGCGGCAACGCCGGCGGCGGAACCGATATCCAGAACCGGCGCTTGACACGTCGCCGAAAATTCAGCGAACGCGAGATTGATCTCGTGAGCTACAGGCGAGAAGAATCCCATTCCGTTCGTCGTCGTAGCCAGGACGTCTTCCGTCCAGGGGAGTTCGGTGTTCGATGGTTCTTGCTGCACGCACGTTCTCCAGGCATGTGGTCCGGAGTCTTTCTTGAAACAGTGTCTGAGATCATGCGCTCGCGATGAGGAGCATGGAATTTCCACGCCGTTCACCGCTCGGTAACCACCTCTCATCGGCGATGATACGTGAGACGGTCATCGTGCCGCATTGGGCCTGAGCTCCGGAAAGTAAGCCAAGATAATAATCGTTCTATTGGGTCCCCCATGCCCGACAACCAGCACCCGGCCTCCCAGCCCGCGATCGCGATGAACACCGTGACCACCACGAGCCCGCCGGCGGCGAACACCGTCGGGCTGCGCCTGTCAGTGGAATCCGAGCAGAGCGTCCCCGCCTGAGGGAAGGTCACCTGGGTAGCTCTAAGAGGGGGTTTGGCGTAATCCCCGGCCTGACGGCCCAGGAGGATGTCAGTCATTTGCGACCGAGATGGCTATTTCCGATACGCTTTGAAAGCATATCGTTTGACAAGGTCACAACGTCGCGCTATGATGTGACTTGAAAGCGTATCATAGGAGGAGCAAGTTATGCCCCGTGTCAGTGTCGAGAGCAACCCCCGGTTCACGATGGAGATTCCGTTCTTGCAAAAGGCCCGTCTGGTGCGGGCGGCGGCGCTGGAACATACAACGCTGAAGGATTTCATGCTTCGTAATGCCCTGAACGCTGCCGATGCTGCGATCGACCGCGCCGAGCGGGTCACATTGTCGGAACGGGATACGCAAAAAATTCTCCATCTGCTCGACAACCCGCGCGAGCCCAATCCGCACATCGTCGCTATTCTCAAAGCGCGGCAGGACGTGTGACAACACTCCCGGCCTGGTATGAAGAAGCCATCGACAAGAAGCATGCCCGCAAGGGTTTTGACTGCGGACAGACCGACCTCAACATCTTTATTGCCCAATACGCCCGCCAGTCGCATGAAAGCGGTTCGGCGAAGACCTATTGCGCAATTAACGAAACGGACGGGAAAACAATTCTCGGTTTTTACACGATCAGCCCCGGCCAGGTGGAACTCCATCACGTTCCTCTGGCCGCTCGGCCAGGGGGCGGCGGTCGTTATGCCCTTGCTGGATACCGTCTCGCGCGTCTGGCGGTGGCGAAGGCACATCAGGGCCGGAGTCTCGGCGGTCATCTTCTGGCGAACGCGGTCGAGCGCTGCATGCGAGTATCGGCGGAAGTGGGCGGTACGGCGTTATTGATCGATGCGAAGGACGAGGCCGCTGCAAACTGGTATATCCGCTACGGCGCAATGCCGTTAGACGATCAGCCTCTGTCGCTCGTCATCCCCTATGCGGAATTCAACAAGGCCCGCGTGGCGGCTGGATTGCCGCCAATCTGAGAAGGTTTGTCTATAAGGATGCGCGTAATGCCGTGATTCATGAATCGCTTGCGCGGTGCGATCACCACGCGAGCTAGAAAACTCGATCATCTTGGACGATTTCCATCAAGATGCCATCTGGGTCTGATATGAAAAAATATGCCATTCCAGTTCGTCCTTGTGATATTTTTGTACCAGGCTTTGCAAAACCCGACTTAGTAAGTAGGACCAATGTTTCCTCTATGGATGTAACTTTTAAGGCAAAATGCTTTACACCGATTGCCGGCAAATCGGTGTCTATTGATTTTGAACGCTGAGGGGCAGTGCGAAATTCCTTGAAGCAAAAGAGTTCCAAAAAAGAATCCACATTTTGCATATACTCTATCTTCAGGCTCTTGTCAGGTGCTTCCCAAAATAGCCTATGCTTGAAACCAAATATTTCATAAAACTTAATCGATCGTTCAAGATCGGAAACACTAATCGCCACATGATGTAGGCTAAACACCTTATATCCCTCCGCTTGTCGTAAGAGTTCACTGGTGGGTGTCTTCGCATTCGTTGGGCTTATTCTACTTCATGAAACGACCTCTACCATGTCCCACATGATAGCACGCGATACAATTGTGCGCGATCGTCGAAATGCCCCCGGGTTGCGATCGTGATGACCGGCTCCCCGAAAGTGTGGGCCGGCGGGACCACACTTTCGGGGAGCCGGTCAGTTCAGGGGAGAGTCGGCGAACTCCTTGGGGGTGAGGTAACGGAGCGAGCTATGAGGGCGAACCTCGTTGTAGTCGAAGAGACCGTCCCAAATTTGCCGCAACTACAGTCCTTTTCAGAGCTTCCTGAATCGCTTGCGCCGCAAGCGATTCGTCATCAATGTTGGAGGACGGCTTGTTTTTTGGCGAACGGTTGACCTTGGACGCCGGTAAAAACCACGACGAGCTTAACGGGCCGAGTACCGAAATTCTTGCCGTCATGCAGTTCGTTCACCGTCTCGGCGAAGCCCTGGCCGGCGGTGTAGCTGTGGCTGCTGTGAAGTGTCTGGACGGTGAGCGTGCCGGATATGACGTAGGCGTAGCCCTGGACCGGGTGCGTATGCCATCCAGTATCTTTGCCGGGCGGAATCTCAACTTCGAGCATCGTCGCCTCGGGTTTGTCGGTCTGCGTGTAGGTGAGCGGCTGTCCAGACGCCGTCGTCGTGGTTCGCAGGATCTTGGTGATCTTCACGGTCGGCGCATAGGGAAGTTGGTCGGCGCGCGCGCCGGTTTGCGTGCCGGCGATCATCGCTGCGGCGACGGCAATCAGGCTGAGGAAGATTCGCTTGGACACAGGCACCTCGCGAGTAACGATAGTAATGTGACGGCAGTGGTTATACGCGTGGCGGGCCGGCTCCTCATCGGACCGAAATTTCGTGTCCAAAAACCCGGTTAAGGTTTATCGCGTCCGAACTTGTCGTGCCGCTCAGCGCTAAATTCGGTGACGGGAAGGGCGTGGAGTTGGGGCAGTTTGTGTTAGCTCCATTCCTAGCGCATGCGCGATCTTTTTCCGCTTCCAGTGTACGTCAATGTAGGGGCAGTCATAGGCTGGCCCCAGGTTCTCGTCCTTGATGAACGCGAAGTACTCCCGGACAGCATTGTGCTGATACTCCGGCATGATGAGGAACGCCACGTCTTTCACCGAGAATTTCAAATCGCCGACCTTCCGCCACTCACGTTCCCACTCGAAGAAATACGAGCGGTTAGGATAAGCGCCCGGCACATCGACGAACGGCGTCAATTTCCAGAGTGGACTGTCCGTATCGTCGCCGGAGGCCGCAATAAGCTCCTCGATCGCGGTCGCCACGCGCTGACCCTGGTAGGCGTAGAAGATGGGGTTTCCCTTGCGATGGATGCAAAAGGCCTTTCCGAACCCGATGCCATATTCGGAGCGTTTGTCCGCCAGCCGCCAGAGCAGGTGCAGCGGAATTTCGCTGAAGCAGGTAGCTTTCTGGCTTGCTTTATCGGGAGCCGTGGTGCGGGCGATACCGAAGGGATTGCGGGCGCGAATGACGCGGTCGCTAAGAATACCCATCATGTTGTAGTATCCCTCCGTCCCCTGACTGCCCTTTGCGAAGTGCACCACGTAGTCGGACATGTCCGTCCAGGTGGGTGAGTTCTCTCGGAAAAACGATGACATTGCCGCTCCCTTACATTCACTATTTTAACGGGGTCAATAGCTTCGCACAAAAGGAAACGCTTACACGTTAATGGTTCCCTCTTCATCGCTCCCGCAAAACACCACGACCGCCGCAGATCAATAGAATAGGCGTTTCTAAAAATCGCGGTAGAATAACCTTCCCCAAAAAGGCAATGCCTCCGTCTTCCGGAGAGAGCCACCCTTCCCGGCACTGGGGAAAATAACGCAAGAGCCGCGAGATTTCCGAGAAAGAAATTCGCGGCTCTTGCAAAAACGCTGCGCTACGCGAGCGCGTGAACCTTTTCGCTTGCGTCGACGAGAGAGAGACGCACGGGGATGTTGTTACGTATGGCCTTCGAGTAGGGACAGAAGGCATGAGCGGCACGAATCAAGGTCTCGGCTTTTGCTTTTTCTAAGCCGGGAACCGCAACGCGAATTTCGGCTTCAAGGCGGAATCCCTCACCTTCTTTACCGATTGTTACGTCGACTGTGACTCGTGGATTCTGAAGCGGAGTCTTCTCCGCCGAGGCGACGTACTTGAGAGCGCCGAGGAAGCAGGCGGAGTATGCGGATGCGAAGAGTTGCTCAGGGTTCGAGTGCTCGCCGCCCGGGCCGCCGAGGCCCTTGGGAATTGCGAGCTTGAGATCGAGCACGCCGTCCGACGAACGGACGCCGCCATCGCGTCCGCCGATGGCAGTGACGCTTGCCGTGTAAAGAGCGTTCATGCAAACTCCTTTATGAGAGATGTCCCGGTTGGGAAAGACGCCGTTCGCCGCCCCGCGGATCGATCCTGTAACGACGACGCGGAGACATCGCCACGGAAACCTCAGTGAATAAACGTCGACGCTTTCAGAAGATGACAGGCTTGCGCCTCAGATTCGACTGAAGCCGATGCGGTGGAAAGGCGGGGGCACGACCGTGAAGTGTGTGACGGCTTCACCGCTCGTCGAACTTGCGCGGAGTGTGAATGTTCCCAGGGCCGGACGCCAAAGATAGACCCCATCCGTCGGCGCAAGGCGACGTCCGTTCAGGAACAGCTGAAAATCACGTTGTTCGCCGGCGACGTTGAATTGCAGTCTTTGTCGTCTATCCGGACCCGGATACGAAACGAAACGATCGCCCTCGTGAGGAAACAAAATCCGCAAGGCGTTCGCTTCGGGTGACACAGTCGTCGACCTGGACACGAGCGCTTGCCTATAGGCATGGAGATCTTGGGCGTCGAGATATTCCGTCACGATGTTGCGACAGGCCTTGTTCGGTATCGTGCCGGTTTGGGCGCAGATTGGCCGGTGAACATAACCGTTCGGCGGATCAAACGCTGGGGGTTCGCTTCGTTCGTACAGGTGGAGCATGATGCGATTCCACAGCGGGCCTGCACCGCTGACGCCGGAGATTCGGCGCATCGGCGTTCCGTTGAAATTCCCGACCCAGACTCCGACGGTGTAATCGCGCGTGAATCCGACCGTCCACGTATCGCGATAGTCGGAGGAAGTGCCGGTCTTCACCGCCGCCGCGAACGGAAGCGTGAGGACTGAATCAACGCCGAAGGCCGCCGCGCGGGCGTGGGAGTCCGCCAGCATGTCGGTTACCAGAGCCCATGTCGCTTGGTCCGAGGACGAGACCGTTTCATCGCGCACCGTCGTCAGAATTTCAGGTGGCGATGACGAAGATAAAGCGGCCGGAGTATCGAGTGTCGCGATCAGGCGAACCGGCTTCCCGCCGCGTGCGGCCGATACGTACGCGCGCGTCAGCTCGTACAAGCTCACCTCACCTCCCCCGAGCGTCAGGCCCAATCCGTAATAGTCGGCGGATTTTCGGAGATGCGAGAAGCCCAAGGCGTGTAGGCGATCGAGGAATGTTCCGACGCCCACGAGTGAGAGAACGCGGACTGCCGGAATGTTCAGCGAATTTGCCAGCGCCGAACGCACGCGCACGTCCCCTTGATAGGTGTTTGAGTAATCGTGTGGACGATAGATGCCGGCTCCGGGTAAGGCATACGCGGTCGGCACGTCTTGGAGAATCGTCGTTGGGCGAATGATGCGTCGTTCAAGCGCAAGTTCGTAGAGAAACGGTTTGAGCGCTGAGCCGGGTTGACGCAAGGCCTGAACGCCGTCGTTTCTCCCGAGAATATCGTCGGAAAAATAATCCGGTGATCCAACATAGGCGAGTATCTCTCCGTTGCGGTTGTCAATCACGATCGTCGCCGCGTCGAAGACCTTATGCGGAGCGAGAGCTTGAACGACCGCGCGCGTCTGGGCTTGCAAAAAACGTTGCAGCGAAAGGTCGATCGTCGTCGTTACGCGCGTCCGTTCGGGCGAGATCTGCGGAGCGAGCCAGAAGAGGAAATGCGGAGCCGCGATGATTCCGTGGTATTGAGGTTGAATATCGATACGTTCGCTGAAGGCGTGTGCCGCATCCTCAGAATTGATCCGTCCGTCGACTTGCATCCGTTCGAGAACATAGCGTTGACGCGCCTTGAGCGCATCCCAATGTCGGTAAGGGTCCAAGCGTACGGGATTATTCGGCAACGCTGCGAGCAGCGATGCTTGAGCGAGATCGAGATCCGCTGATTCAATACCAAAGTAGCTGCGTGAGGCTGCCTCGACACCCGAGAGATTCGATCCCATTGGAACACCGTTACAATAGGCTTCGAGGATCTCTCGCTTCGATAGACCGCTTTCCAGCCGTCCGGCGACAATCACTTCCTGAAGTTTTCCCCAGACGGTGGGCGGAACCGGCTCAATAATGCGTGCGAGCTGCATGGAGATCGTCGACGCGCCGGCGAACGGGCGGTGATGCACGAGCGTATCGAAGGCGACGCGAACGAATGAGATTTCGTCGATCGCTCCGTGCTGGAAAAATCGATGGTCCTCCGCCGAAAGCACGGCGGCGACGAATTGCGGCGAGATGTCGGCGAGCGGAACATGCATCCCATGGAGCTCATCGCGACTGAACAGCGTCCCCAAGCGCTGACCGGATCGATCGAGCAACTCCAGCGAGCGTCCGTCGTGTGAAAGGTCCTTTTGACGGATAGGAAAGAACTGAATGATCGCCGTCAGGGCGAGAACGACGGCTAATCCGACAATGATTTGGCGGATGCGGAGCGAATTGAGTCCGGTGCTGAGGTGGCCCATGGTGCGTTCGCTGCTCGCTTGGTTTGCGCTGGTGGTCCTGGTGTTCGGGGGAAGCGCTTGCAGTCGGCAAGCGACCCGGGAAGTGCAGGTGCAAGTTTCGCCGCTACCGATGGTTTCGCCGCCGGCGTGGATTGTCGCCCTCTCGCCGAAAGATCATGCACCTGCGGGAGCGCAGATCCGTCTTCGATTCAGTGATGATGTTCTTTCCCTGGAGAGTCTGGAGGCACCCGAACGCCAGGCGCTACTTTCGCACCTTACGATCGAACCTGCGGTTCCGGGACGATTTCTTGTCCTGACGCCAAGGATGATCGGTTTTCAAGCGGACTCCCCCCTGCCGACGGCGACGCGCTTTCGCGTGACGCTCACCAAAGGCTTCGCCGATCTTCACGGACATTCGCTCGATCGCGATTATGCGTGGACCTTCGAAACCGATGCACTCTCGATCAGTAGTGATCTTCCGACGGACAAGGAACGAAAGGACCTCACGCCAAGCCTCCTGCGTCCGGAGATCACGATCTCATCAAACGCGGAACTCGATCCGGTTTCGCTCCAAGCGCAAGCACGTTTAATCGATGTCGATGATCCCAAGACAATCGTTGCGCTTGTGCCCAAGACGGAACCAACGGCCTCGCCGACGCCCGCCGCTCAGGCACCGGGAGAAGATCGCACACCGAACTTCACCACCGTCTTATTGCCCGAGCACGAACTTTCCAAAGGTCGAGAATATCGCTTGGAGATAAAGCCCGGCGTATTACCGTTGCACGGGAATCTTCCAAGCGGACAAAGCCTCACGGGACTTTTAGCGACCTTCGGGCCGCTTCACTTAGAACGCGTCGACGCTTTTGGGAAACCGGACAAACATGGGGTCGCGGGACGCTTTATCGGTGGTGTACCGGAGTTGGTCTTCAACAATGGTCTGGTCGCGGCGAGTGCGGCACAGGCGATCTCGTTGCAGCCACCCTCCGAGAATACTGTTCCGTTGGTTCACATCGAGGACGGCGATGCGACGGTCGTTCTCAATCCCAATGCGCTCGCACCAACCACGCGCTATACGATCACCATCGCTTCCGGGCTGAAGGATCGCTTCGGTCAAACACTCTCTGAACCCGCGATTGTGACCTTCGAGACAACCGGACTCGCGGGCGATCTGTGGGCTCCGACGGGCTTCAATATTTTCCCCACCGCCAACAATCTCACGCTCAACGTTTCGGCCGTCAACCTCATCGGCGGGCGTTACCGTAGTGCCTACCGAATCCTCAAGCCGGAGGATCTTATTTTTACCGATCCTTCGGATACGGAGAGGGTCTCGGCTCTGCTCCCTGCGCCTTGGAATTTATTGGACGCTCCGTCCAATGATCGCGAGGTCACGATGCACGTTCCATTAAGGGAGCATCTGGGGTCCGCGACGGGGATGCTGGCGTACGGCGTCAGCGCTGAAACCAACCCAATTCTCGATGACAAAGGAAATCTCACCAATGCGGAATCGCGATTCGTTGGAGCGGTGCAACTTACGAACATCGGTGTTTTTGCGCAGTGGTTCCCGGGTTCCGGAATTGTGCGGACCCATCGCCTATCGGATGGAACGCCGATTGTCGGTGCGCACATCACGATCTATCCCTCGCGTGTGGATGACAAGGAACGCGATCACACCGCGCCCTGCGCGAACGGAACGACCGATGCGAATGGAACGCTGGAACTTCACGGCTCGGCCTTTGCGCGCTGCGCCGTCGTCAGTACGAACCCAAACCGAGCACCGAATCTCCTGGTGATTGCGCGCGACGCCGCTGATTGGGCGTTCGTGCGGACGACCGATTACAGCGGAGCGTATGCGTATGATATCTGGACCGGATGGTCGGCCGGAGTGCCGCAAGCACACGGAGCGATTGTTTCCGATCGCGATTTGTATCAACCGGGTGAGGTCGCGTATTTCACCGGCGTCGCATATTTCGATACCGACGGGGTCTTAGCCAAAGGAAGTGCGCCGTTCTATCACCTGACGTTAGAGAGCCCAAGCGGAGTCAAACAGAACCTCTCCTCCGTTTCACCGGATACCTTCGGGGCATTCTCGCTGTCCGTGCCTTTGAGCAAACGTCAGGAACTCGGTTATTACACCCTTCGCGCGCATGCGGACAACGGCGAAGAGTTGAGCGGAACTTTCCGCGTCGCCCAATTCAAGCCGCCGAACTTCAAGGTCGCGTTAACCCTCGATCACGCTTTTGCAACGGCGGGGCAGTCGGTTGAGGCTTCGTGGCTAAGCACGTATTTATTCGGCGCTCCCGTTGAAGGTGGAAATGCTCGCATCGATGTAACACGCAGTCGCGCGTATTTCAACCCGATCGGATGGGAGACGTTTTCCTTCGGTCGGAGCTGGCCCTATCCCGAACAAGAGCCGGTTGTTCCAAGCGACGTGCTGCAACGCGATTCCTCGATTCCAAGCGACGGAAAGAGCGCACAAACAATCGTCGTGGGAGACGATCTCCCCTATCCGATGACGTATCGGGTTGATGCGGAGACCCGTGACGTCTCGAATCTCAGCGTCGCCGAAACGCAGTCATTTACGGCCTTACCGAGTGATGCGCTCATCGGTCTGCAAAGCGACTTTGTCGGAACGGCGCAACGAGCGCATGAAGTTTCGGTAATCGTCACCGATCCCGCCGGAAAACCGCGCACGGATCGCGGCGTGCACGTTGTTCTACAAAAGCGTTCGTTCACAAGTGCAACGCAAATCGTCGAAGGCAGCGAAACGCCGGTCGATTCCGTGCACTACGTGGATGTCGCGAGCGTCGATGTCACGCCGGGTTCGCAGGCGCAGAAAATCTCGCTCACGCCGCCCGACGCGGGCGATTATCGCATTCGTGCGAATTTTTCCGACGCCAAGAACGACACGACGGCGACCGATGCGGAACTCTGGGTGAGTGGTCCCGGTTCTTTCGACTGGGCACGAACCGACAGCGAGGCGCTGACCGTCAAATTGGACAAGACGAAATATCGTCCGGGTGAGACCGCGCGAGTTCTCGTGCAATCTCCCTATCCCAAAGCCGAGTTGCTGCTGGCGGTGGTGCGCCATGGCGTGCTCTTCAAGAAAACGCTCGTCGTCGATGGCACCGCGCCGGAGACGAGCTTCACCGTTACACCCGCCATGCTGCCCAACGCCGCCGTCGAGGCCGTGCTGGTTCGTCGCGGCCCGTCGTTGGGACGCGGCGTCCCCGAGGGACTTGGGCGATTGGCGCGCATCGGCTTCGCTTCATTCGAAACGGCGTTGGATTCAAAATACGTGAAACTCACGCTCACTCCCAAACTCGATCGTATCGAGCCGCAACAGTTGCAGCATGTGCATATCCATGCGACGGATGCGCTTGGTCGCGGTGTCCGAACCGAGTTAGCTTTGGGCGTCGTCAACGATGCGGTGCTGCAACTCAGCGGCTACCGCTTTCCGGATTTGGCGCAAATCGTTTATGCCGATCAGCCGATCTCGACGCGATTGGCGGATAACCGTGCTGACGTCTCGCTCACGTCGCCGGAACGCACGGAGGAGAAAGGGTTCGGATACGGAGGCGGGTTGGAGCATGGTTCCGCCGGAACGCGCATTCGTACGGAATTCAAACCGATCGCGTTCTACGACGGTCGCGTGAAGACCAATGATGCCGGTGACGCCGACGTCAGCTTTACCGTGCCGGATAATCTGACGACGTGGCGCGTCATGGCGATGTCGTTCAGCGCCGACGCGCGTTTCGGGAACGGCGAGACAACCTTCATCGCAACGAAACCCTTGGTCACTAATGCAATCCTTCCGCAATTCGCGCGCCCGGGCGACGAGATTCGTGGTGGCGTAGCTGTGACGAATCTCCAAAGATTAAAGGGCGATGTTCGGCTGGACGGTACGCTGAGCGGAGCGCTCGCTTTCGTTACCGGCGATACTACGTCGCAAACAACCTCCTTGAATGCGCCGATCGATCAATTCACGCAAGCGTACCGTTTCGATATCCGAGTTACCGGAACGGATCCCTCGAGTGTCCAATTCGCAACTATGCTCGGTGTTCAACACGATGCTTTTCGCGAAACGCTGGATATTCGCACGAACGACGTAACCGAGAGCGTCGTGCAGGTCGGTGCGACGAAGGATCACGCGACAATCCCCTTGTCGGTCGATCCGCAAGCGCCGCTCGACATCGGTGGACTCGACCTGACGCTGGCGAGTACGCTTTTGCCGCAGACGCAAGAAGCGGTTCGCGCGACGCTGGCAGATGAGACGCCGTTCGCGCTTTCAATCGCGAGTCGCGTTACGGTTGCCGCCGATGCGATCGCGCTCAATCGTCGCTTTGCTCATACGGAGGGTTTGGTCGAACTCCAAGCGGCACTCGTAAAAAATCTCGACGCGCTCCGCGCTCTGCAGCGTTCGGACGGCGGGTATGGTGAGTGGCCGGGGGCGAATTCTTCCGAGATTTTTACAAGCGCGTTCTGCGCGGTAAGTCTCGCGCGTGCCCGTGCTACCGGGGCTTCGGTCGGTGCGGACATCGCACGCGTTCGTGCGTTTCTGCTTTCTCGTCTGAACGACCCATCGAAAGAAGCGGGAGGCAAGGATGAACCCGTTCGAACGGAAATTCGTTTGGAAGCGCTGGAGACGTTGGGCATATTGGGAGACGTACGCAACGATCACCTCAACGACATCTACGCGCAGCGCGGGAACATCTCGTTCTTTGAGCAGGTCGAACTCGCCCGTTTTCTCCTGCGCTTACCGTCCTGGGCACCTCGCGGAATGAGCCTGCGCGATCAGCTCTTTGAGAGGATGCATTTGACCGGACGTGCGGCCATCGTCGACGTACCTGATTCATCGTTGGAGACGCTGACGGCCGGACAGGCGCAGATCGTCAGCTTACTCGTGGATTCGCGGGCGAATGCCGAGGACATCGATCGCGCGTTTCGTTCTCTGCTCGATCTGCGACGCAACGGCGTATGGCCGTGTCCGTGTGATAATGCCGAGGCCATGGATGCCGTCGTCGCGTATGCCGCGACGCAAGCGAAACCACCGGATTTTCTTGCCACGGCGGAATTACCGGGTACGGTGCTTCACGCGAGGTTTCATGGGTATGGCAACGCGAGCATCACACAACATATTCCGGCAGAGAAGCTGCCGCGATCAAATGCGACAATCACGCTGAGCAAAGAAGGATCCGGCATGCTGCATTATGTTGTAGCGTATCGCTACGGCATGCGTGGCGAACAGCCGGGAGTATACGCGGGTATCCGTCTCGAGCGCGTTCTGCGTTCGGCCGCTGATTTGCATGAACTCGCACGCTTTGGTCTCGCACTTCCTGCTGCTCCGCTGACCCTTGATGCAGCACGGGTATTTGAGCTAGAGGATCGCATCACGACCGATCATCCGATCGATAACGTCGTGATCACTGATCCTCTTCCGGCGGGGTTCGAAGCGGTGGACGCGACCTTCCAAACGACGACGCACGCGCTCGAACCAAGCAGCGACAACTGGGAGGTCGATTACCAGCAGATTTCTCGTGATCACGTGACCGCGTTCGCGCACCATCTGGACGCGGGCATCTATTCCGTTCACTACCTCGTCCGTTCCGTCACGCCGGGCACGTACGCCTGGCCTCCCGCCGAGGTCCATCCCCAATACGCTCCCGAGGATTTCGGTCGAACCGCAACGACACGTTTGGTGATTCAATGAGGGGTTACGAATTGTTCTGAAGAAGCTCGTCGGCGTAATGCACGAAATAGCGGTATCATTGCGTTTAAAGCGATGCTTTGAGGGGTTTTGTGAGACTTTCACTTCGATGTTCAATTGGCTTACGTTGTTGTATAGCACGTCCGAAGGCATCGTCAAGAGAGCCGTCGCTCAGTTTTAGTGAGAGATCCCGGAGATCACTTAAAAATTCGCGACGAGGAACTTCGTGTTTGTAATCGCATATCCAATTGATGCTCTTAGAAAGTATCTGATGAAAGCGATCGGACGTGAGGTTCTCTTCTGGGTCAAATTGGGGGAAATAATCCCACAACATATTGAAAAAAAAATTGCCTCACAACGGACTGGTTGCGGGACTGGCTGCGTTCTATGAAGCCTACAAGTAGGTCCTGCTTCGCATTCGAAAATCTGCAATTTCCTAGTGCGAAAAAACGTTCGACGAAAAGGTCGTTCCCCTTGAAAGTGGACATAGTCCTCACGAAAATATGCCTGGACCTCATTTCGATCTGCCTGACGGTCTTATTCGTTAGGCCAAGGATTGCTCCAACCTCTTTGGGCGTCCATCGCTCCCCGGGGAAGTATTGCAATGAAACGAGTAGGCGCTGATTTTGGTTCAGCGGCGCCCGCTCCATGGCTTCCAGGAAAAGGTCGCGGCGCTCTAACGACTTCATCTCGTCGTGCATACAAGTGAAACTCCTCGTCGTTTGAACACTGCTATTTTTATAGCAAGGCGACGGAATGTGGAAAAAGAGAAACGATCAGCACGAAGCAGAGGTTCGTGTGAAGCGCCTAATGACGATCAATGGAGCGTTCGAGCGAACGGTGCGATACTACTTCTGAATGCATGCTGCTTCGGAACCCGGCATTGCGGCGGAGTGTGCTTGCTTATCTTGTTATATAAAGCAAGGATGAATCAGGCGGAGTTCATCGCCGACCCGGTGCCATAAGGGCAGTGACGAGCTTTTCGTCCTGGATGTGACGTTCGATGAGTTGGAGTATCAAGGCGTCGCCGAGTTCGGAAAGATGGACCCCATCACTCCAGAGGGTCCGGTTTCGATGGGCTTGTGACGGCAAAGCTCCCAGCCAATGACTTGCCGCCATAAATGCCGGCCAAACGTCCAGAAACTGCGCACCGACGTCGGATGCCGCCTTCGCGGCGATTGCGTTGTATTTGCTGAGCTCGGCGTTCATCTTCACCGCGTCGTGAGTTGAGTCCCATCCGATCGGAGTCTCGCTCATGCAGATTACCTGTCGTGCGTTATCGGTAAGGAGGCGCACGATTTCACGGTAGTTCGCATTGAATTCCTCCGGACCGACGGCTTCGCTCGTCTGGCCTTGGAACGTTCGCCACACATCGTTGATGCCGCAACTTAAGAATGCGACGTCCGTGCCGGAGAAACCATGAGATACAGCGTGTCGGGCGCAGGCGAGAATCGTGCGGGATGTAGCGCCGCCTTCGCTGCGATTGTCGAATACGAAATTCAGATGAGGCCATGTTACTTGCAGTGCCAGGTGAAGGCGCTGGACGTAGCCTCGTCGGCGCAATGACTCGACCGTCACCTTGGATCCAACCTCGGGCAGATCTGCTTGGTCGAACATTTGGGCGTTATAGGCTTCGAAATGTTCCATGATGCTGTCGCCGAGCCAGGCGAATTTTAAGGTTGGACGTTCGTCCGCTGTTGCCATTGCTATCCGTTCAAACTCCTTTCACACGTGAGCTTGCTCTTGAAGCAGACAATCTCGGTGCATTGTGTGAAATATCGGAAGCATCCTTTTTAGAAGGATACGTTAATAGTTCCCGTGCGTCTCTCACTTCGAGGTTCAAGTAGCTTCCGCTCTTTCATCGCGCGTCCAAAAGCGTCGTCAAAAGAGCCGTCACTCAGTGTGAATGAGAGGTTCCGGAGATCGCTCAAAAATGGGCGACGTTCTTTCTCAGGTAGGAGTTCGCACATACTACTTACCCTGCTGGAAACAATATGCTGAAAATGATCCGACGTGAGGGGCTTATCTTGGTCGCTTTGGGGGAGAGAATAGTAGAACAATTCGGATGAACATGTCCTTGAAAGGGTTTTGTTGCGTTCGAGGAAGCCTTGTAATTGGTCCTGTTTCTCGCCTGAAATGCTGCAATTTCCAAAGGTGGAAAACCATTGGAGGAAGAGGTCCTTCCCCAAAGTATTCGCCATAGTCCCACGTAAAATTCTTTTGGCCACCGCTTCGATCTGCCCGACCCTTTGACTTGATACGCCGATGACATTTCCAATCGCTTTTAGGGTCCATGGCTCCCTGGGGAAGTATCGTAACGAAAAGGTTAGACGTTGATTTTGGGTCAGCGTGGCCAAGTCCATGGCTTCTAATAAGAGGTCGCGATGGATTGCCGGCTTTATCTCTGCATGCATACGTGTGAAAATCCTCTTCGTGAGGATAGTTCTGTTTTTCCTGCTGGGCTATGTAAAGATGGATAGAGAAAAGTTCGAGCGCGCAGTACGATTGTACTTCTGAAATGCATTGCGATCCATCGCCGATCAGCCTGTCGAAATCAGCTTGCTTATCTCGTTATGTAATATAAATATGCGGTAGATGAGGTTGACATCCGGCGAACGGGAGACGCCGATGCTCCTGCCGCGCCGCTCGGGAGACTGCTCTTCTCTCCTGAGCGGGAACGTCGGTCATTGACGGCGCAGTCGCCTCGTGCTAGCCTCATCAGAGTGAGAATAGTTCTCACTTTTTGTACGATGCATACCGTGAGAGGAGTCCTATGAGCGCCAAGATCGGGCAACCCGCCCCGACCTTCAACCTGAAGAGCACCAAGAATGCCACGGGTCCCAAGGACCTGGGTTTCAAAATCAAGCTGGAAGACTACCGCGGCAAATGGCTCGTGTTGTTCTTCTATCCGTTGGATTTCACGTTCGTTTGTCCCACGGAGATCCTCGCAATCTCCGACCGCTATGAGGAATTCACGGCGATCGGCGCCGAAGTTCTGGGCGCGTCGACGGATTCAGTCTTCAGCCACTGGGCCTGGATCAATACCCCCCGCGACAAGAACGGAATCTCCGGCCTGCGCTATCCGCTGCTCGCCGATTATAAGAAAGAGACGGCCGCCGCGTACGACGTGTTGGACGAAAACGACGGAAAGGCCCAGCGCGGGCTCTTCATTATCGATCCCGAGGGAGTTCTTCGCTACACGGTCGTCACTGCGGACAACATCGGCCGGAGCGTTGAAGAGACCTTGCGCGTCCTTCAGGCGCTTCAGACCGGCGGACTCTGTGCTGCCGACTGGAAGCCCGGCAAGCAGCTGCTGAAGGTCTAATGCCTCTGCACATGCGTTCGCCGCTCCCGTCCTTTGCGGGAGTGGCGACCTGGCTCAACGGAGAGATCGATCCGGCAAGTCTGGAAGGGCATCCGGTCTTCGTGCACTTTTGGTCGTTCTCATGTCACATGTGTCATGAGACGGCCGAAGCGGTGGCCGCTTGGCGTGATCGTTTTGCTCCGCTCGGGCTCGTGGTGATTGCCGTGCATCAACCTCGTTCGCAGGAAGAACTCGACGTCAAGAACGTCGCCGCCGATGCAAAGGACGCGATGCATATCACCCAGCCATGCGCGGTCGACAACGAGCATGTCTTGGTCGATCGCTTTGAGAACCAATTCGTACCCGCGTTCTACCTTTTCAACGCCAAGCACGAGTTACGGCACTTCCAAGCCGGCGATAAAGGTCTCGAGCGCATCACCTCCGCCATCGAGAGAGTTCTCGAACCCTCGCAAGGCAAGTGACCGTTCTGCGGAACGATTCATGCAGCGGAAATGGCCTGGGCGCGACGATGCCGAATTGGGGGATGCGTGGGATTTTCAGCACGCATCCTCCTCGATAGCATCTCGCCCGCGGGCATCCGCCTCACAACGCTGGAAGTACGGTATCCGCGTTTCATCCATAGCGAGATGATGACGCATCGCGTTTTCTCGCGGAATGCCGCAAGTTCGCGCGCCATTCCCATCACGAAGATGATTTCCGCCGTGCGGAATGAGCCGGCGATGCCGATCTTTTGGGGACGCAATCAGAGCGGGATGGCGGCCCGGCGCGAACTCGACGCCGAGGCGCGATCCAAGGCGGAATCGGCATGGCGCCAAGCGCTTGAGTACGCGCTCGCGAGCGCTGAGCGTTTGAGTGAGGTCGACATCGATCTCCACAAACAATTGGTCAATCGTTTGCTTGAGCCGTTCGCTTGGATCACCGTGATCATCAGCGCGACGGAGTGGGCGAATTTTTTCACGCAACGCTGCCATCCCGATGCTCAACCCGAACTCAAGCACATCGCCGAGCTGATGTACGTGGCATATCGCGCAAGCAAGCCGCAGAGCGTTGAGATCGGCGAATGGCACCTTCCGCTCTTGCTTGAGGATGAACGCTCGCTTGAGGAGGAAACGAAGATTCGTCTGAGCGTGGCGCGTTGTGCGCGGGTCTCGTATTTGACGCACGACGGCCTGCGTGATCGTTCCAAGGATCTCGACCTGTACGAGAAACTGATGAGCGGCGGTGCGAATGGGCATTGGAGCCCGACCGAGCACGTCGCAACGCCGCTCTCCGAAGCAAATGAATTCGTCGGGAACTTCCGTGCATGGAAACAGTGGCGAAAGCAATTTCCGGACGAGAACGTACAACAATTTCCCGAGTTTCCTGAGGAACTTCTGAGTGTATGAGTGCGTTTCTTTCGGCGGATGATTGAGGAGCGGACGACGCGGACTCTTTCCGTGATTCGGCGGTGCTTGGGAATGGGGGCAGCGCATGCCTGGATGCACCTCGTGGTTCTCGTCGCGTTGTCGGTTCCGCTCGCGCTCCCAAGTCTTGCGCTTGCCGCTCCAACCAGCGTGGATTCGCGGGTCAACATCTTGAGCGCGCAAGAACTCCTTCACGGAAACCCGCACAACCTCGTCAATCAGCGGCGACAGCGGATGGCGGATGTCCACATGGAGTATACGCGCACGCTGTCGCTCGTGGGTACGATTCTCCAAATCTTCGCCTTGCTTTTATTTTGGCGATCAGGGCGTGCCGCGCGATTGCGCGACGCCCTCCGAAGGCGAATTCGCTCACCCGCTCTCGTTCGTTTCCTGTTTGGTATGGCTTGTGCTGCGATCGTTCAGTTCGTTTCGTTTCCGGTGCTCGAACTCGAACGGCGGGTGTTCGTGGGTTTCGGCATTTCTTCATTGACGTTCGACGCTTGGTGGCGTGAGCGAGTCGTCTCCTTCGTTTGCACGATGCTTCTCGCCGGAGCGGCGACGACACTGGTGGTTGCGCTCGTTGAGCGGGTGCGCTTGTGGTACGTCTTTCTGGCCGTCATTTTATTCAGCGCGATTGCTGCGTCGACGGTCTTGGGACCGCTGTTTTCGTCCGATCGAACGGCGTCGGTGATCCTGCCGCCGTCGATCGTTCTTCCCGTGGCCAAGATTGAACGGGGAACGGGGTTTTGTTCAGATGCACCCTTACTGCGCTGGGAGATCGCGGATCGGACGGCGATTGCCCGCGCGAAAACCGACGGATTCGGTGCGACGGCGCGAATTTTGCTTGGAAGCAGACTCCTCGATTCCGCGCCGACCGACGAGGTCGCATACGTCGCTGCGCGTGAGTCCGCGCGCTGCGCGAACGGAGACGGAATGCGGACCGCGCTTTTCTCGACCTTCGTCTTGGTTCTCGCGATCTTGGGAGCCGTGTTGGTCGCCGATCGAATCCCCTTTCGTTTCGACGACGATGCGCTTGCACGACTGACCCTGGTCGCCGCCTTAATCGGCGTTTTCCAACTCGCGCTCGCACCGCTGGACGCCGCTTATGATCGTCGACTTATCGCGCGAGCCGATGCGGTCGCAATCGCGACGTCGCACGATCCCGCTTCGGCGGTACGCGATTTCGTGCGCATCGCCGACGAACAGTTTGTCCCGTTGTGCCCCTCGCAACCCGAACGTTTGTTTTTCTATCACATGCCGCCGCTTGGTACGAGGATCGCCGCAGCAACCGGCCGTCCTGATCCTTGTCATTAATGCCGTGAGTATTGGCGATACGGGGAATATCGGCAATTACGTCACGATCGTCACCATAAAGTCGTAGGCTACCGCTTGCGGGGTGCTTTCGGGTCGGAGCGTCGGCTGCTTTCAGAGTGTCGGTTGCTTTCGGAGCGTCGGATGGTTTTCGTGATGCTGCGTCCCAGCAGGTCGTCAATTTTAAGGTCGATGTCGTGGAATGCGAGCGCAGCGATTCGTCCACTCGTGTGTTCCCGTTCATCTTCGTATTCGGAATCGATTGGAGCGCGATAAGAGACCAAACGGTCTCCTTGAAGATCAACGACCCAAAGTTCGCGGATGCCCGCTTTCGCATACTGCTTGGCCTTGATCTCCAAAACGGAGGGGAGCAACGGATCCGCGACCTCGGCGAGCAAGAACACGTCTGACACTTCAGGACGGGATCTCGTATAGGAATCCGCGCGTGGACGGATCAGTGCTATGTCGGGTTTGGGAGCGTCGTTGTGCGAGATGATGAGTGACTTTTCGATGCGTATGCCGGCCACTTTCTCATAAAAAGACCTAAAATAGTCGTCCAAGTGAGTGACGGTCCCCTCATGGCGTATACTGCTTGGGGCCATCTCGTAAATTTGCCCGTCGAGCAACTCTGTGCGTATGCCGGCCGGGAAAATGCCAAGTTCGACTATGCGGAAATACTCGTCAGTTGTGAACCGGTAATTTTCATTATCAGCAGGCTGGTAAATCTGACCGTCACGCAACTCGGTTCGCAGTCTGCTCGGGAGAATGCCCTCCTCTCGCATGCGGTCATGTTCCTCGATCGTGAACCGACGAATCTCGTCGTGGGCATTCAAAAGGTAGGCCTCCCATGTCTGCGAAGCATTCGTGTCGTAAGCAAAGCATCTCGCCGGAGCATAATAATGTCGCTCGCGAACGGCAAGGTTTTTCTCCAGCCGGGAAACCCAACCTCCTGGAATGAGCGTGAATCAGCCTGACAAAGGTGATTTTCGCACGTAGTATACCGCGCGGAGTTCGTTGAGCTTCCCTTTCGGCGGTTTCCCGGCTTCGAAGACAAAGAACGCAGCGCGCGTCAATACACGCCGATCACCTCGAAAACAACGACTGCGTCGCTATCGTCATCATCGAACCGTTGGCTACCGCTTGCGGGATCCTTTCGGTTTGGGCGGTTGGATACTTCTTTTGACGCAGTCTTTCAGTAGATCGTCGACCTCGATTTTAATGTGGGGAAATTCGAGGGCCGCGATTTGTCCGCTAGAACGTGGCTTTACATCGGTATATCCGGAACTCGTTGGCTTGCGATGGACGATCAATCGATCGCTTTGAATGTCGATGATCCAATATTCTTTGATGCCCGCCTTCGCATATATGAGGGCTTTTCCCTCCATATCAGGCTTGATCGTCGAATCCGAGACTTCGACGATCAAGTATACGTCATGCGGTTCGGGATGTGATTTCGTCCGAGAAGCCTCACGTCGCCGGACGATTGCGACGTCGGGGAGGCGCGCGTTCCTATCAGGGATTGCGAGTGAAAGCTGGATCCGGATGCCGGCTACTTCACTATAAAGAGACACGAAGAGTGGGGTCAAGCCTTCGATCGTCCCATCATGAGGCGGATTGCTTGGGCTCATCTCGAAAATCTGACCGTCGCGCAATTCCGTGCGCGAATTTGATGGTAAAATTTCCAACTCTGCCATACGGAAATACTCGTCAGTGGTAAACAGGCGAATCTCGCGGCCGGGGCCCTGGTAAATCTGACCGTCGCGAAACTCATTGCGCGGGCTAGGTTGAATAATGCCAACCTTCTCCAAGCGTTGATATTCCTCGGGGGTAAATGCGTGTTGGGTGTGCAAAGCCGAGCCTCCCTTTGGGCGCGAGACGTCCGTGTCTTAAACATTACATCTCACCTCAGCCCAATGACGTCGCTCGCGAACCAGGTGAGATCTTCGAGCAGATATACCCAACCTTCTGGATTCCGTGCGAATCGCCTTGACAGCGGTGCTTTCTCGGCGTATTATACCGAAAGGTTACTTAACCCAGAGGTTACACGAGGCATGACGCCTGATCGCCTCAGTTTCATCTTTTCGGCGCTTGCCGACCCGACGCGGCGAGCGATCCTTGAACGCCTCGCTTTTGGGGAATGCTCCGTGACGGAACTAGCCGAGCCGTTCCGGATGAGCCGTCCTGCCGTCTCCAAACATCTCAAGGTGTTGGAGCGGACCGGGCTGATCGTTCGTGGTCGCGAGGTGTGGAAGCTGCGGCTTATTGGTGCCTCATCTTGTAACCGACATTCGGCGTTCATTGACCTGAAATAGGTAGCATGTTAGCATTATTCCACGATGGCGGTAAAGGTGCGTGATCTTCTACGAATGCTCGTGGCGGACGGTTGGAAACTTGAGCGACAACGGGGAAGTCACCATCAATTCACCCATCCCACTAAATCAGGGATTGTCACCATCGCCTACGACCAGGAAGGTGACACGATACCCACCGGAACGCAGAAAGCGATCTTCAAGCAGGCAGGCTGGAAATGACTTACAAAGCGATCATTGAGTGCGGAAAATCTTCCTGGGGCGCCTATATCCCTGATCTTCCGGGATGCGTTGCGGTTGCGGAAACTCGCGAACGTGTCGAACAGTTGATCCGCGAAAGCGTCGATCTCCATATCGAAATGCTCCGCGAGCGTGGGGAAACGATTCCTCCTCCTAGCACCGTTGCCGCGATCGATGTCGAGGCGGCATGATTGGTTGGCTCACGAGATTCTATAGGATAAAATCATCGGAGATGCCCTGAGATTGGGTCTTTCCAAGGAGGTTGCTGGTTCGGCTTCCTGGCCTTTGCTTTATGTAAGGTGATCGCCGCATCGTTGATCGATGGGGAAATATCATTGTCACTCTTGAGCCGTAGGCTACCGCTTGCGGGATCCTTTTGGGTCGGATCGTCGGATGCTTCTTTTGACGCAGTCTATTAGCAGATCGTCGATATTGATGTCGACACCGGGAAGGCCCACTGCCGCAATCCGTCCGCTGGTGTATTCTTTTTCATCGGCATATCCGGAACTCGTCGGGTCGCGTTTGACAAGCAAGCGATCTCCCCCAAGATCGATGATCCAAAGTTCAGTTATGCCCGCTTTTGCGTAGAGTTTGGCCTTTTCTTCATTATCATCGTCGATCGTCGAATCCGAAACCTCGACGAGCAAAAATACGTCCCTTGGTGTCGGAAGAGATTCCCTATAATAATCCTCACGTGCTTTGACTAAGGAAATGTCGGGCACGGGTTCGCTGTTGTTCGGCTTGACGATTGGATTTTGGCATCGGACGCCGACCTTGTCTTTGCTATAGAGAGACTTGAATAAGTCGGTCAAGCGATCAACGCACGCACCATGGCGCTTTCCAATCGGGCTCATTTCATAGATCCGGCCGTCGAGCAGCTCGGTGCGCACGTCTGGCGGGAGAATGCCCAACTCTGTAATGCGATGATACTCGTCGGTTGTGAACTGGTGATTCTCCTGGTTGGCGGGATCGTAAATCTGACCTTTGTGGAACTTGGTGCGCGGGCTCGGCGCAACGATACCCGCTTTTTCCAAGCGCTGACATTCCTCGGGGGTAAATCCGTGTTGGGTGTGCAAAGCTGAGCCTCCCTGTGGGTGCGAAACGTCCGTGTCTTAAGCATTACATCTCACCTCAGCCCAATGACGTCGCTCGCGAACCAGGTGAGATCTTCGAGCAGATATACCCAATCTCCTGGATTGCGCGCGAATCGGCTTGACGGAGGCTTTTTCCCGACGTATTATCCCAAGAGGTTACTTAACCTAGAGGTTACACGAGGCATGACGCCTGATCGCCTCAGTTCCATCTTTTCGGCGCTCGCCGACCCTACGCGGCGTTCGATCCTTGAGCGCCTCGCTTTTGGGGAGTGCTCTGTTACGGAACTAGCCGAGCCTTTCCGGATGAGCCTTCCCGCCGTCTCCAAGCATCTCAAGGTGTTAGAGCGGGCCGGGCTGATCGTGCGCGGTCGCGAGGCGCAGTGGCGGCCATGTCGCCTTGAGGCCGGACCATTGCGGGACCTCTCCGCTTGGCTCGAAACGTATCGAAGGTTCTGGGACGGGAGTCTCGACCGCCTCGACGGCTACCTACAGCAACTCAAGAAAGGGGATCTCCATGACCGCAAAACCTAAGGATCAACTCATAAGCGACATAAGCGAGAGCAAGACGGACATGACGCCCACCATGACCATCGTCCGTATCTTTGATGCGCCGCGCCCGCTGGTGTTTGAGGCATTTACCAATCCAAAGCACCTGGTGCGATGGTGGGGTCCGCACGGATTCACGACGCCGCTCTGCGAGGTGGATGTGCGTCCGGGTGGTGCGATTCACATCGATATGCGCGGACCCGACGGCACGATTTACACGATGAAGGGTGCCTATCACGAAGTCGTCGAGTTCGAGCGGCTCTCTTGGAGCAACGTCGTGGATGACACCGAGGGAAAACCCTCCTTCGAACTTCTCCAAATCATCGCGCTCAACGATCATGAGGGGAAGACAAAGCTCACCTTGCAGGTCTACGTTCTCATGTCAACACCGCAAGCGGCCGAGTCTCTCGGCGGCATGGAAACCGGCTGGAGCCAGAGTCTCGAACGGCTCAAGGGGCTTCTTTTTACACTCTGAGATGCTCTCAGCAGACGTTGTTTATTTACGAGATTTGAAAAGCATACAACGGAGAATGATCGGAAATGCTCTGAGGAATCGGGAGCTTTCCGATCATTCTTGGTTCACCTTGTAAGTGAATCCGCTTCAATTTGGCGGCATTCTGCTCGAAAGAATCGACGTTGGTCGCAAGCTCTCGCTATTGCTTTCGGTATTGTTCAAGATTTTTCTTGGGCTTTACGCTCTCGGGGGAACTTTCATTTTGTTGCACGGCATTGCGGAAGTCGTCCGAGATTTTCTGTTGTTGCTTCGGCGCCATCCATGGGATTGCAAGGCTGGCTGCGAGTGCGGCTGAAAGACTGATCTCGTCGATGTGAGGAACAGAACTAAAAGTGGCCATGCCCGCGGCGCTGATAACGATCGTTCCAGAGAGCCGTGTGGCAACCCATTTATAATAAGGCATCATTCGTCCCGAGGAGGCGCTAATTTTTACAATTGGACAGGCCCGTTCATTCCCCTTCAGCTTCCACGAGACTCGCTGATTCCCGAGTGTGCTAGCTCCCGCTCCTGAATCATGTATACTTGGGTGAGAATGACTGAAGAGCGTATGGACGGCGAACCTAACGAAGCGGAACTTCGCGCGCGGCACAAGCTTGAACGTGCGCGGCTTCGGCGGGCTGCTGACCTTTTGGGTTGGAAACTGATCGGAAGCGAGACGGTCGAGATCCGGGTGGAACGGGAATTCCGCTTCGGCCTGCGGACCGCGATCGTGCGCGGGCGTGTGCCGATCGATATTCCGGCTGAAATGAGCGCCGAGGAAGGCGAGCGTGCGCTGGCGCCGATCATCGATCCGACCGTCGCGAAGTTTCAGCAGAGCATGGAACGCGCGGCTGCCAAGATCTTAAGCGAGCCCGACGACCTCCAGCGGCGACACGTTTTCGAGAAATCGTCGTTCTTCAGCGCGCTCGAAGAGGCGCGGCGCCGCCTGGTCCGCGAGTATCAAGATTTGGAGAATCAACGCGTAGATGCTCGAGTTGAAGAGGTTCTCGGACTGCAATTTTACCTCGAAAGTTTCACGCGAGAGAAACGAAAGTTCGAATATTTCGTCGGGCCGACGAATTCGGGCAAGACGCACGCGGCGATCGAATTGTTGGCCGAGGCGGAAAGCGGTGTCTATCTTGCACCGTTGCGGCTCCTCGCGCTGGAAATCCACGAACGTATGACTGATCTCGGCGTCTCGACGTCGTTGGTGACGGGCGAAGAACGCATTCTGCTCCCCAGCGCGCGGCATGTCAGTTCGACAGTCGAGATGGTCGATCTCCAACGGAAAGTAGACGTCGCGGTTATCGACGAGACGCAGATGCTCCAGGACGAGCAGCGCGGATGGGCGTGGACGCTTGCGATCGCGGGCGTCCGCGCGAAGCGCGTCGTGATGTGCGGTTCCCAAGACGGCCTCGCAGCCGCGCAGCGACTCGCGGCGCGGCTTGGTGTCACGCTGGAAGTGCGGCATTTCGAGCGAAAGAATCCGCTCATGGTCGTCGATACAATTCCCCTTCTCAAGCTCCAACCCGGTGACGCGGTCGTCGCATTTTCACGAAACGCCGTGGTCGAATTGCAAGGGCAGATTCGACGAAGCGGGCGTTCAACGGCCTCGATCTACGGATCGCTCTCCCCCGTAGTTCGCCGTCGCGAAGCCGAGCGATTTCGTACGGGAGTGGCTGAGGTGCTCGTCGCGACCGACGCGATTGGTCTTGGACTAAATCTTCCGATCCGGCGACTTATTTTCGCTTCGATCGAAAAATTCGATGGCGTTTCCACGCGCTTGCTCACACCGCCGGAGATCCGGCAGATTGCCGGTCGTGCCGGGCGCTACGGAATCCATGAAGAAGGTCACGTAACGACGCTCGATCCGCGTTCGGTCCGCGTCTTGCGCGAGGGTCTTCGGCGTTTCGACGCAGCGCCGGCCGATCTTCCGATTTGGATTTCGCCGACCGACGAACACTTACATAGACTTTCCGGCATCATCGGAACCACGCGCGTAAGTCAGCTGCTCCAATTTTTCCAGACGCGCGTGCGTCGGGCCGAAGATACGGATTTGCGCATCGCCGACCTCTCCGACATGATCGAGGTGGCGGTTGCCCTTGAGATGTCGGAACGGTTTCTCAAACTCCCGCTTGACGTGCGATGTACGTACAGCCGCACGCCCGTCACGACGCGGGGGAACAGCCTTTCGATTCTCGGGCGTTGGGGCGAGCGACACGCGGCGGAGGGTATCGTGGACGGTTCCGACCTGATGGCCGGCCTTGCGGCGCGGGATCGTCTGCTGTTATTCGAAGATCGATCGCGGCTAGCGACGGCTTACCTTTGGCTGGCGCAGCGTTTCCCCGAGGTCTACGTCGACGGTGAAGCGGTCACCTTGATGCGCGAACGTATCGACGAAGAGATCCACGACGCACTTCTGCAGAAGGGAACGCGTCCGAAAAACGAAAAACATCGTAAGGAGACGCCGTTTGTCCGTCGCAAAGGTCCACCAAAGTTCAACCCACGCCGCTTGAAAAAATAACCTAAGAAGAATTGATATTCCAAACGTTCCTTCATGTTCCATCAAGTTGGAGTGTGTCGGTGATTTCTATTGAGTTCAGAAACGCTTCATCATGCGAAGCTGCGATGAACGCTCCCTGAAATGAACGAAGAAGGCCAATGATGACGCTTTTGCTTCGCTCATCGAGGTGATTCGTCGGCTCGTCGAGGAGCAGAAGTTTTGGAGGGTTTGGTTTTGACAAAAGGATCGTCAACTTCAGTCGAAGACGTTCTCCGTCGCTCAAGACCCCGACGGCTCGGAACTGGTCATCCTTCTCGAAACCGATTCGCCCCAACCTTGTACGCCGTTCCGATTCGTGAAGTTGAGGAGCGCTCGCGGAAAAATGGGTCAGCATGCTCGCCGCCGGATCATCAAAGTTTGCGAATTGGTCCAGATACGCGTAATCCACGAACCTTTCGATGTTTCCGAGAACACGGTCTGGACCGTCGGACTCCGTAATAATTCCAGCCAGTGCTTTCAACAGCGCCGTTTTCCCAGATCCGTTGGGACCCACGAGTCCAAGTCGGGTCGAACCGACGAGATCAAATGAAAGGGCTTGCTCCCAAAGGGTTTTTTCATGAGCCCAGATGATATTCACATCTCGCCATCGCAACACCGTCTTTCCGGCAGGAACGCGCGTTTCCGGAAGGTTGATCTTCACGTCGTATATCCGAGGAATCTTCTCCCGAAGCTCTGAGAGGTGTTCTTGCGCATCTTGCACCCGAGATGCATGAAGAAGCTTTCCGCGACCGGAAGACTGCTCGGCCTGATTTTTCCTTGTTCCGAAGAGTATTCTGGGCATTCCACCAGTGTATTTTGATTGTTTGACCGAAACTTGACTTCGTTCTAAAGCCTTCCGCATTGCTCTTTTCCGGCGCTCGAGCTCAAGCTCGGCCGAGGTCGCGGCCTCCGCCAAGCTCTTTTCCGAGTTCCTCATGTACTCGACGCACTCGTCAAAGGATCCACCGAAAAAGCTCGCCCCTTTTGAGGAAAGAACCACCATCTTATCGAGAACGCGTAAGATGTCGGCTTCATGAGAGCAAAGAATGATTCCACAGTTCGCATTCCGAAGTATTTCGATAAGCAACTTCCTCGCATGAACGTCAAGGTGGTTAGACGGCTCATCGAGAAGCGCCCACGCAGCTTTCGTGCATGAAAGCATTGCAAGACATAAGCGTGCGACTTGTCCTCCACTCAATGTGCGAAGCTCTCTTTCCATGTCGAGATTTTCTAGCCCAAAACGAACGAGAGTACTCTCCAACCGTAGTTTCGTTGCGAAGTCGTCTTCCAGCGGAGCACCGAGAAAGCGCTCCACGGTCCAATTCTCGTTTTGCAACACCGCAACGGTCGGAATGAAGAGGACGTCGGAGGGTGCAAGAATATCACCCTCGTCCGGAACGAGTTCATGAGCGATGAGTCGTAACAGCGTCGTTTTTCCAACCCCATTAGGACCCATGAGCCCGTATTTCCCCATGGCGAAGGATAGATCAACGTCACGGAACGCGCTCTTGGTGTTGTTATGCGAGTAAGACATATTTCGCAAGGTGATGTGGGAGTTCGATCGATGTTTCCGCATATTCATCATACCGGATCCTCTCTGGTGAGATGGGGAAGGACGGCGAAAACGCCCATTATTAATGCAACCATGAGACAACTGAGTGAGACGAAGCCTGAAGACGAAGCGCCGAATTTTCCGAACACTACGGTTGCGAGAATCGGGCCGATAATGCCGGAGAGCGCGTCGATTGATGAGCAGACCCCGAGCGCGGTGCCCTGTTGCTTCGCTGAGGCGAGCTTCGTGATCGATGCGATCATGCCGGCGTTTGTGAGTTCGCCGCCCATGCACAAAAACACACTCATGATGATCAAGAGAGGTATGCCGTCGATGAATGGAACGAGCGTGAACGCGACGACTTGCAAGAAGAACCCAATGCAAGCGATGCCTTGATCGTTGATGCGTTTGGTCATCCAACCGACGAGAAATCCATTGGTGAGCATAATGACGCCGGCCTTTACCGCGTAGAACGCGCAGACGGCTTGAATACCAAACCGAAGCTTGGTCGTTAAGAAGAGTACTTCCACGCTAAACCAGGCGGTGAGCCCGACGAGTAGGGCGATGCGTTGAAGCAAGACGTATGCCAGGCGTGGATCTTGGAAGATTATGACAATCTCGCTAAAGCTGACCGTAGTTTTCGGCTTTTCTCCGTGAGCACGATTTTCCGGGAAAAATGCGAGAGCAAGGATCAGTGCGAGGAGCATCAACCCGGCGGTCGTCAGAAACGGCGTCGAATATCCTCCGTGTGCGCCCGTGATGCCGATGAGCGGACCGAGCAGCATGCCTAAGCCGAATGCAAGGCCTAAATGGCCATACGATTGAGTCCGCTTTTCGGGCGCGACCGCATCGGCGATGGCTGCTTGCGCCACGCTGGTGGAGGAACCGAAGACGCCGTCAATTGCACGACCGAGGAAGACCCAGTGGATGTCGGGAGCGAATGCGATGATCAACCATGCGACGACTTCTGAGGAAAGGCTGAGGACGAGCACGGCCTTGCGTCCGATGTGATCGGAAAGATTGCCCCATAGCGGCCCCGAGATGAACTGGCACAAGGGATACATCGCGAACATCAGACCGATGGTGAGCGGCGCAACGTGAAAATGTACCGCGAGAGACGGAAGCATGGGAATAACCACGCCGAGCGCGATGAAATTGATGAGAATGATCCCCAAGATGGGAAAGAGCCGAACGTTCATTTTTCCTCTTAAAAGGAGAGAAACAGAAGAATGGGAAAATGAAAAAGCCGCCTATTGTGAGGCGGCTCGAAATTCATTCCTGAAAAAATCGCGCGCGATTACCTCACCGATGTCGGTCGTCTACGGCCATACGCGGCCCCTGATTCCAAATGGTGAGGTTTCTCATGATAAGCTACGTTATCATGCCGTGCCGAAGCGTGTCAAGATCGAGGCGGCGCTATCGACGAGGTTGGCTTTTTCCCCAAGAGGGGGTCTGTCCGTCGACGGCGATGTCGGCGGTCCAATGGCCGTGTGCGCGGGAAGGGATCGTGATGGTTATCGTTTGTCCAGGACGGAGATTCCACCGCATCGCGTTTTCTTGTTGTCGACTTAAGCCGGAGAAGAGGTCGGAGGGCTGGATTGCGATCCGGTTACCGTCAGACGAAAGATACATCACATCATTTTCCCATTCGGCGCAGCTGAAGATCGCCCTCAACGTGTCCCCGGCGGAGAGCTCTCGGGTTTCATCGCCGTACACATAGAACAATTTCCCGGTCGAGGTCAGTGAACTTTTGCGAGATGTTTCTTGACCTGTCCCGTCGGGAAGTTGACCCATGCCGTTCGCACTCGGGTAGGGGTTGAATGACGAGAGCGAGGACCAGAGCCAGAACTTCGTTTTCTGAACGGCGACCTCGGAGCTTGTGAGCGCGCTTGTCGCATCGAGTAAGGCGAGGGTGGTATATTCGTTGGCGAGTCTTCCGTCATGCACGGTTCTCTCACCAAGTTCTTGGAGCTTTTCCCAGAAATCGCGAGGAGAGATTCGCTGCGCCTTCGTCGTGAGGTTGCCGAAAAGAGCACCGAGCGAGATTCCCTGTTCTTGGAGCATTTCCGTGAGCTCCGGATCGACGGGAACTTCTTTCGTATCGGTTGGGAAGCGATACGGACCCATTGACGAAACAAATACTTGGAAAGGGGTTCGCGTTCCCAGTTCGGAGGGAAGGATCAAAAAAAAATCCGAATTGTTTTTCCGTGAAACATAAGGCAGAGCAATCAAAACACCCTCGTCCTCGGTGCCGGTCGGAACGAGCTCGAAACCAGCACCGAGAGCCGGATCCGGAGGGTGCAGGTTGGTTTGTTGAGTTGGGTTTGGTTTCTGGTCGCCACCAGCGTCCTTAACACGAGCGACCTCAAGGAGAAGCGCTCCTTCGCGGTTCAGGGCCAAGCGCTCTGGCTTGCTTGGAGCCGCGTCGGCGAAGGCCGCGGATGTGATTTCCACGGGAGGGACCATCATAATTCCGTTGAGTTTATGTCTGGCGATCGCGTCGCGCGAGGAGTTTCTTTCCGCGGATCGTCGCGCCGCGTAGGGCTACAATGAGCGCGTCGGCGGCTTGAGCGGGGACTTCGATCAGGGAAAAGCGATCGGCGATTTCGATGTCGCCGACTTGGCGCTCCAAGATGAGCGTGGTGCGTGCGATTGCGTTGACGAAATCAGTCGGGCGTATGCCGGCATTGCGTCCCAGGCCGACATAAATTCGCGTCGTCTCTCGCGATTGGTCCGCTCCGCGTTTTGACGAGACTTTGGAGCGTGGTCCGCCGACGCGCACGTCACGCGAATCTTCCACTCGGTTTGGAATCGCTCTTCCCGAAGGACGCTCGAATTTCTTCGGTGCCGATGGTGGTACGACGTTCGGGATTTCCTCGTCTTTGGCGACATTCCCATCGCGTGCCTGATCGGCAAGTTTTATCGCCGCCGCAGCAAGATCGAGGACGTCGTGGCGTTCCGCCAAGGTTTCGACGACCAAGCGATATTGTTCGAGGCTTCCGCTCTCAAGAGTTTCTTCCAGAGCCGCACGAGTTAATTCCAATCGGCGTGTGCGCAAATCGTGCAGCGTCGGAATTGATTCGATGGAGATCTTCCGCTTCGTATGTTGTTCGATGTTTCGTAGTAAACGATGCTCGCGAGCCTCCGCAAGGGTGACGGCGACACCTTCGCGTCCGGCGCGCCCGGTGCGACCGATCCGGTGGACGTATGCATCGGGGGATGAGGGCACGTCGTAATTCACGACGTGCGACACGTGCTCGATGTCGAGTCCGCGCGCGGCGACGTCGGTGGCGACGAGTATCTCCGAGGTGTTCTCGCGGAAGCGGCGCAGTACGCGATCGCGTTGTTCCTGTGAGAGCCCGCCGTGAATGGCTTCCGCCTGATAGCCGCGTCCGCCGAGGGCTTCGGTGAGTTCGTCGACCTCCGTACGCGTGCGACAGAAGACGATGGCGGACGTCGGGGCTTCCATATCGAGGACGCGGGCGAGGCTCGCGGCCTTATGCTGACGTTGAACGACGTAGGCGACCTCGCGAACGCGCGGGCTCTTGCCGGGTGCCGCGGTTTCGTTGGCGATCATGACGTGGATGGGGTCGCGTTGGTGCCGTTTGGCGATGGCGAGGATGCGACGTGCCATCGTGGCGGAGAAGAGCGCCGTTTGCCGCTCAGTGGGAAGCGATTGGAGAATCGCCTCAAGTTCCTCGGCGAAGCCCATATCGAGCATTTCATCGGCTTCATCGAGGACAAGGCATTGGACGGAACTCAATTTGAGCGTATTTCGGCGGATATGATCGAGTGCGCGGCCCGGCGTGGCGACCACGACGTCGACGCCGCGACGCAGGGCGCGAAGCTGCAATTCAACCGATTGACCGCCGTAGATCGGCAGGACTCGGGTGCCCAGCGCTTTTCCGTAGCGGTGAAGCGCTTGGGCCACTTGCATCGCCAATTCGCGGGTGGGAACGAGAATGAACCCGCGCGGAGCCGTCTGGTCCGCATTGGCACGGCCGAGTCGATGCAGCATCGGCAATGCGAAGGCCGCCGTCTTGCCGGTTCCGGTTGCGGCCTGGCCGAGCACGTCTCGCCCGTCAAGGAGCGGGGGAATCGCGTCCCGTTGGATCGCCGTGGGTTCCTCATAGCCCAAAGACGTGAGGGCGCTGAGGATCGCCGGATCGAGCCCCAGCGCGGAAAATCCGTTGCTTTGGGGTTCCTGGGGCGCGGTGATCGGTTCGGCGGTTTCCATGTGGTGAAAAGCCTGTTCTCAAAAGATGTTTGGCGAAGTGGTGAGTTCTGCGAGATGGAAAGGGGTTCTGCAAGATGGAAAATAGTTCACCGCAGAAACGCGGAGAAGATCTATCTCCCCTCTTCGCCGCCGGCGTCCGTGTATACTCCGTGCGGGCCGGCCCGGATGAGGCCTATGCGCTGAGGCCCGGGGGGTGACGTTTCTCGGTCATTTTCCAGTCCTGAGCAATCGCGGAGAGTGCTCCCATCCTTTATCTGAATGGAAACTTGAAGATAAAATCACCCATCCGCTTGTGCGGATGTTCTCGTGAAAAGATGACGAGTGCAGTTCGCATTCATCGGTACGGTTGAATGCTTGCTAGAATGCTCAGCGAATAACTCGCTCGCGAATAAATTTTTTCGTCGCCGGAAGGAGTGAGAATCGGGTCGTGTAAACGCTCCAGGACTTCACTGTTCGCTACTTCAGGAGTATCACAGAACATGCCGTCAACACTTCGCGACGCCCAAGTGGGCCTTTCGCTTACAGGCCCCCTGTCATTCACGTACTTCCTGACTCCCCAGGTTTCGATCATCACGACCGTAACAGGTGATGCGCGAAATATCGCGAGCATTCAGATCGCATCCGGTTCGGTCGTTGCCTATTCGGCATCGCTGAATCAAGCGTCGCCGACCGCCACGGTCGGTTACGAAGTCCTCATCGGCGATGCGGTCATCGCAAAGGGGGCAACCTTCACACTGACGATCCCGACGCAACAGCAGCTTGGAAACGTGGTGTTTAGCGGCAGAGTCGGTTCCGGGCAGAACCCGCCGCAGCCGTTCACCGCGATCATCGCGACGTGGCCATTGACCTCGGCCGTCTAGCACGAGACTCGTGCGCACCGCCGTTGTTGCGGTTGCGTTTCTTCTCGCGCTGACGACTCCGTCCCCGGGGCAAACCCTGTCCCCGGGGACGGCTGATACTCGTTCGTTCGGAAAGCTCCGGCTCGACTATACATTAGAGCCGGATCATGAACGCGCGGAAGTGACGCTCTCGCTCGACGGAAGTTTTGTCGGTCAAGCGCTTCTCGTGCCCAGCCGGAAGAAATATCGTTTCTCGTTTACGAGCGGGAACGATACCGCTTCGGGATCGCTTCGCGTTGCGTTCGTGTCGCCGCCGCAACTCTCGTCACTCGTCGGTAATTTCGAGGTGGGTTCGGCATCTGATTCGACGCCGTTTCGCGGGACATTAGCAACCTGGGTTACGCCGCCCGGGGCGATCGCGCTCGAAGACACGTATGCGCTTTCGCCGGAACTTTCGGTGAAAACCCTTGTGCTTGGTCCGGCGGAAAATAACGTGCAAGTCGAGTTTTACGATGGTTCCGTTCTGCTTACAACGGTAGCGATGACCCAAGCGAGTCCGCATGCGGTCATTTCCGAAGCTCTGATCTACGGGCTGGCTCGTATCGATGCGGGCGCGACCCTCGATCTCACGATTCCAACGGCACAACAGCGCGGTCAGGTTATCCTTCAGACGACCTTTCAGTCCTCCAGCATTCCACCCACGGCGTTCTCAGCCGCAGTCGCTACCTGGTCTTTATGAACTACGTCCTTCCAATTGCTCGCGCAATATGGACGGACATTTCAGCGCGACCGTTTGCGTATCGATTGGGAGGCACGCACCCGGGACTCTTTTACACGGATGCCGGTTTCCGACACGTCCCAAAGTTTCATAACACCAAGCATACGCCTTGACCCTGCGGCGGAATGCATTCCAGCGGGAGTACCATCGTGGCAGATCCGGTATTCGAACCCGTTCTCGGTTCGCAACTCTACGTCTTGACGTCGACGTCGGATGACCGAGGATGGTCGGGATATCTGCTGCTCCCAGGACAAAATCCGCCGCAAGGGCCGCTTTCGATCGGGCAGTCGTTGAAGGACTTCAGCGGTCACTACCTTTTCGCCGATTCCGCGCCACAACTGGGGACATCTGGCGAGGTGCAGGCGTTCGTCGATAAGATAAGCAGTTTCGTTCTGCAAAACTACTCGGCGAACGCCACCATTTGTTTGTGGATTAAGAATGCACAGGACGTCACGTTCGGGCCCTACCCAGCCGGATCGTGCAGCTTTTCGTACGGCTTCGGTTTAGCGGGAGCTTCGCTTCAGTCGGATTTCAATCACGTCATCGGTCGTGAGCTGACGCTGGTCATCGGTCAGACGACAGCGTTCGACATCCCCGGAACGGCGATCATCTTGCGGGGCCTAGACTCATTGCAAACGCAGTTGTTGCGTTTGGTCACCTCGCCCAACGATGGCCTTGGTCCCAGCATCGCACCGCAACGGGCGGTCATTCCCTTCACCGGCTCGTACCGTGGGTGCATCCTGACGTCAGGATTGATCAATACGCCGATGACCTTGCCGTTTTTCAAAAGCGGACTCCGCTATACGCACGGGAGTTCCGCAGGAGACGTCGCGCAGACCTTCCCGGTTATCCGGACGCAATCAGCGGCCGTTATCGCTTACTCCGCGAGTCTGGATCCAAACGACACCTTCAATGAAGGCCCGCTCGTCGATCTTGCGGCGGGCAAGTTGCGAACCCTCTTCGCGATCGATGCGACGAAAACGCCGTCGCTTCCGAGCTGGTTGTCGGCGGCTTCGGGTCATTCGCTTTCGATCACGGCGCAGGGTGGAGTCGACGCGAACGGAGGGCCGACTGACGGCGCGGGCGCTCTTGTCTTTGAGCGCATTGGAGCGGCCTCGGCAAATCCGAATGTGTACTTGGGGTTCGCAGGCCGATTCGGCATGAGCGTGGACGGTCTGAGCAACGCGCCGTTAAAAGATGAACTTCTGTGCGGTCTCTTCGGCACCGAAACAATCGCCTTCCGGCCGTACTCGAAAACCGAAGCGTTTGACGCGCTCTGCTTCACACCGCAACAACGAGCCTATGCGCCGGTCTTCCCGTACAAGAACGCGACGCTCGACGACATATCCGCGAACAAGCCGTCGTTTCCGCTCGACGATACATATCGCACGGCTTGGGTTTCGGTGCGTCCGACCGACGCGGCAAGCGTCACATATCGTGCGCAACCCGAGGGAAGTTCTCTCTTTGCGCTGCCGAAAACGTCACTTGCCGGCAGCGATAATCTCTCGCCGGTGACGGTCCTCGACTATCATCCGACGCCCGCGACTCTTCCGACCGATGCAGCGTTCGTTGTTCCGTTTGCGGCGTATGCCGGCGTGGCGACCGCGACTTCACAATTTCCGGCGGGCGAACTCCCGTCGTTCGAGAGCCGGATCATCGGTGCCGCGCGCAAGGAATTGATCGGTAAACACACAGTCGCTTCTTTGCGTACCGCCAAAGCCTTCTTGCAGGCTGGTGCGATCGCGGAAGCTCGTCGCTTGGCGACGACGCCGCAGGGTTTGCTCGCGGAACTTGCCGGCGAAGGCGATCCTCATTATCTGAAGGTGACGCTCGCGCAATCACCCCCGGGCCCCTCGACGACGGGCGAGATGGCGTTTTTCAATCTTGATGCCGAGTTGCAGAACGCGTTGCAAACCAATCAGCTCTTCTTAGTCGCTGTCGATCGCACGCATTTCGGAAAACCGCCCGGCGTCACCGCCGCGAATGCGCCGGCGTTCGCCGATGCGGTCACGATCGAGGGTTGGACCATGCGTGCGGAAATCGGCGAGGGCGTGACCGCGACCGACTATCGTAATGTACTCATCATGAAGTTCGCCGAAGGATCGTTGCTTGATCGTGTCGGTAATCCACAGGACTGGACGGCGGCGAGCGATTTTTCACGCTCCTCGCCGAACATTCCGCCGGAACTCGCACTTACCGGACTATCGACTTGGCTGCAAGATTACATTACGCAGGCTGTGAATCTCGCAAAAGCCGGTAACTCGCTGTATCAGAACTTCGCCACGATCGCGCAGGATCCGCACTGGAAAGGGATTCTCGTTCTCCGCGCGACGCTCGATGTCGACTCGCTTCCTGAGCAATTGAAGGGTTTGGCCGCGGGCATCGATCTCACTCAGTTTCTTGCGCATCATTTCGGTGTCTATGCCAGTCGCGTGATCGTTGATGGGACGACGCTCAAGCTCGCAGGCTTGAGCAGCCTTTTCGGTCTTGTTGATTATCAACTTCCGGCATTTGTTGCGAACGTGGCAAACAATCGTGCGGATTTCCCCGTCGTGGTCCCTATCGACGGACCCTACGGGTTCACCGTCTTGCAGCTACAGTCGCTCTTCAATAACTCAAGGGTCATCGATTTCCGCAGTCGTGTGCAATTGACGATCAACCAGCTCTTCGATTCGCCGGTGATCTCGAATTCGAGCGCGGTTGGTACGCTTCCGATCAATGCAATTGTCCTTAAGGGGGCATACGAACGCCAAGGAACGGCGGATACCTACGTCTATCGAACCGATGCGTTGACGCTGTTCAATCTCAATAGTAACGTCCTGCAAGCTGTCGCAATCAACCGGGCGCAGTTCAATGCCCAGGCCGCGCCGGTCGACGCGAACAAGACGCTCGACAGCCGTTTCTTGCTTTGGGGTGCGCTTGACTTCACGGTGTTCACCGAAAAAGACGGTTCGGCGTCGGATCTCTTCTCATTCGGCAGTCCTCCCGGTACGCCGGCGAACAAACAGGGAACGGGTCTGCAGTTCTCGGGCCTCGCCGTTCATCTCGCGTCGCCGGTTGCGACGCCGAATACCGTCACGTATACATTCGACGCGGGCAATCTCACGCTCGATCCGTCGGCGAGTACACCGCGGCCCAAAAGTCTCTTCTCGACCTTCGCGCTCCAATTACGCAACGTCATTCAAGCGCCCGGTGAGAAGCGGCCGGCTGACTACGGATTCCTCACAAGTACTATCCCGGCCGTCGATCTGCAGAAACTCTCCGGTCCTTGGTACGGCATTGTCTATAAGGTGACGATGGGTACCCCGGGGGCGCTGGTTTCCGACGCGGGATTCACTTCAACCCTGGTCACCGCGTGGTCGCCGCAGAGTGTGCGTACGGACCGCAAGCCTGCGGGGTTCATCGGATTACAACTCCCCGGCGCTGCGCCCGGTGCGAAACTGCTGAGTTTGCAAGGGGTCCTCAAAGTAACTGTCGGTAGCATCGACTTGTTGCATGTCCCGATCAAAGGTCACGCGGAGAAGGCGTATAATTTGCGTCTAAATAATATTGGTTTGACATTTCTCGGCATCGCGAAGCTGCCGCCGGGTGCCACGATCAATTTCTTTCTCTTCGGTGATCCCGAAGGAATTGGAAGTCTCGGCTGGTACGCCGCCTACATCCAGGATCAGAGCGCGAAAACGACCCTCGTTCGCATTGATGGAGGCTCCTGAGTATGAAGCGCATCCTGTTTTGGAACATCGAGAATTTCTCGGTGAATAAGGTTGCCGATCCCCGCACCAATAAGCTGCAAAAGGGCTCGGCGATCAGCCTTCAAACCGCGTCGCAACAACGCTTGAACTATATCCTGCAACATGCGCAGATTAATCCGGCACCGGATATCATCGTGATCGTCGAGATCGAAACCGCATGGTACGGCGTCGCCGACCGGGGACGACTCGTTGGTCAAAATGGTCTCGCCGGCTGCCAGGCCGTGCTTGGGGGTCTGCGAAATGCGCTCGGCGCGACATGGATGATGGTCCCGCCCTTGCGGGCCGGAAAGAAAGAGGCCGTCGCGGTCTTCTACAACTCCACCAATCTCGTTTTCACGGGGCCGTACGTCTGGCCTGGGACGGGAGCCAATGGTGTCGCAGTTGCGCCGGGCGGCGCCATCGGGAATTACCCGACGGTCGCACCCTACAATTTGACGGGCGTTCTCCCGCATCGTCAAGTACCCAATGGTGCCTTGCAACATGTCGGCAGCTGGGAGGACCGGCTTGCCGCGCGCACGACCGATTTCACATATCCGCAGAATCACATGAACGCAGGCGACACGGTTGACTTCGGTACCCGCCGCGCGCCGTACATGGTGTGCTTCGGTGAATTGGCGGTCAACGGCACGATCAATCGGAACATCACGCTTTTCGCGGTGCATTCACCGGCATCGCGTGATGTCGCGCGCGAGTTTCTCTCGGTCACGCTGCCGAACGTGACCGAGATTGTGGAAGGCAACGAAAACAATGAGGTGCGCATCATCGCGGGCGACTTCAACGTGAACCTCCTCCACGGCGCGTCGAACCAACCGGACTTCCTGCATTTCAACGAGGCGTATGAACCGCTCATCAATGACGATCCGGGTGAACCCGCCTTCCAGCTCGGACTTCTTCCGAATCCGCAATACGACAACAATCCGCCAAACCCGCCGCAAGGTTATGCGGGGTTCTTCGCAACGCATGTCAAGGGAAGCCGGTCTGCGTCGTTCTTGAGTACTATGGGCGCGCCGGCATACTATCCGGGCTACGGTTACATCGGGGCGGAAGTCGGCAATTACTTCGCGATCGACAATTTCTTCCTGCGCTATGGCGATCAGGTTGATCCACCCGACCCGGATAACATGACCGTGCTCAACGGTGTCGTCGGTTCACCGTACACGGTAATCAACGCACCACCGGGAGCGGCGCCGAAGGGTACGGTGGCATTTGCGAGCGTGATGCCTGCTTTGGTCGTGGCGGCGCAAGCGCCGCAGTTTACCGTCGCTCAAAAATCGCGCTTGCGCGGTTGGAATAACTACGGTCGTTTGCGTTCCACAAGCGACCATTTCGCCATCGTCATCGACGTCTAACGGGAGTTCGTCATGCCTGATCCGATCCAAGCACTTGCCGATGCTCTTAAGACGGCTGCGGGCAAGGGGCCCGTTACATTAAACGGTGCGTTCATCAGCGCGAGCGGCGTGAAGCCGCCGCCGGGCTTTGACGATCTGTTACGGACGGGCTTTGCGCTCGGAATTGATTCTAAAGGACTCGTACTGACGTTCACACCCGGGGACGTCGGTTCGGTATCGAGCAATGGGTTCACGGTAACGAACGCGCAAACGGCGTTTTTGGGTACGGCACTCGCCAATACGAAATTAACGCTCGATTTTGTGGGCAACGCTCCGGTCGAGGTGACGATTGAGACCGTGCTCACGAATTGGAAGCTTACCGATGCCTTCCCTTCGATGACCGGATGGCCGTTTGATGACTTAACCTTGCTTGGAACCGGCTTCGTTTTCACAACGCAGTCCGGTACGTCGTACAACTGGAACGGTACGAAAATTGCGCTCGATCCGGGTCAGAACATCGCAGCGAATGCGACGGTTCCGGCCGCCATCGAGCCGATCGCTACGCTGCTCTCCTTGGTCGGGCTGCCGAGTGCGTTGCCGATCGCGGGTCCTTTCGATCCGTCGGTTGCGAATAATACAACGATTCTCTACCCGACGATGCTTGCCCGGGGAATCCTCACGCAGCAGTCGGTAGACGTGCTCTCAATTAAGGCCAAGAACCCGGCGATCGGGATACAAGTTGCAAGCGTCGCCGACGTCGACGATGACGGGAAGCCGACGCTCGTTCAGACGCCCTACATCTTTTTTGGTTTAACATTCGACGTGAATACCGTCGCGAGTCCGGCAACGCTTGAGTTGCAAGCGGCTTTCGACTACCTTGGGAATGGCACGGCGTTCTCTCTTTCGTCGCCGCCGGATCATCTCGTTACGCCGGCAACGATCACTTCGCTTGTGCTCGGTCAGTCGTATTTCGCGTATGTTCCGGCACCATTGCAGGAATATCTGAGCGCGGTGGGCCTTTATGGGATCTCGGCAAGTGCAACTCTCACGCCGACGCCGGCGTTCACTTCAATTGGAGCCGCGATCGGGAGCACCCCTGGTAAGGAGTGGACAATCTTCGGCGATCCAAGCAACGGTCAGGATTTCACAATAAAGGGGTTTGTCTTTAATTGGCTCGTGCTCAATCCAACCTCGACGCCGTACAGCAATCTTGTTTCGTTTTCCGCCGATTTACAGATCTTTCCTAAAGTCTTTCACACGGCGGATGGAAAACCGGGAGTCTTTTCGATCACGATCGATCAAGATCTGAGCATCAACGGTGCTTATGCGGGGATCGTTTCGCTTGACGATGTCTTGCGTGAAATCACGGGTGGTGCGATCGGCCTTCCCAACGGCGTCGCGATCGAATTCAGTGACGCTACGATCGCGATTGACCAAAGCGCCAAGACGTACGCATTCGGCTTCACATTGAACGCGACGGTCGATTTTGTGACCTTAGGCGGAAAGCCCCTGCTTCAAATCGTCGACATGACGTTCGCCTTGCAAGCGACGATTCCGGCGAGCGCGGGTAAGACGACCTACCGTGCGAATATCGCGGGTTTGCTCGGCATCGGGCCGCTGGTCGCCAATGTCGACGTTGCGTATGACGGCACGCAATCGCCGAGCATTTGGACGCTCAAGGCCGACCTTGCCGAACCGCTCTTCCTTAGTCAGCTGCTTGATCAATTCTTCGAAGCCTACGGGTTGCCGTCGTTTCTACCCGGCACGCTCGTCGTGGAAAAATTCGGTATTGAGGCAAGGCTTCCGTCGAAGTCTCCGACCCCAATGCGTGGTTCACGTGCCCTTGCGCTTGCCGACGACGCCGCAAGTTCGTACAAGATTTACGGTCAGATACGCTGGGATTTCACGCTCGGGACGCAAGCGATCGACATCTTGGCGCAGGTCGGACTGCAATACGATGGTTCACGTGCGGCCGGACAACAGTTTTCTGGATCAGTGATCGGCAGCATCACGCTCGAATCGATCGGCGCCGACGTCATGATCGGCTATCAGTTCGGAAAAGATGCGAAGGGGAAAGACAACTCAACGTTGTTTCTTCAATGGGAAGGTTTGCGCGCCGAATATGCGTTTGCGACGGAGACGGTCACATTCAGTCTCAAGGGCTGGAGCGTAGGAACGCTGCTTGAGGCACTTGTACGCACGCTCGGTGATCCGTATTTCACGCTCTCCGCGCCGTGGGATATTCTCAATGAGATATCGCTCGACGGTCTGCGGGTGACGTTCGATCTTTCGAAGGGGGCGACAAACCGCATTGCCGCGGAGTACGTACTCTCGAGTCCGATTGATCTGGGTTTCATGCGCATCAACGGGCTCAATTTCAAGCAAGTCGGCGGAAAGATCACACTTTCGATCGACGGCACGATCAGCGTTCCCGGTTTGGAAAACTCGGACCTGTTCAATCCGAAATCCGCGGGCCAAGACGTAAAAAAGATGCCCGATGTTCCGGGTCAAGGGAACGAATTCTTCGACTTGCGCCTGCTCGCGCTCGGACAGCGAGTCGGTATCGTTGGATACGAGACGTTCGATTCGGTGCAAGCGGTCATCGCTGGGCTTTCGAATGTCCCGTCGACGGCTGGTGCCGGTACGAGCAATCCGGTCGATCCGACGACGACGACGCCTGGGCAGCCGTATTATTCGCAGAAGAATAATTGGCTCGTTGCCGCGAACTTCGGGCTTCTGCGTGTCGATAAAGAATACACAATTGAAATCATGTTCGTCTTCGACGATCCGGACATTTACGGCTTGCGCATCGCACTTGCGGGAAGCAAGGCCAAGGTGCTCGCCGGACTCATAATCGAGATATTGTACAAGAAAATTACCGACGAGATTGGACTGTATCAACTCGATTTCACGTTCCCAAATGCTCTGCGCACGCTCGATTTCGGGACGTTCTCGGTCACTCTGCCGAGCATCCGCATACAGATTTACACGAACGGCGATTTCTTTATTGATTTCGGTTTTCCGTACAATCTCGATTTCTCACGCTCATTTTCGGTTTCAGCGATTGTGCCCCCGGGCATCCCGGTCCTCGGTTCGGCGGGATTTTATTTCGGGAAACTCTCAAGCGCCACGTCGACGACGGTGCCAAAAACCATAAAGGGAACGTTCGATCCGGTCATCGTCTTCGGATTGGGTGTGCAAATCGGCCTCGGAAAATATCTCGACTACGGTATTCTGAAGGCGGGCTTCAGCATAACCGTCTTTGGTGTCATTGAAGGGACGATCGCCGCCTGGCACCCCTATGTGCTCGGGAATAATGGAGACCCGGGGCAGGTGCAGGGGGACTACTATTTCAAGCTCTCCGGCACATTCGGAGTCATCGGAAAACTTTACGGTACCATTGACTTCGTCGTCATTAAGGCGAATGTGAGCTTGACCGTCGAAGTCTACGTAAAGATCGTTTACGAATCATATCGGCCGATTCCGCTTTCGCTTTCGGCCGCGGTTTCGGTGAGCGTGTCGATTACCATTGACCTGGGAATCTTCTCGTTTGACATCAGCTTTTCGTTTGCGATGACCGTCACGGCTGAGCTGACGATGGGAACCGACGAACTCGCCAATGCACCTTGGTACGATGGTTCGATGCTCCTGACGGCCTCCGAATTCGCGCTTCCGGCGGGACCCGCATCGCTGAATTTCAAGCGGCCCGCGGCTTCGACAACGGCGGCTCCGCTGCGTGTCAACCTCTTCGCCACTCCACAGTTCAGCGTTCTTGGAGCGCCCAACGGAACGCTCGCGGAGCAAAGCGGAGCGTTTGTCTTTTTACTTTCGACTGACGCGCCGACCGCCGGCGGCGGCGGCAACACACACGGTTCGTCATTCGAGAATCTTTGCCGCGCGATGCTTCCTTGGCTCATCAGCACCCTTGAAACGATGAACGAAGAGTATGATGCGGCCGTGGTCGCGGAGAGTAAAGTGACGCTCGCGCAACTCAAGAGTCTGCAGGCCGCGCTCGCTCAGACGACGGAGCCGCCGCTTCCCGCATCGGAAATCCTCGCATTTCTGGCGTCGGGAGTTCTCGCGTTCAACGTTCAGCCGGGACCGGCGGGTGAGACGCTTCTCTCCGCGGGTGCGACGATCTTTCCGCCGATCCCAGGGATGTCTGTAGCCGTTCCCGTCAGCGGCGGCGGCACGGCCACCATTGAATTTAATAAGTACACGACGATTACCGACGCATATCGTGTGAAACTGGCAGAGCTTTTCAATAAACTCGCGGCTCGCGTAGCCGACGAGGGAAAACCAGCCACCGCATTTTTAGCGGCGAATGACTCGCCCGAACAACTCGCTCAATACATCTTTGAAGATTATTTCACACTTATCGCTCGCCAGCTCGTTCAGGCGGGAATCGACGCGATGAGCGACTTTACCTATGCACTTGCGCCGAACGATTCGATCGCGAGCATCATGAAGTGGGCGCGTGATCGCGGCAATGCGGCGATCACGCCCGCTGACGTCGCCCAACCGAACCTCGAACATCCGTTGAGCGCAAAGAACACGCTTGTACTAGTGGGCTTGTCCGCGACCGTGCAACGCGACGACACCTTGCAGGCAATTGCCAAGCGCCTCTCGGATTCGACGATGTCCGCCCGGTGGACGACCGCACCCGCAGATCTCATCGACCTTAACCGCAACCTGCGAACCTGGATCGCGCCAGGAATGAACGTCAGCTACACCGATGAGTTGGGAGCGACGCGCACGTATACGACGATTCCCGGCGATTCGTTTCAGTCGATCGCCGTGTCACTGAAGACCGACATCGATCACCTCAAGAACAATGCGACGCTGTATAATCAAGTGGGATTGCTCGTCCCGGCGAATTCGTTCTCCGTGCCGACAATTTCCTATCAGACCGCCGCGGGCGATACGTTGCAGACGATTATAAATACCTTCGGAATCGCACTCGACGCGCTTTTGGTTCCCGCTGGGGACTTCCAGCCCACAAGTAATCTCAACGTCGCGAATATTTTCGCATCTGGAAGTGGTCAAGAAACGATCAACATTGCAAACCTCTCGTCGCTCTTGGTTGACGACGTGTGGACCGCGATCGCAGGCACAGACGTCGTTCCGAACACCGCGGGCATGGCTGCGCGCTATCAGCTGCATGGCTTACGTCTCCCCGCGACCGACGGTCTCACGTTGCCTTCGAACTTCGCATATCCGTCGGGACAAGCCGCCTACGGTCTGTACCAATTGACGGGGCAGCAATTTCCCTCCGTGCAAAAAGACGGCCCCTATGCGATCACGCTCGCGAAAGATTCGGAGCTCGGATGGCTCGCGTTCAACGGGAGTAAGGAAACCACATCGTTCTCCGTCGATCTCGCCCAACAAGCAGCGAATCTCGCGATCGTGCTCGCCTACGCACGCAAATATGGATACGATCCGCAGCCGAAATTCTCGGCCTTGCCCGACGCGAATATCTCGGCGAAATCATTCTCGGTACAACAGTACGCGAAGTGGTCAACCTCGGATCTTGATGCCTTGCGTCGGGTTACCGGCGGATCGTCCCAGGCGACGGTGCAAGCGATTCTTTGGCAGTTACCGACGAACGTGTTGCGCTTCGTTCAAGAGCGCAGCGATGCGCTTGCGACCCAATTCGATATCGAGACCGCGCTCCGTTACCTGCCGCTTCTGCAACCTCAGATCGGCGTCACCGACGAAGCGACAAAAAGCACGACGTACACGCCGGCAACGCAATACGCGTTTTCGACGCGGATCGACTTTCAAATCAAGCGACTTGCGCAGGACGAAGGCCTCGGAGCGCAACGGCCCACGTCGACCGATGTCGTCCCGCCGGGTCCCGGGAATACCGGCGCACCGGGAACGCCGCTTGCTCCGAATAATTACGAATTGATCGGTGCGTCACCGACTGATGCGGTGTTACTTGAGCGCCTGCTGACCGATATGGCGACGCTCGGCGACCATATCGTATCCGACCTCTTCATTCTTGCGCCTTCCGGCGGCAGCGGCACGAGCGGATTAATGAGCCGAGCATCGAGTGAATTGCTCTCGTTCATCACCCAGACGAATCTTTCGACCGAAACCAACCCGCCGACGCTCTTTGGAACGAGCGCGGCAGCCGCCGATAAGCCGGCGCGCGGTATCGCCAACAGCCCGCGTGAGTTCATCCAGCTCTTGTGGGAATTGAGCACCGTGCGTTCCGGCGGCTACTATCTGTATTATGAGGTTCCCGGAAACGCCGATCCGTTCCCCAGCGATCTCTTCGATACGCAAGGGGTCGCGACGTTGACGCTGGTGATCGCCTACGACCGCGCATCGTCGCCGGTCTCCTTGGGTCGTCTGACAAGTTTCGTCAACGCGCTCATCACGACTCAGTCGATCGACGTTGCGCGCTCCGTGATGTCGCTCGCGTCGCAATCGTCGCCCGCGCAATCGGTGCCGGTGCGCGCTGGAATCACGCTCGATCAGCTTGCGATCTACGGTACCTCGCCGGGATCGCTCGCCGAGCTCAACCCCACGACTCCGCTGGTGGACGGGACACGTGTTCCTATCAATGGTGCTTTCCGTCAACTGACGCAAGGAGATCTGCAACCTGCCGATCCGTTTGCGGCTCTTGCGACGTATTACAGCCAGGGGGCTCAGACGCCGATCACGGGGCAACAAATTCGCGATTTCAACCCGGGAGTGAGCGCGCAACTCAATGCGCTCGTGCGTATCCCACCCATAACCTACGTCGTCGCCGCGAGCGCCGTTCCCAAGAATACCTTCACCTCGATCGCCGCATATTTCGGATTGCCTTTCGATACGCTCGCCGCGACGCTTCGAAATGTGTCGAGCGTCTTCGCAACGGGTACTATCCTCAATGTCGATTCGCAGGCCTATGCGGTGCAGCCCGCGCTCGGCATCGGAAACCTCGGTTTCACGCTCTCACGTGCCAACCTGGGGCGTCCGGTTCTACCGAAAGATCCAACGCCCGCGCAGAAGGATGCGTACGGCAAAGCGTATCTGTTCTCGCTCTATACGATGCTCGTTCCGGCACTCAAAGAAAACGTGTTCTTCAAGCCGAGTCCGAACGGTTTGCCGAGCGGTCCGACGACCTCACTCACCGGCGACGCACTCCGCGCGTTGCGGCGCCCGGAGGCTCGTCGCGCATATCTCACCGATGCGGCGGCATTGGATTCCGATCTGCGCTATGAGCAGACGATTTCGTTTGCGACGTATTCGAAAGTCAATCCGGCACCAGCCGGCGGTGGAAATTTGCCGCTCGCTACGGCGAATCCCTATATCGGCGTCGGCAGCTTCGCTCAGATCGATTTACAATGGGTCGACATTTTCGGCAATCAGACGATCGTTTTACCGCCTCCGAGCGTGCTGCCGATTCCAATCGATTACACAGATCAACCGATCGGCTTGAGCCGATGGCCGAACGTCATGTCGTCGTATACGTACAGCGGCGATACAGCGAGCCCGGCCCTGACGATCATGCTGAAACTTCAAGCGGATGCGTATGCCGATCAGACAAAAGCCGCAACCGATCTGCGCTTGTTCCAACAGATCTATTTCCAGCTGGAACAGAATTACGAGAGCCTCGGTATTCCGGGACTGACGGGATACGCGATCAGCGCTTCGATCCTTAACTCGTTCTTTGCATCGCCTGGGGTCCCATTTCCCATAATCCAAGAGCAGAAACTTCGCGATTTCGTAAAAGCTTGCTGCACATACGTCGCGGCGCGCGCGAGCGGGTCGAATCCCGGACCCGCACCAACTGCAACGCTCGACCTCTCATTCAAAATCGCCGATCTTGTGGAAAAAGACATTGTCGCGCTCGATCTGTCGCTCATTCTCACGCGGCAGGCGATTTTGGCCGATCCGGCCCTGCGTGGTCGTACAGAGGGACTCACCGCGATTACGTCGATCGCCCCGCAAAGCGATACGAGCGACGGCGTTACGCTCGTGCGATTCGCTGCCGACGTGGAGCGCATCTTCAAGACCGCGCAATGGCAGATGCGCGTTGGAACGTCAAGTGCGTCTCCGGGTCAGGCGAACGGACAGAGCCTCAGCGTGTGGGCCGTGCGCATGGGTCTTCAACCCGGTGTGGGGCTTCAATACACGATCGACCCGCACGCGAGTTTCTACGCACCAAAACCTGTGGCAAACGCGCTGCGCGGCGGAGTTGCGTCGATTCTCACGTACGCGACCGGAAAAGCACTTCCCACGGACGGCGATCCGATCACATTCAACGGCGTCGACTTGAATATTTGGTCGCAGCAGACGTTGAGTGCGATTGACGCGTTCTTGTCGGCCACGTATGCTTCGCCCGGATACATCGTCGATGTCTTGACCGTTCCCAATCCTGAAAGTCATGGTTACGTCGCGAAAATTCTCGAGCATAAGAAGACCCTGGCCGCTGCGATTGCGAGCAGCGTCGCGCCGATTCTCGAAGACAGTCGCGTCGATACCCTGACGCAACAAGCCGCTCAAGACAAGATGCTTGCCCAATTGCTCAACACCCTTGGGTCGGCATATACCGTGAGCGCAATGGTGGTCTTTAGCGTCAAGAATGCGTATTACAAGGACACCTTACCATTGGGCGTGACGGCGCCGCGATTCTTCGGTCTCCCGTCGCGCTCGGCGCTGGTACCAGTGGATACGCTCTCCGACCACAACTACTCATTGTCGAGCGCGAAGATCGCCTTGACGAGTGATCTCGGTGGAGCATCACGACTCGCGTTCGCGTTCGAATCCAAGAATATCGCCGCATCTCCATACGTCGAACTGCCGTTGCAATATGCCGTATCGTATCTCGAACACGACATCACGAGTGTGCCCGAGATACCCAACTATCAGCAGAGTTCGTGGATCTCGTTCGTCACGAGTCCGTTCGTGACGCCGATTGGCGACGGAAAAAAGCCGATCGAAATACCCGTCGTCCTGCGCGAACTGCCGCAGCCGCCGATCCTGGTCGCGCAGAGCGGTCTCCCATTCGAACAACAAAGCGACGGTACTCCGCTCCTGCGGGTGAATGCCGCGCCGCAGGAACTCGCCGCATGGAATTACGCGTTCACCTACGACGGATCGCGCGTCGCGCAGGATTCGCTGCGGGCGACCGTTGAGCTTAATCTCTCCGAAGGAGAATTCGCAACCGGCGGTCCCGATGATGCACTCTTCCAATCGCTCGCTCAGTTCACCACGAGTTATCCGCAAATTCTCGCGGATTTCAACGCCTTCTTGCGTCCCGTTGATGCGAACAATTCAGCGAGCGATACGACCGTCATCAAGGCGAAATATGCGCTCGCCGCGTTCGAACAATTTGTCGGCGTGTTTGCTCAAGCGTATGAGGCCTGGACGCGACCTCCCTCTGCGATGGTTCTCTCAGGTCTTCCAACACAGACGTCGATAACGTTCGACATCGAGCTGGAACCGTACGAAACCGATCGCGAGGCGCTCACCAACATCTTCCTGCGCGACCTCATGCCGCCCAAAGCCGTACTTCCGATTCCCGTCGTCGATGTCGACATTGACGGCTACGTTCCTGATCCGTTGGATTCGCCGCTTCCTGGAGCGCTGGCGTCCTACCGCTACAAGCACGTCGATTCCAAGACGGGTAAGGTGAGTTATCTTCCTTACGATCAGGCGCGCGATCAGCTACAACGCACGGTCACGTTTCCGAAGCTCGACGTCTTCGAGTTCCAGAACGCGAAGGCGACTCTGGAGGGACAACGTAACGTCTACTTGGTTCCCGATGTTTCCACGACGCCGGTCTTTACGTTCACGACTCCCGAGATAACGTTCGTATCGCCGATCATTCCGCTCTTAAACTACCGAGAATACGATCTCGCGCAGGTGAAGCCGGGACCGCTCGCCGACGCGCTCACCGCATTCTTCAGACAGCTCTTCGATCAGTCCGATAATCAAGACGTTCTCGTCTCTGTCCAGGCGAGCTTCTCATATTCGCTTGCGCAAGGCGTCGGACTCCCGCGAACCTCGGTCCCAATCGTGTTGTTGCCGCCGACTGACGCGAGCGAAACGAACCTTGCGTGGATTACCCAACTCGTTGCCGCGATCAATGCGTGGAGAAAAGCGACGAATCCCGACGAGTCGATCCCGGATGCGCGCTATGACTTCCTCGTGCAGGTCTTCGCAGGGTCGACCGATGGAGGAGCGGCGCTCAAACTTCCGCTCTTACGGCTCGATGATTTGTATCTCGGTGCGAAACTTGCGTTCCCATAGGCGGGCTTCAGTGGCGCAATTTCGTCGACGGAGTCGCCAATGTGCGAGGGAAAGGCGGAAGATCGCGCGTGGTTCGACTTTCCCTCGGGACCTGGCAAGAGGTGCAATCTCTGCGGAGCGCCGATGCCCTGAGTGAGAATCGGATCTTTTCCAATGACGGCCTAGTACGCGTGGGCTCGTCTGCTCCTCGCTGCTATGTGCCATACCTTCGGCCACGCCTCGCTCTCGAGCACGGGCCGCTACCTCCACGCCTGGCCCGAGAGAAATCCAGCGAAGACTATCTCGCCTTGTAGGGGAGCATAAGCCCGAAGCGTCGATGTTCCCACCGCACGCTGTTGCGCGCGGAATCCCCTTGACATATCACGCAAACTTGCGTAAAATGTCATGTATGGCCTTACGGTATAGTGATGATCACAGCATTTGACCAAGACGGACTCTTGCCGCCGAGCGATTATGAACTCTCGTTCGACGAACTCCGGCAGTCCATTATGGTGCTCGGTCCAAAAGACTCGACGGCATATCCATCATGGGACAGGCCTTGGCGAGAATATTTGGTAAACAACTTTGAGGTTCTTACGCGGCAACTATGGCAGGTTAGCATCCGCGAAGTATTTGCCGATGGATCTTTTGCAGAAGACAAGGAGCACCCTAACGATATTGATGGATATTTCGTGTGCGATTTTACGGAACTCGCCACCGGAGAATTACAACGCAAACTCAATCTCCGTGATCCATCGAAAATTTGGACGTGGGAACCCTCTTCCCGCAAGTCGTATCGCGGCTATCCTAAAAAACAACTCCCCATGTGGCACAGGTATCGCGTTGAACTCTATCCACACGTACCTGGTTTAGGTATGAGTAGCGGTATTCTTGATATGCACGGTCACGAACTGGAGTTTCCCTCGGCTTTCCGCCAGTGTCGTCGCAACGGTAAAACAAGAGGTATCGTGAAAATCAAGTATGGAGGCCAGCCATGATTCGAAATGAAACCGAATACCAAGAAGCTTCTGTGCGTCTTAGTGACGAACGGAAGCGACTTGCTGATCATACGGCAAGACTAAAAGAAACTGGTCTTAGTGATGAAGAAATCAAGCGGGTTATCGATCCGATCGAATCCTTTCACCTTCAATTGAAAGAGGAGGTGGAAAGCTATGAGCGCCTGAAACGCGGCGAATTTGAGGAGCTTGAAAATCTTCGCGGGCTTGGGCATTTGCTGATTTCCGTACGCATCGCCCAAGGCATATCACAGCGGGACTTGGCTAAGCGGCTCGATGTGCATGAATCCCAGGTTTCTCGTGATGAGCGCAACGAGTATTTTTGCATTACGCTCGAACGGGCAATTAAGATACTTGATGCCCTTAATGTCCGCTTGCACACCAAGATAGAGATCGAACCCCCGCGAGAGATGGCGTTTGCTTAAAGCATTTTGCCGACGCATCTCTAGCGGCGGCAAGCAGATTGGGGTTGTAAGGCGGAAGAAGAGAGCTTACGCCATCCGGCTTTCCGAGATGAGGCGGTCGCGATCACCGGGGTTCCGCGCACCTGCGGACCTACGGCGGATCGGAACTGCGGTGCGGTCATCCCGCTTGCGGGGGAGCCTGGCGCATCTTCGCTCCGATCTTGGAGAAGAAGGCCCCCGGCAATCGAGCCCTAGAATACCCGAGTTTGTGGGCGTCGAGAGTGCGGGGCGGCTAAAAATGCCCAATGCTCTTCCCGAGCGTGAAAAACGTTCGAACGGCGCCGGGACTCTTTACAAAAACGGCATTTTGTCAAAAATTCACCCACGAGCTTCGAATAATCCCTCGATGAAATTTCGATATTCGAGGATGGCGCTTGGACGTTTGTCGACGAGGACGATGTCGCCGACCAGACGACCTTGTCGCATGACCAACACTCGATTCGCGACGCGCACCGCGTCATCTAAATCGTGCGTGACCGTCATCGTGGTCAGCTTTTGAGCTTCCGAAATCTCCGATATCAACGTACGCAAGCGTCTTTTCGCCACAAAGTCGAGTGCGGAGAAGGGTTCGTCAAGCAGAAGCACATCCGGATTACGCGCCAAAGCTCGAACAATCGCGACGCGTTGACGCTGACCGCCCGACAGTTCATAAGGATAGGCATCGAGCTTATCTCCGAGACCCGCTGCTGCCACCCAGCGCCTGATCACCTCCTCGCATGCTCCCGTGGGATCGGCGAGACGAATGTTCGCGTTGACGGTGAACCACGGAAGTAATTTGGCATCCTGATAGATGATCGCCACTCGGCCACCAACCTGGGCGACGCCTCCGCCCGCGAGTGCGCCGGTCAATAACCGAAGCAACGACGTCTTGCCCGATCCCGAGGGGCCGACGATAGCGACGGACTCACCCGGCGCGATAAAGAAAGAAACGTCATCGATCGCCGCGAGGGAACCAAAGCGAACGTGAGCGTTCGTGACCTCAATTTGGCCGGGATTAAGTACGTCCGGCATAGTGCAGGAGCGATCGCGAAAGACGTTGTATCAAGAGGTCCGTACCCAAAGCCGCGAGACCGAGTACCAGCAAGCCCGCGATCATCAAGTCCGCTTGATATGCAAGCTGAGCGATGGATATTCGATACCCGAGACCTGAGGATGCCCCGGCCAATTCGGAGATGTAGAGCATGATGAACGCCGTACCTGCCGACAGGCGTAGACCGGGCACGACCGCCACGGCGGTCGCGGGCATGATGACCTTTAGGACATAATCCATTTTAGACAAGCCGAGATCATTTCCGAGTTCTCGATACTGGGAGTCCGCGATCATCACTCCTTGTGTGGTTGTTACCGCTATCGGAAAGATGCACACGAACGTCGAAGCGAAGAGCTTAGACGGATAGTCAATGCCGAACCAGATGATGAACAGCGGTAAAAGGGCCACCGGCGGCAATGAACGCATGAATTGCAGAGTCGAATCGAACAAGCGACGGGTGGTTTCAGACAAGCCGAGCAGCAACCCCATCGATACGCCGATCGGCGCCGCCATCAGGAGCGACGCCCAGGCGCGGGGAAGACTTTCCAGCAAATCCCCCAACAACAATCCACTTACACGCCAACTTTGGAACGCACTCAAAACGCGCTCCAACGGAGGTACCAATCCCGGATTATGCGCGAACGCGGCGAATGCTTCCCAAGCCAATCCGGCAAAGCTCGTACCAAGAACTGCGAGCAGGAAATTCCGCACGAGCACTCTCCGCTCATCCGGATTGGTGATCTTCATTTCCCCTTCTTCAGAAACGCCGAACTCATCGCCTGGTCATAATTCGGATTCGGTACGGGAACGTTCGCGGCCCGACTGTGGTACCAGTCGGCCTCCTGCGCCCACAGCGTGCGCAATGACGGATCAAGCGTCACGCCGAATTGATATCTGCTCCAGATCGAATTGACTTGCTCTTGCTTGAGTCCGGTCTTCTCCGCGACGATGCGTCGCGCCTTAGCCGGATGAAATTTGATGAAATGCTCGGCATCGCGCAACGCGTCAATGAATGCGGTTACGTGCCTGTCAGGCTCGGGTTCGAAGGCGGCGGGCCGCACGACGACGACATAGTGTTGCCGATAACGACCAGGATCGGGAAACGTGCACGCATCCGGGCCGAGTAATCGTTCGGCCTCGCCCGCAGCCGGATCAAAAACGGAGATGCCGTCAACGGCTCCGCGATCCACGGCCACCGGCATTTCTTCCGGTTTCTGGCTGATCAACTCGACCTCACTTGGAGGAATACCGTTCGCGGCAAAAAATTGAGCGGTAAAATATTCCGGACCGCCGCCGAATGAGGTCGCCAACTTTCGCTTGTGGCCGAGAAAATAGCTCGCGGGCGTCATGCCGTGGCAGCCTCCGGGTTGCCGAACGACGACGCGAACCTCAGCGGATGAATTCTTCAGGACCTCAGCCACGGTGACAAGTCGTTGGCCCTGTAAAAGAGCGAGACCGACGGGCACGTCTCCAGCCACGGCAACGTCAAGTGATCCACCAAGAAACGCTTGCAGCGCGAACTTTCCCGCAGTGAATTCCTTAAGTTCAACGTTTATGTCGTGCTTCGCGAAATAATGCTCGGAATCGGCGACGATGACGAGCGCCATGGCCGGCGAGTTTTGGTAGCCGACCTTCAAAGGCGCGGTGGAAACGGGCTGAGCGGGGCTTTCCGCCAGGGACGGGTACCCGGCGCCGACTGCCAGAGCCATGATCAAAGCGCCCAATACAAGAGCCCGAGTCGGCTCTCTCCTCGATTGATCGACCGAAAGTTCCGATGAACCCGCAATCGCCCTGTTCCCGCTAACCATGATGCCTTCGCCCTTTCGTCTCATAATTTAGTCTGTGCAGTTGCGCTCATTTGTATTCCGATAAGGAGGGCGATATTATTCCTCACGGACTCAACAAGGCTTGTCGGTGCTGAAGCTTGGTATTCAGCCTTGCGTGCGGACCAATCCAAACACTTGATATGATCGGAGAGCACGACGCCGGTCACGCCCGGAGTTTTTTTCACAGGAACTTCAAAAGGGTAACCCTTGGCTTGACTTGTTATCGGACAAAGAAGAGCAAGTGACGTCTTTCCATTGTATGACGCCGGCGATAGTACAAGAGCGGGACGACGGCCTGCTTGTTCACGTCCGACTTGTGGATCGAAATGTATCCAAATAACGTGCCCGACATCAGGGATGTACCGCGTAGTCACCATACTTCATTTCCCACGGGATTACCGGAAAAAGTCTCTCCATGAAGATTTTCGAGGGTAATGGCAGCGACCATCTCCGCAAGGTTTCCTGGGTGGGTCGGACGCAAAAGGATACCATCTTCGGTTGTTTCAATCAGCAGCGCATCGCCTTTGTGAAGGTGAGCCTGTTCGACGAGTAACTTGGGTAGCCGGACTCCCAGGCTATTGCCCCATTGCGCGATAGTGGTTGTGTTCATGGGAAAGTACCTCACAGCGTGACTTTGCGGCTCGTATATACATAGGATATACTATGGGGCCATTCGTGTCAAGCCGCTCTAGGGCTTTGCGAGAAATCCCGTGGAGAGCCAAGGGATGGCTGCGACGAGGAGGAGGGCTGCGAAGACGCCGCCGAGGTAGGGGAAGATTCGTCCGATCGCTTCATCCGAGGAAGAGCGGCCGATCAGACACGATTGGTAGAAGCCCACGCCGAACGGTGGGGCGAAGAGTCCGATTCCCATGGCGAGGATGACGACCATCGTGTACTGCACATCGTTGATGCCGAATTGGCGTGCAACGGGAAACATGAGCGGACCAACGAGGACGATCGACGGTATTCCTTCGAGAATACTTCCAAGCACGAGGAAGATGACGATTGAGATCGCCATGAAACCGACCCGACCGCCCGGCATCGTGGTGACCATTGCGAAGAGATCTCGCGCGAATCCCGCCTGGGTCAATGCCCAGCCCATCGCCGTCGCCGCACCAATGATGAGCAGAATTGCACCGGAAAGGGATGCCGTCTCGATCAATATCGGATACACGCGCCGCCACGTGAACGTCCGATAGACGAACATGCCGATCGCGATCGTGTAGAATATCGCCACGGTCGAGACCTCGGTAGCAGTCGCAACGCCTCCTAGAACGGTGACGCGAATCAGCAGGGGCAACACGAGCCCGGGAACCGCAACGATAAACGCGCGCGCGATGCGGGAGATTTTCGGCCGCTCCGCACCCGCCGTACTCGCATCCGAACGAAAATAGGCGACGATGAAGAGGGCAATCGCCGCGAGGGTCGCCGGGAGAAGTCCGCCGGTAAAGAGGGCCAAGATCGAAACGCTGGTGACCGAGCCGATGATGATCAGCACGAGACTCGGTGGAATGGTCTCCGACATCGCACCGGCAGCGGCGAGTTGCGCGACCAACTCGCCGCCTTCCCATCCGCGTTTTTTCATTTCGGGAAAGAGCACGGGCGCGACAGCCGCTTGATCCGCGGCCTTCGATCCCGAGATTCCGGAAATAAGGAACATCGCAATGAAGAGCACGTATGAGAGTCCGCCGCGTAAATGTCCGACGAGCAACGCGAAAAAATCGACGATCGCTTTTGCGATGCCCGCCGTTTCAAGCAAAAGTCCCAAGAGGACGAAGAGCGGAACGGCCAATAACTCCAGCGACGACATCCCTTGATCCATCTGGCTGACAACGACCGACAGGGGAATCGAGGTATCGAAAGTGAGATAGGCCAGCGTCGAGAGCATGAAACTGAATGCGATCGGAACGCCGCCGGCAACGCACGCGCCGACCATGCCGATGAAGAAGATTATCAGACTCGCATCGCCGAGCGCGGCGATCGCCGGGTGGGCGAACCACAGCACGCTCGCGACGATCGCTCCCAGAGCGATCGTCGCGAGCGCTTCGTGCCACTCGCACTCCTCAAGCAGACGCACGACGGAGATGATGAGCAGTAGCAGCATGCCCGCGAGAAGTCCCGCGACACGCAACGCGTCATGCAGATGCAAGGCGGGTGTGAAGATTGCCCATTGGCTCGTCATGTAATCCTGTGCCGGTGCGATGAGCGCAACCGCGACCATCGCGACGAGGACCATCGAAGCCGTCGTCAAGCGTCGGCGCCATGTTGGTGTGCAGCGATTAACGAGGGCGGTCATCCGCATATGCTCACCTCGGCGCAACGCGATCACCGAACCCAGCAACGCGAGCCAGAGGAAGAGCCCCGCCGCGAGTTCGTCGCTCCAAAGCAAGGGCCGATTGAAGGCGTAACGCGCGATGACACCGGCAAAGAGAATCACCACCTCAACGACGACGATGAGCGCCGCCAACGGCTCGGTAATCCACGCAATCGCTTGATCGACGTGGGGAATGTGCCGCTGCTTGGTCGGACGTTCTTTCACAAACTATCCGAGCGATCCGGCATATTTCTCCAAGAGTAGCCAGGCCGTTTCGCCGAACGTCTCGCGCCACTGCTTGTAGAAGCCGACCTCGGCGAGTTGCTTGCGAAACGACGTTGGATCGGTGTTGTTGAACTTCAGGCCTTGAGAGGTGAGCATCGCTTGGAGGTCGTTGTTCTCACGTTCGACAGCCGCGCGTTGTTTATCAGCCGTCTCATCGAACGAGCTTGCGACGTTTTCCTGGATTTCCTTAGGTAAACGCGTCCACGTCTGAGCGTTCACGAGAATCCAATATCCGACCCACATGTGATTCGTTAGGGAACAGTATTTTTGGACTTCGGAGAGCTTGTGTGCGGAGATCGTCGCTAGAGGGTTTTCCTCTCCATCGACGATATGGGTTTGCAGCGCCGAATACATCTCCGAGGCATTGATGGTCGTCGGCGAGGCTCCCAGTGCTTTGAAGAGCGATGTCGAGATTGGGCTAGGAGGAACCCGAATCTTCACTCCGCTGAAATCCGCGGCCGTGATGATTGGGTGGGTGCTCGTTGTGGTTTCGCGGAAGCCTTCATCCCAAATCTTCGCGAAGACGTGAAGGCCGGTTTTCTCTATTTCGCCGCGTATGTAGGCGCCGAGCGCGCCGTCGGAGGCTGCGAGCGGAGCTTTTACGTTCGCCCAGACGAAACCGACGTTGTCGATAGCCGTGACCGGCACGAGCGTCGCGAGAATATTGTCGCCAACCGCCATCATGTCGATGGCGCCGGTTCTCACCTGAGACAGCATCTGAGAATCGTTCCCGAGTTGACTGTTCGAGAATACCTGGACGTCCACCCGAGCCTCGCTACGGCTTCTTGCCAGGTCCGCCGCCTGTCGGAGATACGTAATCGTCGGATGGTTTTCGGGCAGGTCCGTGCCGAGTTTGAGGGTGAATTCGGCGGCACATGCGGGCCGTCGCACAAGCGCGACCGACATGCTTGCAAGCGCTGCGGTTCCGGTGAGGAAATACGAGCGAGGGATCGATGAAGCCATGGTCTCCTCCCAAAATGTGCGGAGCGTCACCCTTCGCCGCCCCGTTCCTGGTTTGCTGCAGGCTTCACTCAGCGGACGCCCGTTCGGGACAATTTGTTCCAGTAGTGGTACTAAATGGCCCTTGTCGGAGAGCGTCAAGTGGAGCTATTCTTGTCTCAATCTCAAATGCGTGGGCGGGTTCTGTTTGAACGCCGTCCTTCTTATGACGCTTTCATCAAAAAGGACAAAACCATCATGCTCGCAGTTCTTCGTAATTTTATCAACCTTTTCGGATCTGAGGTCGGGCAAGGTATGGTCGAATACGGCCTAATTATCGCATTGATCGCTATCGTGTTGATGGTTGTGTTGAGTATCCTTGGTATGAACGCGAGCATGACGCTCAACAATGCGGCAAACGCCGTCTCCTCGGCCCGTCCGGGGTAGTTTCAACGGCTCGTGGTTCCGGGCCTTGGGCCGAATTTCGCGATCAGAATGCAAGGAAAAGGAGCGCTTAAGCGCTTACTTCCCATTGCCGGCGGTGGGTGCCGCCTGAATCATCCTCTCACCTTAAGGAGAATCGCGATGGCAAAATTCGTATTGGCATACAAGGGCGGCCAGATGGCATCGAGCGAGACCGAACGGCAAGCCGTGATGGCCGCGTGGGGAAAATGGTTTGGAAGCCTTGGCACGGCGGTAGTCGATCCCGGAAACCCGTTCGGAGAATCAGCTTCCGTGGCAGCCGACCGAAGCGTCAAGAACGGCGCACCGTCGGCCCTTACCGGATATTCGATTCTTACAGCCGATAGCCTGAAAGCGGCATTAGAACTCGCAAAGGGCTGTCCGGTCCTTCGCAGTGGCGGAAGCGTTGAAGTCTACGAGACCTTTAACGTAATGTAGCGGACAATTCGAAGCCCGATCGTGCGCTGGGCGTGCGAGCGTGTTTGAGTCCGAAGAAGAATTGGTAAAAGTCGGCTATGATGCCTGTCGCCGACACGGCTTCATAATCTAAGGAGGTAAACCATGCCGCAGAATCCAACTCAAGGCGTCCAATCGACGGAGCGCCAAGAGATTACTCAGGCGATTAAGGGGATAGATTTCCCAGCGAGTCGCGAAGAGCTCGTGAGTCGTGCACGGCAGAACAAGGCGCCTCAGAATATCATTGGTAGACTCAATAAGCTACCGGATGAAGATTTCACAAGTCTCGCGCGGGTGTTGGACCTCGCTGGTCGATAAGGCTAATCTCCGAGAAGCAATGATCCGATGACAATTCGGTAGAATTCTATTACAAAGCTATCACACCCGTGATCTCGCGGATGTGGTAGCTTTGCTCATCTTGACGCCGCTAGGAAAGTGTCGGAGTTTTTGTCTCCTCCCGCTCAATGAACGGGGCCCCATAGCCGCGCTCCCATCGATGATATGCCCCCGATAGGAGTAAGGCTATGGGACTCCGCCCAGATTCGTTGCCTGACTGATTGATGATGTGCTGCTCTTACTGAACAGTTCCGGATGTGGATGTGACGATAACTTGCAGAAACACCGCCTGAGCGCCGGCATCGACGACCTTAATCAGACATTGACCGGCTGCTACCGATGTCACGGTGAACGTCACCGCCGGACCCTGCCCGCTCGCCGGCGCGAACGTCGCGATGCCCGAGCAGTTCGTGCTGCTTGCCGTAAACGTGCCGGCATACCCGCTCTCACTCGCGTTGAATGTCGCGGAGGCGCCGGCAACTGTGAACGCCAGCGAAGTCGGATTCAGAATGATGGGAATTGGCGTTGGGGTTGCTATCGGAACAACAACCTGGGTGACGCCGTTACCGGAGGTACAAGCAGCGACTGTGAATGCGACCGCCGTGACGGCGAGGCTCGCTAGCGAGACGCGAAGGCCCATCTGCGGTTCCTTTCTTAGGTCTTTCATCAGTACACCAACCGTCCGATTTTCCCGGGATTGAGGCCGCTTCCGGGTTCGGTGAACCAAAGCGAACCGTCGGGACCCGTCGCGATACCCTGGAGGGCAAGCCCCGTGACCGGACTGCTGTATTCGGTGACGACACCGCCCGTCGTGATGCGACCGATCTTATCTTGGCCGGTTTCGGTGAACCAAAGCGCACCGTCAGCGCCGACCGTAATGCCCGTCGGCGTTGAATTCGCCGTTAACGTCGGGAATTCGCCGGTTACCGAAAACGAGCCGGGTGCCAAGCGGCCGATCTTATTCACACCGTTTTCGGTGAACCAAAGGTTCTTGTCGGGGCCGAGGACGATTTGCAGCGGGTGCGTTCCAGCCGTAAGCGCTACCTCCGTAATCGTGCCGAGAAGATTGGGGATGCGACCGATCTTATTCACTCCCGCCGCCGATTCGGTGAAGTACAGGTTGAGGTCGGGAGCTTCGGCGACGCCAAACGGTTGCGAGCTCGGCGTTGTAATTGTGGTTTCACCGGCCAACCCGCTGGTTATCCCTTGGTAGCCGACGTGATTTCCGGAAAGCCCCACATACCAAACATTGCCGTCGGCCCGATCGACAAGACCCTGCGGCCCGTCATTGGGTGCGAAGAGCGTCGAAAATTCGGTGAACGTGCCGGATGTCGTGACGTTTCCAATCTTACTTGTGGCGAACTCGGTGAACCACAATTTCCCGTCCGAAGATCCAATGATGTTCTGCGGATTGGACGCGGCCGTCGGAATCGCAAACTCGGTAACTACGCCTGCCGGGGTGATCCGCGCCACCGCGTTGCCCGGAAATTCGGTAAACCACATGTTTCCGTCGGATCCGGCTGCGATCCACTGCGGTTTATTCGTCCCGACCGGAATACTAAACTGATAGAACGTCGGCGTGGGCGCGAATGCCGTGCTCACCGTTGGAATTCCTGTTGCCTTTGCGACGACGGTCGCCGTGCTGAGCGTGCCCCCGTTGTACGTGAGCGTCGAGGTAGTCGTCGAGTTGGGAATCGTTGACGTCGAGAGAGAGAGCGTTCCGCTGTTTGCGGGATCAACTATCGAAAGACGGACAATCTGATCGTAGTCGCCCGGACTCAAGATGACGTCGCCATCCAAGTCATACGTGGTCACGTTAACTGGCGTGGTCGCCGACACACCGGCGTTGGGAGCGGGATTCCCAAGGGCGAGCCCGATCGATGCGACAACGCCGTTGAGCGTGGCTGAAATTGTGTTCGCAGCTCCCAAGATGATGTTCTTTTCGACCCATGTGTCGGCCAGGACTTGTCCTTGCGCATTCTGCAAGTCGTACGCCTCGAAATAGAAGAGGTCGTCCCCTACGGGTGCGTCGATGGTAATTGTGCTCGTCGGGGCATTCACGAATTGGAAAAGCCCCGTGCTCACGGTCCCTCTGTTTACCGTAATCAATACGCTTCGCGCGGTGCCTGGAAGGAACTGTGGTGCATGCCCCTGAGTCGAAGTCGGCTGGGGCCATTTGATTGTGAAGGTCACAGGCGTCGTGGTACCTCGGCCCGGCTGAGCGGCAGGCGGCAGCACGGACGGTCCATTCGCACCCGAGCCTCCCGAACACCCGCTCAAGGCTATTGCAATCGCAGCAGCAACAAACACGCGCGCCGCGGGCGTACCCCTGTTGCTACGCGCGGAGAAAGTAAAAACCATACGGCATCCCTCTCTGAGCTGACAACCATGAGGTCGCTCGGCAGCGGTGCTGCCGTGACAAACTCTTAGTTCACTGCCTGTTTAGGCAGGGTAGAGGAGACACCTCCATAAATCAATACAAAAGTCATAAAATATTGTTCTGAACTATTTGGTAATGGCTTGGAAGCATCCGGTTGCTCGTAAAAATACCAATGCGGCGTGCTCAAGGATGGCTGCAGCAACGTTCGCTTCGCGCGATACAGGGTATTTTCGCCGTAAAAATGCGCCGGTTCCATTTAGCGGTGGCGAGAGTCTCCGTCGGGTGGTTTCTTGCGCTTTTTTCGCTCGGGTTTTGCTGCCGTGAGTTCCTGATCGTAGATGTCATCCAATGCAACGGGTAATCCGATCGACGTGAATATGAAGATTCCCTCGCGGACAGGGAGCGAGTAGAACCACGTTCCCTCAAATCGTCGATGCGCCTCGATCGAGCGGTGTCGGGAATCGATGAGCACGTATTCTTCGAGTGAGGGCAGCGCGAGATATTCTTTAAGTTTCTCTTCCTGATCTCTCTTGACGGATTCCGGGGAGATCACTTCGATGAGGAGCTTCGGATACCGAATTCGCACCTGCGACAGGTCTTTCACGTCCCGTTCGTCGCACGATACGCTCAAGTCTGGACGTCGACCGCGAGTAGCTGTAGCTGATTCCACGAGCATGTTGGGGCTGAAAAGGCGGCACGGACGATGACGCTTTAGATGTGGGACAATTAGTGCAGTGAGTTTGGTTATGATGGTGGAATGGAACCCACTCTCGTTAGCGAGCGGAATGACTTTTCCATCGACGAACTCGTATCTGGTCGGTTGGTTAGCTTCCCAGGCGATGAATTCGTCGAGCGTCATTGGTTTGTCTTAATCACGCATAAAAAACCATCCTCGGTAGGATGGAATCTCATTACGAGCCAAACGCCGGAATCCCTGTTTGCGCCCGGCCGAGGATCAGCGCGTGGATATCGTGGGTTCCCTCGTAGGTCGTCACGGCTTCGAGGTTCAGCATGTGACGGATTACATGGAATTCGTCGGAGATGCCGTTTGCGCCGTGCATGTCGCGTGCGACGCGCGCGATATCCAAGGCCTTCAGGGTGGAATTTCGTTTGAGCAGCGAAACCATTTCGGGAGCGCCGCGTCCCTCGTCCATCAGTCGTCCCAGGCGCAGGGTCGCGTGGAGCCCGAGAGTGATCTCGGTTTGCATATTCGCGAGTTTGAGTTGAATGAGTTGATTTGCGGCGAGGGGACGTCCGAATTGCTCACGTTCGAGCGTGTATAGCCGTGCGGCGTGCCAACAAAATTCCGCCGCGCCCAGCGCCCCCCAGGCGATGCCGTAACGTGCGCGGTTGAGACAACCGAACGGTCCGGCTAAACCTGCGGCTTCCGGTAAGAAGTTGTCGTCGGGAACGAATACGTCGTTCATGCTTATCTCGCCGGTGCTCGATGCGCGAAGACTGAATTTTCCGTTGATCGACGGTGCGCTTAGGCCCTCCATCCCGCGCTCGAGAAGGAAACCGCGAATCACGTGTTTATCGTCTTTGGCCCAGACAACAAAAAGATCGGCGATCGGCGAGTTTGTGATCCAGGTTTTCGCTCCGTTCAGACGATAGCCGCCGGAGACTTTCCGTGCATGGGAAATTAAGCTTCCCGGATCGGAGCCGTGATTGGGCTCGGTCAGACCGAAACATCCGACGATCTCGCCGGTCGCCAAACGCGGCAACCAGCGCTGCCGTTGTTCCTCCGTTCCGTAGGCGTGGATCGGATGCATCACCAGGCTTGATTGCACCGATAATACCGAACGATACGCGCTGTCGACGCGTTCGATCTCGCGCGCCACGAGGCCATACGCGACGTAATTGACGCCCGCGCAACCATACCCGTCGATCGTTGACCCGAGAAACCCGAGCTCGCCCATCTCATTGAGGATCTTACGATCGAAACGTTCGTGACGATTGGCTTCAATGATCCTCGGCATAAGCTGCTCTTGGGCGTACGCGCGCGCGGAATCGCGGATTAAACGCTCGTCATCCTTTAGTTCCTCATCGAAAAGTAAGGGATCGGACCAAACGAAGTCGGAACCTTGTTTTAAACTCATCGGACGGCTTCCTCAATGAGCAGGGTGGGAATTCCGTGATTGCTTGAGAGCGGAAGGAAGAGCCGGCCGGTTCGCGGGTCGACGACGATGCCTCCGTTTCGAGAATGGAAGTCGGCTTGCGCGATGCGAAGCAAAGCCGACGTTCTCACGTCGTAGGCCGCGACGACGCCGTTCGACCCTGCGGCGTAAAGTCGGTGCTTGGCGCCGTCGAGTGCGAGGGATTCCACGTGGTACGGGCTGTCGGCGCTTGCGATAATGCCCCGGGAACGCAAGTCGTAGATGATCACGTGCGGAAGCAAACGCGTGCAGGCGATGAATGCGACGCGCCGTGGGGAATCAACGACGATCGTTCCCGGGCCGCTGCAACCGGCAAGTCCTTCGCGAGAGAGGATTCGGCCGGCCTGGAGATCGACGCGGACAAGTTTGGATGAATTGGCGAGCGTCACCAGCAGATCGCGTTCATTCGCGTCGAAGGTGAGTCCACCCGGACGTCCTCCGACTTGCGCGAGATAACGGCGCGAGAATTTCTCGGGATCGAGTATTGAGAGCAGGCCATTCTCCCTGGCTGAGATGACGGAATCGCTCGTTGGATCACTTTGCAGAGCCACAATGCGGCCCGTGTTCGCGATGCGTCCGATGATCGCGGATCGTTCCCCGTCGATGACAACGACATCGCCTGCGGGCGGTTCGGCCGCGAAAACGCGCCCGCTCTGTTGCGCGACGGCAAGAGCGCTTGCCAGTTGAATCGTCGTGGTGGTTCCGATCAGGCGCGGCAGGCGAGTATTCACAACATCGACGGTCTGATCGTACGTGTGTGACACGAAGAGGCGATCGTGCTTGGCATCGAAGATCGCCGGCCCGAATTCCGAAATGCTATACGGCAGCGTGATCTGCGCGAGTGTCCGCAGGGGTAATGCGGGACCGGAGGGACCGAAGCGCTCGAACATCGTGAAATTGAGTGCGATCACCACGACAAGCACCAGCGCGAGGAACACGTCGAGCCAAAGGATGATCTGGATTCGGGCCGGTATCACGGGGGAGGACATGGCCTCTTTATACAACACCAAGGAACTTCTTCCGTGCGGAGTGTGCATTGATGTCGCGACAGCTGCTTTTCATCCCAGGTCCGGTGACCGTCTCCAAGGAGGTCTTGGCGGCCATGGCGACCCCGTTGATCAACCATCGAGGGCCCGAGTTCTCGAAGTTGTTGACGAGCGTCACCGAGAAGCTCCGACCGATTTTTGGAACCGCTGGGGAGATCGTTCTTCTCGGCTCGTCGGGAACAGGTGCCCTTGAATCAGCGGTTACGTCATCCTTCTCCCCGGGGCAGAAGATCCTCGCATGCCCGGTCGGCGTCTTTGGAAAGCGACTCGCGGCGATTGCCAGAACGTGGGGACTGAAGGTCGAGACGATCGATACGGAAGCCGGCGCTATCGTCGATCCGCAGGTCTTGGCTGCGCGTCTAACGGCGGACCGTGCGCACGAGATCGCGGGAGTTTTGCTGACGCATAACGAGACCTCGACCGGCGTCCAGCATGATATGGCGGCCATCGCGCGGGCGATCGGCGACCATCCGGCAACGACGATCGTCGACTCGGTCAGTGGTCTTGGCGCCGTCGAATTCCGGACGGATGATTGGCGCTTCGACATCGTCGTTACGGCCGTGCAGAAAGCCCTCGGCGCGCCGCCGGGCATCGCGATGCTCGCGGTGAGTCAACGTGCTTGGGAGCGAATTGCCGGCGCGACCGGGCCGCGCTTTTACTTCGATTTGCTCCGGGCGCGGAAGTTTGCTTCCGACGGACAGACACCGTGGACGCCGCCGGTTTCGTTGATCTTCGCTCTCGACACGGCGCTCGACCAATACCACGCCGAGGGTGCGCGTAACGTTTGGGCGCGGCACGCCCGCAATGCCTACGCGATTCAGGCCTTCGCGGAAGGAGCGAACCTCGCGGTCTTCTCAAAGCCGGGCGCGCACTCGATGACGGTGGTTGCGCTCCATGTTCCGGCGGGGATCGTCGCGGGCGACATTCTCACCGAACTGCGTGAGCGGCATGGCCTCATCTTCGGCGGCGGTCAAGATGAACTCAAGGGCAAAATCTTCCGTGTCGGTACGATGGGAGCGATCACGCCGCAAGAGGTATTCCACGCGCTGGAGACCTTCGAAACCGTGTTGATTGCGCATGGTCATCAAGCCAAAAAGGGAGCGGGAACCGCCGCCGCCCGTGAGATTTTGGAAGGCGTCATCGCAACGCGTTGAGCCGCATATCCATCAACCGAAGGGCAACTCCGTGGAGGTCGTTGCCTTTTCAATCGCGCGACAAGCACTTTCTAGGGCGGTGACCAGAGAATTCTTTGGCAAACGTTCCCGTATGGGCGCGAAAAAGTCATCTCCCGGCGGTGCCTCCAGTTCAAGACGAGTTCCGGTCGACCATGCTGCGTTCAAGGCTAAGCGCCACGAGTGGAGGAAGGTTCGAGTTTCGTGATCCGCGCTCTTCTTATTGAAGAGTGGATCACCTTCGATCGAGTGCCCTATCCATGCGAGGTGAATACGAATCTGATGTCGGCGACCGGTGATCGGCCGAACGACAAGAAGGCTGTTGCGATCGTCGTCCCACACTTTTGCGAAGAGGGTGAGTGACGGATACGTTCTTGTGTATGTAAATACGTCGGATGGTGCGACAGACCAGGAGTTTCTTTTTTGATCAACCATAATGCTTTTACGATGAGCCCCCACTCGAACCATGTTTTTGCGACCCACGCTTAATGGCAAATCGATCATCCCATGGTCAGGAAGACCATGGGACCTGGTGAGGACGAGATATAATTTATTGATCGAGCGCTCAGAGAACTGACGAGTGAGATGCGCTTGAACTCGAGATTCTTTCGCAAAAATGACGGCGCCTGAGGTCACTTTATCAATGCGATGAACCGGCAGGAGCCTCTCGCCGGCATCGTGTGCCAATGTTATAAGGTCGCTTCCTTTTTTCTCACCCACTACCGAGATGCCGGCGGGTTTGTTGAGTACGAGGACGTCTTCGTCCTCAAAGACTGTGCACTCAGCCTTTATTTCAGTCCATCCCTGCGCCCGTCGAAATTCGTTCAAAAACTCATTATCCGTGAGGCCTCTCCGAGTCCACGAAAGAGAACTGGGAAGGTGGCTTTGGAGCCGTGGTTCGAGAGCTTGCTTGCTCATAGACCACCATTCGCCGGAACGTTATTTTGTCCCGCCGAGCTCAAATCCGTACGAGATGCGGCGCCCGGAGACGGCGCTCTTCGGCGTTGACGGTAAGCGTCTAGTCGCCCGCCGGGAGGAGAAAAGAGAGCCTCCCATCGGAACCTGTCGGTCCGAAAAGCTTCCTACCGACGTGGCGGAGGCGCTCGGCAAGGACCCCTGAACGATCGCATCGACGACGGCCCTCCCCACGGTACTCGTTTGTTGGAGGTCGATACCTCCGGGCTTGATGCAACTCAAAAAGCACGATTGCGCAAGTTGTAAAGACTGTGACCCGAGCAAGCGAGGCGACAGGAGCGACCAAGCGAGCCATATAATGTTCCCTTTAAGTTATGAAGGTGCGCCAGGTGAGGGAGTGCCAGGTGAAGCGAACATTTATAGGGACGAATTTTTTCGCATTGGGCGTTCTTTTTGTCCTCTCAAGCATCGGCTGTGGCGGTGGAGGGGGCTCCATTCCCTTTACGCCGCCCCCGAGCACGACGGTAACTCCGCCTGGCGGAGTTACCACAGGTGCCACTCCCGTTTCTAAACCGGTTCCGACGTCTATTCCGAAGCCTGGTGCGACGTCTGTTGCGTCGCCTGGTGCGACGTCTGTTGCATCGCCTGGTGCGACGCCTGTTGCGACGTCTGTTGCGACGTCTGTTGCGACGTCTGTTCCGACGCCTGCTGCGACGTCTATTCCGACGTCTGTTCCGACGCCTATTGCGACGCCCGTTCCGACGCCTGTTCCGACGCGTGTTCCGACACCCGTTCCGACGCGTGTTCCGACGCCTGTTCCGACGCCCGTTCCGACGCCTGTCGCGACGCCGGCATTCGTCGATTGGACGACATACGCACAGAATCAAGCGCGGACGGGTTACGTCAACAATCTCACGATTACGCCGCAGTCGATCTCACAATTACATCAGGCTTGGACCATCAATCTCAATGCGAGCGGGACGTACAATAACGTCGAGACGCAGCCGGTGCTTGCCTCGAATATCACCGACGCTGCGGGCCACCTGCACTCCGGACTTCTTTATGTCGGTGCGGGAGGCGGGAGCTTAGATGCCATCGATGCCCTGACCGGAGCCGTCGTGTGGTCGAAAGTCTTAGGGCAAGGAACCTTCTACTGCGGAGCGGTTCCGGGGAGCAGTACGGGAGGGTACGCTATTACAAATGGAACTGAAGGAACGGCCGTCATCGATCGAGCGAACGGCTACGTTTATGCCCCCGATGGGATCCATCGCGTTCATGCCCTCAATCTCCAGACGGGGGCTGAGAAGCCCGGCTGGCCCATTGACGTCGGCGTTGCGCTTGCGGGCGTTAACAGCGCTTACACCACCACCGATCAGCAGAATCTTCGGACGTTCATTCACACGGGCCTCAATCTCGTTGGTTCGCACCTTTATCTTGGTACTTCCTCGAGCTGTGACATCTCGCCCTGGGAAGGGCGAGTCGTCGAGATCAACGTGGCCGCAGGAACGATTGCTCAAACGTTCTTCACGGTTTATAACCAGACGGTCAATAATCCCAATCCCAATGGTGGTCCCTTCAGCGGCGGGGGCGTGTGGGGCTGGGGCGGCGTCTCGGCCGATGCGTCCGGAAACGTGTATACCGGAGTCGGCAATGCGGACACCAACGCCGGAGCGTTCGCTCCCCCATCGCCGTTCCAAACCGCATCGGGAAATGGCGAAGGAACTATCGGATATGCCGAGCAGGTCCTTCAGTTATCGAGTAATCTTGTCGTAGAGCAGGCGGTCCAGCCCGGGTTCCCGATCGATCCGCCGTATGCAGCCTTGGATCTGGATTTCAGCGGGACTCCGGTAATTTTCTCTCCGAATCTTTCGTCGTGTCAGGTGATGGCCTCGCAAGGGAAAGGCGGAGCGCTCCTCGCCTACAATACGGCGAATTTCAACAACGCTTCCGCGCCCTTGTTTCGCATACAACTCGCAGCCGCAAGCGACGTGGCGAATTATATCGGGAACCCGGCCTTTTCGCCGATGACGGGGTATCTCTACGCAGCCGTCGCGTCGGCGCAAAGCGATCCACGAAGTCCGCCGGTTGCTTACCCGCCGGGGATGGTTGCTCTCACCCCAAGTTGTTCCTCGTCGTGGGGCGTGGCCTGGAATTCAACCTTCGGTCCCGATTCTTCGGTGCTAAGCGGAAGCGCCGGAAATACGTCTCCGCGCACCTCGCCGACAGTGACGAGTGGAGGCGTGGTCTTCATGGGAACGCCGGATGGAAATCTTTGGGCGCTTGATGCGGTAACCGGAGCCGTCCTCAACTCCGGAACGCCGATT
>DASZHL010000097.1:0-50222 GCA_035937855.1 Vulcanimicrobiaceae bacterium
AGGCGCGCGCCGGATCCTTGAGATCGGGACCTTGGGCGGATATAGCACGATTTGGCTCGCGCGAGCGCTCCCTTCCGACGGTCACCTGATTACCTTGGAAGCGGATCCCACGCACGCTAACGTTGCCCGCGCGAACCTCGCTCATGCCGGTTTGGCGGAGATCGTCGACGTGCGGCTCGGGAAGGCTCTGGATACCCTCCCCCGTCTTGCCGCCGAACACGGCTCTCCCTTCGATTTCATCTTCATCGATGCCGACAAGCGGAACAATCCTGAGTATTTCACTTGGTCACTCAAGCTCGCGCGCTGTGGGAGCGTGATCGTCGTGGACAATGTCGTGCGCAGCGGTGCCGTCGCCGACCCCGATACGAATGATCCAGACGTCCAAGGCGTGCGCCGACTCAATGAGCTGCTCGCGGCCGAATCGCGCGTGAGCTCCACGGCGATTCAAACCGTTGGAAGCAAAGGGTACGACGGCTTCGCGATCGCGCTCGTCACGGCTGATCTCGAATAAGACGCCGGATCTTGGTTTTCCTAGGTTTGCTGGGGTGCCGGCGTTCGTTCCCATCTTCCCGGTATCACCGATGATCCCGCGGTAATCGTTTGATGAGCACGCCGTCAGTGGAACTGGCCGGCGTTATACGAACAATCACGGGAATGTCGGTTACCGGAACTGATGTGACGCTGCCCGATTGCGCGAGCGTCACGGGCGTTAAGGTTCCCGTGTTTGTGAAAGTTTGTGCACCGATGGACGATGGAGCGCTTGGAAACGTCAATGTCACAGTTTGCGGCGCGACGGTTAAGGGGCTGTCGCCGGCATTGACCGAAGCGACAGCTTGCCAGAGAATTAATTCGAAGGTCCCATTGCTTTTCTCCAAGAGAACGTTGTTGACGTTCGTCAAAGTCCCCCCCAACGTGTCGTTGAGTTGACCGGGGGAAAATCCCGCTCCGCCCGGATCGGAAAGGGTCGAGATGAGGTTCTTCAACGCCGTATATGCCGGCTTCGCCACGTAAGAGTCGGTCATCAGGCCCCAATTTCCACCACTGGGATCATCGAGCAGAGCGTACACGTAAGCCTTCTGAGCCCCCTGATTCCAAAAATTCAGAAGCTCCCGTAAGGTGTATCGCTCCTGCCCCACGGCTCCAACCCCGTTGTCATTCCCTGAAGTATCGGATCCGTACCCTGCCTCGGTGACGACAAGAGGTTTTCCCGGCGTTTCGATGGAGGCGATGCCCTGATAGGAATTAGGGATGCCGCTATTCGAGGATTGAGAAGCCACGTAGCCCCCCTGTTCGGGCGGTACCTGCCCGGCATAGGCGTGCGCATTTCCGTAGGTCGAATATGCCGCGACGCCCGTGCCCATCGCGTTCGCATCGCTGATGAGTTGCGCCCATGAACCACAGTTTCCAAAGGACGGCGCGATGAGCGGTAGTGTGCTCAGACCATTGGACTGCATGCCGCTCCAAAGGCTTGACTGGAGCGCCGTGACGTCGGATACCCAGGTGCCGTCACCTGAGCACGTGACGTTCTGTTCGTTCTCTCCTTCGTAGGAGTCGAAATTCGACAGTGCGATGGTGCTGCCGGCGTAGGTGGAGGGACTGCGAGTTGTTTGATAATTCCCCATCCAGAACATATCGAGATGAATGCCGAAGGAAGCGAGAGTTAGATAATGGTGATCTTGCGAACTCTCACCGGGTTGGTCTCGAAGGTGAAGAACGCCGAGGTTTTCGAGAGCCGCCTCAGCGCTTGGTGTGTCGTAGGCACTTCCCCCATCGAAGTAGTGCGTATTGACGCCGATGAAATTGACGAACGCATTGCTGGATCCCGCTTGCACACCGATCACACTTGGAGCCGGGACGGGAGTTTCCGAGGGTGTCGGTGTTGGACTCGGACCTCCAGTGGGCCCTTCCGTTGGTACCGGCGTCGGATTACCGTGATGCCCCCGAGCGTCGACCTGCGAGGGAATCGGCGTCGGCGTTATCGACGACGCTGGTGATCCGCCGACCGTCGTTGACATCGACGCGGGAGAGGGAACTGAACCGCCTCCGCTGCCGCTACATGCGGAGAGAAACCATACGAGCGCGGTGGTAGTAAGTGTTCGTGAAAATCGCCAAGTCTGCATAGAGACAACCTCTTCATGAGCAAGAAATGTTCGAAGACAAGGAGCACATCGACAAGAATACGACGATCGTGCGAGCGATCCTCGGAGTTTGAACCTCCATCGTGCTGTGCTTTCACTATGTGCGTGAAGACCATCCTTAGATCTTGCCGAACGTGAGGATGAGCGGAGCTTTGAGAGCATATTTCGCGATTGAACCCCTCGTTTGGTCATTATCCTCGGGCGGAGCATATATCGGAGTGCCGATGGCGACACGCACAGGTTGACGAGGCTTCATCTTTTGTGCGGAAATGGATATGAGCCAGTTGCCCTCGCGGTAGTCAGAGGTAATACGATCACATCCCGGATGCAAAGCATAGGGGTTCATGATGTCATCGCATTCTGTCCGGGCGTGCTGGTGGCGCCTCGGATTGTTCCACTCGTTGATGATCAAGTTTTTCGCATTTTTCAGAAGATCTGGAGGTGGCCGCGGTGGTGGTGATGTCGCGGTGATGTCCATGGAGGGAGCGTACTCCACGAGCGTTAACCGCGCTTTAAGCAGTGGTTCTGCTTGCATTAATAATCCGCGAAAGATACAACGACGTAGGAAGATTCAAATCCCTTTCAATGCACGACTTGCGGCAAGAAAGTATGTCGCCGCATTATTAACAGCTTATGAATTCGCACTGCAAGTTGTCAGGAGGAGATTGAGGACGCTCATGCTCCAAGGCGGCAGAGTGATGCTCGTCGTTGGGTTCCGTTGTGAAAAATCAGAGTGAGTTGAATTGCGCTACATCGTAAGCGTTCGAGACGACGATGGTTTTCCGGCTGCGAGGACCGCGTTCCAAATCTCCGGCGCCGTTTTTCCGGTTACGCAGAGTACATCGAGCGTGAACTGTCCTTTGCGAATGCACTGCATCAACTCGACGCCTGCGATCGTCTTCGCCGCAGTCCGGAACGGCTGGAAGCCGAGCATTGGCTTGATGCGTGATTTGATGTCCCGGTACAATCCGCCAAGGAACCGACCGTCCGGACGTTGCCACTTTCCGCGCCCCCCGAATACCAATCGGGTGACAGGTGATCGCGCTAGCAAGTCCACAAGGTTAGGCGAGGACACCGCAAAGGATTTTTGCAACATTGACTTCATGCCGCAAATGCGCAATCAATTCAAAGGTGTTTTTGCTCGGCCTTCGAATGAACCGTAGCTGATTGCACTGCCCTTGTTACTTTCTTCACGAATTCGCTTTCCCTTTGTAGAGGTTTTCTTGATAGAAGAATATAGTCATCCGGACATCCATTCTGTCTGTAAAGCAGCCAAGGCTGAGGTGCGCGTGTTCCATATCTCATTCGCACAGTTAGAGCAACTCTGCGTTCTATCTCTAACTTCGTACGATCCTGACTATCTCGTCCCGCCCTTCCCTCGATGGAAGCTCTTGGTGGACGACTATCCATGGAAGAAATTTGCGGCCGGCACGTCCCTTCCGGTTAAAGGCGATGGACTTGACAGCAGCAAATTTAGCGGGGTTTCCAAAGTTGACACATGGGTCCGTTTTGATTCTCTACTCATTGACGCTACGGCCGGTTCCATATGGACGGTGTGCAACCGTCTCGAAACAAAAACGGAGGCACGAGGTGAGGTTGCTCGTATTACGGGAGCAAGGTTCAACGTACAAGACGGGTTGTTCGAATATCTCGATATTCATGCCGAACGTTCCTCGAAAGAGTCGTTCTTGCAACCCGATGATGAAAATGTCGCACGGCCCGATGGGAAACCAGAGGTAATCGCCGCACTCAACTTCGTTTTGTTGCTGCAGCATCGTGACGTTTCATGTGAACCGATTCCGAGTCTCGGCGCTCCGCTGAATCGCCAGCAGCGGCGTGCGATGGAGCGCTCGGGGGAAGATCTCGAGCCCAAGCATTACTCGATCGTTCTTCGAGAGAAGACCACAGTGGAAGGGGCGCTTCACAATGTGCGCAACTATGAACGACTTCATCACCCAAGGGCTCATAGCGTGCGTGGTCATCTTCGCACTCTGAAGACCGGGAAAGTCGTGAAAGTGCGTAACCACGAACGCGGTGGTATCAAGGGTACATTCAACGCAGACTATGACGTGACTCGCCTTAACCCAAGTCATATCAAATTCTAGAGCGCTTTTTCGGTTGATGCGGCGAAGCCTCGCGATCGTCGGATCAGTCAGTAAATACTCATGTGCGCCGGCCATCGCCTCGCCCGCGTTGGTTATCCCCGGCGAGAAGACGGCGGGATTCGTTCATGTTCCTTTAGGTAACGCTTTCGATTGCCGGCTACACGCCATGCGTGGGAACGCGCGAGGGGAACGTCAGTTCCGCAATTCCTGACTTGTCGAGTTCACCTAAACCAAGGTTGATCATGCGATCGTACTGCGCGGCTGTCGCTTCGGCGACGGGTACGTCGAGGCCCAATTCACGCGCTAACGCTATGGCGATATGCGAATCCTTGGCTGCATGTGCGGCGGAGAAATAGGTATCATGCTCCCGGCTTTGCATATCCGCTCCGTCGGTTTCAAGAACGCGCGAGTTCGCTCCGGTTTGAGCGAAGACTTCGCGCAGGAGCGTGAGATCCAAGCCGAGAGCCGCGCCCAGCCCCAATCCTTCCGCTAACGCCACCGTATTGCTGTTCATGACCATGTTGACCAAGGCTTTGACTTTGGCTGCTTCTCCCGCGGGACCGATGTACCGGACAGAACTACCCATACACTGCAGCAACGGGCGTGTGCGTTCGAAGACGTCGAGTCGTCCTCCGACCATCAGGTACAACGTCCCGTTGCGCGCTTGCGGGATCGAGCCGGCCATGCATACCTCAAGGCTGTCGGCGCTGCGCTGCCTGCACAAGCGCTCGATATCCACATGGATCTTCGGGCTCAACGTAGCGCAATTGATGAACGTCTTGCCCGAGCAATGCTCCAGCAGAGAATCACTCGAGGTCGCGTATACGGCCTCCTGCGCGCGATCATCGCTCACGACGGTGAGAATAACCTCGGCGGATTGCGAGACGAACGCCAACGTCGGTGCGACCACCGAACCCACCGCGGATGCGACTTCACGCGCCGCATCCGGACGGGCATCATAAACAGCAGTGATCAGATAGCCAGCATCGTGGAGCGCTAGCGCGATATTTGCCCCCATGCGCCCAACCCCAACGATCCCCAAGCGAGGCAAACCAGTCGGCACGACTTCCTCCGTTCGTTCGGCACGTTCAACTCGGAGCTTCTTCCACGCAGAAAGGGGACCTTTTTTCCTGCCGGTTCGCACCAGGTTGCCTGGATCTCTGAACATTTAAGCGTCGAGGATCACGACGACTATCCTAAATGAGTCTTGATTTCGCTTTGTCAGATGTCTCATGATGATCCCGTAATCTGAAGATCAAACGCCATTACTGCGGCCAACGGGCCGCTCAACAATGCCCCCACACACACCACCCCGCGCAACTCGACGTGCTGCGAACACTCGTCGAGTTGCGCAACGTCCAGCCCTAGATCGGAGGCACGCCGGTCACGCTCTCAGGAGAAGTCATCACGGCCGTTGACACGCCGCCGCTGTTGCCCGTGCCGACCAGGAGCCAAAGGTATTCACGCGGGGAAACAGTCTCGTTTAGAGGCTACGTGTTTATCGAACTATTACGCGACGTCGGAGTCTGTCCAACTGAGGATCCGTCAAGTTCTCTTTCCCGGAGGAACCTGAAGGAGGGATATGGAAGCATCCAATTTCTTCCCCCACCGCTAAGGATTACCCACCATGCGTTTATTGATCGCCCTCATCTTGCCCTGGTTGACCTTTTTCACCATTGGTCGCCCGATTGCCGGAGTCATTTGTCTGATCCTGCAAATTACGATCATCGGCTGGCTGCCGGCCACCATTTGGGCCGTGTACTCGCTGAGTCAATACAAGACCGACAAGAAGATCGAGAAAGCCCTTGGAGACCGCTGATTCTGAGCGAAAAGTCTACGTTTGCGCATGATGTCGAATGATCTCGCATTGCAGCGGAACGTAATCGACGGTGAATGGACTTCAAGTTTAACAAAAATGAGCGGCTTCAGTAGGTGATTTTTCACGATGAATACCTATGGGCGGGCCAACTTCAACGTCAAGGCGTCATCAAGTGAATTCTACATTTCGTAGTGCGGTAGCGAGCGCCCGGTCATCGCTCTGCTTTAGGACGCCGGCATCGGCGGCGTTTTCGAAGCTGGATGTGAGCGATGTCACTTCGGAACTCGACCGACTCCGCGGACGAGAAAATGCAGATTCCTTGCCTCACGCACGGCAATCAGTAACGCACGTCGAGTTGGAAGCCGATACAGCTTTTATCGAGCGCTCTTGAGGGCGCGCTCGCGCTTACGGTTTTCCCATCGAACGGATCAACGAAGGAGTGCGTCTCCGACGTCGGCATATTGCTGAACGTGGCCTCCGTGCAACGCCTGATCTACATACCGCGTCGATGCTCTCCCAAAATTCTCGCATTCAACTCTGGCCTTTTTTCATACGGAAATGGACGCGACCTTGCGACTCTCACGAATGATTGTCACCGCAGCGCTGGTTTGCTCCATATCCGCCTGTGGTGGTGGTGGTGGCGGGGTTGCCGGAAGTTCACAGAACGCGCTTCCATCCGTGCCGGTTCCCGTGCTTACCGCGACGCCAAAGCCGTCTTCCATTCCAAGTCCGACGCCGACGCCGGTTTCGACGGGGACGCCGGTTTTGACGCCGACTCCGGTTTCGACCCCGACGCCCACGCCCACGCCCACGCCCACGCCAAGGTCGATCTTCCCTCCAACTCCGACGCCGGTACCGACGCCGACTCCGGCGCCCACACCCACACCTCGACCCACAGCGACACTGACACCCGCGCCGACACCGACGCCCACGCCGAAGCCGACTTCCGTTCCAACTCCGACGCCGTCTCCGTCGCCGTCGGGTTTGTGGTCGAACGGGACGCAAATACCCGCGTCATTCGTCAACACGGTGTTCGGGGCGTCGGGGCCTGATTATCAGCAACTTCCGGCTAATCCGAGTATTGACCCGAACAGCGCGAATGTTATCAACTACTACTATGCAGGTTACAACGGTAGTCAGGAATACGACGCCGCTTTTATTGACGCCAATAGCTCGCAGGCGCAGTACGACTACAGCTTCCCGGTGTACACGGCTTTAAGCAGCGATCCGCTTGTTACCCTCACCTGGATTCCCGGCGGGTCGGCTTTTTTGGATAATGGCGCTCAGATCCATGTACCGTCCATGGCGACTCAAGCCGGCGGGACCGATCATCACCTCTCCGTCATTCAACCCAACGGCACGGAGTATGACTTCTGGTTGGTAACATCGAATCCGCCATATACCGCCGGTTCGCAGTTGACGGCGTACGGTGAGACGCACTTCAATCTCAATGGAAGCGCGACGGGTCTCCCGAACGGCGCATACGTCGCGCCGGGGTTCAATACCGCTGCGGCAACCGCCGGCGGCATTGCTCTGACGATCGGGCAGATCTATACCTCTGAGCTTGCCGCAGGCGTCATCAATCACGCGATTAATTTAATCTATCCGTGCAGCAGCAATTCCTGGGTGTTTCCGTCGACGCAGGTAACGGGCGTCTGTGGGTCCGGCAAAGGCATGCCGTTGGGGTCGCGAGTGTGGTGGGTCCCGACCGATACGCAAACCAACGCGATGTCGTATTCGCACGACATGAAAACGCTCTTGATCGCAATGCACCACTACGGCGGATTCTTCACCGATAACGGCGGTAGTGGTTCCAGCGGCAGCATCAATGGTCAGGGTGGTGCGGCAGGAACCCACTTCGAGAACCAGGAGCCGTATTGGATCTACGGACATGGTGTCGATCCGGCAGCTAATTACGCAGCGAGCGCACCGGGTTGGAGTCACCTTACGGGTGGGGTCAACCGTTATCTTCTCTGGGGAAACGTCGATTTCATCCACAATCTCAAATTGCTGAATCCGTGCGTTACAAACAAAACCTGCTGACCAGTTCGTGGAGTGTCTGCGAAATGGCGTGATGCGGTTTACGGCTCCTTCACATCGTGTCGACCAGGCTTGAGTTCGTTCGCCGGATGCGGTTGCCGTCAACGGCCGTTTGGCGTAATAAGTTGGCGTATTACCGACCAACGGGTGCAATGAGTCGGATTAATCCGAGGGGGCAAGGTTCTAGGCTGGTCCTCTAGGACGCTTTAGCGCGCCGACGACTCGGTCCGACTTTCTCGATAATGCCGTCATGGAAGCCGGATGTGAGCAACGTCACTTAGGACCTAGAGCGACTCCACGGACGAGAAGATGCAGATTTTTTGCCTCGCGCACTACAATCAGTAATGCGCATCAAGTTGGAGGCCGATACAACTTTTATCGAGCGTTCTTGAGGGCGCGCTCGCGTTCAAGGTTTTCCCATCGAACGGATCAACGAAGGATTGCGTCTCCAAACGCGGATCATCGGCATACTCCTGAACATGACTTCCGTTCAACGCCTGCTCTGCATGCCGCAGCGACGCTCTCCGAAAATTCTCGCCTTCAACTCTGGCCTTTTTTCACACGGAAATGGACGCGACCATGCGACTCTCACGAATGATTGTCACCGCAGCGCTGGTTTGGTTCATCTCCGCCTGTGGTGGTGGTAGCAGCGGCGGCGGGGGTGGCGGAAGTTCACTGAACGTGCTTCCATCTGTGCCGGTTCCCATGCTCACCGCGATGCTCATGACGCCTTCCATTCCAAATCCGACGCCGGTTTCGACGGCGACGCCGACTCCGGCGCCCACAGACCCACACTACGACCTATACCGACACCAACGCCGGCCGACTTCCGTTCCAACCTCGACGCCTGTACCGTCACCGTCGGGTTTGTGGTCGAACGGGACGCAAATACGCGCGTCGTTCATCAACACGGTGTTCGGGGCGTCGGGGCCGGATTATCAGCAACTTCCGGCTAGTCCGAGTATTGACCCGAACAGTGCGAACGTTATCAACTACTACTATGCGGGTTTCAACGGTAGTCTGGAATACGATGCCGCTTTTATTGACGCCAACAGCTCGCAGGCGCAGTACGACTACAGCTTCCCGGTGTACACGGCTTTAGTCAGCGATCCGCTCGTCACTCTCTCCTGGATTCCCGGCGGGTCGGTCTTTTTGGATAATGGCGCTCAGATCCATGTACCGTCCATGGCGACTCAAGCCGGCGGGACCGATCATCACCTTTCCGTTATTCAACCTAACGGCACGGAGTACGACTTCTGGCTGGTAACATCGAATCCGCCATATACCACCGGCTCTAAATTGACGGCGTACGGCGAGACGCACTTCAATCTCAACGGAACCGCGACGGGTCTCCCGAACGGCGCATACGTCGCGCCGGGGTTCAATACCGCTGCGGCGACCGCCGGCGGCATTGCTCTGACGATCGGGCAGATCTATACTTCTGAGCTTGCCGCGGGCGTCATCAATCACGCGATCAATTTGATCTATCCGTGCAGCAGCAATTCCTGGGTGTATCCGTCGACGCAGGTAACGGGCGTCTGTGGGTCCGGCAAAGGCATGCCGCTAGGGTCGCGAGTGTGGTGGGTGCCGACCGATACGCAAACCAACGCGATGTCGTATTCGCACGACATGAAAACGCTCTTGATCGCGATGCACCACTATGGCGGATTCTTCACCGACAATGGCGGTAGTGGTTCCAGCGGCAGCATCAATGGTCAGGGTGGGGCGGCAGGAACCCACTTCGAGAACCAGGAGCCGTATTGGATCTACGGACATGGTGTCGATCCGGCAGCTAATTACGCGGCGAGCGCACCGGGTTGGAGCCACCTCACGGGAGGAGTCGACCGTTATCTTCTCTGGGGAAACGTCGATTTCATCCACAATCTCAAATTGCTGAATCCGTGCGTTACAAATAAAACCTGCTAACCAGCTCGCTGAGTACCCGGGAATTAGCTTGACGCGATTGGTAGGCCTTCCCCATCCTATGGACCAGTCTTGAGTTCGTTCGCCTGATACGGTTGTCGTCAATGTCCGCTTGGGGTATAAGTTGGTGTATTACCGATACGGTATCCTTACTCGTTTGTTAAATATAAAATAGCCCGAGCGGATAGAACTCTGGTAGAGCGTACTGCCCGCTCGAGTTGCTCGCTAACCTCGTTTCCTTTGCCAGGCGGCCGTAACGGTCGTACCTCCTTTTCGCACGGATCTATGCGGGTCCAGGGACGTCGCCAAGAAGTTGCCAAACAGAAGGGAAGAAGACGTGAGGCGAGAACGTATTTGCATACGTGGGCTGAGCAACTAAGCGTTTCTCCAATTTGGAGAAAGAGGTAGACTGAGAGGCATACAATGGAAAAAGTAACCAAGGAACAACGCGCTGAAGCCTATCGTCAGGCGAACGCGACTAACGCTCTTGAGGGTTTGCACATGACTCCGGAGGGTCTCGCATTGCAGCAGAAAGTAATCGACGGTGAATGGACACACGAAGAGTTGCGTGCGTACCGCCTCAAGCGTACGCAAGCGCGGAACGCGGAAAAGCGCACGCGGCGCCCGTAACTCAGTGGCGTGCTCTCAATTCCACGGATTCTATTTTCCGTTGAATTTTAATTGTGAATGCTCATGACAAGAAGATACCGCACTTCTCGCGATCCATATCTGCTTCCAGGAACGAATGTTTTAGAGAATAAACTCGGGATTACTAACGAAAACGAACTTAAAAGTGAGGAGAGAGATAACACAGCGGATCGTCTTGCGGAGCTATTTACGAAGCCAATTGATGGGAATTTTGATCTCGCTCATCTCCAGCGTATACATTTTGAGATCTTTCAAGATGTGTACGAATGGGCGGGCCAGCTTCGCCGTGTAGACATCACCAAGGGACTTGTTCGCTTTACATCGCCGGACAATCTTCCCTCACGTGCAGCAGAATTTTTTAACAAACTTGCGCAGGAGAGACATTTATGTGGAATTTCCAAAAGATATTTCGCGGAATCAGCGGCCTCATATTTCGCGGAGGTGAATAAGCTGCATCCCTTTCGCGATGGAAACGGTCGTGCCCAGCGAGAGTTTTTTCGCGAGCTTGCCATTAAGGCCGGACACACAATTGATTGGTCAGTCGTGCATGATAAGAAAATGTTGGCTGCATCGATTGAAGGGGTTTTCGGGAATATCAAGCCGATTGAGAAGATATTTCGTCAAGCGATAGGCGATGAAGTGAAAACGCCACTTGAATGGGTTGAGCGAAAGCTCAATCGTTTTTAGCGGAATTTGATTTATGACGTTCGCCTCGTCGCTACGTGGCTCATTTACTTTAGCACACTTCGCCGCTTGATTCCTTGCCTATGGTTCAGAATCGGAAATAATCCGAGGGCCAGTCTCGGCGACTGCTCCCTGGCGCTGAAGCGTTCTCGCGAGTAACCGCCGCGCCAGAGCGAGATAAATTCGCGACGGACATGGCACCGGAAACTGCTGCGATGTATGAATGCTAACGCTTTTTACAACTTGTGAGCAACGGCGATGTATATGTGATTTACCAAGTCTATCGATGTTGCGCTCCCGAGAGTCTCGCGAATGCTCCGCCTCAATTCAATTTGTTGTTCTCTCGGAGAAGCCGCAGCATTGGCATAGCTGACCAAAAGCATAACATACACGTCAACCGTCAAGGAGAGACGTTCTTCGTGAAATGTCCACCAAGGATCAGAAAAATATCCGCTTTCGACCATTTCTATCCGACCCTCGCGTGCAGTCGTTCGAACGCGTTCCATAAAATCATCCTTCTGCACAAAATCAGGCCACTTTTCTGAAAAACCTCTTTATTTAGGCGTTCCTGAAGTCGCAGATCGGAAATAACCGGAAAATTCCAGAGTACACCGAGCGCTCCCCGAGGACGTAACAGCTTCGCCGCATGTGAATAACCGACGGCCGGATCAATCCATTGCCATGCGTTTGCAGATATGATGGCGTCAAATGGCGCGTTCCCATCCGCAAATTCTTCAAGGAATTCAGGTCGAACGAGAATATTCTCCCTTCCCCGGGTGTTTTCGATCAGTTTCTCCCGAAGAGCATCTCCCGGCTCAAGGGCCGTAACGAGGAGCCCTTCTCGCAAAAGAGCCAACGTGAGCTGCCCGGTTCCTGAACCGACCTCAAGAACGCTGGAGCCCGGCTTTAAATTCGCTTGTGCCGTCAAATCTGCGACGATTTTTCGGGAGAATGATGGACGAGCGGAATCATAACTTACCGCAACCTCGTCAAATGCAAGCCGTTTCGTCCGGTTCGAGTTGAATTTCATCGGAGAATTGCCCTCCCCGAAAGGAGCAGCTTCAAGTAAAGGCGCATCGTGCGTTTGGTGCGACGAAGCCCGCAATCCTCTTCTGCCTCGTTTGGACCTCGTCTCCTCTTCGTTAGCAATGGTCATGGCGAGGCTTCTATCGCCGCGCGCATAGCGTCCGAATTACGCAGCTTCATCTCCAATACCGAATTGCAGATCGATCACCTACCCTTGGTGGGAACGGGAGCGGGCTCGGAATCTACGGTCTTTTCGGCGGTCATCGGTCCGCGAATGAGCTTGCCGAGCGGTGGGCTCGTCGCAATGGGGAATCTTCCCGCGCTTACGGCAGATCTGCGTGCGGGACTAATCGGACAAATCATCGCGCAGATTCGGACACTTCGGACGAGGCCGTATGAGTTGCGCGTCGCCGTCGGTGACGTCTATGTGCTTGCTCTCACGCTCTTGGGAGGCGGTCGGCCGGTTTTCGTAGGTACCGCCAAAAGCGTCTACGTTGCCTCGTACGGACCCGGCGAACGGATGCTCTTGCGGCGGGCGGCACACATCTTTGTTCGCGATAATGCCACCGCGATCTCGCTGCGGAAAGCCGGAGTCCCCGCTGAGTCCCCAGGCAACGTCATCGCCGATCTCGCCACGCATCGCAGGTTCACCCATGAAGAAAAGTGGCTCGCGCTCTTGCCGGGGAGCCGCCCGTCGGCGTACGCAGACACCATTCGCCTCGCGCGTGTCCTTGGTGAACTGGCCGCGCGAGGGAGGACGATCCCGGCATTCCTCTCGGTCGCTCCAGCCCTGGACTCCGCCATCTTCGCCGCCGACCTGGCACGCGACGGCTGGACGGTCGAAAATGGCGACGCGTTGACGCCGTTCCGTGCGAGACGCGGATCGGCATATATCGAAGCCTCGCGGGAACCGATCGGCTCGCTGATTGCCGCGAGCGGTCTTGCGATCGGTCAGGCGGGAACGGCGAACGAAGTTGCCGCGGCGGCGGGCGTGCCGGTCGTTGCTCTCGAGCATTCCGGTGAACGGGAGACGTGGTATCGTATGCGCCAGCGGCGCTTGCTCGGCAATGCGCTGCTTGTGCTGAGCGATGAGCCGCACGATGCGGCGGCTGCGATCGACGCCTTACTCGAAGACGAAACACGAATGGAGGCCATGGCGGCCGCGGGGCGCGAGCGGATGGGAAATCCCGGTGGAGCCCGCGCGATCGCCGGGGTGCTGGCAGCTGCGCTTTCGAGCGGGGAGTCAGCGCGTGAATGAGAGCGTAACGCTACACCCGAGCCGGCGTCTCGTTGCAATCTTCACGATTATCGCCTTCGCGCTCTTACCGATGACGCCGGCGTTGGTCATCCTGTCACCGATCTCGCCGCCGGGAATCTCGCTTCTCCCCCCGCTCGGAGCGAAATTTGTGTTGCTGGCCGAGCTCGTAATGGCGCTCACGGCGCTCGTGATTTTCCTTACCGCGCCGCGCTTGCGAGCCGGTTTGGGAGCACCTCCGATATTTCGGGCAGCGCTCGTCTACATAGGGACGATGCTGCTCGCATCGCTGCTTGGCCTTGATCCGGTGACGGGACTCGGTTTGACGCTGCTTGAGGCGCTGATCGTGGTATGGAGCTACGCCATTTGGACGTACTTCGGAGAAGCTTGGGTGCGTATCGGTATCGTCGCGACCATGCTTTCGGCAGGCGTGCTCTCATCGCTCTTAGCGATTGGAATGGTCGTTGCGCACCGGCCGTCCGCACTTTACGCCTACGTGCTCGGCCGGGCCACCGGAACATTCGTGGTCCCCGGCGAGCTGGCGGGGTATTTGCTCTTCTTGCTTGCGACGGCTGTCGGGGTGCTCAGCGCGACGCGGCTTCCGGTACTGCGCTCCTTGGCCGTCGCGGCTTTGGCCTGCGGAGGAGCCGCGCTCGTGCTCACCTACTCTCGGGCAGGGTGGCTTGGCTTCGCGGCGGGGGCGGCATTCCTCGTCGCCATGCGTTTGCGTTCACCGAAGGCTCGATTTGCCGTGATTTCGGCATTGCTCGCATTCGTCGTGTTCCTTCCGTTCTTCCAGGGGCACCACAATCAGACCGACAATTTCACTCGTCTGCCGATCTGGCAGGCCGCCCTGCGCAGCGTGGAATTATTTCCGCTCACGGGCGTCGGGCCGGGAGCGTTCCGGCTGGTCTATCCGGTCCTGCGTCCGCCCGACGGCTTGGCCGTTGCGTTCCATGCGCACAACGCGCTCTTGACCACGGCTGCCGAGACCGGCTTGATCGGGCTGGCCGCCTTCGTCGGCTTGTGGTGGGTTTTCGGTCGGGATTTGCATACGCGGCTAGCGATCGCGAAGCCGCGCTCGCGGAATCTCGCACTCTGTTTGGCGGCGGGCTTTGTCGCCACCGGCGCCCAAGGTATGCTTGATTCGGTGACGGTGGTGGAGATTGGGTGTTGGATTCCGTTCATGGCCTTGACGCTCGGAGCGGCCGAGCACGGACTGGAAGAACCATGCGACGCGCGTTGAGTTTTGTCTTCGTCGTGGGTGTACTGGCGGGGACGGGATGCACGTCCGTGCATCCGGCCCCGTCTTCCTCACCGAGCCCACGAGCGGTTACCTCGTCAATCTTCCCCTTGGTTCCGCCCGGGATCGACGTCCGATCTCACGGACAAGGTTCACGTGACGTCACATTCACGCAAGTCCACAATGGGAAGACGTCGTATATCGTCCACGCGGACTCCAGCGACATTCGGCGTTCGCGTTCGAACGAAGGGGTCAGCACATTCGTTCGTCCCATCGTGACCTTCTATGAAACCGACGGAAAGACGTTGCTTGCCGATTCGCCCCGTGCGCAGATGAGCGAACAGACTCAGACGATCGTCATGATGGGCGGCGTTCACGCTCGCACGAGCGATGGTGGGACCTTGACCTGCGATCGGTTAACCTATGATGCAAAAGGCGAGCTTGTTCACGGTCGCGGGCATGTCATCTTTATTGGAGCGCACGGCGAACGGGCCACCGGCTCGCGCATCGATGCGAATTTGCGGCTGTCGGACGTCCGCATGAGCGCCGGGGGGGAGGACGGGCCATGATCGTGAGCACCGTCCCGCAGCGCAAGATCTTCGTGCGCGATCTCGTCAAGTGTTTTGGGACCCGTACGGTGGTCGATCATGTGAGTGCGAGCGTCTCGACGGGTGAAGTCGTCGGTTTGCTCGGTCCCAACGGCGCGGGAAAGACGACGACGTTCTACATGGTCGTCGGCCTGGTGAAGCCCGACGGCGGGAGCGTCGTACTCGCATCGGATGAGGGGGAAATCGACCTTACCGGGAGGCCGATGTATGAACGCGCGAAGTCGGGGATCGGCTATCTCGCCCAGGAGGCCTCGGTCTTTCGTAAGTTAAGCGTCAGCGACAACATTCGGTTGATTTGGGAGATGAACGGCGTCTCCCGTGGCGAGCAGAACCGTCGCTTGCCGGTCCTCCTTGAGGAATTCGGTTTGAGCCGCTTGGCTGAAGCACGTGCGGACAGCTTGTCGGGCGGTGAGCGGCGGCGCGTCGAGATTGCTCGGGCGATCTCCACGGATCCGGCATTTCTTTTGCTTGACGAGCCCTTCACCGGAATTGATCCGATCGCCGTCGCCGACATCCAAGTGATGATCCGGCAGCTTCGAAGTCGGGGTTTGGGCGTCCTCATCACGGACCATCAGGTGCGCGAGACGCTTTCGATCGTCGACCGTGCGTATATCATGAACGAAGGTCGCATTGTTGTCTCAGGGAGTTCCGACGACGTGCTTAGCTCTCCCGAAGCGCGGCGATTCTATCTTGGTGAGAGTTTCCGTCTATGAGCGGATTGCGGCTGCGGATTCTCGACCGCTACATGATCGCCGAACTCGGTGGACCGTTCTTTTTCGGCCTCTCGGCGTTCACGTTGATCATCGCATCGGTCGACTTGCTCAACGTCAGCCGTCTCGCGGCGGCTTACCATGCGCCCCTGGGTGCGACGATCGCGTATTTCTTATGGCAGTTGCCCGGCATCATGGTAACGGTCGTTCCGATGGCTATGCTGCTCGGCGTGCTGCTGGCGATCCAAAGGCTCTCGGGCGAGAGCGAGATCACCGCGCTCAAGGCAGGCGGCGTCAGCCTCTTGCGGACGGCGGCGCCGATACTCGCGATGGGCGTGGTCGTCTCGATCATCGCTTTACTTCTGCAAGAAGGCGTCGTTCCATATGCGAACGATCGTGCGAATTATCTGCGCCGGGAAGTCATCCAGCATGCGAACCCGCTGATCGGGGCGAATCTCACGTTCAGCACACACTCGCCGACCGGAGGGCGCCAATTGACTTCCGCGACGGGGTTCGATTCTTCGACCAACACCATGCTCAACGTCACGCTCATCCAGTACGATACGGACGACCGTCCGACGCTCCTGATCTCAAGCAAACGAGCTCGATTTCACGATCCGGATTGGACGTTTTTCGATGCGACCGAATATCACTTCGGGGCAGGGCAAGACGTCAGCATCGAATCGGTTCCGGTGCAGGAAGTGCATATTGAACAGAAACCCGCGCAAATTGCCCAACGCGCCGCGGATAACAATCCGGAAAATTTGAGCCGTCGGGAGGTTCGCGAGATTCTCCGCGCGGGGACGCTGACGCCTTCAGAGATGCGTGCGTTCGAGGTTGCATACGAAGAAAAGATCTCGCGGCCGTTCGCCACGTTTGTATTCGCGCTTATCGCATTGCCGTTCGGTTTGCGACCGACGCGGGGTGGTGGAACGGGGCTCGGTTTCGGTATGGCCGTGGTCATCGTCTTCATCTATTTCGTGACGGCGAGCGTATCGTCTGCAATAGCAACCGGCATTCCCGGGGGACGTTTGGTTCCGTTGATCGGCGCATGGTTACCCAATGTGATCTTCACGGCAATCGGTATCGGCTTCCTTCGGCGAGTAGTGACCTAGGCAATGGAGTATCTCGGCGGTATACTGAGCATCATCCTCATCACCGCGATCGCCGGAGGCATCGCTTATGTGGGTGATCGCGTCGGCCATCAGGTCGGGAGGCTCCGTCTGTCGCTCTTCGGATTACGCCCGCGCCACACGTCGACGATCTTCGCGATCGGCACCGGCATGATGATCGCGTTCGTTGTGAGCGTCACAGCGCTTGCGACGTCGACGTATGTGCGAACCGCGTTCTTCCATCTCGGAGAATTGCAAGCGCATATCAACGATCTCGAAGCGCAGAGAAATCAGCTTGAGAAGAAAACGAAAAAAGGGAACGTCGTCATCAATATCGGTCAATCGCTCTCATCGGGGTTTCTCGTCCTCACTCCTGATGAGACCAACGCCGTGCGTTTAAAGAATTTCGAGACGTATTTCGATGCGGTCGTGAAGACCTTGAATCAGACGTATGTTCCTATGGGTCTCAAAGCCTATCCGCTCAAGTCGAGCGATCCTCAGAATCGCGAAAAGCTGCAGGCGTATCTCAGTCAGCCGGAGATTCAGGGGCTCCTCATTCAAGAACCGCTCATTATTCTTCCGGTCGCGAGCGAGAATCTTTTCCCGACCGATGCGATCCACTTCGCATTCAAATATTGGCCGGATCATCGAATTTTCCGCGATCACGAAGTAATCGCGCAGGTCATGGTTGACGGCGGCTCGACGATCAGCACGAACTTCGCCTTCTCGCGTTTGCTTACGATTGCTGAAGAGGTCGCGTCCAATGCCGGAATGCCGTCTTACTTTGCCCAAGCGGTGCCGTTGCTCCATCCGGGAGACTCGCAGAATATCGCTAACCGCATTCGTTCCGGAAAAGGGAAGTTCGCGATCTTGGTGGAGGCAGCGGAGGAGATCTATCCGCACGTCGGCGGTTTGCCGGTGATCTTCGTTCTCAAGCAAATCTCGAAATGAGCCTCGTTCTCGGGATTGATCCGGGAACGCATAAATGCGGATACGCTGTGCTCGCGTCGATCGGAGCGAACGCGCTTGAACTGGGAATCACTCCGTTCGATGAGCTGTCGGTGGTGGTCGCCGATGTGTTAAGCCGCCATAAGATCGAGGCGATCGCGATGGGCTCGGGAACGCGGGGCCATGATATTGCCGACCGCTTGCGGAATTTCGGTATCCCCATCGTCACCGTCGACGAGCATGAGACGACGCTTCGAGCCCGCGCGCGCTATTTCGCCGCGCATCCGCCGACGGGCTGGCGTCGCTTGATTCCCCGAGGACTCTTACTCCCGCCGTGTCCCATCGACGATTTCGCCGCAGTGCTCATCGCGGAGAGGTATCTCCAACAGCGAGAGGGATCCGATCGGGGCGGGGTGAGTTAGTCGCCGTGCGGAATTTGGTTTTAAAGAAGGAGGTTCGATTCGAGCGGCGAACGTACGTTCGAACGAAGAAAGGACGTTTTGATGGCCAGTGTTGTAGATGTAGCGCAGTATGTGCTCAAAAAACTTGGTTCCATACCCGCGATGAAGTTGCAGAAGCTCGTGTATTATTCCCAGGCTTGGTCTCTGGTGTGGGATGAACGTCCGCTCTTCAACAATCGGATTGAGGCTTGGGCAAACGGCCCGGTTGCGCCTGATCTGTACGAGCGGCACCGAGGCGAGTATCGCGTCAATGATGTGGGAGGTGAGGCGGAATGCATTGACTCGCTCGGAGAGGAGACGATTGACACGGTGCTTTCTTATTACGGGGAGAAGTCGTCTCAGTGGCTCAGCGACTTGACTCACATGGAAGCACCTTGGCGGGATGCCCGCAGTGGGCTGGCCCCAGGTGTCGCTAGCAATGTCGTGATTACTCATGCCGCGATGGCTGAATATTACGGAAGCTTGACTTAGGATAACGCTTCTGTGCCTTCTAAGAAACGTCTCAAGGTAGTGCGAGAACCACACCCTTTCCATCGGATAGCATCCGGTGGAAATGCGGATGCGTACTTCTCGGAGACCCCTTCGTGGCGTGTCGATAAAATGCGCGTCATCGATCCCTTCGGTTGGCATATTGTCACGCGCACCGAAATGCTCCTCATTATTGAGAAGCTCAAGTTTTACGAGGAGAAAACGTGGCGACAGATCCTTGTTGACGAGAGGTATCATAATCACCCTATCCCGCGCAATGAATTAGGGAGAGCGGCGCAAGAGTGTCTTGACGAAGTGTGGCAAGGTGGGGTAGATGAGGTCTTTTCCTTGCGTCTCAATAATAAGAGTCGCATTTTCGGAATAATGAACATGGGTGCTTTTCACCTGCTGTGGTGGGACCGAGATCATTCCGTTTGCCCTTCGACGTTTATGCAAAGGTATTCGTAAGGCTTTTTGCCGTGAGAGCGGAATGATGAAATGAGCGAAGAGCATTCTGCGAAAACGTCCCAAAAAGCAAACAGCCTACTGCGCGGTAGGCCGTCGCATTGTATGTCCTCGGGGGGAGGTGCAAGCACCAACAAGACCCAAGGCGAACACGCACAAGATAGCAGAACGAGAGAATCTTGTCAAAACTTCCTTCATCGCCTTGCCGTTTTTCTGGTGCGGCCGATACAGGGAGCCGCACGTAATAGGAAGGAAGTCCCATACCCTATCATTGCGGCAATCGAGCATCCTGTGCTATGATGGCTGTAAACATCCTGTAATGACGCGTCCTTGCGACGCCTGCTGTCCTGTAAGGGAAAGAGCCGTAATGAGCAAAGACTCTCGCAAAAAATCTTCGGACCTGGAGCACGCGTTAAAGGTTTGGGTTGGAATAGCTGCCATAGCGATCTTCCCTGCCGGCTGTGCGTCTTCTTCGTCGACGACCAACACTAAGGAGGATGCTCCTCCGAAATTGAGTGAAGCGGTAGCTATCGGTGATTTCGCGGCGGAGGCGATTGCCAAAACGAAACGTTTCCGTATAAATCACTCTGCCGATCTCGTTATAGATGATAACAATGATGCGGTCGCGATGATTGAATCCAAGTACCGAAACGGCTCGATGGATGTAACCGTAAGTCCAATATCGATCATTGGTAGCACCGACGCAGACGCGTTTGCGGAAGTGTCTGTGGTGCGCGATAAATACCCTACAGCAACCGTGACCCTCGATTCTACGGAGATCTACGATAAATCAACTCCGGCGGCACACGAAGTTTTACGTGCGGCGGCAAAAGATATGCACGTGGCCATCGAAAATAAAGGCACCAAGAGACCTTTCTAATTTCATTCGGCAATGCAGTGTCGCTATTTGTGGTAGCTGATGATGCGGTTCTGAATGGATTCGGCGAGGTTGCGATAGCCGGTGTAGCGGATGTCGTCGATAATGCTGCCCAAGACGGCGGTTTTCACGGCGCAATTCGGTTCTTTGAGATGGAAGCAATCCGCGTATTGACATTGTGCGGTGAAGGGTTTGAATTCGGGAAACGATGCGAGGAGCGTATCTGAATCAAATGCGTTCGCATAACTCGCGACGCCCGGCAGATCGAAGAGCGATCCGGAACCGACGCGGAGAACGTGCGACATTGTCGTCGTCTGCTTGCCGAAACCGAATCGGGAGACTTCGCCGACCCGCCCCTTTCCGCCGAAGCGATTCCAGAGCGTGCTTTTTCCCGCCCCCGAAGGTCCGACCATCACCGAGACTTTCTCTTGGATTGCCGCGGAAAACGCCGCGACACCCTCGCCCGTTAGGCCGTTGACGGGATAGACCTGTTGCTCAGCTGCAGCATAGCGATGAGTGAGGCGTTCCAAGAGCGCCGCATCGGCAAAATCCATTTTCGTAAGGACCACGATCGTTTGCAGACCGTCGGCGATTGCGCTTGCGATGGCCGTGTCGATGAATCGTTCCTCGAACGCGGGCTGCGCGATCGACTGCACGACGATCACGCAATCCAAATTTGCGGCGACCACTCGCTCTCGATTTCTCGCCGTGCGGCGCATCTCGCTTCGACGCGGGGAGCGCGCGCCGATCGCAAAGAGCACATCCGTCTCGTTCCCGCTCTTATCGAGCTTCACCAGTTCGACGTGATCGCCTGGGACGAGAAATTCTGACTCGCGGCTCTTCGTGCGCACGAGTGCCGCGATCAAGCTGCCGTCTTCCAAGCGAACCCAGACCAGATCTTTTCCGGGTGAGACGATCATTCCCGAGCGGTCATACGCCGCCGTCGCGGATGGAATCAGGTTAAGCCTCGATCCGGAAGGAGCTGGAGTCGCCGTCCCGACTCAATCGGAATGGATGAATTTGGGTTGTATATGGATTGATCACTCCCTTCGGCGCCGATGTCCTTATCTTTCAGGAGTCTTGATGTCTTCCTCAAGCCAATCCCAAGATCAGATAGTTTCATTTGGATTCTGAAGTGCGCTGATCAAAACGTTGAATCGATGATGAGCTTGGCGATCTTGCTCCATGTTCGATCTGTGGCAAGCACGAAATTTGCGGTGGAACTCCGCTCTGCGATGATGGCGCGAACTGCAACGTCTTCGTGCAGGCGCTCGGTGAGAGTTTCCTCGCTCCTGAGTTCACTCATGGCAATATCGGCATCGAAGTCAAAACTCGCAAGAGAGGCGTGAGATAGCATCGGCATAGGCTCCGCGAGGAGTTGGAAGCCCCTTTCAGTCTGCAGAGAATCCTATAAGTTGTCAATGGAGAGTCTGTTTATAAGCTTTTCATCCTCTGTAACTTCATCAGTGCGGCTCTCCGGGCTCGCTATGCCGGAGAACTTGCCTGCGAGTGATCGGCCGCACGATTGCGGATCGGCGAGAGGAGCGGGTCGTGCGAGAGGAGTAGGCCAATCAAGGCGGCAACCTCGCCAGGCTCGCCGCTCCGCGTCGGCGAATGTTTCCTTTGTTCGAGGGATGAAATGAGACGTCGCACATCCGTGATTTTGGCGCTGAGCCTGGTGGTCGGCTCGGTACTGGCCATGGGATCGCGCGTGCAAGCCTCGCCGTTCGCAGATGTCCCCGACGATCACTGGGCGTACGGCTACATTCAGACCTTGGCCGACGACGGCCTCATCGAGGGCTATCCCGACGGCTATTTCAAGGGCGACCGCCCGCTCACACGCTACGAGTTGTCGACGATCGTCGCGCGGGCCCTCGCGAAATTGCAGAGCGAGAACCACGACGAGATCGCCAAGCTTGCGTCCAAGGGCGATATCGACAAACTTTCGCAGCTGGTGTTTTCGCTCAAGGACGAGCTTGATGGTCAGGGCGTGCGTGTTGCTGCGCTTGAGGAGGCGCTAGCTCAGCTCGACGAGCACACGAAGACCGCCCAGGCGCTCCAAGTCCATGCCGAGATGCTCTCAAACGGGGCCGTCCATTCGTGGACGACCACGCCGCACACGATCGTGAATGGAACGGCTGCCGGCGTTCCGCTTGCGTACGGAGCGACGGCGCAGAGCGGAGCTGCGGCGCCCGCCGATCCGTTCGTTACGACGTACCTCGCCTCGAACGAGACGAATCTTCCGTTCGTTGACCAGTTTCCTGGGGTGCAGCTTCGCGAAGATGACCATTTTGTGCTCTCGTATGCGATCAGCGACTCGCTTGCGCTCTCGCTACCGATCCGCGTCGTCAATACCGAGTTTGGGAATTCGCTTGGAGCAGCCCAACAGGTGGACGTCAGTCCCTCGCTTTCGGTCGATCTTTCCCAGAGTGGGATCATCTCGAATTTCCACGTAACCTTCGGCGATCTCGATTTGATGCCGAGTTCGCGAACGGGGTTGGCGTTTCGCGCTCCGTTCGGCGATCGAGCCGGTGATCCGTATGCCGACCCGTTCGGCACGCCCTTGCAACCGACGCAACGCGGGATAAGCGTTGCGGGAACGGTGCTCGGTCTGACGGATTTTTCAGCCTCGTTCTCGCGCATTGATCCGGTCTTGCTCAACACGCAGTCGGTGGTCGACGTCGCGGGAGCGAATCAAACAACGGGATATCTTTCGCCGATCATTCCTCCGCAGATCGGTCTGGTTCAAACCGGCGCGGCCCAATCAACGCAGACGATCAGCTCCGATTCGTTCGCCGCCGTCAACGGGCCGCTCACGCAAGTCTCGCTCTCGCGGGTCGCGGTACTTGGCACCGTCTATGTTTCTTCGTATAACGGCTCGACGTTCAATGCGAGCGGAGCGCTCGTAACACAAGGTCCGGGCGGCCCGACGTCACCTCCGGGTTTCCAATTTAGCCAGGCATACAATATGGTGATTTTCACGTCGCCTTTAGCGGTCGGGTCCCATATTACTCTGACCTACACGGGCGTTGACGTCGCATCGAATACGAACTTTCAGCGTTACATGATCAATGCGCGTGTGAACCAGAAACTCAAAGAGTATCCCGGAGCCGAAGTCGGATTCACGTTTAACCGAATCTTCGACTACGACGGATCGACAATGCCCGGCGCAATCAACGGAGATATCACGCAACCCGTGATCGGGACGGGCGCCGTCAGTGATACCGTGTTCGGTCTGGATTTCCAAATGCCGCTCGGTGCGCGTGTAGCGGGAGATGCGGCGACGCCGATCCTGTATGCTGAGGGTGCGCTGAGTAATTTCACTCCGGATTTTCTCACGGTTCCCGCAACGACGGACACGGCCGGCGTCGTTGGTACGCGCTTTCACATTCACTCCATCGGGTTTGACCTGCGGTATCAAAACGTCGGACCAAACTATCTCGACGGAGCCCCGTACTCGTATTTCGGGAATGCTCCGTCGACGTTCTCCGCATATAGCGGTGCCTATGTTCCGGATTTCTTCGGGTTTGCGAACACCTTACAGATCAATCGACAATTCGATCAACAGTTTGCCGGAACCGGCGTGATTTCGCAGACGGCGCTCAACCCCAACCTCACGTTCGCATATCCGGTATTCAACCCGTTTCGCGGCGTGGGACCGACGTTTTATCAAGCGTTTGTTCCGAACAGTCGCGGCTTGACGGCCGATGTTACGGCGCCGATTCACATCGGTCATTCCGCTTTACAGACTCGCTTGGAATATCAGCATCTTTCCGACATCCAACCGAGTTCACAGGCGAACGCGCTGTCGGGAGCATCCTACCCGACTACCGTCCACTTAACTGATGATTCCTATGCGTTACGGACTTCGCTCGCACTTCATGCGTTCGGCAAGCCCGTCGATCTCGATCTCGACGGAGCATTCGAAACGCTCGAACGGAATGACACGACGGCGTTCCCGTACTACCCGTTCAACCCCTCGACGCAAGGCCCCGACCCAGCTTCGGTCGCCGCGGCCGCGGCGCTTCCAGGCGGAAATAGCGGCGTCACATTCGTTCCGAATTACATCGACATGCATCACGTGTCGCTCGGCGCGGGAGCGACGTTGCCGATTTCCCAGGATATTGGAATCGGCGTCCATTACTCGACGCAACGTTTCAACGGATCGTACGGAACGACGCTTGCCCCGAATATTACCGAACGCAAAGAGTATCTTTCGGGGAATGTGAGCTATCATATTCCACATTCAAATTCCACGCTCGATTTCCAAACGACGGCAGCACGTTATTCCGATCCTAACGTTCCGTCATACGATTTCAATCAAACCCAGCAGAATCTCAATCTGACGGTCCGGTTTTAGCCCGTGATCGGGATCTTGTCGTGGATTGCGGGAGTCTTCCTCTTCGCGATGCTCGCGACTCTTCAGTTCGTTTCGATGTCGGCGTTTCACGATGTCGCACAAGCGCAAGCGCCGATGCATTTATTGACACCGACCCTCGCGGCACGAGCCGGCGACGGGAATTTCCCGCTAGCGACCTTCCCGTTGCACTTGGCTTTGGCTCGAAATGCGCTTGCCGCAGGTGACGATGTGCGTGCGGAACATTGGATTGAGCGCCTTCCCGAAGGTTCTGATCGCCTTGACTTAGCGGGGCTCCTCGCGGAGCGCCGCGGCGATATCGTTACCGCGGCTCGCGACGATATTCGTTCGGGTGACCGTGAATCCTTGCTGCGCGCGCTTTCCGCTCTTGAGCATGGCGGAAACCTCGTTGCGGCAATCGCGCTTGTTCGAGAGGAAATCGGACAGGGAGAGCGCCGAATGACCGAACCCGATACGCTCGCCGAAGCCTTCTGGCAATTGGGTCTCTTGTTGCAAGAACGTTTCGTGCAGTCGGGAGGGCGGGTGAGGGCTGATGCGCTCGACGCGCTCCAAGCCGATCAGCAGGCTCTGAAGCTGGGGCCGTATTCGATGAAGTATTTGCTTGCCGTTGGATATCAGGCATTGGTCGTTGGAAAAGCGGATCTCGCGACGGAGTATTTCGAGCGTGCGCTGCGCGCTTATCCACGCAACGCCGAAGCCTTCGCGGGCCTTGGACGGGCGGCGCTGGCGCGCGATGATCGGGAAACCGCACGCGCGGAGTATCGTCGTGCTTGGGAGCTTGACCCCAAGCTCGACGCGGTGCGTTCACTCGGATCGTTGGTTGGGCCATGAGAGTCGGCCTCGATCTTCAAGCACTAAATGGAACGCCTACGGGAATCGGCGAGTACGCGTGGCACCTGTCCGACGCGCTGGTTGCCGAAGGCCTTGCACTTACGGGCTTGCGCAATCAGCGCTTTGATCTGTGGCGGTTCGATCGCCGATTGCTATGGGATCAGCTGCTGCTGCCACTGGCGGCGTCGCGGGCGAAGATTGATCTGCTTCACTGCACCTCGGGAACCATTCCGTTTGCGGAGAATGTACCTATCGTCGCCACGATTCACGATGTCGCATGGTTGCGCACGCAGGGTCACACGAGTTGGTACGCACGAGCCTATTATGGCGGTTTCACGTCGATGCGGATGCGCACGGTACGCCGACTTCTCACGGTGTCGGAGTTCTCCCGCCGAGAATTGCTTGACTGCACGTCGCTTGACCCCGAACGCGTCGACGTCGTGCCGTTGGGGGTCGCCGCCGATATTCACGCGGTGACGCGAAGTCCGCACGAGCGTCCATTCATTCTTGCGGTGGGTACGGTCGAACCGCGGAAGAACCTCGAAGTCGTCGTGCGTGCCTTGCGCTCTCTGCCGGGAGTCGAATTAATCTCCGTCGGTCCGTTGACGCCGTATCGTGAGAAGTGCGAACTGCTCGCGCGTGAATACGGCGTCGTAGATCGCGTTCGTTTTGCCGGATACGTCGAGCGAGACTATCTGCTCGCCCTCTATGCGCGAGCCGCGGTCGCGGTCGTACCCTCAATGTACGAAGGTTTCGGACTCGCGGCGGCGCAAGCGCTTTGTGCGGGAGTCCCACTCGTAGCTGCCGATGCAGCTTCGTTACCTGAGGTCGTCGCCAAAGATGCACCGCTGGTTGATCCTCGCGACGTCTCGGGATGGGAAGATGCGCTCGCGGCGATTCTCGGCGATCGATCCGCCGCCGAGCGTCGTGCGGCATCCTTGCGAGTCGCCGCAATGCAACGTTTTTCTTGGGAAGCCTGCGCACGCGCAACCATCCGAACCTACACGCGCGCGCTCGAGTGAGTGCGTCCTTCGATGCACGCACGCTAAAAGCGGTGCTCTTCGACCTCGACGATACCTTGCATGATGAAACGGCGACATTTCTGATCGAATAGTCGTCGGGCGCTCCTCGCTTTAATACGCTACTGAATCGGGGGCTCCAGGTGCTGGGCTTCCGTCGTCGGGGGCGATCACTAATTGCAGGGGATAGGATGAACCGGCCTCAGGCATGGTGACGATCTCGGTGCGTACGACGCTGGCCGGAGGTACGAGATATTCGCGTAACTTGTAATAGGTATAGGGCGCCATTGAATGCGCTTGAATCATCGTGCGGTCGATCAAAAACGTCCCGGTCGCATTTCCTCCGCGGGGGCAGGCGTAAAGGACGACGTGCGCTGGGCTTGAGGAACTAACGTTGACAATCCGCACGGTGATCGCTTGCAGAACGCCGTAGTCGCCGGCGAGCGCTTGACCCTGCATCAGATTGGGCAACGGAATCTGGCCGATGGTGATCGGCAAGGTCTCTTGATCGGTTCGATAGGTGTATTCTTGCGAAAACTGAGGAATAGAATAAATCCCGCGAGCGTGCAGCGCTCCGCCGATGAGTAATGGTGAGAGCGGATCGGGAAGATTCAGCGGGTCTAATTCGTTCTGTGCGACAAGCGTCAGATGCAGCGGGCTCCCGCTGATTTCGCGTAATTGCAAAATGCTGCTAACAATGTTTCCTGCGGGAAGTTCTTGCTGTGTGAGCGCAATGTCGGATTCGGGGGGAACCTCGATGACCTGGCCTTCATTCTGCGATTCATGAAGAAGGAAGCGTTGGGTTGAAAGATGACCGACTTCCATTTCATTGGGGCTCGGGCCGGCCGTCCCATCGATCATTTGGACCAGAGCCGGCCGGGAGGACGGGTTTTGCGCGAACAGGACAATACGGCGATTGGGTTGTCCGTTTGGGTTGAAATGATCGTACAGAAAACGATCGGCCGCTCCGCTTTGTAAGTCGGCAGTGTACAAGACGCCGTCCTCACTCAAGGTTTCGGGATAGTCGCTGACGAGCAATGAGCGTGGTTTAATCCGCGGCAGCGCCACATTCTCTACGATGACGCGTGTCGTGCCGTTGACGGTGAAATAGTCTTCGCCTTCGAGAAAGACGGGAAAGGTCGTCTCGAAGGTTTCATCTTGACCAAGCGAGCCGCGAAGGGAGATATCGTCGGGGTCGATGACGATATCGGCTCCCGGCTGCGTCGAGGCTGCCGCCGACGCGGCCGCGATGATCGCTCGCTTGACATAGGAATTCGAGGCGGGATCGCCGGTCATGCGAATTGAGACCGAGGTGCCGATATGCCCGGCGAGTTTGGCTATCCGCACCGTCAAGCTGCGTGTCGTACCTCCCGCATCGGTCACATCGATCGCGGAAAGGCCGGTCTTCTGACCGAAGATGCTCATGGTTTGGGTCGCTTGGTCGACCGTGGCCGTAACCCGATCATCGTACGGACGCACGGAGATCGGAACCAGCGCGTTCCGCACCTGCACCGTCACGGAGCCCCCCGGAGTAACATTTGCCAGCGAACTGCTCAGGGAGAACGAGGGATGAGTCGGCGTCGGAAGGGGAGTTGCCGAGGTGCTCGGTTCCGGTGACGGTTCCGGAGTCGGCGTTTCCACGCTCGGTGTTCCCGTTTCCGCAGGTAGCGACGGCGTTCCCGAAGGCATCTGAGCGAGCACGGGCTGATTGAAAGACATAACGGCTGAAGCCGCCACTACCGCGAGGGCCAAGTGCAGCAGCCGCATCGAACGTTTAGCGATGCGAGCGCCCGCAAGCATGCGTTCGCGAGATCGATCGAAATGATTCATCAGCCCTCGAAAGAGAAAATCCGGATGGCGAGCGGATCCCGCCCCAACAGATGTTGTTAGGCAACAATCCGAAGAGTTCCCCGCGCCCTCTTTTGATCCGTTCTCGTATTTTCGTCTGGAAGTTCTAGAATGGTTTGATTTTTGTCGTAGGCGAGGAGCCTAGCGGCGAAGTGTACCGCAGTACATGAGCCGCGTAGCGACGATGCATACGGCAAAAAGCAAGCCATTCTACGCGATTTTGTTTTCGCGGTGGACGGCCGAGGCAAGCAGCGTCTTGTAACCGAACGAGGGGAAGAGGACGGTGACGAGGTCTTTCTCGACTCGCTCGACGGTGCCTTGTCCGAACTTGGGATGGGCGACGAGATCGGTGATTCGCAGTCCGGTCTCAAAAACCGTCGAGGAGTGCTCGGGAGAGCGCAGGCAGTTGTCGCAGGCGCCGCATCGCGGCGACGCGGCTTCCTCACCAAAGTAGTTGAGAAGAAAGCGACGGCGACAAGAACGGCTCTCGGCATATTGGAGGATCATCGCGAGTTTGCTCTGATCGTAGGTGCGTTTGGTCTCGTAATTGGCCAGGTTCAAGACGAGATCGCGATTCTCGATTGCCCGTTGCGTGAGGCCGTAACGCGCGCGGCTGCGCATTTCAATAAAATGCGCTTTTTTCAGGAGGGCGAGCACGACTTTGAGTTTCGTGAGCGGAAGCTGCGATATTTTTCGCAGGTCCGTGAGAGAGACGCCTTCGTTTTCTCTCGCGAAATATTCCAGGGTTCCGAAAACCTTCTGCACTTCTTCTAGCTGTGGGTATTTGCCGGTGAGAAAATAATTTTGGACATGGACATCACCCATTCGGTACAACAAAATACAGCGCGAGGGTTCACCGTCACGCCCGGCTCGTCCGGATTCTTGCGTATACGCTTCGACTGATCCCGGAAGGTCGTAGTGGACGACGAAGCGGATGTTGGATTTATCGATGCCAAGCCCGAAAGCATTGGTCGCGACGACGGCCCGAATTTTCTCTTGCATGAAAAGCTCGTGCACAACCGTGCGCTCATTTTTGCGCAGCTTTGAGTGATAGACCGAGGCCGGCACGTCCAGAGATTCCGTGAGATAGCGTTGAACGTCAAGAGCATTTTTAATAGTTGATGTATAAATAATGCCCGTTCCGGTCAGTTCGGTTGCGAAGAGGTCTTTGAGCGCGCGAAGTTTTTCTGCTTCATTGGTGGTGCGGCAGACTTCGTATATCAGGTTGGGACGATCGAAGCCGCGGACGATTACCCGCGTGTTCACGAGTCCGAGTTGCGTGAGAATGTCGTCCCGAACGGAGGGGGTAGCGGTCGCAGTGAGCGCCAAGACCCTGGGACGGCCTAATTGGGCGATAACGTGACCCAAAGCCAGATAGGCCGGGCGAAAATCGTGGCCCCAGGCGCTAATACAATGCGCTTCATCGACAACGAAGAGCGGAATCGTGATCTCGCGAAGCACCTTGAGGAAGCGTTCATCTTCCAAACGCTCGGGGGTCACCAAGACGATTTTGGTCGTTCCGGATGCGATCCGTTCGAGGATTGCCGTCTCGCGATCTTCGTCCACGGTTGAGTTGAGGGCGGCGACGTCCTTAATACCGTACGAAGCTAAGGTGTCGACCTGATCTTTCATCAGGGCGATGAGCGGACTGACGACGACGGTCGTGCCTTCAAAAAGAAGCGCCGGGAGCTGATAACAAAGGCTTTTTCCCGCTCCGGTCGCGAGGATCGCAAGGGTGTCGTGCCCATCGAGGATACTGGTGATTACCTCTTCCTGGCCCGAATTGAATTCCTCGAACCCGAAATACTCCAAAAGAGCATTCTGTAAACGCCCATCAAGCCGACGATTTGTAGGGGCAAGCGTAGTCATATCCATCTTCATCAAAAGCTACCAAGCGACTTACCGGAAGCCGTATGCGTCGTCGCTACGACCCTCATGTGCACGAGCACACTTCGGGTCTAGGCTCCTCGCCTACGGCATCCGGAAAGCCGCTTGGGGGCGACACAAGTTGTGGGGGTGGTTTCATGCCCAGGAAGGGAGACGGCTGAAGGAAACCCTCACTTTTCTGTTCTACCCACGGGACGCAGAACAAAACGGGTTGAAGATCACACTGTGTCTCTTTATCGCACCTGGCGTCCGCGCACGTTCTCGTCCTTGGTCGGCCAAGAAGCCGTCGTACGGACCCTCGAAACCGCCTTGCGCAGCAACCGTCTCGCGCACGCATACCTTTTTTCCGGACCGCGCGGCTGCGGTAAGACATCGGCGGCGAAGATTTTCGCGCGATGCATCAACTGCCGCAACGGTCCGACGTCCGAACCCGACAATACCTGCGATTTCTGTCAGGCGATCCTGGCGGGAACCTCTTTGGACGTCCTGGAGATCGACGCGGCGAGCAATCGCGGCATCGAGGAGATCCGCGCGATTCGTGAAGCAGTGAAGTTTGCCCCCGCGCAGATGCGATCCAAAGTCTATATCATCGACGAAGCGCATATGCTGACGCGCGAGGGTGCCAACGCCTTCCTCAAAACGCTCGAAGAGCCGCCCGAGCACGTCATCTTCGTCTTGGCGACGACGGCTCCGGAGGCGTTGCCGCAGACGATCTTGTCGCGCTGTCAGCGCTATGCGTTCCGCCGTATCCCGATCTCCCTGATGGTCGCGCGGATGCGGGAGATCGCCGACGCTGAACGCATCCCGATCGACGACGAAGCCCTCGGTGCGCTTGCGTATCGCGCCGACGGCGGTTTGCGTGATGCGCTCACGATGCTCGAGCAAGTCGCGGCTTTCAGTGGCGCGCTCGGTGCCGACGGTTGCGGAGATCTCATCGGCGCCGGCGCGGTCAACGCGGCGTTCGGAACGACCGGACGCGAGCACGCCTGCACATTGGTCGATGCTTGGCTGGCGGGTGATGCCGCCGCGGCCTTGCGCAGTATCGATCTCGCGGCCGAAGAGGGTGCCGAGATGATCGGCTTGATCCGTAGCGTCGTTGCGGAGTTCCGGCACTTGCTCGTCGGCCGGATCGAACCTGAATTACTGGCACGCGATCTCTCCGAGGACGACGCGACTGCCGTACGCTCGCGGGCGGCGCGGCTTACGCAGGCCAAACTCGTACGCGGCGTGCGCCTGCTCTCCGAGGCCCTCGCGGGTGCGCGCGTTTCGGGCAATCCGCGCTTGGAACTCGAGACGGCGACGCTCCGCTTCATATTGCAGGGCGACGACGCCTCGCTCGACGCGCTTTCTTCACGTATCGCTCAACTTGAGGAGGGGCAACCGAAACTCGCATCCCCCATCGTTCCCGTTGCAGCTGAGGTTGCGGATCCCAAAAGAGCCGCGCCTGCGCCGCCGACTGCGCCTGCAGCGCCTCCGACGGGCTCTTCGGGGCTCCCGACGCTTCAACAAGTGCGCGGGCTGTGGCGGAATGTGCGAACCCGCATTGAGGAGCAATATAAGCCGCTGCGTGCGCCGCTTTCGCGAGCGACGATCGAGTCGGTCAAAGACTCGCTTGTCACAATCGGCATCGTGGACGAAACTCAGGCTTCGATCTTGCGCGATAAAACGCGGGTCATTGAAGCGGTCTTACTCGAGATGCTAAACGTGCCGATGCGTGTCCTCATCCGTGTTTCGGGAGCGCAACCTGAATCGGTTCGTCGCCCTGCCGCCGTCGGCGAGGTGGATGAGAGTGATCTCCTCGAATATGCGATGCGCCAATTCCAAGAATGAGGGAGATCCGATGAACCAGGCTCAGATGATGAAGCAGCTCCGCACCATGCAGGAGGCGATGGCCAAAGCTCAAGAGGAAATCGCCGTCAAGAGCGTTTCCGGCAGCGCGGGTGGGGGGCTCGTTGCCGTCGAGATGACGGCCGATCATCGCGTCACCAAGGTGAAGATTGCTCCCGGCGCGGTCGATCCGAGCGATCTCGAAACGCTTGAGGACCTGCTCGTGGTCGCGATCAATGAAGCGAACACAAAGGCCGGCGCGTTCGCTTCCGAGCGTATGGGCGCCGTGACCGGCGGAATGCATATTCCGGGGCTCATGTGATCGGCGGACCCATCCAAAGTTTGATCAACGAATTCGGAAAGCTTCCGACGATCGGTCCCAAGACTGCGGCACGCCTCGTTTTCCACTTGCTGGGGCGCTCGCGCGTCGATGCGGAGGCTTTAGCGGCGGCCATCATCGCGGTGAAGGAGCGCATGCGCCTCTGTTCGCGATGCTTTTCGGTTACCGAGCACGATCCGTGCGCGTATTGCCTCGATGAGCGGCGCGACCATCGGATTATCTGCGTCGTGGCCGAACCCAAAGATGTCTTCGCCCTTGAACGGAGTGGCGCGTTTCGCGGGCGTTATCACGTGCTCGGGGGCTTGATTTCTCCGATTGATGGAATCGGTGCGGCACAGCTCCACGTCAAGGAACTCATCACGCGCATCGGCGACGAGGGTACCGAAGAGGTTGTGATCGCAACGAATCCCAACGCCGAAGGCGAGGCGACAGCGCTCTATCTTTCGCGCTTGATTTCTCCGAGCGGCGTGTTGGTTACCCGTCTGGCCTACGGTTTGCCGATCGGCGGCGATCTCGATTATGCCGATGACGTGACCTTAGCCAAGGCGCTGGAAGGTCGCCGCGAACTCTAAGAGCCTATCCCAAGAAGGGGGCTGCTCCCATACCCTCAAGCAAGGGGGTCGCCGGACTTTCTAGCCTTCCTCGAAGGTCGCCGCGAGCTCTCAGGGGAAGAGCCTTCCGTCATCGATCGCCGAACGTTTAGGCAAACTCTGTTCACAAATATTCTCGTTCATCGAGTGCTCAAAAGTGAGTTCTTACGCCACGGCAGTATCGTCTTTGCTTCGACGATGCTCGTCAATGTTTTGAACTTTGTCTTCCATTTCGTGTTGAGCCGGAAGCTCGGTATCGAAGGGTATGGAGCCCTTTCGTCGCTCCTGGCCGCGATCATGATTTTCTCGGTGCCGTCCGTCGTCCTCAACTCGATTCTCGTGAAATATGCCTCAGAGTTTCATGTGTTGGGCGACATGTCGAAGCTGTCGGCGTTATCGCGTCGGCTCTTCATGGGTTCGACGTTCGTAGGTGTCGTGATTGTCGCCGTCTCCTTCGTCTTACGGGAGCCGATCGCGAGGTATTTGCGGATAGATTCGATGCCGGCGATCGTCGGTACGGGTGCGGTGCTTGCCGTCTCTCTGGTGCTCCCTTGCGTTCGAGGCGTGTTTCAAGGGGTGCAAGACTTTCGCACGCTCGGAGTCACCTTCATTATCGAGGCGATAGGGAAACTTTTTTTCGGAATTTTGTTTGTGTGGGTGGGTTTTGGCGTAGTTGGTGCGATTGTCGGGATCCTGACCGGCAGCGTCGTCTCGCTGGTCTTTTCATGGATTGTCGCTCAGCGGCGTCTCGGAAAGCCGGCCGAGATGCTCAATCTCAATGTGTTGCGCTTGATGCAATCGACACTTGGGATCGGTCTCTCAACGGTAGCGATGACCGTGATGGGTTTTTCCGATCTCGTCCTCGTCAAGCATTTTTCTTCACTGCGGGATGCCGGAATCTACGGAGCCGTGACCCTCACGGGGAAGCTGCTCTTGTTCCTCGTCGGCTTCGTGCCGACGATCGTCTTGCCGAAAGCCTCGCGATTGGCGGCGCAGGGCGCCAACCCAATGCGGATCCTCATTCAAGCAGCTTTGTTGACCGCGACCGTCTCCGGTCTGGGCCTCCTCGTGTTCCATCAGTGGCCGCTTCGCATCGTTACGATGATGGCCGGTGCCGCTTACGCCGTCGGAGGAGAATACATCTTCGCCTACGGTGTCGTCATGGTCTTCCTTGCCGGAATCACGGTCGCATCTTCGTATCAAATCGGACTCCATCGTTTCGGCTTCATATGGCCGCTTCTCACGATCATGGTCGCCGAAATCATTGGGATGAGTCTGTTCCATACGACTCTGTGGTCGATCATCAAAGTGCTCTTGATCGGGCATGCACTAGGTCTTATCGTCGTAGTGTACCGTATTTCCGCCCCCTCGCATCCTGTCGCTGACTGCGACAGACTCCTTGAGGTCGATGATCGGGATCGACCTCAAGCGACCGGATGGCGTATGGAGGCGTTTTCAAGCGTCGGATATTGCCGATTTGCCGCGAAGGAATGAGCTTTGGCTTGGAAAAACAAGGGAATCGGAATCGCGCCTTTGAATAGAGGGCGATCCTGTCGAAGTCCTGTCATCCCCTCGAATCGTCGAAAGTGGCGTTCCATGCGCATCGTTCTTGAGCAGTTTCCCACAACGATGAACTATGGACTTTAACGCGCCGTGAAAGATATTTTCATGCTTGGCGATAGGTCGAAATCGGTGGCGGCGTGACGCCGCTCTCCGAACCGATCGCCATCGCGCGGATGGATCGGGACAGCGAGCGCTTCGTCCGCTTCGCTCAGCCGCGACTCAGCGTCTTGATGCCCGCCTTCAACGAAGCGAACCGTATCGCTGCGAATCTCTTGGAGACGATCGCCTCGCTGGATGTCTTCGAACCGCATTCGGAGATCATCGTCATCGATGACGGCAGTGCGGATGGAACGTATGAGGAGGTGCAGGTCCTCGCCGCGCTTTACCCGCGGCGGATCGTCGCGATCCGTTTAAATGTGAACGAGGGAAAGGGCGGCGCCCTTCGAGCCGGAGTCAAGGCTGCGCGCGGCGACTTACTCGCCTTTCTTGATGCCGATCTCGATCTTCATCCTCGTCAGCTCGAACTCTTCATCCGTATGATGACGACGCGCGATGCGGATGTCGTCATTGGTTCAAAGATGCACCCCGACTCGTCCGTTGATTATCCGGCTTCGCGCAGGATCTTGAGCGCTGGATATTATCAGTTGATCAAGCTCCTTTTCGCTTTGCCGGTAAGAGATACGCAAACAGGTCTGAAGTTGTTCCGGGCCGAAGCTTTGCGGACGAATATCACCGACTTACAGGTGCGGGGTTTCGCCTTCGATATCGAACTTCTAGCGCTCATCCAACGGGCGGGATTTCGCATCATCGAGGCCCCAATCGAGTTGGATTTCAAACGGGTGAATACGCGAATCAGCCTCATGGCAATCGCTCAAATGTTCTTTGACACGCTGGGCATTTTTCGGCGCCTCTGTCGCTTGAAAAAACCTGTCCACGATGGAACGCAAACACGATGCACTACCGCGACGATCGCGGTGAGAGCCGGACTCGAATAAGAAGTGATACCGTGTCTGGACTCGTGAGCATCGTCATCCCGACGAGGAACGCCGCCGTTTATCTCAAACCCACCCTCGATAGCGTGTCGGTGCAAACATATCCTCATGTCGAGGTCATCGTCTCGGATAACGGCTCGACCGACGAGACGCTCTCGATTGCCGCCCTGTATGGATGCCGGGTGGTCAAGTCCGGTGGTGAACGTTCAATCCAATTGAACGAGGCGATCCGGGCCGCGAATGGCGCATACATCTACCGAATCGATGCGGACTTCATTCTTGATCCTGGTGTCCTTGAGGAATGCGTTTCGCTCTGCCAAGCGGGGGCGGACGCAGTCTCCGTCCACAACGATTCTTCGCCGAGTTTAGGGTTTTGGTCTCGCGTGCGAAATTTGGAACGTATGACGTACCGAAATGACGATTTAATCGTTGGAGCTCGTTTTTTTAGAACCGAGGCGATTCGTCGGATAGGGGGCTTCGACGAGGAGTTGGTTGCGGGAGAGGATTATGATATTCATAATCGTCTCATCGAAGCAGGTTATACGATGGCTCGCTCAATGCGCGGAGAGGTCCATTTGGGGGAGCCTCGTTCACTCGGAGAAATTTGGTCGAAAAGCTATTACTACGGGTTGACGATCCATAAGTACATTCAGCGTCACCCAAAGAGGGCGGTCGCGCAACTTTTTCCAATCAGAAAATCATTCCTTAAACATTGGCGTGATCTTGCCGCGCACCCGATGCTTACGGTGGGCATTGTCGTAATGATGGCCACGAAAGGCATCGCGGCCGCTTCAGCGTTCGTAATTTCGACAATCGGCGGAAGATTTCGAAAACGCGTGGATTCGCCGACGCGCTCCGCATGAGATCACTAACGAAAACCGCACTCGTTACGGGAATTACCGGCCAAGACGGCTCATACCTCGCTGAGTTACTCCTTGAAAAAGGTTATCGCGTCGTCGGCATGACTCGTCGTTCCAGTACCGATGTACACGAACGGATTGAACATTTGGCCGATCGTATTGAGATCGTCTCTGGTGATCTCTTGGATCAGAGTTCGATGAGTAATCTCGTTGCGGAAATTCGCCCAGATGAGGTGTATAATCTTGCTGCGCAGTCGTTCGTTCCGGCTTCCTGGTCGCAGCCGGTGTTGACGGGCGAATTCACCGCCCTGGGAGTAACACGGATCCTCGAAGCTATCCGCTCGGTCGATCGGAATATTCGATTCTACCAGGCTTCGAGTTCCGAAATGTTCGGCAAAGTCCACGAGTCGCCGCAGCGCGAGACGACGCCGTTTTACCCGCGCAGTCCCTACGGCGTCGCCAAAGTGTACGGCCATTGGATCACGGTAAACTATCGTGAATCCTACAATCTCTTCGCGGTAAGCGGGATCCTCTTCAATCATGAGTCCGAGCGTCGTGGAAAAGAGTTCGTGACGCGGAAGATCACCGACGGCGTCGCTCGGATAAAACTCGGCCTATCCACGAAGCTGGCATTGGGGAATCTCGATGCCCAGCGTGATTGGGGTTTCGCCGGCGATTACGTAAGGGCGATGTGGTTGATGCTCCAGCATGAAAAGCCCGAGGATTACGTGATTGCAACTGGACGCACACACACCGTTCGTGAGTTCGCCCGCTTAGCGTTCGCGGCCGTTGATCTAGACTATAAGTCGCATGTCGTGCAAGATTCACGGTATATGCGCCCGGCGGAGGTTGATCAGCTCAGGGGTGATGCTTCAAAGGCGCGTGATGCTATGAACTGGAGGCCGGAGATATCATTCGAAGCTCTCGTCGAACGCATGGTGCGAGCCGATCTCGCTCGTTTGCGAGCACTCGTTCCCGCATAACTGATGCCGCCGTTCGAGGTAATAATGCTGAACCTATCGAGTATTCGCCGGATGCTCTTACGCCATTGGCCGATCATCTTGCCCTATGCGCTGTTTTGCTTCGTGGTGCGAGATTGGTTTCGACCGGGCCTGATCCTCGGAGAGGATCAGCAGACCCTCCTCTGGGCCAATCTCGATAACCTTCGGCACAGTCTTCCATGGCCGCAAGCGTGGGATCCCACCTATAGTTTCGGAACCTCGCAGCAGCTTCACATGAACATGGCGCCGATACTCTTTCTTGGTTCTTTGCTTGCCGCGTTTGGATGCACTTGGCCTGTCTTTGAGCGCCTTTTGCTCCTTTATCCGTTGACAATATTCATTGTGCTTGGTCCTTATCTCTTTCTTTATCGCATCTCGCGTTCGAGTTACGCGGCGGCAATGGGTGCGACCGTCTGCGCCTTGAATACGTGGACGGTCGGCCTCATCGAACGAGGGCATATTCCATCGCTGATGGCCGCGTCGCTTATTCCCCTCGTTCTTTTACAAGCCTCGGAGATGAACGCTCGGTCGAGCATGCGCCGAGCTGCGTTGCTCGCCCTCACGATCACGGTGCAAGTCGCATACGACATTCGTTATGCGTATCTCGCGGTGGTCAGTGCTCTGTTGCTCGTGCTGATCCGCACGTTGATGAAGGTGCGTCGGCCAATGCAGGTCGTCGCATCGGCGGGGACGATCGGACGTTGCATTCTCTGGCTTGGGGTCCTCAATCTTTATTGGATCGTTCCGAGTATCGTGGTCTCCCCCACTCTTCCTTCGGGATACACAACCACCGATGGATTTGTGGCCGGGTCGCATGAAGAAGATCTCGTCCATAGCTTCACGACGTTATACCCGTTTTATCATCATATTCTTAGCAGTAATCCGTTCGAGCGGGCTCCGTCGGAATGGGGTTTCGCCGTTCTGACGCTTTTTGCGCTGGTCGGTTTCTCATTCGCTTCCAGGCGGCCGATCGTGCGCTTTTGCGTGCTCTTATGGGTGATTTCCGTGATCTTCATCAGTGGACCGCTCAGTGTATTCGGTGCGTTAAACCTACAATTTTTCGCCCATGTACCCGGCGCGAATATGTTTCGCGACGTCACGAAGGTCATATCGCTTTCGTCATTGATGATTGGGTGCGGCGTCGCTTTGGCAATCATGTGGCTTCCACGCCTTTCCGCCGCGAGCAAGCGGTTTCGCTTCCTGGGAAAGCCGCAGCTTATCGCCGGCCTCTTCTTCGCGCTCTATGTGGTGCTGATGAGCGATTCCTTAAACCCGTTGCGGTTTTCGAACTTCCGAACCTACACTTTGACCGAAAGCGATCGGCGTTTGGCCTCGTTCGTCTCTCAGAAGGCTCAGCCGGGCGCGATTCTTTTTTTCCCCGCGGTCCCTATCTGGGAGACTTCGACGCCCGAGCACCGCATGATTCCCGGATCAGAGATCGCCACGTTACCGTTTCCGGTCGGTATCGTTCCGTATGCCGATGATCCCGCCGACATCCTCAGCACCTATCGCTCGCCGCTCCTGCCTTCGCTGCTTTGTCAATTGGGCGTTCGCTATGTGATGCTCCAGCCCGATCCGTATTCGAATATCTATGAGCCGTGGCAATATGGTATTGAGCGCGGGGAAACATTCGATTTTTTCCGGAGTCAACCGTGGCTCAAACCGATAGACATCGGAGAAGGTCAGCTCGGTGCCGAGTCACGCTACGTCGCCTTTTCGCTCCAATCTTGCAAACAAACAAGCACGCTTGCGTTCATCGCGCCTCGCCCGGTTGGTTTTAATGGTTCCTCTTCGGCGCTTGACGCGCTTGCCGGAACGCCGTGGTGGAGTGAGCGCTCAGCGGTTGTTTTGGGATCCCAATCGACTCCACGCATCTTTCAGCGGCTCGGGAATATTATCAATGCCCCGTATTGGTCGTCGAAAAACCGCCTCGAGTTCTCAAGCGACGATCAGGACCGTGATTCGCTCAATCATGCCGTTTCGCAAGTCTCGCTCTTCCGGCGACACGATTATGTCGGCTTCGCGTTTAATCCGAATACACCGTCACCGGTTGGATCCGCTTTCAGTTCTCCGGGAACGGGGAAAGCCTGGTTCACCGATTCGGCCGGCGGCAGAGCCGACGTCCATGCCTTGCTTGTACCGAATACAGCCGATCTTGGAATCTTGTCGGAGCACCGCGTGTCGGCACTTGCACCGGCCCTCCGATCGTCAAAACCAAGCGAGACCCTGTTCCGCACCGCCGATTTCGAGGCATTCGTTGACTCGGCCGTTACAAGCGGCGTTTTTGGTTCGCCGCATCCGTGGATCCATCCGACCGATGTGCCGCTGACGATCGCCTTGAGCAATCCGTTACCGGTTTCAGTGACCGCCGACGTTGAATTTTCCGCCGCCGCCGACGCCTTTCCAACGGGAGAAGTAATCACCGCCACGCTCAACGATACACAACGTCGCACATGGGTGCCGCCGTTGATTCCTTTCGGCTTCTCAAATCTCGAGCGCCGCGTGATTTTGCGGGAGCTCACGCTCACGCCGGGGGTTTCGTCGCTCATTTTACAGGTGGAATCCAGAGATGGTCGAGCCACCAAGCCGTTCTTCGTCGCGCCGGAGGTCGCGATCACGAACGTTTCTTTGGGATCGGTTCCCGAGCGCGTCGAGGCACTTCCGACGTCGATACGGCGCTCGCAGACGGGACTCCGCTTGGTGACGAATCCCCCCAAGTCTTTCGTTGGTCTCGCTCTTTCCCGCTGGAGACTTCAGGATCATATCGGAATTTCGTTGACTCGGCGACCGCATATCACGATGCGTTATCTCGCTCCCGCATCGCCGGTTGCTTATCGCATGATCTTCGGTATCAGTTACCAAGGAAACACCGCGGAATACCCGGTGGTTCTCGCACCGACTTCGTCCATCGAGACGATCGATCTCTTCGACCACGTTCGAGAAGCACTCAACGACCGTTTGATTGCGGAGCGACGTGCGCATGCGCTCGATTATGCTTGGCTTTTTCGCAGCTTTCAGGAGCCCGAGCTACAAGCGTCGGACTACCGTTTGGAGTACATTGATTTTCAGGTCAGCGAACCGGGTGATACCGGAGTTCAGGGACGACCCGGTGAACTGGATGCCCTGCGGATCGAGATCGCACGAGGTGCGCTCGGAGGTTTGATCCGGAACGACCTTACCCAAGCGATGGGTTCAACGATCTTGGCGCCGCGGAACGTTCATGCGACGAATCTTGAGATTGTCAAAATTGAACGTCGTTCACGCGATCTTAATTTCGTGCTCTCTCTTCCCGCGAGTAATCAGGAAGCCTCTCCTTCGGAATTGCATGCCGGTGATTCGGTTTCACTCCAGTTAGTGAACGGAGACCGTATTACCGGAAGTATCCGTGAAGAGACGCCGAGCCTCTTGGTAATCGATCAGCCCGACGGTGAGCTTGCCGTCAATCGCTCGAGCATCCTCACGATGCAAGGACGCATTTCAAAAGTGCAGAAGGCGCTTTCGTTTGAAATACCCATCTCGATGCCAACGGAATCTGAACGTCTTGATTTCGATTTACATACCGAGCATAATTTAAAATCGGAATTCATTCTTCACGTGCTCGACCGAAATTCGGGAAAGACGTATCGGGTCGTTCCGCGGGATCGCCTTGCCGGCTTAGACAATTCCCACGATCTCCCACCCACGTGGCTCTCAATAATCGCCCGTGCCGACGAAATCTCCGCCGCGCCGATCGGGCTTCCCGTCGCTCGATCCGCGCCCCCTTCCTCGATCGCATCATGGACGCATTACCAACTCGATCTTCCGGCCATCTTCGCTTCCGAGGTTCCGGGCGTGAATGATCCCGAAGTAACGTCCATCGAGTTCCATCTCTCAGTGTTACCGAGTAATCAACTGAGTGCGAGACTTTCGACCGAGGTGAATCTCGCGGATCTTTCATTCGTCGATTGGGAAGATCCGTTTGGATCAATGCGTGCGGAGACGTCAGTGGGGCTTCCGGAACTGATGATCGACGGAGGTTCGGCGAAATTGCAGAATTTCGTTCCATCTGCTTCGGACGGATTCGCGGATTTCGCCTCGGCGCGGATTCGAACGAATCCTGGATTCCACGTAATCGAAATCCGAAGCGGAGCCGATCGCCATATTCAAGCAGCCCTTGTCGGACATGGCCGACCGAAAACGTACGATTCCGCGGTGGTCACCAACGTCGCCCGCCCATCCCAGTCCGAGGTTCTCGGACGGCTCCAAACCTCCGGCGGTCTCCTCGCGTATATGCAGACCTATTCAAGCGGATGGGCTGTCGCGTTGCTTCCCGACGGAGTTCATGCGAACGGAGAGCTTGTGCACGACTTTCTGATCAGTGCTCGATATTTTGTCGATATGAATGATCACGTAATTCTTAACGGATTTCTCAATGGCTGGTTCATTCCGGCCCATCATGGGACGATCGTCTTCCTGTTCCTCCCAAGTTTGTATGAACGTCTCGGCATCGTCTTGGAGGCCGCAGCGATTCTCGCTCTTATCGTTCTTTCTCGGAGGATCACGCATGCTCGCGCGCGTTAGAGCGATTAGCGACTCGATCCCTCGACCCTATCGAATCGCGCTCCTATTCCTCGTGCTCATGGCTCTATTGCAAGGCGTTTGGCAATTCGTACCGCTCGATTCCTGGTTGAATATAGTCATTGAGTGCGTCATCGGAGCATGCGCCGCACTTGGCTTTGGGCACATCACCGGAAAGGAAAACCGCTATCGATCGATGATCGGAGGGGCGGTCGTCTGCGCCGGTCTTGCGGCGATAGGTCTAGCGTTTGGTATCCCGATCGCAAACGCCGGCGCGGTTCTGTGCGTTTTCCTCACAGCTATCGCGGGCGCAACCTTTCTCCTGAAAGGAGCCGCCGCGTTTGGGAAGCACTCCGGGTCCCTCTTCCAGATAGGGGTGACCACAATTACGACGGATAGTAAGATTCGTTTCTGGTTCGCGTTGTCCATGAGTTCCGTCATCGTGTTTGCGTCTTGTTTCTATTTGCTTCCGACGCTGTTATGGATTTCGGGTCCAACATCGCTGCAACATCTTCCGCGGATGCTTCGCATTCCGGGCGGATGGACGCAAGGGATGAGCCTGCTCGACGGATTTTTCGGCGCTGCGGTGATCTACGTATGGTGCCGAACGCGGATGCGCGGGGGCTTCGCGGTCGCGATCGTCCCGGCAATGATGTGGTTGGTAGCCGGGAGTCGTCTGGGCTTCACCTTCATGCAACCGCTGCCGACGTTTCTCATTCCCGTGAGCGCATGGGTGATGCTGTCGGGCCGGCACCGACCGAGCTTGGAGAGAATTCTCCCGATGATCGGAATCGTGACGATCGACGGCATCGTTTCTCCTGGACTCTTGGTTCCCGTCGTTGTATTTGCGATCGCCGGTATGCTCACCCGTTCTCGTCAGTCTCCGATCGTGTCGGCGACGTTCGCGGGAGCGATCATCGCGATCTTGTACGATCGCGTCTTTGGAGCATTCATCGATTTGCCCCAGACGATCGTCGCACGGGATATCGATGCCCAGCTTCGCTTGATTTCGGGTGACGGCACATGGCCGTGGATGGCATTATTTCCAGCTCTGACGTCCGGAATTTTCGGCCCGCTGTTTGAGCACATTTATCCGATCGTTGGGGTGATTGGAAATCATTTGCGCGAAAATGCGGAAATCGGCACTGCGGCGATCTTCGCTCTCGTCGTCGCATTTCTGACGAAATCACGAAACGACGATGTTGCCCGCGTGGACGAACGGACAATGTTCGTCGTGATCCTCATCTCCGCATATGCTGCGCTCCCATCTCATCTTTTCGGTGTTCCGCTTCCGACGCCGGCTTGGTTATCGTTTGCCTACGGCTCGAGTGGTTGGCTCGCGCCGGCGGCCGAGCTCTCCCTCACCTTGGGAGTCGTTCTCCTCGCACGGAATGGAGTCGAGCGCCTCGTTGAAAGTCCGAACTTCGTAGGGTACGCGTTCCTCATTCTCCTTTTGACATGTGACGGTATTCCAAATCTGAGTTTGGCCGCGAATATTACGAAGACTCCAATTGCGCTTGCGGTTCACACTGCATTGCAGCAAGCTCCTCTCCGTCCTATCGAGATTTTCCCATCGCGTTTTTCTGATGATCCTCGCCGGATTGTCGCAATGCGATCGGCTATGCACGAACTTGCTCTTGTCTCCGGGAGCGATATGACGGTCGGGGAGCTTCCCCGCTCAAAAGATTTCCTGCGTCAACTGTTGGAAGGAGCGAGGAACACGTTCGACATCGTCGATTATGCGGGGTACGAGTACTACCATGATGCGCCGTTTGACCACTACATTGTCTTGCCGCGCCATCTTTTCCAAGACGAAAATCAAGCCGCATGGCCAAACTTCCCGAGCCTTCGTGGACGCGAGATTGACGCACTACAAGACTCCGTCGTCCTTTACCGTTAGAGCGGCTTGCTTCGTGCCGTATGCGTCGTCGCTACGCGGCTCATGTACTGCGGTACACTTCGCCGCTATGCTCCTCGCCTACGACACGAATCAAACCACTCTAGGAATTCGTCGGTCTGCTTCACAAGGGACGAGGGGACGCCTTCGGGGTGGGGAAGGTTACGATCGTGGAGCGTGATATTTCTTCAGCGCGCGACAATGTTCGACGAGGATTCCGTTGGAACGGCGATATTGTCGGCGGAGTATTCCTTCTTGGGATCGTCGCCTTGTTTGTCGCTTTCGGTGTGGAAAGCGGCATGCCGTCGATGCGGCACGATTGGGCGCTCCCGGCGACCACGCAAGCGTTTCGGGCGCAGGCGGCTGACGCGTTGTCCACCTGGCACGCAGATGGAATCGGTTGGCCGAACGTTTATCCGACGAGTTGGATATTCTTCCTCGCTCAATGGCTGTTTTCGTGGATCATCGAACCTCGTTTGATTATCGGGATTCTTTTGTTCATCGTCGCCGGGTTCGCGGTGGCTGCATGTCGTCGCTTGACCGCCAAGCACGGGGGAGTTTTGCCGGCGGCCCTCGCGGTTTTCGCGCTCTTCAATCCGTGGTGTTACACTCAGCTTGTGGCTGGTCATCTCGGCATGATGTTAGCGTATGCCGCAACTTTGCTGCTCATCGCCGAACTCCGCGTCGGTCGTACCCGGTCGCCGGTTATCGTTTTATGTATCATCGCGATTTCCGCGCAGATCCAATATCTTGTCGGAACCGTCGGGTTGGGTGTGCTCGTCGGCCTGCTCACGGGTGATTTCTGCATCGCGCTCCTTGCATCGACATTCTGCATTCCGGCCGCGATTGGAATCGTTGCTGAGCGAGGATATCTCGACGCGATTCCTTATTTGTTGACCTGGCAAAAATCTCAGTCGCTCGCTCCGACGGATGCCCCCCTTTTGCTCGGGTACTTCGCATCGTACACGAAGCCCGTTCGTCACGCGTTCGCATTGGGCGTCGAGGCGTTCGCTGTTATTGCATTCCTTGGGGCCGTGCATGATCGGAATCGGCGCAGTACCTGGTTCATCGCACTTGGGAGCATGAGCGCGCTGATCTATTCACTCGGTATCTATGGTCCATGGCCGCAAGCGTACGCATGGATTGTCGTGAACGTGCATCCCTCAGGCTTATTTCGCGAGTTGTACGATCTCCTTGGCTATGTCGCCGTGGGTTATCTCGTCTTCGCCGCGCTCGCAGCGTTGGTTTCACCGGCCCTGCGCTGGTTATCGGTTGCGGGAGCGTTCTGCCTTATCGGCGCTTGGATCATGCATCCCCCAAGCACCTATTGGGTCGATGGAGAACGATTGCCCGCAGCGCCGGTCTCTCTTCGGACGGACGCGCGTTTCGCCCTCATTCCTGCATTCCAACCCTTGCGGTATCTCAACGAAGGTTCTGGAACGGATCCGGATCTCTATCCTCATCCCGTGAACCGCGCACCTTTAAATCAATATTTTCCAACATATCCCGCCGAAACGGCTCTCGCGAAATTCATCAATGATCATCAGACGCAGGATCTTTCGGCCCTCGGTGTCGGCACTATCATCAGTCGACCGTTCTTTTCTAGCGACGTTCCGGCGCTCGCCGAACAACTCGTTCTCACGCCTGCCGTACCTTTGGCTGGTCGAGCGGAAGTTCGTGAAATTCCTGCCGCCCCGCTCTTATCGTTGTTACCCGCGCCGCAGATCGCAAGTCTCGATACGACGCTCGGTTTTGGGAACGTCTTCATGCTCGACGCGATGCAAGCGGGAATTGGTCCTGATCTTGTGCACAATTTTCGTATCCTCCATGACCGAGAATCGTCAATTCATCCGGAGAGTGCGTGGGTCGATGTTCGCCTGACTTTTATCGCTGATCCCGAATATGGACAGGCTTTGGGAGGTGTCTTCACGCGTTCGACGGTTCCGTACGAGGTGCGAATCGATGGGGACGAACGTCTTTTGACCTTCGTGCGCGGAAGACTCATGGACGAAACCGGCAGGACGCTCGCGACGACGACGCCGGGATATGTGTGGATAATGGTGCCCAATTCGACGAGTTCCGTTCACTGCGACGGAGCGTGCGTGATTGTCGCGCTTGCGTCATTTGACCGTGAATTGCCGCTCAATGGGCCCGCTCATATCGCATCTCCCGTTCCCATTCGCACTATTTTTCCGTGGCTTGCGACGGCGGAGGTGACGCAACCGTCCGTATGCCGGCCTTTGTTGCGTTACAATGTGCGATACGATCCGGCCTGGACGGTGTGGAGTTCCGGTACGACGTTGACGCATGTACGCGTTGACGCTACAGTAAACGGCTGGATGCTTCCGTGTGAAATAGGTTCACGAACCCTGATCATCATTCAGGTTGTTTCTGCGCTTCAACAGTGCGCCGAGGTTCTCGTCACATTTATGATTGGTTTCGCATTGTGGAATATGTGGCGTCGCCCGTACCTTCACTGAGCAGACAGGCTTTCGCCTGCATTATCATGATGCAAATCGCTCTGGTTCCGTACGAAAATGATCTAGCATGGCCAATGGCGTAGGAACCCTTCACGAATTAGAATTGTATCATGTGAGGAGATGCCGTGTTGACCATTGATGAAGCCGATTCGGCCATGATGTCCGGGCCTCGTACTCGTCCCTTGAGCATGCCTTCCATTGCGAGACAGCTTTTAGGACCTGTCTTCGGGGTGGAAGGTTTCGGGGCGCATGCGGTTCTTTCATTGCTTCGATTGATATGCGGCGATACAACAACGGTGACGGTGCGCGGGAAGCCCTTCAATTTGGATCTTCGAGATACGGGCGTCAGTTTTCATTTGCTCGTCATGCGTTGGTACGAGTCGAGTGAGACCGCTTTCTTCCAGCGCTTGCTCTCCCCGGGAGATAGCGTCATTGACGTAGGTGCGAATATCGGTTACTTCTCGACCTTGTTCGCGGAGCTTGTCGGCCCAACGGGCAAGGTGCTCGCTTTCGAGCCGGATCCGCGTTCCTCGTCGATTCTGGAAACGAATCTGCATGCTCGCGGGCTGCAGTCCCGTGTGGAGATTGTTCGCGCGGCCGTCGGCGCGGAGTCCGGTAACACGAAACTCTACACGTACGAGTGTGGAAATCGTGGCGACCACCGCGTGTACGACGTTCCTTCGGAAGATGATGCGGAAATCTGTAAAGGCCGCTCACGTGTTCCCATCGACGTGCCGATGCTTCGCGTCGATGATCTCACAGAGAGCTGGCCACGCCTTGATGCCGTCAAGATGGATATCCAGGGCTTTGAAGGTTACGCGCTTGCCGGTATGCGTCGCCTTCGCGCACGCTTTCCCGACGCGGTGATTCTCACGGAGTATTGGCCTTCAGCTTTGCGCCAAGCGGGCTCCGATCCTCGCGAGGTTTTAGCGGAGCTGCGGCGCACGGGTGGAGTCGTCTACGAGTTGAATCCGCAAGGAGGTGTCGCAATTTTCGATGAGATCGGTTTGTTGCCGTTCCTTGAGCACACCAAGCGCTCGATGAACCTTGTGATCGGGCGACCTGAGCGCATCGAGCCCGTCGCGCGATGCGAGTAAGGCAGGGTTTCACGACTCAACCGACGGTCGTCGTCAGTTCCGTTTTGCTTTCAGAGGCTTTTGTTTCTTGGAATGCTCGCCGACGATCGATGGAATAGAATCACCCGGTTTCTTCTGCTGTGAATTTGCGTACTGAAGATTTCTAACGATGCCGTCATATGTGTCGTCTCGAAGCGGGTTTCGAAGTTTCGCGTCAAATTGGACCGCGCTCTCGAGGATTGGCACGGCATCGTCCCAATCTTTTCGCATAATCGCTATCCGTCCCGCATCCCATGCTCGTTCTTGCGCGAGCTTGTGAAAATCCGTACGCTTTTCTGTATTCATGGGCGATGTGATCGCGAAAAGGTCGCGATACGCCGCGCAAGCGTCTTTGAAGAATCCTTGAGCTTCTCGAAGATGTTGTTCTCGCCTCTCCGGCGGCTCTTTGCCGGCTACCGTCTCTAAGGCGGCTCCCGTCATGGTGATGGCTTCGGTAAGGTCCTCGCGAACTTCCATTACGTTAGGCCGCTCCGCTTTCAGTTTCCTATGCGCGGTGACCGCTTCGCGGAAATGCGTTAGAGCGTTATCGGGTTGATCGATTTCGAGGTAATACGTTCCCAACAAACTGCGCATTACAGCGCTCGAATCTTGAAGTTGATGCGCATGACGAGATTCCTTCAGCTCATCGAGCGCCTGGAGCAAACACTCCGCACCTGTTTCCCGGAGTGACGGAGCAGCCTTCGCTGCTTCCTTGCTGAGGAAAAAGGAGCCCATGCTCTTAAGCGTCGAAATTCGACGAGCGAAAGTTTCCCCCTCCGTCGTTGTGTCCGACGTTTTCGTCTGCTTTAACAATGTGAGAGCCGAGATAAAACAGCGTGACTTTTCGGGGACGGTCTCGTTGCATACCCCCGCCTTGTACCATAAGGAATATGCGATGTCGCGACTCGGGATCGCCTCTGCCAGAAGAGCGGCTTGTTCGAACCAATACGCAGCCTTTTGAAAGCGTCCGGCTTCGCAATGCCGTTCACCCGCGGAACTATATCCATGAATAAAAGTTTCCAAAACCGAGGATGTTACTTGCTTTCCCTTCCATAAGGACGACCTCAAAGAACTGCAGATCCCTGCCTCGTAATACTTTGTCCGCTCTGGCTCGTTCCGAGCTTCGAATGGAATTCCCCTCGTGATGAGATTCATAGAAACGGTACCGATTTCGCGCGCGAGACGTGAAATTTCAGTCATGGTGAAAAAATCGGAAAATTCGAGCGCTTGATTAAGAAGGGGGATAACCCTGCCTTCCAGGACTGGAACGTACACGGCAATATGAGCAGCCATTGCAAAACACAATGCCGCGTCGGAACGCTTTCTCTCCCCTGCGAACCTTGCTCCAAGGTTCGCGAAAGTGTCAATAATATCGCGATGCTGTTTCGCCGAAATAGCTTTCGTGCGAACCTCGTCCTTATAGATCTCCTCGCATAGATTATCCAACATATCGAACCCGAGCTTTATGTTGCCCTCTGTTAGCACAGCGGCGCATACGCCGTGGATATCCGGTAATACCGATTTTTTTTCAGAAGAAGAGCGGGCCGTATGCCTATCTTTGCGGGAAGTCATAGGGGTTCCGATATTCGTTATCCTGGGCCACGATCCTGCGTTATCCCGTCCCCAAGCAAGCTGCTCTAGCTGAAAACGACGGTTTTGCTGCCGTTGCGGAGAACGCGGTGCTTGGTGTGATAGCGGACGGCTCGCGCGTTGACGGCTTGATCTACAAATCGTATCCCAGGGTGTACTTCCGGCCTTACCGCCCCGTTGTCCGGAAATCCATCGTCACTGGGACCGTCGTCCGTTCCGCGTTGCTTTCGGAGGCTTTCGCTTCTCGGAATCTGCACCTTTGATCACCTGGGAAGAATCTCCGAGCTTTTTCTTTAACTGGGAATCGGCGTAGTGAAGATTTCGTATAATCGTATCATACGGTTCGTCGTGATGTGATCTTGGGACTTCCTTTGGGACCTCCTTCTGAAATTGAACAGCACTCGTGAGAATTGAGACGGCATCTTCCCATGCTTCTCGCATCATCGCGACCTGTCCGACGTTACAGGCGCGCGTCTGCGCACGGTGATGGAAGTCCGCACGCGCCTCCCAATTCGCGAGAGGCGTGATCGCGAAAAGGTTTCGATACGCTTCGCATCCGCTTTTTAAATAGCCCTGAGCTTCTTGAAGAGCTTGCTCTCGCCTTTTCGGCGACTCTTTGTTCGCCACCGCCGCGAGGGTGACCCCCATCATTGCGAGCGTTTCAGCAAGCCCCTCGCGTACAATCGGATCCTGAATGTTTTCCGACCGGCGTTTCGTCCACGCGGTGACCGCCTCGCGAAAATGCGTTAGAGCGAGATCGTGTCGATCGATTTCGAAGTAATACGTTCCCAACATACTACGCATGACGGCACTTGAACCATGAAGTTGATGCGTATGACGAGATTCCTTCAGATCCGCGACAGCTTGAAGGAGACACTCAGCACCCTTTTCCTGAAGTTCCGGAGTGGCCTTTACAA
>DASZHL010000098.1:0-7338 GCA_035937855.1 Vulcanimicrobiaceae bacterium
TAACGGCGAGAAATTTGGCGGTTTCCTTCACGAGAGGATCCATGCTGTCGGGTTTGTGATCGCAGATGGGGAAAGGCTCTATATTTTTCGAGCAGGATTTTTCTCGAGAAAGCGGCCTTAACGTCGCCAAACGAATTTTCCACCGTCCCGGCCAGCCAACTTCGACTCGATGGATTGAGAATCAGATCCGACAACGGGTTGAGTGTTCCCGTCGCAGAGCCGATCGTAAGAACTCTCCCGAGAGCTTCTTGGGTACTCTGGATCGCGAGGTCAAACGCCATGACCTTCGCAACTTGATGACCGGCGATACCCACCAACAAAAGGTCTTTGGCGTTTGCAAGAAGTTCTTTCGCCGTCGCGAGAAGTTCTTTGGAGGCTCGCACCATCTCGGCAACGTCCGTCGCCGGCTTGACAACGTCGCTCACGTGTTCAATCGTCTCGCTGAGGTTTCTAGCTCCCGATCGATCGAGGTTATCGGCCCATTCACGCAGTTCGTCTTTACTTCGTACTACGGTCGCCACGCGAAAGTACGTTTTGAGTTTCTCGATCTCATCATTCGTTAAGTTCGGGCCGAAGGCAGCCGTACGATCACCGTACCGATGAACGTTTTCCGCAAGCATCATTAATCGCTCACGCTCAAACACCGACGCATGCTCAACAACGACGGTCCCCTTGTCGAAGTCGAGGCTCCAGTTCTCCTCATTCTCAACGATTGTCCTGTCGCCGAGAACTTCTTCAAGGACCTTCCATCCTTCATTGAAGATTGCTTTCCGCTTAGCGTCCTGCCCTGCCGGATGTTGATCGCTCATGAGCGCCCCTTCCCCGCTGTTTCGAGGATGAGGACTTTCCCATCGCTATTGATACTCATCGAAGCTCGCTCCGGCAAGATCACCTCTGAGAGATCCCGCTGAATATCGAAGAGTTGATAGTCGCCTCCGGCGATGTGGAGCATGGCGTGTCGCTCATCAAGGCGAAGAATGATTCCTTGGTACGCCTTTCCGTCCCAATACCGCACGCGGCTAATGGGCGGAGCCGCAAGCTCAAGCACCTTTGAACGCATCGCCTCATTCGGCTTGACGTACCGATTATGAAGACTGCTGATAGTCAATAGAAAATCATAGAGTTCCGATGGAGTGTGCGCGGGGATAAACGGATCATGACGAAGCTCCTCGACTTGCCGGTCACTCATACGTTCGCCGAAGATGACGACGTGGCTGGCGTCATGAGCCTTGGAGCATCGCATCCAAGATCCCCATTCCTCCCACTCAAGGCCCTCTCCCGGAACGACAACTAGCGCGATAGGCCCCACTACCACCGATCCGGCCACGGGATCGGTGATGACCTCATCAAGCACGATTTGCTCAACAAGCTGCCGGGCTCGCTCGACCGCATGGACGCGCTCCTCAGGCGTCGCGGGAACGACATTGATCGGAGGAGGCTTCGGTTTTCTCCGTTCCTCACGCGAGGTACTGCGCAGAGGCGCGGGCGGCTCAAACGGGATGTTCATTTCGGCAAAGCCTTCCCGAACGATTTGGTCTTGCCGAAGTTGCTTGGCGCGAGCCAGCTTGTACGCCCACGACTCGTCGCGTTGCTTGCCTTCCCGCGCCAATTGAATCATCTCATCGGAGGAATAGACGGCACCCGATTGGTCATAGAAAAAGAGACTCTTATGAAAATGCTCGGTTAGCTGCCCGGCAAGCCGGACGATCATCCGTTCGAGATCCTCGCACTCCGACTCGGTGATGACGTCGTCGTGCTCATCCGTATCTGATATGGCGAAGGTGATATCGGTTTCAGGATGCCCATTGGCAAGCGCCACGAGATCGGCGCGTTTCACCAAATGAATTCGACGATCGCGCCATAAAACCGAGATGGAGCCCTTCCGCTCCGGTGCAAGAATTCTCGCAACGGTCATGGACGAAGCCCCTTCGACCTCAAACGTACCGCCGGTCTCTGCGACAATCGACTCAAGAAACACTCGAAGCTCATCACGACTGATGCGCCGGTCGGTCAGCGCGATAAGATTCCACCAAGAAGATTCCTCAAAAGCCATGCGCACGGCTTCTCCACGGGCGGTGAACTCCTCCTGCGGCTATTTCAGAAGAGAACGTCGTAACACGATGCACGTGTTGGTTTTGGAAACAGTCCGGCAGCACGATCCATGGAGCGGTGAGCACCATACGACGGATCTGAACGATGCTCGTGAATTTCGCAAACGGTGTTTTTCTCCATTGCATCGGCAATCATGGAAAATCCATCGAAGACATAAACTCATCCACATCGTCACTTCGTCGCCACCGTTATAACGCGGCGTTATTCCGGATATCACGAGGTGTTATGCTCCACAGATCTTCGCGCCCACCGGCGAAGTAGTTCTCGGCGTTAAGCAGGCAAGCTTTGAGAGAGGGGATCCGATCATTGTCGCGGAGTCCGCCTTTAGCCGCATATAACCGACGCGCAATCGTCCGGCACCCCTGAGCTTCATCGTCGCCACATCGGTTATATGGTTTAAAACTATAATTCTTGGGAATACGGCAGCAGAATGGTAACGCACCTCCGGGCCTCCTCGGCGTCCGATGTTTCATCGGGTCCTGCCGGAGTGACGATCATGCCGTATGTGGTAGCGGCATTGCTTGGTGCATCGCTTCTCTCTGGATCCGGTGCGTTTGCTTCCGACTTCGGCAAGCTGCCGTCCGGTGAGTTCCCGATTATCTTCAATGATCATACCGTCTATACAAAGCCGGACCTCATGAAGCGCGGTCGTGTTTTGGCCGCGCTCGTCAAGGACGGCCAAATCTATGTTCCGTTGCGCAGCATGTTCGAACAGATGGGGGCAACCGTCTCGGTATCGCCCGACGGCAATACGATCACTGCGGTCAAAACCAACGCTCGCGTCTCGGTCACGGTGGGGAAAAAATTTGCCGTCATCAACGGCGAGGAGCGGCCGCTCAAGCGTCCCCCGATGCTCTACCGAGGCGCCGTGCTCGTGCCGGTGCGGGTCATCTCCGAGGCGCTTGGTGCCTACGTTCAGTGGGTACCCGACCAGCGCGTCGTCGTCGTCCGCTATATTCCACCCTTAGCTCCAGCTCCACCCTTAGCTCCAGCTCCGGCCTTAACTCCAGCGGCACTGACTCCCCAGGTCGCGCCTCCGGCCGTCGCCCCGATCGCTCCACCCACGACCGTATCAGCCATTCCCCGCGCGGTATTGCCGCAGCGCTCCAATCGCAGTTTCATCCAAGCCGCAATTGCGGCGCCCCAGAATTATAACGAATTCTCGGCCGGCCAGTTTTGCACCGAATCGTACTTGGTGAGCGGAGCATATGCGCTGAAGAACTCTCCCTTTGCCCTTAAAGTCGATTTCCGCCAAGATGCGTACGTTACGAGCGATAATCTCACCGATTCGAACGGCAATCACTTTACTCAATTTGCGACCATTGACGGGGGTACCGCGTTCACGCCCGTTTTTCTCGCACGACAAAGCACTGTGGATGTGCGCGCGGAATATCAGGTCGCGGTTCCACGGATCGCTGTTGGTGTGGGATATCTCCAGACGAACAACAATTACGGATATCCGCAACTCAACGCGGTGGGCGTCGGCCTCGAAAAGCTCCCCGATTTGCGGGCGGGGCTCAATTTGTTCGGATCGGCGTTTTACTATCCGTCCGCGAGCGGCAACTATACGGTCACCGACCCGACGAGTTCGAATGTCGGCAAAGTCTATAATCAACAATACCAGATCACGAAGTACGATCTCGGCGTCGCCTTGGTATGGGCACGTTCCCCTTTATATCTCTACGGCGGATTCAGTGATGATTCGTACGCCGCAAAGCAAAACGCACCGATCAATCAGACGCACGCGGGCCCCTATATTGGCCTGGGCGTGAAGCTCTAAGCGGTAATTACGATGATACGCATGCGCACGACTCCACGCTTCTTTCACGCCCAACGGCTCGCCGCGCTCGGGGCTGTACTGTTCCTCGTCTCATGCAACGGTCAGTGTGGGACGTGTACCGTCCCGGCCTTTCATGGTCCGTCGGGGACCACGCCGGGTCCCATAATTACGCCGGCTCCTGGTATCTCGCCGGCTCCTGGTTCTACGCTTGCACCTGTTGCCAGAACATGCGCCCAAAACGCGATTTCGGGTGCGGGGGTCCCTATGGGATCGGACTCCACTTTCGCGGTATTGGGGGCCTCGACGGTCACGAACTCCGGGCCGACCCTCATCAGCGGCGATCTGGGGCTGAGTCCGGGTACGGGTATAACCGGCTTCGGGCCGGGAGGTGCAGTCGTGATCAACGGTTCGATCCATGCGGGTGACGTCCCCGCAGCTCAAGCTCAACTCGATTTGACCAGTGCGTATAATAACGCGGCGGGACGCGTGAATCCGCAGGCCGTGCCCGCCGATATCGGCGGAAAGGTCATCCCGCCGGGCGTCTACAAAGCGCCGGTTTCGCTTGCGATAACCGGGAATGTCACGCTCGACGGTCAGAACAATCCCAATAGCGTCTTTATCTTCCAGATGGCATCTACCCTTACAACGTCGGTCAATAGCAGCGTCACACTGATTAATCTCGCCAACGCATGCAATGTTTTCTGGCAGGTCGGCAGCGCGGCGACCATTAACGGATCCTCGATATTCAACGGAACCGTTCTGGCTCAATCCTCGATATCGCTTGGCACCAACACGATCGTGAATGGGCGATTATTGGCTCGCACGGGTGCGGTCACCTTATTAAGTAATACGGTCACCAACATCGGCCCGTAAGCGGATCATCTTTTTCCGCAACGGAAAATAAAAGTTCTGTCCGACAAACTTCTAAAAATGCGAGAATCCCGAGTGAACTATGTCGGTTTTCCAGAAAAAGTACAACGTCATCGAGGAGGCTACGACGATGACGACGCCGCGCAGAGCGGAAGATGGTAGACGTTTGACGATATGCGCGCCGAGCAAACCGCCGCTCAACGAGCCCACACTCATCGCAATGCCGGTCGGCCAATCGATGAGATGAGCCAATACATACGGAATGCAGGCGATGCCGTTGACCGTCATGCCGACGAAATTCTTGAGCGCGTTGGCTTTACGGGCATCATTCAGGCCCATGATGCTGAATAGCGCGAGCAACAGAATGCCTTGCGCGGCTCCAAAAAATCCGCCGTAGATATTGATGATCAATTGCGCGATAAGCGCCTGTGGCGATGCCGGCTTTGTGAACTTCAATGTATGCGTCGCGCGCGTGATGCGCGGTCCCAAAATATAGATCACGGTGGCGCCCAAGAGTAGGAAGGGAAGAAGCGCGACAAAGGTCTCGTTTTTGGTGCGGAGGAGAAGGTACGCTCCGATCAGGCTCCCGATGACGCTTGTCACCAAGAGTTTTATGAGCATCGGGCGTGGGACGTCGAGGTCGCCGCGCAGACCCCCGACGCTGGTGATGTTCCCCAGCCATATCCCAAGATTATTGGTGGCGTTGGCGGAGACAGGCGGAACGCCGACCGCCAGGAGTGCCGGAAACGTGATGAAGCTGCCTCCGCCGGCTCCTGCGTTGATGGTCGCCGCGATCAGTGCGGCGCCGGCGACGAAAAGCTCGGATGAAGGAACAATCGCGGCGAGAGTGCTGGGCATGAATCTCAAGTTCGAGTTCGACCGTTGCGATTCCGGGGTGACCGAGCTGCAATGGGGGAGGGCAACCTTGCTCGCGAAATCAGGGACGAACTTGCCGTTTGTTTCTGGAGGGAGTATTTCCGTGCAACGACCCTTGATGTTTCTTCCTGGTCCCGTGTGCGTGCCCGAGGAGGTTTTGGCCGCGATGGCGACTCCGATGATTGATCATCGCGGCCCCGCGTTCGCAAAGCTGCTCGGACGGATCACGGAGAAAATTCGCCCGATCTTCGGAACCAAGCACGAGGTGCTCTTCCTCGGATCGTCGGGAACGGGTGGTCTTGAGGCGGCGGTGACGTCGACGTTCTCGCCTGGGCAAAAGGTGCTGTCGTGTCCCATCGGCGTATTCGGTCGCCGTCTGGCGGCAATCGCCCGAGCATTCGGCCTTGAGGTCGAGACTGTCGCTTGCGAGGACGGAGCGGTCGTCGATCCGCGTGTATTGGCGGCACGACTGGTTGCGGATCGAAAACGAGAAATCGCCGGAATCTTCCTGACGGACACGGAGGCATCGACGGGCGCGCGGCAAGATATGGCAGCGCTTGCGCGAGCGATCGGCGATCATCCGGCGACGACGATCGTCGATTCGGTGAGCGGATTCGGAGCGCAAGCGTTTCGCATGGATGAATGGGGTTTCGATATCGTCGTAACGTCTTCGCAGAAAGTGTTGGCGCTTTCACCCGGCGTCGCCGCGATAGCCGTGAGTCCGCGTGCGTGGCAGCGGATTGCCGTCGCCACGGGACCCCGCTTTGCACTCGATCTGCACCGAGCACGCAAATTCTCCATGAGCGGAGAGACCCCGTGGACGCCGCCGATCTCGTTGAATTTCGCGCTCGATGTCGCGCTTGAGCGCTATCATGCGGAAGGCGCGCCCAGCGTATGGGAGCGTTATGAACGCAACGCCGAGGCGATCCATGCGTTCGCCGCCGCCGCCGGTCTCACGCCGTTCTCCGCGCCCGGCGCGCATGCGGTGACCGTCACGGCATTGTGTACCCCCGCGGGGATTGTCGCGGGCAATGTCCTCGATGATCTCCGCATCCGACACGGCGTGATTTTCGGATCCGGTCAGGAAGAACTCAAGGGGAAAATGTTCCGTGTCGGAACGATGGGCGCGATCACCCCGGAAGGTTTGATCGAAGCACTCGACAGGTTTGAAGCGGTTCTCATCAATCACGGTCATCCCGCAGTCCGCGGAAGCGGAGCCGCCGCAGCGCGCAGCGTATTGGAACGCCGTGGCCTTTGCATCCGCGAGGAGAACTTTGTCGCATGAAGGACGGTGAGCAGACGATTCTTCGCGCCGCTGTCTTGGATTCTGTCGAACATCTTCCGGCAAGCGTCGGTTTCCCGATGAAGATGTATCTCGCGGTCTACGGAACGCTCAGCGATAACAACGGAGTTCCTTTTGCTCAAGGGGAATTATCGAGAGAAATTCAAGCGCAACTCGTTGACTCCGGAAGCTTCAAAATAAAGGGGACGCTCTACGACCTCGGACCTTATCCCGGATTTGTGCTGCAGGGGGAAACGCCGATTCACGGACGATTACTCGAGATCAAACGTCCGCATATTCTCAAAAGTTTGGACACATACGAAGAATACGATCCGCAATGCCCGGAAGAATCTCAGTTTATACGGCGATTTATCATGTTGGATGAACCGAAAGTTGCCGCATGGATTTACGTTTACAA
>DASZHL010000099.1:0-9768 GCA_035937855.1 Vulcanimicrobiaceae bacterium
CGTGAGTCGGACTTTGGGACGGGATGCACATCGTCCCTTCCCAAAGTCCGACTCACGGCGAAAGCGGGGACGAAGGTTGCTCGCTCCCTTCGTTGAAGGGAAGCCCATGGATACATCGCCACGTTCAACCCAACCGCAACTTCAACCGCTCCCCCAGCCGCCGCCGGCGAATGAGATCACGGATTTCGACCAATGTCTGGGTTTAGCGTGTCTTCATGGATCATCGTACACGGACCGCGCTATAGCGATCGCCGATGAACCCGGCCAGCGTCCCGAACAAGCGGCACACCGGCAGCGCGAAGCGTACAAGGCGGGAACAGAAGAATCTGGGCCCAAGCAGGCCTCCCGTGCGCAAAGACTCAAATCCCTGATCTACGCCTTACCAGCCGGGAAGGATCGCGACCATTGGTTATTCGAAGGCCTTCGTTCATTATCGATGGCTGAGAGCCTTCCCATACTTGAGCGAGTCCAACACGCTCATGATGCTCGCGATAATGCACTCAACGACCATCAGCGCTTTGAAGGAAACCTTCAGGTATCTCGAGTTGCAACCCTTTATCAATCGAAAGTCGATGCACTCGATAAGGCGTCACGGTATGCGAATGGGGCCTATCAGTTGTGCGACTTGAATCTCCAAAAATCGCTCGTGCTTTCCGGGCCGGAAACGGGGCCGAGAAACCTCGATTCAATTAGTGACGCATTAAAATATGCAGAAGCTCCGCGCGGAGCCGAAGGGGAGCCTCCGGATATATGGCAATTGAGACAAATGGGGCCCGTCTACCTTCAGGCAGGGACGCTGCAGGCAAGGGGTATTGAGATCCCGGGGCGTGCGGGGGAGGATTTCTTAAGCAAAGGCGCAGAAATTGCCCGACATACACGTAACCCGCAGTTAGAGGAGAAATTTCGCAAGAAAATCGAGGGGAATAGAGATAACGAAAGTCGCAGCGCTCCATTGAATGATATCCCGCGAGAGTCACGAGGTCGCGCAATTGGAAGTAAGGCTCATGTCCACGCTGTGCGGTTTGTGCGATAGCAACCGCTGCCGAGCGTAACGATCAGGATGCATACGCCAAGGGAAGGAAATGTGCGCCGGCGTCGGTGATCTCACCGCCGACACGCATCCCGATCGCGCCTGGTACGCCTCCGGCGAGGAAACAGGTCGTGATGGCGCGACCTTCCGTTGGACCAAAGCGCGGATGCGAATAGGGAACGCGAGGAAGCTCGACGTGTCGTTGAAATATCTTGGGCTGATTTTCGAAATCGTGCGTCAGCGATCCCTTCGCTGGTGCGTTTCGGCGAATGAGCGTGATGCTGTTACCCTCACATCCGAAGACTGGCTTGCGGACGTAATCGAAGGCATCGTCGGGTAGCTCCGCGTATGACGGGAAGAAGACGCGCTCGATAATTTCCCGCTCGGGGTCGCGGATAGCAATGAAAGAAGCGATCGAACGAATTGACGCTCGACCGCTTTGGAAGCACGCTATTCGTTGTGGAATTACGGGTGAGTCATGTTCGCGGGAATCACGAATTTGTCGTATTGTTCGCCGGTGACGTATCCAAGGGCGAGCGCGGTCTCGCGAAGGGTCGCGTTTTTCTTATGAGCGGTTTTCGCGATCTCGGCCGCTTTGTCGTACCCAATGTGCGGTGCGAGCGCGGTCACGAGCATCAACGAAGACTTGAGGTAGTTCGCGATCGTCGTTTCGTTTGCGATCAAACCTTCGACGCAATGTTCGCGGAACATCGTACACGCATCGCGTAGCAATGTCGTTGAGTGCAGGAAGTTGTAGATCATCACGGGGTTGAAGACGTTCAGCTCGAAATTGCCCTGTGACGCGCCGAGGCTGATGGCGAGGTCGTTTCCGTAGACCTGGACGCAGACCATCGTCATCGCTTCACATTGCGTTGGGTTGATCTTGCCCGGCATGATCGAAGAACCCGGCTCGTTTTCGGGAAGCGAGAGTTCGCCGATTCCCGCGCGGGGACCGGACCCGAGCCAACGAATGTCATTGGCGATTTTCATCAAGGCCGCGGCGAGCATCTTAAGCGCGCCCGAGGCGAAGACGAAATCGTCGTGCGATGCCAGTGCGGTGAATTTATTCGGATGGGAACGGAAAGGCAGGCCCGTGAGCTCGCCGATTTTCTTGGCCGCACGATCGGCGAACTCCGGATGTGCGTTGAGGCCGGTGCCGACGGCCGTCCCGCCGATCGCCAGATCGTAGAGATGCTCGAGGGCCTCGCGGGAGGCTCGAATCGCTCGGTCGAGCTGGGTCACATAGCCGGAGAATTCCTGGCCCAGCGTCAGCGGCGTAGCATCTTGAAGATGGGTGCGTCCGACTTTGACGATGTTGGCCCACTGCTTGGCCTTGGCGTCGAGGGCGTCCCGCAGTTTGGCAACGGCGGGCAGCATCGTAACGAGGGCATCGGCTGCGGCCATGTGCATCGCGGTCGGGAACGTGTCGTTGGACGACTGCGACATATTGACGTGGTCATTGGGGTGGATGGGTTTCTTTGAGCCGAGCGTGCCGCCGGCGATCTCGATTGCCCGATTGGCGATGACCTCGTTGACGTTCATATTCGTCTGCGTGCCCGAGCCCGTCTGCCAGACGCGGAGCGGAAAGTGGCTCTGCAAGCCTCCGGCGATGATTTCATCGGCGGCCTGGACGATAAGGTCGGTCTTTTCCTTGTCGAGCTTTCCAAGGTCGAAGTTGACGAGGGCGCAGGCCTTCTTGAGAAGGGCCATCGCCTTGATCACTTGGGTCGGCATCACGTCGCGCGGAGTCACACCGTCGCCGATGTCGAAGTGGATGAGTGAACGCGCGGACTGTGCGCCGTAATATTTGTCGGTAGGAACCTCTATAGTCCCCATGGTGTCGGTCTCGGTACGCGTCGCCTGCGTTCCGCCGGTCGTCAAAATTGTCATAAGACTCCTCATTGCACCAAGTGGTTGGAAGACGCCTTCCAGGATACTCCTTGCGAGGCACCGGGGCGCCGAGTTCTGTGTGCGCCGACCGAGCAGACCAGAGCGCCGAGCAGGCTGATCGACAGGAGCATACAGGCGGTTTCTCGATAAGCGCAACGCATTGTCGCGGAATTTACGATCCGGGCGTTGAAAGAGAGGCAGTATGTTTCGGTATTTGACCGCCGGCGAATCTCATGGGCCCTCCCTGGTCGGTATCCTCGACGGCCTACCCGCGAATCTCCGCCTTGACGTGGACGCGATCAACGCGGAGGTGCGTGCTCGGCAAGGCGGCTACGGTCGCGGCGGACGAATGAAGATCGAAACCGACGAGGTCGAGTTCCTCGCCGGTCTACGCGGTTCGTTGACCTTGGGATCGCCGATCGCCGTCCTCGTTCGGAACAAGGACTACGAAAACAACCGGGCGCTGATGGATCCGATCACCGGAGGCGGCAAACCCCTGACCAATCCGCGACCGGGGCATACCGATTATGCGGGTGCGCTGAAGTTCCGGCATCGCGACCTGCGCAACGTCCTTGAGCGCGCCAGTGCGCGGGAGACTGCTATGCGGGTCGCATTGGGAGCGATCTGCGGCCAGTTTCTCGCGGCCTTAGGAATTCACACCGCGTCCTATGTTTCGCAGATTGGATCAGTGATCGCACCGGAGTTCTATGGGGTCGATCCCGCCGCCGTCGCTGCGAGCGAGGTGCGCTGTCCCGACGCCGCGACCGAACGGCGGATGATCGAAGCGATCGACGCGGCGAAGGCGGCGGGCGACACCCTGGGTGGGAGTTTCACGATCGTAGTAAGCGGTCTGCCTATCGGCATCGGCTCCAATCGCCAGCCCGATACGCGCTTGGACGGCGTGCTTGCCGGGGCACTGATGGCGATGCAGACGGTCAAGGCGGTCGAGGTCGGAGTTGGCCGAGACGTTGCAAGCAAGTCCGGTTCGCAGGCACACGATACCTTCGGTTTTTCCGAAGGACGAGTCGTGCGCGGCTCCAATCGGGCCGGCGGCATCGAAGGCGGCATTTCCAATGGTCAGGACGTCAGGTTGCGGGTCACCGTGAAGCCGATTCCAACATTGATGAAGGCTTTGCCGTCGGTGAATCTGCACGAAGGCGCTGAGGCCCCGGCGTCGATTGTGCGCAGCGACGTCTGCGTCGTTCCCGCAGCGGCGATCGTCGGCGAGGCGATGGTGCGCCTGGCCTTGACGGCGCCCGTGCTCGAGAAATTCGGTGGAGATTCCCTGGAAGAGACGCGGGATAATCTCGCTCGCTCCGTGACGGCCGCAGCGGAACTCTTCAGCGCCGCGACGACTCGCCCGTAAATGCGGCACGTCGCTCTCGTCGGATTTATGGCTGCCGGAAAATCGACGGTCGGGCGTTTGGTGGCCGACGAACTCGATCTGCCGTTCGTCGATACCGATGCGATGATCGTCGAGGAGCACGGCGAGATTGCGGAAATCTTCGCGCGTGAGGGGCAGGCGCGGTTCCGCGAATTCGAATACGCCGTCGTCGCTCGTGCTCTTGCGGGGCCAGTCGCGGTAATCGCACTTGGTGGAGGGGCGGTGACGCATTCTGCGACACATGGACTTCTCGGGGAGAGCAGTGCCTTGCGCGTGTACATGCGCGTTGAGCCGGAAACGATTCTCCGTCGCGTACGCCGATCGAAAGACGTGCGTCCCGTTCTGGGGTCGACGCCGACGCTTGAGCGCATCCGCGAATTGCTTGCGGCGCGGGAGCCGCTCTACCATGAAGCCGAAATTCACGTGCACGGCGACGGTCGCACACCACGCCGCTACGCATCCGAAATCGCCGAAGCTATTCGTTCCTGGGAAGCTGCGCTCGCCGTACAAGAAAGTAATCTGCGATGATTCGCCTCGACGATCTGCCCTATCCGATCATCATCGATTTTGATTCGCAAGTTCACCTCGTCGAAATCGTGAAAGCACGCGGCGCGCGAGCCGTCGTGTTGTGCGATCGCAATGTCGAGACGCGGGCGCAGCGGCTCGCGCGTGCGATCGGCGCGCCGCTGGCCACATTTGCATTGGGCGAACGGCGCAAACGTTTGCGAATCGTCGAGGAGGTCCTCGACACCATGATCGAGCTCGGCGCCGACCGGGAAACCATCGTCGTCGGCGTGGGGGGAGGGGTTGCGGGCGATGTCTTCGGTTTCGCGGCGGGAATCTATATGCGCGGGGTCCGCTTCGTCAACGTCGCAACCTCGCTCGTTGCCATGGTCGATGCGGCGATCGGCGGAAAGACCGGCGTGGACCTACGCGGCGGAAAGAATCTTGCCGGGGTGTTCCGGGATCCGATCGCGGTTTTGTGCGATATCGGCGCGCTCAAAACGCTTCCCGATCGCCAGTTGCGCGAGGGCATGGCTGAGGTCGTAAAGCACGGAATTATCGAAGGCGGCGAGGTCTTCGCGCACCTTGAGGAACTCGCGGCGCACGAACTCCGTCGCTGGCCGTGGGAAGTGGTTGTCGCCGAGCAGATCAAGGTCAAGGTGATGGTTGTGGCGGAGGATCGTCTGGAAGCCGGGCGACGCGAGGTGCTCAATCTCGGGCATACGTTTGCACACGCGATTGAGCGCGCAAGTTCGTACCGAATCTCACACGGAGAAGCAGTCGCCGTCGGCCTTCGCGCGGCGGGCTTGTTGGCATTGCGCTGCGATCGTTTCTCGCGAGAGGAGCATCTACGGGTGCTTTCGCTTTTGGCGTTGCTCGATCTCCCGCTGTCGTTGTCGTCGACGTGCGGGCCGGAGATCGTTCCTGCGATGACAACCGATAAGAAGACGCGCAACGGACATCTGCGTTTCGTTCTTCCGCGCAAGATCGGCGATGTCGAATTCGGCGTCCGCGTTCCGCTTCCGTCGGTTCGCGCGGTTGTGAAGAGCTTATGGAACGAACCGGGAAGCCGCGAACTACGCTGACGCGAATCGATGTTGGCAAGGGCTCTGGGACGGCGACGTGTATCGTTGAAGGCTCCGGACCCCTCATGCGCGTCGTCGAGGTTTTGCCCCTGCTGAAGACGCGGCGCTTCGACTTGGCATTGACCTATGCGGTTCCGGGAGGAATGGACGTTCGTCTTGGAAATACGGTTCGGGTTCCGCTGGGAGCGCGAGTTGTGCAAGCGGTTGTCGTCGCCGCGGTTCGAGAAGAAGAGGCCCGTAAAGGAATTCGGGCGATCGAAGAAGTTCTCGACGCCGGTGAAGCCTTCGATGCCGAAGGTGTGGCTTTGGCCCGCTGGTTGTCCGCGCGTTATCTGTGTTCGTTCGCCGAGGCGCTGGGATGCGTCGTTCCTCCGGGAGCCTTACCGCGCACATTCGAGCATCTGTCGCTCGTGGGTGAGGAGCCCAAGCCCAGTGCGAGCGTTCCGGAGCGCTTGATTCGCCTGCTTTGGGATGATTTGCGGGAGGGCTTCTCGCTTCAAGCGCTCTTGCGTCATCCCGAAGCTCGTCGTGCGGGTGATCGCGGAGCCTTACTGCACGCAATTTCGACGCTCGTACGAGCCGGTTCGCTCATCCGTCAGCGGCGTTTCGAACGAGCGCGCATTACGGCGAGACTCGAGCGTGTTCTCGAACTTGGTGACGGCGCCGGGGGAGGTGCCCGAACCAACGCCTTGATCGAGTTCGTCCGGTCGCAGGGAATAGTGCGACGGGCGGATGCCACCTTGGCGGGATTTTCGTCAGCCGTTATCGCACGGGCAATTGCCGCCGGCGCGATCGTCGAACGAAACATACCGGCCGCCTCGTTGCAACGGATGCACCGCAGCTATGTCTCGGAATTCACGCCGACCGCTGAGCAGACGACGGCGATTGCGCGCATCGACGAATTTGTTGAGAGCGGAACATTTGGTGAGGTTCTTCTGCACGGCGTAACCGGCAGCGGGAAAACCTTGGTGTACCTTTCAACGATTGCCGAGGTTCTTGAGCGAGGAGGACGCGCGCTCGTTCTGGTGCCGGAAATTTCGCTGACCCCGCAGACGGCGCGACGCTTCGAGGCCGCATTCGGTGAACGTGTCGCGGTCTTGCATTCGGGGCTTTCCGATCGCGAGCGTTATGAAGCTTGGCAGGCGGCTCGACGTGGAGATGTCGATGTCGTCGTTGGTGCACGAAGCGCCGTCTTCGCTCCGCTACGGAACCTCCGCTTGATCGTCGTGGATGAGGCGCATGAGCGAACGTATAAACAAGAGAGCGCACCGCGTTACCACGCCGTGGAAGTCGCGCGACGGCGTGCGCTCGAACTTGGTGCAACGCTTGTGCTCGGTAGCGCGACTCCGTCGATGGAAGCCTACGACGCAGTTTGCGCGGGACGAATCGCATGCGTGCGTTTAGAACAGCGCGCGACGCAAATGCCCATGCCCAAGGTTCACATCGTTGATCTCGGACAGGAATTCGTGCGCGGAAATCGCCGCATCTTTTCGACGCAGCTCGTCGAGGCGATCGCCGAACGCCTCCGCCGCAAGGAGAAGACGATTCTGTTCATCAACCGGCGCGGAAGTGCGCGCTTCGCGCTCTGTCGCGCATGTGGTCATGTTCCGACTTGTGTGCGTTGCAGTGTTTCCCTGACGGTCCATCGCGCGGAGAATTTGCTCCGCTGCCATCTTTGCGATTATCGAGAGATTTTGCCTTCGACCTGTCCGCGTTGTAAGGGCCCTTTGCGGGAGTTCGGCACCGGAACGCAACGCGTCGTCGAGAGTCTCGGAGAACTCTTTCCCCACGCGCGAGTGGTGCGAATGGACGGCGATACGACGACGCGGATCGGTGCGCACGCGCGCTTACTGGACGAGTTCGCGCAAGTGGGCGATATTCTCGTCGGAACCCAGATGGTAACCAAAGGGCTCGATTTCGCCGATGTTACGTTGGTCGGAGTCATCGCGGCGGACGGAGATCTGCATATTCCGGATTTTCGGGCGGCGGAGCGGACCTTCGACCTCATCGCTCAGGTGGTAGGACGAAGCGGCCGTTCCAAATACGGAGAAGCAATCGTGCAGACGTATTCACCGAATGCTCCGGCGATCCGCTGTGCGGCAGCTCATGATTACGAGACGTTCGCCGCTCAAGAATTGCGCGATCGTCGCGAACTCGCATATCCGCCGGCGGGCGACCTCGCGTATCTGGCGGTCATTGGGCCAGTGCTCGTCGCAGTGAAGGAGAGCGCGCAACGCTACGCGACCGCCTTGCGCGAATTGCCGGATGCCGAGGTCCTTGGACCGGCGCCGTTCGTCCCGGCGAAGGTGAATGACCAGTGGCGGTATCGGATCGCCGTCAAGATTCCCGATGGAGAGCGTCTACGCGATCACCTTCGTGCGGAAATTCTTCCGCTGGCTCGTGTCGATCGCCGGACGCGACTGGTCATCGATATCGATCCGTGACGCCGCATAGTGCTCGGCTTTCATAGAGGAGAAGTGAGCCAAGTCGCTTCAGTTTTCTAAGAAAGGTTTGCGAGAAAAAGAAAGACCGGATTGCCGTCATCGGCTCGTCTATGATATTTCCAGTTCTTATGAAAAGTGTGGGATCAGTCACTTACACTTTCGATGGAACAGATGCAAAATGAGAATATGATGGGCCGAAAGTCCTATTCTTTGGTAAATTTCTTAGGACAAACGGGGCAGATATCTTTATGGATCGTCATATCCAGCCACAAAAGTCAAGCACAAAAAGTGCCCCGCATGGCAAAAGAGGGCAACTTGTGCCGATCCTTGCCCTCGGGATTATTGGATTCTTCGGGATAACGGCATTCGGGGTGGATGTAGGCGTCTGGCGTTACCAGCAGCGGCTTGCGCAAACGGCTTCAGATAGCGCCGCCATAGCGGGCGCAATAGCGCTTGAGTACTCGCCGTATGGGACCAGCGGCTATGCGGCGACTGTTACCACCGCCGCACAACAAGATTCCGCGACCAACGGTTTTACGAACGGTGTGGCCGGTGTCACAGTTTCGGTAAATCCGCCGCCGCTTACCGGACCGTATACCGCAAACGACCAAGCGGTGGAAGTCCTTGTGAAAAAACCCGCTCCGTCACTCTTTGCCGGCTATTTGGGAGTCCCAACGACGATCAGCGCAAGATCCGTCGCCGTGATAAATTCCGGAAAACGTGCCTGTATTTATGCGCTCGCTACAAGCGGAAATTCGGTTGATATCAACGGTTCTACGGTGAATATCGGAAATTGCGGCATAGCATCGGACGGAAATTCCCTCATCAACGGGTCGACAGTAACGGCCGGATCGATCACGTATGTGGGTTCGTCGACTGTAAATGGATCGACTGTGAATGTCACACCAGAGCAGACGATTGCCTTTAGCGATCCGTGTATGACGGTCGCCGGATGTGCGAGTCTCACTACGACAGCGCCGACGAGCGGCGGATGCGCTGCCCAAAGCACATTTAGCGGCGGAAGCGGCGTTACAATCCAACCGGGAACGTATTGCGCTATACTTAAAGTCAACGGAGTTACAAACGTCACATTTGCTTCTGGAACATACGTATTGGAACACGGCCTCCTCATCAACGGCTGTACGAACGTCAGCGGCTCGAACGTCACCTTTTACAACGAGGCCGGCACGATCACAATAAATGGAGTAGCTGCACCTGGTATCGTACTCACCGCTCCCACTACCGGCTCGACGGCCGGCGTCCTTTTTTACCAAGTAGCGAGCGACGCGCAGGGCTTCACGTACAACGGCACGAATGGTTCAGGTTTGGCAGGGATGCTGTATTTTCCGACGGCAGCGATGACTCTCAACGGAAGCTTGAGTAGCTGGCTGCTCACGGTCGGTTCCACAATAACGATAAATGGTTCTTCTA
>DASZHL010000100.1:0-4478 GCA_035937855.1 Vulcanimicrobiaceae bacterium
TAAGTCCTTTCGCCTCACGTAGCTCCTTGAGTTTTCTCGTAAACGGAGAAGTTGGAGGCTTTTCATGCGTAGGTGTGACATCGGAACCATCACGCGATTTGATTTTATACGTATCCCTGATTTTATACGTTTCAATATACGGAAGCTTCATAGCCGCTTTCTGTTCTTACGAACGTCCCCTCTTTACAAGTTGAATGATGAGGGCGTGAGCCAAGGCATTTCTGATCAACACCTTCGAGATAAGCAGCTTTATTCCTCTTAATAATGAGCAATTCTGTTGCAAATCACGCCAAGGGCGAGGAGTACCTCAACGCCCATACGCACCGGCTTCCGCAAATCCGTCGAAGCCTGCGCTCCCCCGAACCCCCAAGCAGGAACGCACCGGACTTTCGCGAGATGATGTTCGACCGTGAGCTTCTTTATCGGGTTTTTCGCTTCGACGCTCGTCGCCTTGGCGGCGTGGCGCTTCCACACCCTCACGCGTGACGGTGCGATCGCCGCTGTCTTCGTCGGAACGGCCGCGATCGGTGGGCTCCAACTTGCGGGCGGGATTGTGCTCTTGGCTTTCTTCCTACCGTCGGTTGCCCTTTCGCGCGTCGAACGCGCACGCAAGCGAACTCTCCTCACCGATATCGATAAACAAGGCCCTCGTGATGCCGTCCAGGTTCTCGCTAACGGCGGCGTCGCAGCCCTATGCGCGTTGCTGGCGGCCCGGGGAATCCCTCATGCGCCGGCGGCCTTCGCGGGTGCTTTCGCTGCTGCGGCGGCGGATACGTGGAGCACCGAAATCGGGACGGTTTTCGGCGGTACACCTCGCTCAATTCTGACGCTGAAACCAATCGCTCCCGGTCTCTCCGGAGGCGTCACCATTATCGGAACCCTCGCGGAAATAGGCGGAGCACTTTCCGTCGCCCTCGTTGCGGGAATCCTCGGAACGGCCGGAATTATCACCGTCACGCTGGCCGGAATCGGCGGGGCGACACTCGACTCCTTGCTTGGCGGCTCGCTTCAGAGCCTTCGTTTTTGCCCGGTCTGCCGACGGCCATGCGAAACGTTGACTCATTCTTGCGGGAATCTCACCACCCTGTTGCGCGGTCTTCCGTTCTTCGGCAATGATGGGGTCAACCTCGCGGCCACGTTTGCCGGAGCACTCATCGCTGCAACATTCGCACCCTAAGGCGGATTGTACGACACAATGAACCCGAACAGCCTCTCCTCCCAACGAAGCGTCGTTGAAAGCGGCGGACGCCTTGTTCTCATTGTCGTCGCCGTGATGCTCGCGACACTATTGCAAACGCTTGACACCACGATCGTCAACGTCGCTCTTCCGATCATCCAAGGCAATCTCGGCGCGACCATCGACGAAGGTGCGTGGGTGGTGACCGGATACATCATCTCGGCGGTCATCGTAATCCCGCTGACCCCCTGGCTACAGATGCGTTTCGGACGTCGTCAATATTACGGCACGGCGGTAGTCGGATTCACCATTGCGTCGATGCTCTGCGGAATCTCGACTTCCATAGATCAACTGATCATCTGGCGCATCTTGCAAGGTCTTTTCGGAGGCGGACTCATCGCAACCGCGCAAGCGACGCTTAGCGACACCTTTCCGCGCGAGAAGCTCGGTACGAGCCAAGCACTCTTCGCGATGGGTGCGATCGTTGGTCCGACGATCGGCCCAATCTTGGGCGGCTGGCTGACCGACAATTTCACATGGAATGAAATCTTCTTCATTAACGTGATTCCCGGAACGATCGCGGCGTTCATCATCTTCACCCAACTCCGCAATCCGACCGACCCTCGACCGATTCCCGTCGATACGATGGGGGTCGCGCTGTTAGCGACGGGACTGGGATCACTCCAGTACGTGCTCGACGAAGGGCAGCGCAATGATTGGTTCAATTCGGAACTCATATGCACGTGTATGGCGACCGCGGTCGTCGGCCTTATCAGCTTCGCACTCTGGGAGATCTGGGGCACGTGCCGCCCGATCGTCGATCTCCGTGCGCTCACAAACCGCAGCATATCGGCCGGCGCATGCATGGGTTTCGCGATCGGCGCTAGCCTCCTCGGTTCAATTGTCCTCTTGCCGCAATATGTCCAAGGGGTTCTCGGCTATACCGCGACCCTTTCGGGGCAACTCATCTTGCTGCGCGCCGTCGTCATCGCGCTCTTCACTCCGCTGATGGCGCGGTTAGCTTCATCGGGTCGCTTCGATACGCGCATCCTTCTCGGAGTCGGCTTCTTGCTGTTGGCCGTCTCGAGTGGGTGGCAAGCTCTCGTAACGACAAGCTTCAGTCCCTTCTGGGCCTTGGCGCCGCCGATGCTCATTTCGGGATTCGCACTTGCGTTGCTCTTCGTGCCCCTTTCCGTTGCGGTGCTCAGTTCGATCCCCCCGGCAATGATTCCAAAGGCATCCGCCTTCACCAATCTCTCACTGCAGCTCGGGGGTTCATTCTCGACAGCCGCCCTCGTCTCGCTCTTGGCCAATCGAAGCGCGTTTCATCAAGACGGAATCGCCGCGACCATCAAGCATACGAACATCGCGCTGAACATCGCGCTCGCGCACGTTCCCTTGGCACGAATTTACTCGCTCGTGGTCAAACAAGCGATGACGCAAGCCTACGCCGATGCGTCGATGGTCCTCGCCATCATTAGTCTCGTGCTCACCCCGCTGGTGTTCGTTCTCCGTCGTCCACGAAGAATGACCGGAGTCGCGATTAGCGCGGAATAGTCGCGCTAACTCGCCGCGATCGCGCCGTACGTTTTCTCGAGATAGGGGATGATCGTGTCGTCGTCGTCGAGGATGACGTCACCGTCGACCATCACGGGGATCCCCGTTTGGCCGGAGACTTCTTTCACGATTCCCCGCAAGTGATGCTCGCGCGGCACGTTGACCACACGGTGATCGAGCAACAGCTCGGTAAGTTTGGAGCGAACCCGCGCGCAATACGGGCACCACTCAGCCTGGTAGAGTACAATTTCCGTCGGACGTCCCATGGAGCGAACCTTTCGGCCGAGATCCTTCGGAAACCTTGCTAGAGAATCGTTTTGCCGAAGGCGGAGAGGATTAATTGCACGGCGAGTTCGGCGGTGCGATTGCGGTCGTCGAGGATCGGATTGATCTCGGTGATTTCCAGCGAGCCGAGCGCGTCGCTTGCGGCTACCGCTTCCATCGCGAGGTGCGCTTCGCGATAGGAGATTCCGCCCCGCACGGGCGTTCCGACACCGGGGGCCTCGGTTGGATCGATGCCGTCCATATCGAACGAGACGTGCAGCGAGCCCGGACCCGTCGCCGCGATTGAGAGCGCCTCTTCGATCACTCGCTCCATCCCTAAACGATCGATATCGCTCATGCTAAACGGATGCACGCCGAATTCACGAATCGCGCGCTTTTCAGCTTCATCGAGATCGCGTAATCCGATCAGCGCCGTATGCTCAGCGAGAATGGATTTGTCCTGAAGCGCTAAAGCAACGGGCATTCCGTGGACGTTGCCCGAGAGCGAAGTCTCCGGCGTGTTGATGTCGGCATGAGCGTCGATCCAAATCAGTCCCGGCGGCGCCTTTCGCGCACGTTTTAATCCGGCAAGCGTACCTATTGCGATCGAATGATCGCCGCCCAACACCAGCGGCGTGCCTCCCTCGCGGACGACCGTTGCAACGACGCTCGCGAGCTCTTCACAGACTGCGCGAATAATCGGCAGATGTTTGGCGTTTGGAGTTTTGATCGTGGCCGCTTCCGGGATGGGGACAACGAGATCTCCACGATCGCGGACGTCCGAAACTCCCAATCTCTTCAAACGCTCATGAAGGCGTGCATATCGTATCGCGGATGGTCCCATGTCGACACCGCGACGATCGGCACCCAAATCCATCGGGACACCGATGATTTCGACGCGCGACGGAATGCGTGGTTGTCGACGATCCGGGGAGATCGGACTCATGCGGAAACCTTTCTCGCGCCGCGACGGCTCTCAGCCGGCATTCCTTGTTCTTGAGGCAAGGCGTGGAGAACGAGTACACGGAGGATCGCCGCAACTGGAACCGCGATAAACATGCCGGGAATGCCGTGCAATTCACCACCGATCAAGATCGCGATGATGACCATCAACGGCGATAAGCCGACGCTCTCACTGACGATGCGCGGCGTGATGAAATGACCATCGAGTTGGAAGATCGCGACGAACAAGAAGCCGACCAAGAGCGCGTGCTGCCAACCATCGTCAAAGAGTGCCAGCGTCACCGCCGGAAAAAAGCCGGCGATCGAGCCGATGTACGGAATCACGTTCAACACTCCGGCCATCACGCCGATCAGCACCGCGTAGCGCACATGCGTGAGCAAAAGCATCACGGTGATGCATGCTCCGATTACGAAACCGATAAGGACTTGCCCACGCACGAACCCACCGAGCACGCGATCAAGATCGCGCGCGATCGCCGTAACCTTCACACGATTGCGCTGCGGAACCAAACGTAAG